>JBHIXF010000048.1:0-49513 GCA_041984925.1 Comamonas sp.
AGGTTCCGCCAACCAGCGCTGGGACTGAAAAAGCACCTTCCCGAACGAACATGCCCCGCCGCGCGTGCTGCGCTGCGGGGCATGTTCTTCAAGGGGGCCGGCCTGCGGCCATGCCTCAGGCGGCCAGCGTGGCTTCCTGGTTCGCGGCGAAAGAGCGGGCTGCCACGATGTCTTGCCGGGCGCCAGCCAGGGCCTTGGCCCTGGATTCATCGCCCATGGCCACGCCTTCGGCGCGCACGATGCTGACATCGGTGATGCCCAGGAAGCCGAAGACGGTCTTCAGGTAGCTTTCCTGGTGCTCCAGCGCCTGGCCCATCTCGCTGGTGGAGTAGATGCCGCCGCGCGAGGAGGCGATGATCACCTTCTTGCCCTTGGCCAGGCCTTCGGGGCCCGCGGCCGTGTAGCGGAAGGTGCGGCCGGCCTGCGCGATGCGGTCGATCCAGGCCTTGAGCTGGCTGGGAATCGTGAAGTTGTAGAAGGGCGCGCCCACCACCACCACGTCGGCGGCCAGGAACTGGGTCACCAGGGCTTCGGAGATGGCGTTCTGCGCACGTTCGGCCTGCGTGGTGGCGGCCTGTCCGGTGCGAAAGCCCATGGACTCGGCGCTCAGGTGGTCGGGCGCGTTCACGGCCAGGTCCAGGTAGTCGACCCGGGCGTCCGGGTTGTCCGCCACCAGCGCGGCCACCGTCTGTGCGGTGAGCTGGCGGGACACCGAGGCGGCGCCGGTGATGGAAGAGTCGATGTGCAGCACTTGCATGGAATTTGCTCCAGGGGTTGGTTCGGTGGTCGGGGCCGCCCTCGGGAACGCAGGGAGAGGCTGACCATGGGATAAATTGTGAATTTGGATGGAGTCTTTGATAAGTCCTCAAATTTGCGATAGATTGTCCTGAATATGAATTCAATCTAGCGTGGGAGGGTGGTGAAATGATGGATCTCAACGACATGCTGTACTTCGCGGAAGTCGTGGAGCGCGGCGGCTTCGCGGCGGCCGGAAGGGCGCTGGGCATTCCCAAGTCGCGGCTGTCGCGGCGCGTGGCCGAGCTGGAATCCCGCCTGGGCGTGCGCCTGCTGCAACGCACCACGCGCAAGCTGTCGCTGACCCAGGTGGGCGAGGCCTACCTGCGCCACTGCCAGGCCATGCGCGACGCGGCGCTGGCGGCGGCCGACACCGTGGCCGAGGTGCAGACCGAGCCGCGCGGCACCATCCGCGTGAGTTGCCCTGTCACGCTGGCGCAGACCGTGCTGGGCGAGCTGATGCCGCAGTTCCTGCAGCGCTGCCCCCTGGTGCATGTGGAGATGCAGGTCACCAATCGCCCCGTGAATCTGGTGGAGGAGGGCATCGACGTGGCGCTGCGCGTGCGGCCCACGCTCGATGACAGCGGCTCCATGGTGGTCAAGCGGCTCGATGTCGCGCGCCAGATCCTCGTGGCCAGCCCGGACCTGCTGGAGCGCCAGGGCACGCCGCGCAGCCTCGCCGATCTGCAGCACCTGGACAGCATGGCCATGTCGGCGGTGGACGGGCAGTCGAGCCTGCTGCTGGTCGGCCCCGACGGGCGCGAGCACCGCCTGCAGCTGCAGCCGCGCTACGTGGTGGACGACCTGCTGACCCTCAAATTCGCGGCGCTGGCCGGCAGCGGCATGTGCTGGCTGCCCGACTACATGTGCCACGAGGCGCTGTCCACGGGCCGCCTGGTGCATCTGCTGCCGGACTGGGAGCCGCCGCAGGGCATCGTGCACGCCGTGTTCCCGTCGCGGCGCGGCCTGGCGCCGGCCGTGCGGCACTTCCTGGATTTCCTGGGGGAGACCATGCCGGGGCGCAACAGCCTGGCGCCGAGCGCCGCACAGCCGGGGCCGGCCCCGCGCGACGGCCGCGCGGGGCCATAAGAAAACAACAAATCGTTCGTTGGGTTTGGCGGCGGGACTGCTCACAATCCGGGCCAATGTCCAGCATTGGACAAGCAGGAGCACCCATGGATCCCCACCGCATCGTCATCGTGCCAGGCTGGCGCAACTCGGGCCCCGACCACTGGCAGAGCCTGTGGGCGGAGCAACTGCCCCATGCCGAGCGCGTGCAGCAGCAAGACTGGCTGGTGCCGCACCGCGAGCCCTGGGTGGCGGCGCTGGAGGCGCAGGTGCTGTCCCGGCCCGGCCCCGTGGTCATCGTGGCGCACAGCCTGGGCTGCATCACGGCGGTGCACATGGGGCCCCAGGCCAGCGCCCGCGTCCAGGGCGCGCTGCTGGTGGCGCCCGCCGATCCCGAGCGCCGCGCCCAGCTGGCCGACTTCGCGCCCGTGCCCTATGCGCCGCTGCCCTACCGCAGCGTGCTGGTGGCCAGCAGCAACGACCCCTACTGTCCGATCCGCCGTGCCGGCGCCTATGCGCGGGCCTGGGGCAGCGAGTTCGTGCGGCTGCAAAACGCCGGCCACATCAATGTGGAAGCGGGCTTCGGCGACTGGCCGCTGGGCCTGGCCCTGCTGCAATCGCTGCTGGCGCAGGACCTGTGGCGCGCGGCCCCCGTCCAGTCCCAGCCCCAGCCGGCGCGCGGCCGCATCGCCGCAGGTCCCGGCGCCGGTGCGGGCGCGCTGGCGGCACGCCTGTGAGGCTTTTGCGCCCGGTCTTATATTTGAACAAGCCATTAACAAACAAAAATATAGTCTTTTGAGTTTTAAGAACGTTTTCGCACAATGTGACCGTCTGTGAATCCACCGCAGCATCCATTCACGAATAAAAGGCAGCGAACATGCATTCTTTGAAGCTCAAGACTTTGTTGGCCACGCTGGCGCTGGCCGCCGCCGGAACCGTATCGGCACAGAACCAGCTGCTCAACGTCTCCTACGACGTGGCCCGCGAGTTCTACAAGGACTACAACGCTGCCTTCATCGCCCACTACAAGAAGACCAAGGGCGTGGATGTGAAGGTGGACCAGTCGCACGGCGGCTCCAGCGCCCAGGCGCGCGCCGTCAACGACGGCCTGGCCGCCGACGTGGTCACCTTCAACACCACGACCGACGTGCAGTTCCTGGCCGACAGCGGCGTGGTCGCCAAGGACTGGGCCAGGAAATTCCCCAATGACGCATCGCCCACCACCTCGACCATGCTGTTCCTGGTGCGCAACGGCAATCCCAAGAACATCAAGGACTGGAGCGACCTGATCCGTCCCGACGTGAAGGTCGTGGTGGTCAATCCCAAGACCGGCGGCAATGGCCGCTACGCCTACCTGGCCGCCTGGGGCTCGGTGCGCGAGAAGGGCGGCACCGATGCGCAGGCCGCCGAGTTCGTGCAGAAGCTCTACAAGAACGTGCCCGTGCTGGGCAAGGGCGGCCGCGATGCGACCAGCATCTTCCTTCAGCGCAACATCGGCGACGTGCTGATCACCTTCGAGTCGGAAGTGATCTCCGTGGACCGCGAGTTCGGCAAGGGCAAGGTCGACGCCATCCATCCCTCGGTGTCCATCGTGGCCGAGAACCCCGTGGCCGTGGTCGAGCGCACCGTGGCCAAGAAGGGCACGGGCCAGCTGGCCCAGGACTACCTGGCGTGGCTGTACTCTGACGAGGCGCAGGAGATCGCGGCCCAGCACGCGCTGCGCCCGCGCTCCGAGGCCGTGCTCAAGAAGCACGCCGACCTGTTCAAGCCCATCAAGCTGTTCACGGTCTCCAAGTACTTCGGCTCCCTGTCCGAAGCCCAGAAGGTGCACTTCAACGACGGCGGCCAGTTCGACAAGATCTACGTCCCTGGCAAGTAAGCACCCAAGCATGCCCCGCGGCGGCAGCGCCCGCCCGAGGCCCCGTCTCCCCACTGGCTGATTTGGAATCCAACATGGTGTCTGCCGTTCCGACCAGCCCAAGGCCTGGCGCCGACGCTCCCGCGCCCGCACCCTCCGGTGCGGCGCGCCGGGGGCGCGGCGCCAAGCGCGTTCTGCCCGGCTTCGGGCTGACCTTGGGCTATACGCTGTTTTACCTGAGCCTCATCGTGCTGATCCCGCTGTCGGCACTGCTGCTCAAGACCTTCTCGTTGACCTGGGCCCAGTTCTGGGATGCCGTGGCCGCGCCGCGCGTGCTGGCCTCCTACCGGCTGACCTTCGGCGCCTCGTTCGCCGCGGCCTGCGTGAACCTGGTGTTCGGCCTGCTGATCGCCTGGGTGCTGGTGCGCTACCAGTTTCCGGGCAAGAAGATCGTCGACGCCCTGGTCGATCTGCCCTTTGCCCTGCCCACGGCCGTGGCCGGCATCTCGCTGACGGCGCTGCTGGCGGGCAACGGCTGGGTGGGCCAGTTCCTGGAGCCGCGCGGCATCCAGCTGGCCTTCAATCCCAACGGCGTGGTCATCGCGCTGATCTTCATCGGCCTTCCCTTCGTGGTACGCACGGTGCAGCCCGTGCTGGAGGACTCGGAAAAGGAACTGGAAGAGGCCGCGACCAGCCTGGGCGCATCGCGCTGGCAGATCTTCTACAAGGTCATCCTGCCGGCCATCACGCCGGCCCTGCTGACGGGCTTTGCCATGGCGTTCGCGCGCGCCATCGGCGAGTACGGGTCGGTGATCTTCATCGCGGGCAACATGCCCATGATCTCGGAGATCACGCCGCTGATCATCATCGGCAAGCTGGAGCAATACGACTACGCGGGCGCCACGGCCGTGGCCGTGGTGATGCTGCTGTTCTCCTTCGTGATGCTGCTGGTCATCAACGCGCTGCAGGCATGGCAGCGCAAGCATTCGGGAGGCGCATGATGGAGTTGTCGCAACAAGAAAGCCTGCTGCTCAAGGTCGTCGGCGCCGTGCTGGTGCTGGCCGTGCTGGCCTACAAGCTCACGGCGCCGCTCAAAGGCCGGCACGAAAAGCTCACCACCACCGAGCCGCGTGCCGTGCGCTGGATCCTCACGGGCATCGCCCTGGCCTTCATCGGGCTGTTCCTCGTGCTGCCGCTGGCCGCCGTGTTCACCGAGGCGCTGCGCAAGGGCTGGGATGCCTATGTCGCCGGCCTGCAGGAGCCCGATGCCTGGTCGGCCATCCGGCTGACCCTCATCACGGCGCTGATCGCCGTGCCGCTGAACCTGGTGTTCGGCGTGGCGGCGGCCTGGTGCATCGCCAAGTTCGAGTTCCGTGGCAAGGCCTTCCTGATCACGCTGATCGACCTGCCGTTCTCGATCTCGCCCGTGGTGGCGGGCCTGATGTACGTGCTGGTGTTCGGCGCCCAGGGCTGGCTCGGCCCCTGGCTGTCCGCGCATGACATCAAGATCATCTTCGCCGTGCCGGGCATCGTGCTGGCCACCGTGTTCGTGACCTTCCCCTTCATCGCGCGCGAGCTGATCCCGCTGATGCAGGCCCAGGGCAGCGACGAGGAGCAGGCCGCCATCGTGCTGGGCGCCACCGGCTGGCAGACCTTCTGGAAGGTGACCGTGCCCAACATCAAGTGGGGCCTGCTGTACGGCGTGATCCTGTGCAATGCGCGCGCCATGGGCGAGTTCGGCGCCGTGTCCGTGGTCTCGGGCCACATCCGGGGCCAGACCAACACGATTCCGCTGCACGTCGAGATCCTCTACAACGAGTACCAGTCGGTCGCCGCCTTCGCCGCCGCCTCGCTGCTGGCCCTGCTGGCGCTGGTGACCCTGGTCATCAAGTCCGTGGCCGAATGGCGTGCCGAGCAGCAGGCCAAGGCCGCCGCCGACCTGCCCCCGGAGCGCCCCACGCCGCCCTCGCAGGTGGCGCAGTCGCCGCAGGTGTCCTGAACCGCCGGCCCCGACCAGAAAAGAGCAAGAGCAACACCATGAGCATTGAAATACGCAACGTCAGCAAGCAGTTCGGCGATTTCCAGGCCCTGCGCGATGTGAGCCTGGACATCAAGTCCGGCGAACTCATCGCCTTGCTCGGCCCCTCGGGCTGCGGCAAGACCACGCTGCTGCGCATCATCGCGGGCCTGGAGACGCCCGACGTGGGCAGCATCCACTTCAGCGGCGAGGACACGACCGACGTCCACGTGCGCGAGCGCAACGTGGGCTTCGTGTTCCAGCACTACGCGCTGTTCCGCCACATGACGGTGTTCGAGAACGTGGCCTTCGGCCTGCGCGTGAAGCCGCGCGGCCAGCGCCCCAGCGAGGCCCAGATCCGCGAGAAGGTGATGAGCCTGCTCAAGCTGGTGCAGCTGGACTGGATCGCCGAGCGCTTTCCCTCGCAGCTGTCGGGCGGCCAGCGCCAGCGCATCGCGCTGGCCCGGGCGCTGGCGGTCGAACCCAAGGTGCTGCTGCTGGACGAGCCCTTCGGCGCGCTGGACGCCAAGGTGCGCAAGGAACTGCGCCGCTGGCTGCGCCACCTGCATGACGAACTGCACGTGACCTCCATCTTCGTGACCCACGACCAGGAAGAGGCGCTGGAGGTGGCCGACCGCGTGGTCGTCATCAACCAGGGGCGCATCGAGCAGGAGGGCACGCCCCAGCAGGTCTGGGACAACCCGGCCACGCCCTTCGTCTATGGCTTCCTGGGCGACGTCAACCTGTTCAAGGGCCGGGCCAGCGATGGCCGGGTCTACCTGGACGACGGCACGCAGCTGGACAGCCACGACGCCCACGGCGCCAGCGACAGCAAGGCCTTCGCCTATGTGCGGCCGCACGACCTGGAGGTGGAGCGCTACTCGCCGGGCCAGAACCTGGACATCCAGGGGCGGCCCACGGGCATCGTCGTGCAGCTGGCCCGCGCCATCGTCGTGGGGCCCATCGCGCGGCTGGAACTTATTCCCTCGGAGAGCACCGAAAGCACGGACAATGCCGAAGAGGGCGGGCTGATCGAGGCGCAGATTCCTGCGCAGCAGTTCAGGGACATGGGCCTGCGCGAAGGGGAGACCCTGGTGGTGACACCGCGCCGCGCCAAGGTGTTCCTGGACGCGGCGGCCGGCATCTGACGGCGCGGCAACGGCTTTCGCACCCGCTTCAGGGCTGTGGCGCCAGCTGGCGCCGCAGCCCTGATTTCATTCAACCGGGTGACGAAAGACAAGAATGCTTCAATGGTTTGACAATGCTCCGCGCCGCATCCTGGCGCTCATCAGCCTGGCCTGCGTGGCCATGCTGGCCTTCGGCATGTACCTGCAGCACGTGGTGGGCCTGGAGCCCTGCCCGATGTGCATCGTGCAGCGCTACGCGCTGATCGGCGTGGCCCTCTTCACGGGCCTGGGGGCGGCGCGCGGCGCGCGCGGCTGGCTCATGGGCTGGGGCATCCTGGCGCTGCTTGCATCGGGCTTTGGCGCCTTCGTCGCTGCGCGCCAGAGCTGGCTGCAGTGGTATCCGCCCGAGTTCGCGACCTGCGGCCGCGACTTCTACGGCATGATCGAGAACTACCCCATCAGCCGCTCCCTGCCCATGATCTTCCGCGGCTCCGGCGACTGCGCCGCCGTGGACTGGAGCTTGCTGGGCGGCTCCATCGCCAACTGGTCCTTCCTCTGCTTCGCCCTGTTCAGCGTGGTCCTGCTGGTGCTGCTGGCCAGGCGCCCGGGCGCCGCGCGCCGCGCCTGAGAACAGCCCTCATCCCAGCTGGCGCCTGAGCGAGCCGGCCATGGCGCTCAGGATCAGCCAGCAGGAAGTGGCTCCGGCATCGAGCACACCGACCGAGCGCGGCCCCAGGCGGGCCGAGCGGCCGATGCGGGCCTGCAGTCCCCTGGTGGATTCCTTGCCGGCCTCGGCGGCGGCGGCCATGGCCTGCAGCGCCTCGGAAAAACCGGCGCCGGCCTGCAAGGCCAGGTCATAGGCCCGGCAGGCGGGCGCCAGGGTGTCGACCAGGGTCTTGTCCCCCACGCGGGCGCCACCCAGCGCCTGCACGTTCGCGAAGGCCCGGGCCAGGGCCTCGCCGAACAGCCCTGCATCGAGCTGCTCCTGAGGTTCGAGAACTTCGGCGAACCCCCGGAAGAACCCGCCGTACAGCGGCCCCATCGAGCCCCCGATATCGTCCATCAGCGCCTGGGACAGTTGCTGCAGCGCGGCCGGCAGCCGGGCCGCCTGGCGCTCGCCCAGGGCATCGAGCCGCGCCGCGCAGCCTGAAAAGCCCTTGGCCATGTTGACGCCGTGGTCGCCATCGCCGATGAGGCCGTCGATCTCGCTGAGGAAGTCGCGGTGGCTCACGATGGTGGCGATCAGCTCGCGCACCAGGCCGCCCGCGCCGTCCAGCGCGATGCAGGCCCCCTCGGGGCTGCGCCGCAGTGCGGGCTGCTGCGGGGCGGGCGGGGTGGCGGCCTGGCGGGCGGTGCGCTGCTGCCGCGCCACGGCAAGGTCCGCCACGGGTGGCGGGCCGGCGATCGACAGGGCGGCGCACTGGCAGGGGGCCTTCAGGCAGGCCTCCAGCTCCGCGTCGAGCCGCATCAGCGTGAGTGTGACGCCCATCATCTCCAGCGAGGTGAACAGGTTGCCCACCCGCTGGAAGGCCACGGTGATGCCGCGCTCCTGCAGCCGCCGGGCCACTTCGCCGTAGAGGATGTACTGCTCCATCAGCGGCGTGGCGCCCAGGCCGGACAGCACGACGGCCACGCGGTCGTCCGGCGCGAAGGGCAGGTCCGGCAGCAGGGCGCCGAGCAGCAGATCGGCCATGCCGGCCGCCGAAGCGGTGCGCTGCACGCCCACGCCCGGTTCGCCATGGTGTCCTATGCCCACTTCCATGGTGCCGGCCTCGATGTGGAAATTGGCCTTGCCCACGGCGGGAATCACGCAGGCCGACAGGCCTATGCCCATGCTGCGCGTGGCGGCGATGGCGCGCTGCGCGACAGCGATGACCTCGTCGAGGCTGGCGCCCATCGCGGCCTTGGCGCCGGCGATCTTCCACAGCAGGATTTCACCGGCCACGCCGCGGCGCATGGCCTCGTCGCCGCGGGCCGCGGAGGCCACGTCGTCGTTGGCGACGACGGCCCGCACCGTAATGCCCTCGGCCTCGGCCTGCTGCATGGCCATCGCCACATTCATCTGGTCGCCTGCGTAGTTGCCGTACAGGCAGGCGACGCCGGCGCCGCCATCGGCCGCACGCATGGCGTCGAGAAAGCTCCTGGCCGTGGGCGAGGAAAAGATCTCGCCCACGGCCACGGCGTCGCACAGGCCTTCGCCCACATAGCCGAGGAAGGCCGGCTCGTGGCCCGACCCGCCGCCCGTCACGATGCCCACCTTGCCCCGGCACGGGGCTGCCCGCCGGCGGACCACCCGCGCATTGCCTTCGCCGGGGCACAGCGTATCGGCGTGGGCGGCCAGCCACCCCGCCAGCATGTCCTCCACCACCCGGTTCGGGTCATTGATCACGCGATTCGTTGCGGCCATGCGCTGGTCTCCTCTCTGCAAGCGGTTGGTCTGATGGCGGATGAGTGATCAAATGATCATTCAAAAATCATTCTTCATTGCGATGGATCGGCAAGTCAATCGCTTGCCATCGGTTTTCTACCAGGGTAATCGATAGTTTTTCGCATTTGACAGGGCAATGTGGATTGTGAGATGGTAAAAAACAACTGCTCTTTTGAGCATTGAATGATTTTTTGCGCAGAGGCTGCCATGAACATTGCCATCGGCTGCGACGAAGCCGCCCATGAACTGAAAAACGTCCTGCGCCAGCATCTGCTGGCCCAGGGCCATGCGGTGGCCGATTTCGGCACGCACGACGGCAAGCCGGTGCTCTACCCGGACATCGGGATCGCCGTGGCGCAGGCCATTGCCGGCGGCCTGCACGAGCGCGGCATCCTGCTGTGCGGCACGGGCATCGGCATGGCCATCGCCGCCAACAAGGTGGCGGGCATCCGTGCCGCGCAGGCCCACGACACCTATTCGGCCGAGCGCGCCAGCCGCAGCAACGACGCGCAGATCATCACGCTGGGCGCGCGCGTGATCGGGGTGGAGCTGGCCAAGGCCATCGTGGACCGCTTCCTGGCATCGACCTTCGACGGCGGCGGCTCGGCGCTGAAGGTCGATGCCATCACCGGCTTCGAGCGTGCGCAGGCCGCATCGGCGCGCGGCCCCGCCGCGGAGGGCGGATCATGAGCGCCGCGCTGCTCCAGGCACGGGGCGTGGCCAAGCGCTTCGGCGGCGTGCCGGCGCTGCGCGACGGCTGCCTCGAACTGCAGGCCGGCAGCGTGCACGCGCTGTGCGGCGGCAATGGCGCGGGCAAGTCCACCTTCCTGAACATCGTCATGGGCCTGCTGCGGCGCGATGCCGGGGAGATCCTGCTCAAGGGGCGGCCGGTGGACTTCTCCTCCCCCCACGAGGCGCTGTCGCACCGCATCTGCATCATCACGCAGGAACTGTCGCCGGTGCCGGGCATGAGCGTGGCGGAAAACATCTTCCTGGGCCGCGAGCCCCGGCGCGCGGGCTTCGTGGTCGACCGCAGGGCGCTGCGCGAGAAGGCCCAGGCATTGCTGGACCGGCTGGGCTTCGACATCGACGCGCGCCTGCCCATGCGGCGGCTGAGCCTGGCGCAGACCCAGCTGGTGGAGATCGCCAAGGCCTTCAGCCGGCACGGCGAGCTCATCATCATGGACGAGCCGACTTCGGCCATCGGCGAGCGCGAGACGGCCATCCTGTTCGATGCCATCCGCCGCGTCACGGCGCAGGGCGCCGGCATCCTCTACGTGTCGCACCGCCTGACGGAGATCTTCACGATCGCCGACAGCTACACGGTGTTCCGCGATGGCGGATTCGTGCAGGCGGGCCGGCTGGCCGACATCGACCGGCGCCAGCTCGTGAAGCTCATCGTGGGCCGGGAGGTGGGCGGCGCGCAGCGGCCCTGCAGGCCGCCGGCGCAGGCGCAGCCGCTGCTGTCGGTGCACGGGCTCACGCGCCAGGGCGAGTTCGAGGACATCAGCCTGCAGGTGGCCCCTGGCGAGGTGCTGGGCATCTACGGCCTTCTGGGCTCGGGGCGCAGCGAGTTCCTCAACTGCCTGTACGGACTCACGCGTGCAGACCGCGGCGAGGCCCGCCTGGACGGGCGGCTCCTGCCCCGCGGCCGTCCGGCGGCCTCGATCAGGGCGGGGCTGGCCCTGGTGACGGAGGACTGCAAGGCCACGGGGCTGGTGCTGGCCTCGTCGGTGGGCTTCAACACCAGCCTGTCGGCCCTGCCGGGCCTGCACCGCGCCTGGGTGGTCGATGGTGCGTCCGAGCGTGCGCTGGTCGCCCGGTTGCTGCAGCGCCTGCACGTCAAGCTGGCCAGCCCGGCCATGCCCGTCTCGGGCCTGAGCGGCGGCAACCAGCAGAAGGTGGTGCTGGCGCGCTGCCTGGCCACCGGCCCCGTCTGCCTGCTGTGCGACGAGCCCACGCGCGGCATCGACGAAGGCGCCAAGCGCGAGGTCCATGCCTTCCTGGCCTCGTTTGCCGCGCAGGGCCACGCGGTGATCGTGGTGTCGTCCGAGGCGCCCGAGATCCTGGAGGTGAGCGACCGCATCGCCATCTTCCGCAAGGGCCGCCTCGCCGAAGTGATCGCCGGCCACGGCGCGACGCAAGAGCAGCTGCTGCACCTCGCGTCCTGAAGGTTTTCGCAGTTTCACCCAGCACTCACAGGAGACAGACCATGCAATGGAGCCGACTCATCGCCACGCTCGCCAGCGTGCTCGCCCTTGCCGCTGCGCTGCCGGCGCAGGCGCAGGCCCAGACTTCTTCCAGGCCCTACCGGATCGGCGCCGCCGTCTACGGGCTCAAGGGCGAGTTCATGCAGATGTGGACCAAGGAGCTGAAGGCGCACCCGGCCGTGCTGGACGGCACGGTGCAGGTCACCGTGTTCGACGGCAACTACGACGCGCTGACGCAGAGCAACCAGTTCGACACCATGATCACGCAGAAATACGACGGCATCCTCTTCGTGCCCATCGACCTCAAGGCCGGCGCCGCGCCGGTGCAAAAGGCCGTCAAGGCCGGCATTCCCGTGGTGGGGTCGAACACGCGCGTGCAGGGTGATGTGCTGACCTCCTACGTGGGCAACGACGATGTGGTGGCCGGGCGCATGCAGGCCGAGGCGCTGATGAAGGCCATCGGCGGCAAGGGCAGCATCGTCGTCATCGAAGGGCCCATCGGCCAGTCGGCGCAGATCGAGCGCGCGCGCGGCAACGACGAGGTGCTGGCGCGCCATCCGCAGGTGAAGGTGCTGGCGCGCAAGACCGCCAACTGGTCGCGCGCCGAGTCCATGGCGCTGATGGAGAACTGGCTGACCGCGTTTCCCGGCCAGATCCAGGGCGTGATCGCCCAGAACGACGACGAGGCCCTGGGCGCGGTGCAGGCCATCAAGACCAAGGGGCTGGACATCAAGGCCATCCCGGTGGTGGGCGTGGACGGCGTGGCCGCCGCCATCAATGCCGTCAAGCGCGGCGAGATGACCACGAATTTCCAGGACGCGCAGGCCCAGGCCCAGGGCGCGCTGGACGTGCTGCTGCGCCATCTCGTCGGCCCGTCCTACCGGCCGCGCTCCGTGGTGTGGAAGGAGTACGCCGAGACCATGCCCTGGGGCGACGGCACGGCCAGGTCCTACGAGGTGCCCTGGACCGCCATCGTGCCCGCCAACGCCGACGCCTTTCTCCAGAAGGTGCGCAAATGAGCGCGGCCGGCACGCCGCATGGCTTCGCGGGACGCACCGCCGTGGTCACGGGCGGCGCGGGCGGCATCGGCCTGGCGATTGCGCGGCAGCTGGCCGGGCAGGGCGCGCGGGTCGCCTTGCTGGATCTGGATGCCCAGGCGCTGGCCTCGGCCGTGGCCACCCTGGCGGGGCCGGCGCACCCGGCACACCCGGCACACCACATGGCGCTGGTGGTGGACGTGACCGCGCAGGCCGGTGTCGAACAGGCCGTGGCCGGCGTGCTGGAGGCCACGGGCCGCATCGACATCCTGGTCAACAGCGCCGGCGTGGCGCTGCTGGAGCCGGCCGGCGAGGTCAGCGAGGCGGCATGGCAGCGCACGCTGGCCGTGAACCTCACCGCGCCGCTGCTGCTGGCCCAGGCCGTCGCGCCCGCCATGCGCAGCCGGCACTACGGCCGCATCGTCAACCTCGCTTCGCAGGCCAGCGTGGTCGCGCTCAGGCGCCATGCCGCCTACTGCGCCAGCAAGGCCGGCCTGGTGGGGCTGACGCGCGTGCTGGCGCTGGAATGGGCCGCGCATGGCATCACCGTCAACGCCATCTCGCCCACCGTGGTGGACACGCCGCTGGGACGCCAGGCCTGGGCCGGCCCGGTGGGCGAGGCGATGCGCGCGCTCATCCCCACCGGCCGCTTCGCGCAGCCCGATGAGATCGCGCGGCTGGCCGTGTTCCTGGCCGAAGAGCATGCCGGCATGCTGACGGGCGAGAACATCGTCATCGACGGCGGCTACTCCATCCAGTGAACGGCCGGCGAGCCCCTGCAGCCATCCCTTCCGAGGTTCTTCCATGAGCAAACTCCCCGTCCCCGCCGTGCCTGCGCCCATGGCCCGCCCCGCCCTGGACCTGCGCAGCCTGCGCGAGCGCTATGGCGTGGTGATCGCGCTGATCGCCCTGTGCGCCGCGCTGGCGCTGGCCAACCCCCACTTCATGACCTGGGGCAACTGGGCCGACATCCTGCGCCAGACCTCGATCAACGGCATCCTGGCCGTGGGCATGACCTGCGTGGTACTGACGGCGGGGATCGATCTGTCGGTGGGCGCCATCCTGGCTCTGGCCGGCATGGTCGCCGCCTGGCTGGCCGCCGACGGCCACGGGCTGGCGCTGAGCGTGGGCGCCGGGCTGGGCGTGGGCATGCTGCTGGGCGGTGTCAACGGCCTGCTGGTCGCCTGGCTGGCGGTGCCGCCCTTCGTCGCCACGCTGGGCATGCTCAGCGCGGCGCGCGGGCTGACCTACATCTACAACGACGGCATGCCGGTGTCCGAACTGCCCGAGAGCTTTCTCGCGATAGGCGCCGGCCACCTGGGGCCCGTGCCCATGCCCATCGTGATCTTCGCCATCGTCATCGCCGTGTTCGCCTTCGTGCTGCGCTACACCGTGCCCGGGCGCTACCTCTATGCCGTGGGCGGCAGCCTGCGCAGCGCCAAGACCAGCGGCATTCCCACCCGCGCCATCCTGCTGGCGGCCTATGTGGCCAGCGGCCTGCTGGCGGGACTGGCCGGCATCCTGCTGGCCGCGCGCACCACGGCGGCGCTGCCGCAGGCCGGCGTGTCCTACGAGCTGGACGCCATCGCGGCCGTGGTCATCGGCGGCACCAGCCTGTCCGGCGGCACGGGCGGCCTGGGCGGCACCGTCATCGGGGCCTTGCTGATCGGCGTGATCAACAACGGGCTGAACCTGCTGGGCGTGTCCTCGTACTACCAGCAGCTGATCAAGGGCGTGATCATCGTCGGGGCCGTGCTGCTGGACAGCTCGCGCCGCAGGGCATGACGCGCCGCCAAGCCCCTTCCCATTGCCGACCAACCAGGAGAACACCATGCCAGGCGACCTGCCCGATGTGCCCGATGCCACCGATACGAACATGCTCGCCGTGGTCTGCCACGGCCCCCGGGACTACCGGCTGGAGCGCGTCGCCCGCCCGCGGGCGGGCCCGCGCGAGCTGGTCATCCGCGTGGCCTCCTGCGGCATCTGCGCGGGCGACTGCAAGTGCTGGGCCGGCGCGCCGCGCTTCTGGGGCGATCCGGACAAGGGGCGGCCGGCCTACGTGCGCCCGCCGGTCATCGCGGGCCACGAGTTCTGGGGCCATGTGGTGGAGGCGGGCGAGGGCGCCGAGGCGCACCATGGCGTGCGGGTCGGCGACCGCGTCATCGCCGAGCAGATCGTGCCCTGCCATGCCTGCCGCTTCTGCAAGACCGGCTTTCGCTGGATGTGCGAGGTGCACGATGTCTACGGCTTCCAGCGCGAGGTGGCCGATGGCGGCATGGCCGAGTACATGCGCCTGTCGGCGCGCGCCGTGGTGCACCGCATTCCCGAAAGCGTGGCTTTCGAGGACGCCGCCATCGCCGAGCCGCTGTCCTGCGCCATCCACGCCGTCAACCGGGGCGACATCCAGTTGGACGACGTGGTGGTGATCGCGGGCGCGGGCACGCTGGGGCTGCTCATGCTCCAGGTGGCGCGCCTGAAGACGCCGCGCACCCTGGTGGCCATCGACCTCGTGGACGAGCGCCTGGCGCTGGCGCGCCGCTGCGGTGCCGACGTCACCATCAATCCGGCGCGCGAGGATGCCAGGGCCATCGTGCATGCGCTGACCGCAGGCTACGGCTGCGACGTGTACATCGAGACCACGGGCGCGCCCTCGGGCGTGACCCAGGGGCTGGAGCTGGTGCGCAAGCTCGGGCGCTTCGTGGAGTTCAGCGTGTTCGGGCGCGACACCACGGTGGACTGGTCCATCATCGGCGAGGAAAAGGAGCTGGACCTGCGCGGCGCCCATCTCAGCGCGCATTGCTATCCGATCGCCATCGACCTGCTGGCGCGCGGCCTGGTCCGCTCCGAGGGCATCGTCACCCACCGCTATGCGCTGTCCGAATGGGAGACGGCCATCCGGGTGGCCGACTCCATGGACTCGGTCAAGGTGCTGCTGCTGCCCCACGGTAGCCAGACCCGGTGAGCGGCGCTACACTGCGCGGCTTGCCCGCCCCCACCATGGAGAACCGTCTTGACCGAAGCCGACCTGACGCGACTTGCGACGCTGTACTACGTGGACGGGTGGACGCAGGAGCAGCTGTCCCGGGAGTTCGGCATCTCGCGCGCCACGGTCGGGCGGATGCTGCGCAGGGCGCAGGAGGAGGGGGTCGTCGAGATCCGCGTGCGCCAGCACGCGGTGGTCTCCACCGACCTGGAGCGGCAGCTGACCGAGCGCTTCCACATCAAGCGCGCGCTGATCGCGGTGGACCACCAGGATGCCGACAAGCAGCGCGCGCTGCTGGCCGGCCTGGTGGCCGGTGAGCTCGAACGCATCCTGGTCGATGGCGCCATCGTCGCCGTGGGCATGGGGCGCAACGTCTCGGCGGTCTCCGAGCACGCGCTGTCCGCCACGCGGCGCGAATGCCAGTTCGTGAGCGCCATCGGCGGCTCCTACCGGGGTGGCGAGGCCATGAACGCCGACCACATCGCGCGCCGGCTGGCCGCGCGCTTCGGCGGCCGGTCCGAATCGCTGTATGCGCCCGCCCTGGTCGGCGACCCGCAGCTGCGCCGGGCGCTGCTGGACAACGACACCGTGCGGCACACGCTGGACAAGGCGCGGCGCGCCGACATCGCCCTCATCGGCGTGGGCGATGTCAGCGTGGACAGCAACATGGCCCGCATGGGCTGGTTCTCTGCGCAGGAGATCTCGGACGCCCGCCGCGCGGGCACGGTGGGCGACATGATGGGCTACGACTTCATCGACATCCACGGCCAGCCGGCCGCCACGCCCATGCAGGAGCGCGTCATCGGCCTGAGCCGCGAGGACCTGCTGCGCATCCCCAACGTCATCGCCGTGGCGGCCGAAGCCAGCAAGGTCACGGCCATCCTGGGCGCGCTGCGCACGGGCGCCATCGACACGTTGGCGACCAGCACGGCCAACGCGGCGGCCGTGCTGCAGCTGGACGAGGCCATGGGGGCGCCGCGCTGAGCGCGGGCGTTAGTTCGTGGCGCGCCGGTAGAACGCCAGCGAGCCGGCCAGCGCCAGCAGCATGCCGCCGCACAGGCGGTCCAGCCACAGCACGGCGCTCCCGCGCAGCAGCCGCGCGGCGCGCGAGCCCGCGAAGGCGTAGGCGAGCATGACCAGGAAATCGATCAGCGCGAACACCAGGGCTATGGCGATGTACTGCGGCGCCTGGGCGGCGGCCGGGTCGATGAACTGCGGCAGCAGGGCCGAGCAAAACAGATAGCCCTTGGGGTTGGTCACCGCCACCAGGAAGGACTTCAAGAGGACGGTGCGGGCGCTGTAGCCGTGCGCGCCGCCATCACCCTCGGGCGCCGACAGCGAGCCGCCCTGGCTGCGCAGCATGCGCAGGCCCAGCCAGGCCAGGTAGGCCGCGCCCGCCCACTTGACCACCGAGAACCAGAACTCCGAGGCCGCCAGCAGGGCGCCCAGGCCCAGCGCGACCGCGCCCACCAGCACGAAGTCCGACAGCACCGCGCCCAGCATGCCGGGCAGGGCCCTGCGCACGCCATGGCGCGATCCATTGGCCAGGGCCAGCAGCACGGTGGGGCCGGGGGTGATGATCGCGATCAGCGCGACCAGCGAGAAGACGAGCAGGGTGGCGAGGGTCATGTCGGCAAGGGAACGTGCGATGGCAGCAGCCTGCCACTATGCCAGCTTTTATGCGGCAATGCCGTCCCTGCCGGCCGCGGCCGGGGATTCAGTCGCTGGCCACGCGGTCGGCGCCGAAGACCGGGCCGCGCGTGCCGGGCACCCAGCCCGGATAGGTTTCCATCACTTCGGCGAACAGGGCCGAGTCGATCCAGCGCTGCAGCCAGGCCTGCAGGTGTGGCCAGGGCTGCTCGTTCCATTGGGCTTCGTCGATGCGCGCGTACTGGCGCACGAAGGGGCGCAGCGCCATGTCGGCCAGGCCGGGGTTCTGCCCGAACAGGTAGCCCGAGGCCGCGAGCCGGTCGTCGAGTCCGGCCAGCCAGGTCAGGGCGTCGGCCTGGGCCTGGTTGACTTCTTCGGCCGTATAGCGCTCGGGGTATTTGCAGCGGTCCAGGGCCTGCTTGAAGAAGCCGTCGTTGCGCTCGACCAGCTCCAGCATGTCGTCCAGCGAGCCGCTGGTGGGCGCCAGCCAGCCATCGGGGTCGTGGGTGCGCAGCGCGTGCAGCATGATCTCCAGGCTTTGCTCGATCACGCGCCCGTCTTCCAGCACCAGCACGGGCACCGTGCCCTTGGGCGAGGCGTCGAGCAGCGCCTGCGGCTTGTTGCGCAGGTTGATCTCGCGCAGTTCGCAGGCAAGGCCTGCATGGGCCAGCGCCAGGCGCGCGCGGATGGCATAGGGGCAGCGGCGGAACGAATAGAGAACCGGCAGGGTCTGGGTCATGGAGATGTGGGCTGTGGGCTGTGGGCGGCGCAGGCAGCGTGCCAGGGCAAAAGCGCCCGATCATAGCGCCGGCCATGAAAACCCTGGCCTCTATGAATCCAGCTGCGCCAGCAGCCATTGCCGGAATGTCCTGAGCGCCGCGCTGGGCGCGCGCGAGCGCAGGTGGGTCAGCCAGTAGGCGCCCGTGTCCACCTCCTGCGCGAAGGGCCGCACCAGCCGGCCCTGCTGCAGCAGGTGCTGGAACATGCGCGCCGGCAGCAGGGCCACGCCCGCGCCCTGGGCGGCTGCCTCGGCCAGCGTCAGGGAGGAGTCGAACATGGCGCCGCGCGCCGGCGGGGCGGCCTGCTCCAGCGTGGCGAACCAGCTCTCCCATTCCTGCGGCCGGTAGGAGCGCAGCAGCGTCTGCCCGGCCAGATCGGCCGGCTGGCGCAGGCGCCGGGCCAGGGCCGGGGTGCACATGGGCGTCAGCGGCGCGCGCAGCAGCATCTCGGCGCGCGTGCCCTGCCAGGCACCGTCGCCGAAGCGCACGGCCGCATCCAGCCCTTCGCCGGCCAGGTCCACGCGGTTGTTGTGCGTGAGCAGGCGCAGGTCGATGTAGGGGTGCTGCTGCTGGAACTGCTCCAGCCGGGGAATCAGCCAGCCGATGGCGAAGGTGCCGACCACGCCCACGGTGAGGATCTCGCGCGGGCGCGGCTCGGCCATCTGCTGCAGCGACTGCTCCAGCCGCGCGAAGCTCTCGGCCACCGACGGCCACAGGGCGTGGCCTTCGTCGGTCAGCGCCAGTCCCCGTGGCAGGCGCCTGAACAGCGGCTTGCCCAGGCGCTCCTCGAGCTTGCGGATGTGCTGGCTGACGGCGGCCTGGGTCACGCACAGCTCGTCGGCCGCCCGCGTGAAGTTGAGGTGGCGTGCGGCGGCATCGAACATGCGCAGGGCGTTCAGGGGCAGTTGCATGGCAGGGCCAAAAGTTTTTCTTGGGGCTGGCGTCAATTATTCCCGCTGGTGGCCTTCACGGCGCCAAGCTATCGTTGTGTCTGTCGATCTTTGGAGGAAAGGAAGAACAATGCAAAGACGCGAATTCCTGGCCGCTGGCGCCGTCCTGGCCACGGCCGCCGCAGGGCTGGCCGGCTGCGCCGAGCCTTCGCGGCAGCACCGGGCGGCCGACAAGGCTTTTGCGCGGGAGCTGGAGCGCATCGAGCAAGGCGTGGGTGGCCGCCTGGGCGTGGCGGTGCTCGACGCCGGCACGGGCTCCGGCATCGACCACCGCGGCGAAGAGCGCTTTCCCATGTGCAGCACCTTCAAGCTGCTGCTGGCGGCCCAGGTGCTGCACCGCGCCCAGCAGGGCGAAGAGCGGCTGGCGCGCCGTGTGCACTACGCACGCAGCCAGCTCGTGCCGTATTCGCCGGCCAGCGAGCCACGCGCGGGCGATGGCGGCGGCATGACGGTGGCGCAGCTGTGCGAGGCCGCTGTCGTGCTCAGCGACAACACGGCGGCCAACCTGCTGCTGGAGGCCAGCGGCGGGCCCCAGGCGCTGACGCAGTGGCTGCGCGCCAGCGGCGACGAAAGCACGCGGCTGGACCGCATGGAGCCCGAGCTCAACGAAGGCCTGCCTGGCGACGAGCGCGACACCACCACGCCGCTGGCCATGGCGCAGAGCATGCAGCGCCTGCTGCTGGGGTCGGTGCTGGACGGGTACGCGCGCGCCTTGCTGCAGCAATGGCTGGTGGCCAGCCGCACGGGCGACAGGAGGCTGCGCGCGGGCATGCCCGGTGCATGGCGGGTCGGCGGCAAGACGGGCACGGGCGAGCGCGGCACCTCCAATGACGCCATCATCGCCTGGCCCTCGCCGCAAAGCGCTCCGCTGATCGTGACGGGCTACCTGACCGAATGCCCGGCCGAGGCGCCCCAGCGCGACGCCGCCCTGGCGGCGGCGGGCAGGGCGGCCGCGCGCTGGCAGGCCGCCGTGAAGAGCTGATCAGAGCTTCTTGACGAGCACCTGGCTTTTCCGGTCCCAGTTGTACTTGGCCTTGCGCGCCTCGGGCAGCCAGTCCGGGTCCACGGGCTGGAAGCCGCGCTTGATGAACCAGTGCATGGTGCGCGTGGTCAGCACGAACAGGCTGTCCAGCCCCTGGGCCTTGGCGCGCTGCTCGATGCGCTTGAGCAGCTTCTCGCCATCGCCCGTGCCCTGGCTCTTGGGCGAGACGGTCACGGCCGCCATCTCGGCGGTCCTGGCGCTGGGATAGGGGTAGAGGGCGGCGCAGCCGAAGATCACGCCATCGTGCTCGATGATGGTGTAGTGGTTGATGTCGCGCTCGATCTCGGTGCGGCTGCGCTTGACCAGGGTGCCGTCCTTCTCGAAGGGCTCGATCAGCTGGATGATGCCGGCCACGTCGTCGGGCGTGGCCTCGCGCAGCTCCTCGAGCTTCTCGTCGATGACCATGGTGCCGATGCCGTCGTGCACATAGATCTCCAGCAGCAGGGCGCCGTCGATGGCAAAGGGCAGGATGTGGCTGCGCTCCACGCCATGCTCGCAGGCGTGCACGCAGTGCTGCAGGTAAAAGCCCGTGTCCGTGGGCTGCTCGGGCGTGGGCAGCTCGGCCAGCATGCGGCGGGCCGTGGCCAGGGGCAGCTCGGTGTCGATGGGGTTGGTCTCGTCGGCCGGGCCGCTGGGGTCCTGGCGGATGCCGGGCACCTCGGTCAGGAAGATCAGCTTGTCGGCCTTGAGCTCGATGGCCACGCGCGTGGCGACCTCCTCCATGCTGAGGTTGAAGGCCTCGCCCGTGGGCGAGAAGCCGAAGGGCGACATCAGCACCATGGCGTCCATGTCCAGCGCACTGCGGATGCCGCTGACATCGACCTTGCGCACCAGGCCCGAATGCTTGAAGTCCACGCCGTCCACGATGCCCACGGGCCGCGCGGTCAGGAAGTTGCCCGAGATCACGCGCACGCGCGCGCCGGCCATGGGCGTGTTGGGCAGGCCCTGGCTGAAGGCGGCCTCGATCTCGTAGCGCAGCTGGCCCGCGGCCTCCTGGGCGCAGTCCAGCGCCACCGAATCGGTGATGCGCACGCCGCGCGAGTACCGGGCCTCGTGTCCCTTGGCGGCCAGCTGTTCGTTGACCTGGGGGCGAAAGCCATGCACGAGCACGATCTTCACGCCCATGGCCTGGATCATGGCCAGGTCCTGGACGATGGAGCTGAGCTTGCCCGATGCGATGGCTTCGCCCGTCAGTCCCACCACAAAGGTCTGGTGTCGGAACTTGTGGATATAGGGCGCCACGGACCGGAACCAGGGGACGAAGGTGAAGTTGAAGACGGTGGACATGGTGGTCAGTTGGGGCATCGGGCCGATGCCGGGCAGAGAAAAGGCCTGCGGGCAGGCCCTTTCGGGCGCATCCGCGCAGGCAGGCGCCAGTGTAGCGGCATGGGACGGTGCCTGCGCGCAGAAACTGCCCCGCACTGCGCCGCGGATGGCGCGGTACAGGCGGTTGTCCGACGGGGCAGGGGCTGCAAGCGCATGTAAGCTTCGCCTCCATTGGTGACCCCCCCAAGGCGCCCCACTTTCCAATGACATCGAGCGCTTCCCCGTTCTTCCCATTGCGCGCACTGTGCGCGCGTCTTTCCCCCTGGCTGGCGGTGCTGGGGCTGGCCTGTGGCCTGGCCCAGGCGCAGCCGGCCGCGCTGAGCTTCGCGCAGGCCCGCCAGTCCCTGCTGGAGCGGTCCGACCAGCTGGCCGCGTCCGCCAAGGCCGTGGAAAGCGCCCGGCTGCGGCGCCAGGGCACCGAGGGCCTGGGCGGTCCTTCCGTCGCCATCACGGGCCTGGGCTACCGCTATTCGGCCCATGCCGACATCGACCTCGATCCCGCGCGGCGCACGCTCGATGGCGTGCTCGGCCAGCTGCCGCCGTCCGTGGCGCCGGCCATCCCCTCGCTGCCGCAGCTGCCCACCTCCTACGCGCTGCAGCGCCAGCGCAGCAATGCCTCGGCCAGCCTGTCCCTGGTCTGGCCCTTGTACCTGGGCGGCCTGTCCGATGCCGTGCGCAGCGGCCTGGATGCGGCCACCGACGAAGCCCTGGCCGATGCCGCCGGCAGCAGCCAGGCGCTGCATTCGCTGCTGGTACAGCGCTACTTCGGCGCCCAGCTGGCCGAGCGGGCCGCCCGGCTGCGCGAACGCGCGCTCGACGGCGTGCGTTCGCATGACGCGGCGGCGCAAGGCATGCTCAAGGCCGGCGTGATCTCCCAGCTCGAACGGCTGCAGGCCAGGGCGGCGCTGGCCGATGCCGAGCAGCAGGCGCGCAAGGCACGCGACGATGCCGGCCTGGCCGCCGCCGCGCTGGCCCGTACCGTCAAGGCGCAGCGCCAGGTGCTGCCCAGCACGCCGCTGTTCGTCAGCAGCCGGCCGCTGCCGCCGCTGGACGGCTTCATCGCCACCGCGCAGGCGCGCCATCCGGGCCTGGACAAGGTCCAGGCCAAGAAGCGCCAGGCCGAATCGCTGCACGATGCCCAGGAGGCGCTGCGCCGTCCGCAACTGCTGGCCTTCGGCTCGCGCGAGGTCAACACCGGCGGCAAGCCCAACTGGGTGGCCGGCGTGGCCGTGCGCTGGACGCTGTGGGACAGCCTGGACCGCGACGCGCTGGCCGCGTCCTCGCAGCGCAAGATCGAGCAGGCCGAGCTGACCCATGCCCAGGCGCTCGGCGACATCGCGCTGCTGGTGGAAAAGAACTGGCTGGGCGTGGAGCAGGCGCGCCGCCAGTACCAGTCCCAGCAGGCCCAGGAGGACCTGGCGCGCGAGCTGCTGCGGCTGCGCGAGGCCGGGCTCCGGGAAGGCACCAGCACCACGCTGGACCTGATCGATGCGCGCCTGAATCTCGCCAAGGTCCAGACCCAGCGCGCCGAGCTGGCCAACCAGTACGTGCAGGCCCTGGCCGCCTTGCTGGAGAGCACGGGCCAGAGCGACGAGTTCGACCGATTCATGGCCCAGGCCGACATACAGATCCCCTCCGACGCACCATGAGCACCGCCACACCCGACACTCCCCGCCATGCCCCCGAAGGCCCGCCTGCCGGCGGGCCGGCGCGCAGGCGCCCCTGGCTGGCCATCGCCATCGTGCTGGGCGTGCTGCTGCTCGTGGCCTGGGGCTTCTGGCGCGCGGCCCAGCCCGCGCCGCTGTACTTCCAGGGCCAGATGGAGGCGCGCGAGACCGACGTCGCGCCCAAGGTCACGGCGCGCATCGCCAAGGTGCTGGTCACCGAGGGCCAGACGATCCAGGCCGGCGACCTGCTCATCGAGATGGACAGCCCCGAGGTGCGCGCCAAGCTGGCCCAGGCCGAGGCCGCGCGCGATGCCGCCCAGGCCCAGGCCGACAAGGCGCAGGCCGGCGCCCGGCCCGAGGAAGTGCGCATGGCGCAACTGAACTGGCAGCGTGCCCAGACGGCGGCCGACCTGGCGCAGACGTCGCTGCGCCGCGTGCAAAGCCTGTATGACCAAGGCCTGGTCGCCGCCCAGAAGCGCGACGAGGCCGATGCCAACTGGCGCGCCGCGCGCGACCAGGCGCTGGCGGCGCGCGCGCAGTACGAGATGGCCGCCTCGGGCGCGCGCCAGGAGGACCGCAGCGCGGCCCGGGCCCAGGCGCGCCAGGTGCAGGGCGTGGTCGCCGAGGCCGAGGCCGCGCGCGCCGAGACCGCGCTGCGCAGCCCCGTGGGCGGCGAGGTGGCCCAGGTCCTGGCCCGGCAGGGCGAGCTGTCGCCCCAGGGCGTGGCCGTGGTCACCGTGGTGGACCTGGCCGACCAGTGGGTGGTGCTCAATGTGCGCGAGGACCAGCTCGCGCGCTTCGCCCAGGGCAGCCGCTTCACGGGCCGCCTGCCCGCGCTGGACAACCGCGAGGCGGACTTCGAGGTCTACTACCTGGGCGTGCTGCCCGACTTCGCCACCTGGCGCGCCACGCGCGCGGGCCAGGGCTTCGATGCACGCACCTTCGAGGTCCGCGCGCGGCCCGCCAAGCCGATCGCCGGCGCGCGCCCGGGCATGAGCGTGGTCGTGGAAGGCGGCCGCTGAGCGGCCGGTGGCGGTGAACCTGCGGCACCCACCCACGCCTTTCGGCGCCAGCCTGCGGCGCGAATGGCGGCTGCTGCGCGCACGGCCCCGGGACCTGGCCATGGTCAGCTGGGTGCCGCTGCTGGCGCTGCTGCTCATGGCCTGGATCTTCTCGGCGGGGCTGGCGCAGCGCCTGCCGATCGCCGTCTGGGACCAGGACCACAGCAGCCTGTCGCGCCAGCTGGTGCGCATGCTGGACGCCACGCCGGGCCTGGCCGTGCAGTCGCAGGCCCTCAATGCGTCCGAGGCGCAGTGGGCGCTGCAGTCCATGGACGCCTACGCCGTGGTGCAGATCCCGCCGGGCTTTGCGCGCGACATCAAGCAGGGCCGGGGGGCCGACGTGGTGCTGCTGCACAACGCCCAGCTGGCCACGCATTCCAGCCTGATCCAGCGCGACCTGCGCCAGGTCGTGGGCACGCTGTCTGCAGGCGTGGAGATGCAGGCCCGCGCCAGGCGCGGCGACCCGGCCCAGGCGCTGCGCGTGCGCATGGAGCCCGTCCGCACCCACCTTGTCTCGCTGTTCAACATCTCCACCAACTACGAGCAGTTCCTCGCGGCCGCGCTGATTCCGGCGCTGCTGCACATCCTGGGCATGACGGCCGGCGCCTGGTCCGTGGGCCGCGAGCTGCGCGACCGCACGCTGGGCCAGTGGATGGCCGAGGCCACGGGCCGGGAGCGCGCCGGCTGGAGCGCCATCGCGGGCGCGCTGGCGGGCAAGCTGGCCTTTGCCTGGGCCAGCCTGGGCCTGTGCGGGGCGCTGGCCCTGCTGTGGATGACGGCCGGGCGCGGCTGGCACCCGGGCCACGGTGCGGCCAGCCTGGCCTGGGTGGGGCTGGCCCTGCTGCTGCTGATCGCCGTGAGCTTGGCGGCGGGCGCGCTGCTGGCCGCGCTGACACTGTCGCTGCGCACGGCGCTGTCGGGCGCCGGGCTGCTGTCGGCGCCGGCCTTTGCGTTCAGCGGCGTGGGCTTTCCGCTGCTGGCCATGCCCGATTCGGCACGGGCCTGGGCGCTGTCCATGCCCTATACCCACTATGCGCGGCTGCAGATCGAGCAGCTGCAGATGGGCGCGCCCATCGCGCAGAGCCTGCCGATCGTGGCGGGATTGCTGCTGGCCACGCTGGTGCTGGTGCTGCTGGCGACGGCCGGCCTTGCGCGCGGCCTGTCCCGCCCCGACAAATGGGGAGGGCGCTGAAATGGCCAGGGGCTTCGCGCAGGATTTCCTGGCCGCGCTGCGCGCCGTGTTCGGCGACGTGGGCGTGCTCATGCTGCTGGTGGGGGCGCCCGTGCTCTACGGCTTCTTCTACCCCTGGTTCTACGGCCAGGAGGTGGTGCAGCGCGTGCCCGTGGCCGTGGTGCAGCATGACGGCAGCGCTCTGGCGCGCCAGATGCTGCGCTTTGCCCAGGCCAGCCCGCGCATCGAGGTGGCCCTGGTCACGGGAGACGAGGCCCAGGCGCAGCAGGCCCTGCTCGATGGCCGCGTCATGGGCTATGCGCTGCTGCCGCGCGATCTCAAGCGCCGCGTGGTGCGCAGCGAGGAGGCCGTGGTGCCGGTCTACGCCAATGGCGCCTATCCGCTGGCGGCCAAGCAGGTGCAGTACGGCTTTGCCGAGGCCTTCGGCACGGTGTCCGCGGGCGTGGAGCTGCGGCGGCTGACGGCCGGCGGGCAAAGCAGCCTGCAGGCCCAGGCCAGCCGCTCGCCCGTCAACCTGCGGATGCAGGCGCTGTTCAACCCGACGGAAGGTTATGGCAGCTTCGTGGTCGCCGCCGTGGCCCTCATCATCCTGCAGCAGACGCTGCTCATGGGCGGGGCCCTGCTGGTGGGCACCTGGCGCGAGCAGGGGCTGGCCCGGGCGCCCGTGCGCACCTGGCTCGCGCGCCTGCTGGCGCTGTGCACGCTGGGCTGGCTGTCGGGCCTGTACTACTTCGGCTGGATCTTCGTCTGGCACGACTACCCGCGCGGCGGCAACCCCTGGGGGGCGCTGGCGCTGCTGGCGGTCTTCGTGCCCGCCGTGGCCGGGCTGGCGGCCCTGCTGGGCTGGTGGCTGGCCGACCGCGAGCGCGCCCTGCAGGTGGTGCTGTTCACCTCCATCCCGCTGGCCTTCGTCGGCGGCTTCAGCTGGCCGGCCGAGGCGCTGCCGCAGCTGCTGCAGGCCCTGCGCTGGCTGTCGCCCAGCACGGCGGCCATCCAGGCCTCGCTGCGGCTGAACCAGGCAGGCGCGCCGCTGCAGGCCGCGCTGTTCCATCTGTCCGTGCTGCTGGCCCTGGCGCTCGCGGCCTGGGTGGCCGTGCTCTGGCTGGGCAGCCGCCGGCCCGTTCGGGGCCGCTGATCACGCCGGCGAGCCCGCGCCGCGTCCGCGGCCCTGCACGGCCAGCATCAGCAGCACCACGCCCACGATGGGCAGCATCCAGGTGTTGATGCCGTCCCATCCCGCCGTGTGCAGCAATTGGCCGGAGCCGAACGAGGCCACGGCCACGGTGCCGAAGACCAGGAAGTCGTTGAGCGCCTGCACCTTGGCGCGCTCGGCGGGGCGGTAGCACTCGGTGACCATGGCCGTGGCGCCGATGAAGCCGAAGTTCCAGCCCACGCCCAGCAGCACCAGCGAACCCCAGAAGTGCAGCAGCTCCAGGCCCATCAGCGCCATCACGGCCGAGGCGGCGATCATGGCCAGCCCCAGCGCCGTGATGCGGCGCTTGCCGAAGCGCGCGATCAGCCGCCCGGTGAAGAAGCTGGGCGCGAACATGGCCAGCACATGCCACTGGATGCCCAGCGCCGCCTCGCCCACGCTGTGGCCGCAGCCCACCATGGCCATGGGCGCGGCCGTCATCAGAAAGGCCATCAGCCCGTAGCTGACCACGCCGGCCGAGGCGGCCACGATGAACTGCGGCGTGCGCGCGATCTCGGACAGCGGCCGGGCCTCGCCGGCCACGGCGCGCGCCTGGGGCGGCGGCAGCTTCAGGCCCAGCAGCAGGGGCAGGGCCAGCAGGGCCAGCACGGCCTGGCTGTAGAAGCTGCCCGCGAACGGCGTCATGGGCAGGGCGTCGCGCGTCCAGATCACCACCTGCGGGCCGATGATGGCCGCGATCAGCCCGCCGATCATCACGCGCGAGATGGCACGCGCCTGCTGGGCGGGGTCGGTCATGGCGTCGGTGGCCGCGAAGCGGTAGCTTTGCACGCAGGCCGCGTAAAAGCCCGCCAGCGCCGTGCCGATGCAAAAGGTCACGAAGTCCGAATGCGCGATGCCCTGGGCCGCGATCACGCCTGAGACCACCCCCAGCACCGCGCCCAGCACATAGGCCGCGCGCCGCCCCAGGCGCTGCATCAGCCAGGCGGCCGGCAGCGTGGACAGCGCCAGCCCCAGCTGGTAGATGCTGACCGGCAGCGTGGTGGCCGTGGGGTTGGTGGACAACTGTTGGCCGACCAGTCCCCCCAGCGAGATGATGATGGGCGGCGAGGCGCCCCCCAGGGACTGGGCGGCCACGAGCAGGCCGAGGTTGCGGCGCTGCTGCGCTGGAGTGTGTTCTTGTGCAGTCATGGCTTGGGCGTCGGAAAGACTGCATCTTCACAGAAAAGCATGAGGGCTGCGTTAAGTGCTGCCAGTGCGCTGCTGCAGCCGCGATTTGCTGTATGCGTCCTGGAAGATCTGGTGGATCAGCTCGCGGAACCAGCGGTGCCCGGCGTCGTGCTCGTTGCGCGGATGCCAGACGGCGTCGATGGACAGCGCCATCTCGGGCAGGGGCATGGGATGGGCCACGCAGTTGGAGCCGGACAGCACGCTGTGCATCCAGTGCGCGGGCATGGCCGCGACCAGGTCGGTGGATTCGATCACGGGCACCATGCCCAGCCAGGTCGGCACCTGGAACATCACGCGGCGCGCCAGCCCGCGCTCGGCCAG
Organism: Comamonas sp.; assembly: GCA_041984925.1. Lineage (GTDB taxonomy): Bacteria > Pseudomonadota > Gammaproteobacteria > Burkholderiales > Burkholderiaceae_C > Comamonas. Next base: position 27,892 of record JBHIXF010000048.1, read on the forward strand.
GATCTCGTCCACGATGCTGCTGCCCACGCCGGTGACCTTCAGGTGGCCCTGCTCCAGGTACTTCTCCAGGGTGAACGGGGCGGTCGCGGCAGGATGGCCCTTGCGCATCAGCACCATCCACTGGTCGTCCAGCAGGCGGCGGCAGGCCGAGCGCACCGAGTGGCCGCGCGATACGGACAGCCGTATCTCCACGCCTTCGTATTCCACGCGGTCCGAGGGCTGGCGCCCGTCGAAGGATTGCACGGTCAGGCTGATGCCGGGCGCCACCGAGCGCAGGTGGATGCACAGCTCGGGCAGCAGCTGCACGCCCACATAGTCGGAAAGGCGCAGGAAGAAGTTGCGCCGCGCCGTGGCGGGGTCGAAGCCGCCGCCGACCTCGATGGCGCTCTCGATCTCGCTGAAGGCCTTGCGAAAGCAGCGCGCCAGGCGCACGGCCTCGGGCGTGGGCGCCATGCCTTCGGCCGTGCGCAGCATCAGCGGATCCTTGAACTGCGTCCTCAGGCGCTTGAGCGCATGGCTGACGGCCGAGGAGGTCAGGCCCAGCCGCGCGGCGGCCTTGCCCACGCTGCGCTCCTCGACCAGCGCCTCGAAGACGACCAGCAGGTTCAGGTCGATACTGCGCAGGTTGACGGGCGCACGCGGCATGCCGTCTGCATGTTGAATTTTGTTCATTTTGAATATGACAAAGATGAGCTTGACTGAATTTTAGCCGCCCCATGACAATCGATTTGCATTGAAATGAAAGCCATGAATTCATCCCCATTCCCTGAAAACGGCGAATTCCAGCGTGCTGGCGAATATCCGGTGCAGGAACGGTTGTTTCCGCTGGGCGCCTGCGATACGCATTTCCATGTCTTTGGAAATCCCCTGGAATTTCCGTTGATTGCCAATCGCTCCTATACGCCGGCCATGGCGTGCATGCAGGATTACTGGAAGGCCTTCGGCCCCTTGGGCGTGGACCGCTGCGTGCTGGTCCAGCCCAGCGTCTATGGGCGCGACCACCGCCTGCTGGAGCAGACCTTGCGCGAGGCCGGGCCGCAGCGCATGCGTGGCGTGGCCGTGATCTACGAGGACACGCCCGATGCCGAGATCGAGCGCCTGCATGCCCTGGGCGTGCGGGGTGCGCGCTGCAATGCGCTGTTCCACGGCGGTGTGCCCGCATCGGCGCTGCGCAGCGTGGCGCAGCGCATCCGCACCCTGGGCTGGCATATGCAACTGCTGGTGGACGTGGAAGACGATCCGCGCCTGGTGCAGCAGGTCGCCGGCATGGGCCTGGAGGTGGTGGTGGACCATTTCGGCCATCCCTCGGGACCGCAGGGCGCGCAGGGGCCCGGCATGCGCAACCTGCAGGCGCTGATGAGGGAAGGCCAGGCCTGGGTCAAGTTTTCGGGGGCCTACCGGATATCGGCAACGGCATCGGCAACGGACAGTGCCGTGATTCCGATCGCCCATGCATTCGTGCTGGCCAACCCGCAAAGGATTTTGTGGGGCTCGGATTGGCCGCATCCGGGAATCGAGGCGCATTCCAATTCCAGCATGGAGCTGGCGCAGGCCTTGTTTGAATGGCTGCCGCAGGAAAACAGGCGCATGGTGCTGGTCGATAATCCCGCCCGCCTGTATTGGGAAGAATGATTTTCAAGAAAGAGGAGACAGCAATGAATGACATCCCATCGGGCCGCCGAGGCTTCATCCGTACCGCCCTGTCGCTGGCCGCGCTGGCCGTGGCGCCCGCCGTCCGTGCACGCAGCTTTCCGGCCAAGCCGCTGACCCTGGTCGTGCCTTTCGCTCCCGGGGGCAATGTGGACATCGTGGCCCGCACGCTGGGCATACCGCTGGCCCGCCATGCGGCGCAGTCGGTCATCGTGGACAACCGGGGCGGCGGTGGCGGCTCCGTGGGCTCGGGCTGGGTGGCGCGCGCCGAGGCCGACGGGCATACGCTGCTGGTGGCCACGCCCGGCCAGCTGGGCACGCTGCCCGAGATGATCAAGCTGCCTTACCGTGCCGACAGCTTCGCGCCCATCGCCGTGGTCAGCCGCACGCCCGTGGTCGTGGTGGTGCGGGCCGGCGATACGCGCTTCAGGACCGCCGAGGATTTCATCAAGGCCATGAAGGCCAGGGCCGGCAGCGTGACCGTGGGGCATGCGGGGCCGGGCTCTCCCAACCACCTGGCCCTGCTGCAACTGGAAGACGCGGCCAGGAGCGGCGTCAACGCCGTGCCCTACAAGGGCTCGGGCCCGGCGCTGGTGGACCTGATGGGCGGGCAGATCGATGCGGTCATCGACCAGATCACCAGCTCCACGCCGCATATCAAGAGCGGCGCCTTGCGGCCCCTGCTCGTGCTCGGCCCGCGTGCGGGCGGCGCGCTGGCCGATGTGCCGGACCTGGCCCGGCTGGGCCTGCCGGTCTTCGATGCCACCACCTTCGTGGGCGTTTTCGCTCCCAGGGCCACGCCGGCCGCCGCCATGGAAAGCCTGCAGGGTTGGATCTCGAAGTCGGTGGGCGAGCCGGAGTTTGCCCGCCCCATCCGTGAACTGGGCAGCGAACCGTTTGCCGACAGTGCCGCCGCATTGCAGCGGCTGGTCAGCGACGAAGCGGTGCTGGCGGCGCGCCTGACGCGGCAGGGCCGGCTGAAGGCCGAGTAGCCTGCCATGGCGGCCCGGCTGCGGCCGGCCTCGATCATCCCCTGCACGTTCTTGCAGGGCAGGGCCGCCTTCACCAGCGGGGCGTTGCCCGATGGGGCAGGCTCGACGGGCAGGGGCGCGCGCTGGTGCCTTTCGCCCCCCAGCGGGCGGTGCGCTGCACGCGGTCTCGGGCAAGTCCAATCGCCTGATCGCCCTGGCGCAGCAGCACGCCGCCGCGCGGGCCGACCTGGGCCGCGACTCAGGCGTACTGCGCCAGCCCGTGGCCCATGGACCAGTTTTCCTTCTGGACCTCGATCAGGTTGATGAATACGTCCTCGGGCCGCAGGCCCGGGCTTTGGACCAGCCGTTCGGTGATGCGCCGGTACAGCGCCTTCTTCTGCTCCAGGTTGCGAGTGTTGCTGACCGTGAGCTGGATCAGCACCAGATCGTCGCTGCGTGCCACGCCCAGGTAGCTGGCGCCATAGCGGAAGTTGTCGCCGTCGTGCTCGGTGAGGGCCATGAACTGGTCGTCCTCCGGCACATTGAAGGTTTCGCGCATGGCCTGGTAGATGCCGTCGAAGAGGGCCTGGCGGTAGGCCGGTGACTTGCCTGCGCGCATGTGGATGCGGGTCATGGGCATGGTGTGCTCCTGTGCGTTGGGGAGCCTCGAAGGTAGGTGTTGCCATTCATTTTGAAAAGACATGATTACTGATATCAGTAATAATGGACTGAAATGATTCAACGACCTCTCGACCTGGATGCCGTCCTGAGCTTCGTGCGCATCGCGGAGCTGGGCAGCTTCACGCGCGCGGCTGAAGCCATGCAGACCACGCAGGCCGCCGTCAGCCTCAAGCTCAAGCGGCTGGAGCAGCGGCTGGGCTGCCGGCTGGTCGAGCGCACGCCGCGCCATGTGCAGCTGTCGGCGCGGGGCGCCGATTTCCTGCCGCATGCCCGCGAGCTGCTGCAGGCCCACGAGCGCGCGCTGGCGCTGACCGCCAGCACCCGCCAGCGGTTGACCATCGGCATCAGCGACCATGTGGCGGGGCCCGAGCTGCCGGCACTGATCGCGCGCATGAATGCGCAGGACCCGCAGCTGCTGATCGACATCCGCATCGCATCGTCCGGCCCGCTGCTGCAGGGCTTCGAGCGGCGCGAGTACGACACGGTGATCGTCCGCACGCATGCGGGGCCGGGCGATGGCGAGCTGCTGGCCGAGGAGCCGTTCGGCTGGTTCGCCGCGCCCGGCTGGCAGCACCGCGCGGATGAGCCCCTGCCGCTGGCCACGCTGGCCGAGCCTTGCGGCGTGCGCGCCCTGGCGGCGCAGCTGCTGCAGACGGCGCGCATGCCCTGGTCCGAGGTCTTCGTGGGCGGTGGCGTGGCCGCCGTGGTGGCGGCCGTCATGGCCGGACTGGGGGTCGCCGCGCTGGCGCCGCGCATGCTGCCGCTGGGGGCCGTGGACGTGGGGGAGCGGCTGGGCCTGCCCGCGCTGCCGCGTCTGCCCGTGGTGCTGCACACCCGCCTCCGGGAAGGCCGCCAGCGCCAGGCGCTCGACGCCTTGGGGGCCGCGTTCAGGAGCGCGGTGCGTGGCTAGCAGCCCACAGTGGGCGGTCCATGGCGCACGGCCTCTTGCGCGCCCATGGAATCGGGCGATAGACTCGCAGCCCTCTCATCCACCCTCGCCCTTTCGAGGTGCACCATGCCCCGCCGCACAGCTTCCTGCTGATCGACTTCGTCACACGCTGATCCTGCATCCCTGATGCCGGGCGTGTGCGCTGCGGTGCGTGGCCTGACCAGGGCCTGCGGCTGACCCTCGGGGTGGCCGCCGGTCTTCCCACATCCCTCTTCGGAATCTCTGTCCACCGTCCCTGCGGGCGGTGCGTCAGCGCTTTCGTCGCGTCCCCCTCCATTGCGGCGCCTGGCGTCGTCGTCGGCTGTTCCCCCACCGCGCGCATGGCCGCGCGGTGTTCTTCTGCATTCCGGAAAGCACGACATGACCCACCCCCATTCCCTGTCTCGCATCGAGATCCTCAAATATCCGCGCACGGCGCATCTGCGCGGCTCACGCCTGCAGGCCGGCGACCAGGATGACGCCGTGCCCTACGGGCAGCTGGCCGGCCGGCACATCGTCGTCGAGGAAAAGCTCGACGGCGCCAACGCCGCCTTGCGCTTCGCCGACGATGGCCAGCTGCTGCTGCAGTCGCGCGGCCACTACCTGGACTGCGCGCGCCCCGGCGGGCGCGAGCGCCAGTTCAACCTGTTCAAGCAATGGGCCCAGGCCCACGAGGACGCGCTGCTGTCCCGGCTCGACGACCGCTACCAGGTCTTCGGCGAATGGATGTACGCCAAGCACTCGCTGTTCTACGACGCGCTGCCGCACTGGTTCTGCGAGTTCGACATCTGGGACCGTTCGGCGCACTGCTTCCTGGACACGCCGCGCCGCCATGCGCTGCTGGCGGACCTGCCCGTGGTCTCGGTGCCCGTGCTCTACAGCGGAATTGCGCCGAGGCGCATGCAGGACCTGCTGGCCCTGCTGGCCCCCTCGCTGGGGCGCAGCGCGCGCTGGCGCACAGCCTTCGAGCACGCGGCGGCCCGCCAGAAGCTGGACCTGGCCCTGTGCTGGCGCCAGACCGACGGCTCCGACCTGGCCGAGGGCCTGTACCTCAAGGTCGAGGAGGGCGGCGAGACGCTGGCGCGCTACAAGTTCGTGCGCAGCGACTTCGTGCAGACCATCCTCGACTCGGGCTCGCACCACAGCGAACGGCCCATCATTCCCAACGGCCTGCGCGAAGGCGTGGACATCTTCGCGGCCGTGGTTTCGAAAAGCTGGTGAGGGCCGCAGCGCCCTCGCTACGACAAGAACAAAGGAGTCTCCCATGTGGAACTGGAAACAAATGCAGTCGCTGGTGCCGCTGCCCGGCGCGGATGCGGACTTCGCGGCCTGCCTCGATGCCTTCCCGCAGCTGCAGCTGGCCAAGGCCACGCCGCAGGACCCCGTCTACCACGCCGAGGGCGATGTCTGGACACATACGCAGATGGTGGTGCGCGCGCTGCTGGACGATGCGGACTATGCGCGGCTGTCGGCCACCGAGCGCGAGACCGTCTTCCTGGCCGCGCTGCTGCACGACGTGGCCAAGTGCTCGACCACCGTGGTGGGCGAGGATGGCCGCATCGGCCAGCCCGGCCACTCGCGCCGGGGTGCGCTCGACGCGCGGCTCATGCTCTGGGATGCGGGCGCGCCCGTGCAGCAGCGCGAGGCCATCTGCCGCCTGATCGCCGTGCACCAGGTGCCGTTCTTCGCCTTCGCCGATTCGCGCCGGGGCCTCTCGCCCGAGTTCATCGTGCGCGAGCTGTCCTGGCAGGTGGACCTGCACCTGCTGACCCTGCTGGCGCGCGCCGACATGCGCGGGCGCATCTGCCCGGACATCGCGTCCGTGCTGGTCCACATCGAGCTGGTGCGCGAGTGCGCGCTGGAAGAGGGCTGCCTGCGCACGCCCCGGCGCTTTGCCTCGGCCGAGACGGCGGTGCGCTACTTCCGGGGCGCGCAACTGCACCCCGACTACGCGCTGCACGCGCAGCCGGGCTCGCGCGTCATCGTCATGTGCGGCCTGCCGGCCAGCGGCAAGAACACCTGGGTGGCGACCCACCATGGCGATCTGCCCGTGGTCTCCTTCGACGATGCACGCGCCGAACTGGGCCTGCGCCACGGCCGCAACGAGGGCGCCGCCGCCCACCATGCCGTGGACAAGGCCAAGGCCCTGCTGCGCGCGGGCGCGCCCTTCGTCTGGAACGCCACCCACCTGTCGCGCCAGATGCGCGGCAAGACCGTGGACCTGTGCCTGGCCTATGGCGCCCGCGTGGAGCTGGTACACCTGGAGGCCAGCCGCCAGACCCTGCTGGCACGCAACCGCGCACGCGACACCACGCTGGGCAACGCAGCCTTGCTGAAGCTGTTGCGCCGCTGGGAAGTGCCGGTGCCGACCGAGGCGCATGCGTTGGCGCTGGTGGCCGGCGAGGGGTGAAGGCGGTGCAGCGGTGCTGTCCGCCGGCAGTGCGATACTGCGGCGGATTCCAACCCCCGGGACCGATCCATGACCCTGCCATCCCCGCTGCTGTCCGCCCTGGCCCCGCTCGGCCGCATCCGCGCGTCCATCAACACCGGCAATCCCATTCTTGCGCGGCTCGATGCCGATGGGCAGCCTGCGGGCGTATCGATCGATCTGGCCCGGCGCTTCGCGCAACAGCTGGGCCTGGCGCTGGAGCTGGCGGTCTTCGATACCGCCGCCAGATCGGTGGAGGCGGTCACGCAGGAGCAGGCCGACTTCGGCTTTTTCGCGGTGGACCCCGTGCGCGGCGCGGGCATAGGCTTCACGGCGCCCTATGTGCTGATCGAGGGCAGCTACCTGGTGCGCCAGGATTCGCCGCTGACCGACAACGCCCAGGTGGACCAGGCCGGCCACACCGTCGTGGTCGGCAAGGGCAGTGCCTATGACCTGTACCTGAGCCGCGAGCTCAAGCACGCGCAGATCGAGCGCGCCGTGTCCTCGCCCGCCGTGGTGCAGACCTTCGTGGAGTCGACGGCCGACGTGGCGGCCGGCGTCAGGCAGCAGCTCGAAGCCGATGCCGCGCGCCTGCCCGGCCTGCGCCTGCTGCCGGGCCGCTTCATGGTCATCCAGCAGGCCATGGGCCTGCCCAAGGGGCGCGGCGAGGAAGCCCTGCGCGTGCTGGCCGCCTTCGTGGAAGAGGCCAAGGCCTCGGGCTTCGTGGCCGAGGCGCTGCGGCGCCATGGCATCCAGGGCGCGGTGGTGGCACCGGCGGCCTGAAGCCGGTGGCGGGGTTCAGGCCCCGCGCAGCACCAGCAGGTCGATGCTGGCCGGCACGCCCAGCCGCACGGCAAAGCCGGCCCACAGGCCGGCGCCGGCGCTGACGAACAGCTTCATGCCATCGACCTCGTACTCGCCGCGCACGAAGCCGTTGTTGGCGGGCGCCACCAGCCATTGGTCCATGCCCCGGATCAGGCCGCCGTGGGTATGGCCCGACAGCTGCAGGCCCACGCCGTGGGCCGCGTTGTCGCGCGCCAGCTTGGGCTGGTGGGCCAGCAGCAGGTGGTATTGCGCCTGTGCTTGCCGGGCCTGGCGGGCCACGGTGGCGATGTCGGGCGGCACGCCTTCGGGCACCAGGGGATCGGCGTTCTGGCGCGACAGCCGGCCGTAGGCCGGATCGCCGATGCCCGACAGCGCCAGCCGCGCGCCCCCGACCTCGATCAGCTGCATGCGGTTTTCCAGCAGGTTCAGGCCCAGGCGGCGGAACTCGGCCATCCAGGCGTCATAGCCGCTGTAGTACTCGTGGTTGCCCGGCGCGGCCCAGACGCCGTAGCGCGCCGTGAGCCGGGCCAGCGGCGCCACGTTGGCCCGGCCGCTGTCCACGTCGCCATCCACCAGGTCGCCGGGCAGCACGATCAGGTCGGGCCGCGCGGCCAGCGTGCGCTCCACGATGGCCTGCACATAGCGCGCATCGTTGATGGGGCTGGCATGGATGTCGGCCAGCACGGCCACGCGCAGGCCGTCCAGGCCGGCAGGCAGCCCCGCCAGGCGCAGCGTCCGCTCCTGCACCTCGGGCGGGCGCAGCGCATCGGCCACGCCCCAGGCCGACAGCGCGCCCGCCAGCGCCAGGGCCCCGGTGGTCAGCAGAGGCCGGTGCAGGCGCCGTTTCCAATCCTCGCGCCTTGCCAGCGCGGCCAGCGCCCACAGGCCGTCGCGCAGCACGATGAACGCCGCCAGCATCAGCAGCACCGCCAGCACCCAGCCGCCCGGCACCTGCAGATAGGCCAGCGTGCGGTACGCGACCGTGCCCTCGCGCAGCAGCACCAGCAGCAGGGCGGGCGTGCAGCCCAGCACTGCCGTGACGAGGCTGGCCAGCAGGCGTGTGCGCCGCGACAGCGAGCGCACGGGCCACCACAGCCACAGGGCCAGCAGCGGGATGATCAGGGCGGCGAGAGAAACCATGGTGGGAGAGAAAGCGAGGAAGACGGCCAGGGCCAGGGCGGCAGCAACGGCGTGCGCCGATTGTGCGCAATGCCCTGCATCGCGCCCGCGGGCCGCGGCGAAGGCCCTGGCATGTGGGGGTTTTCATGGCGGCGGCACAGGCCTCGGGCATGGAAATCCCCGCCAGCGTGGCGCGCAGCGCATGGCACGGGGATAATCCGGGCCCTTATGCCCTTGAAGATCAGCTTTCCCGAATCCTTGCCCGTATCCGCCCGCCGTGAAGAGATCATGGAGGCCATGGATCGCCACCAGGTCATCATCGTCTGCGGCGAGACAGGCTCGGGCAAGACCACGCAGCTGCCCAAGATCGCGCTGGCGCTGGGCCGGGGCAAGGTCAACGCCACACCGGATGCGAAGGACGGCAGGGGCCAGGTGCGCGGCCACCTGATCGGCCACACGCAGCCGCGCCGCATCGCGGCCAGCTCCGTGGCCAAGCGCATCGCAGAGGAGCTGAACACGCCGCTGGGCGACGTGGTGGGCTACAAGGTGCGCTTCCAGGACCGGCTGTCCAAGGACGCTTCGGTCAAACTGATGACGGACGGCATCCTTCTGGCCGAGACGCAGACCGATCCCCTGCTGCGCGCCTACGACACCCTCATCATCGACGAGGCCCACGAACGCAGCCTGAACATCGACTTCCTGCTGGGCTACATCAAGCAGATCCTGCCCCGGCGGCCGGACCTCAAGGTGGTGGTGACCTCGGCCACCATCGATGCCGAGCGCTTTGCCAGGCACTTCGAGGGGCCCCAGGGGCCGGCGCCCGTGATCATGGTCTCGGGCCGCACCTACCCCGTGGAAATGCGCTGGCGCCCGTTCGAGGAAAAGCGCGACCACGACCTCAACGACGCCATCGCCGAGGGCGTGGACGAATTGTGGGCGGGTGGCGCCGCCGGCGACATCCTGGTCTTCCTGCCCGGCGAGCGCGAGATCCGCGAGGCCGCCGACCACCTGCGCAAGCACCTGGCCCAGCAGCCCGTGCTGCGCCATGCCGAGGTGCTGCCGCTGTTCTCGCGCCTGTCCCAGGCCGAGCAGGACCGCATCTTCGACAGCCACACGGGCCGGCGCATCGTGCTGGCCACCAACGTGGCCGAGACCTCGCTGACCGTGCCCGGCATCCGTTACGTGATCGACGCGGGCACGGCGCGCGTCAAGCGCTATTCCTTCCGCAGCAAGGTCGAGCAGCTGCTGGTCGAGCCCATCAGCCAGGCGGCGGCCAACCAGCGCGCGGGCCGCTGCGGGCGCGTGGCCAACGGCATCTGCATACGCCTGTACGACGAGGCCGATTTCGCCAGCCGCGCGCGCTTCACCGACCCCGAGATCCTGCGCTCCTCGCTGGCCGGCGTCATCCTGCGCATGAAGTCGCTGGGCCTGGGCGATGTGGTGAACTTCCCCTTCCTCGAAGCGCCCTCGGGCCGGGCCATTGCCGATGGCTACCAGCTGCTGGGCGAACTGGGCGCCGTGGACGAGCGCGGCGAGCTGCTGCCCATGGGGCGCGAGCTGTCGCGCCTGCCGCTGGACCCGCGCGTGGGCCGCATGATCCTGGAGGCGCGCACGCGCGGCGCCGTGGCCGAGGTGCTGGTCATCGCCTCGGCCCTGTCCGTGCAGGACGTGCGCGACCGACCGCTGGAGGCCCAGCAGCAGGCCGACCAGCAGCACGCCAAGTTCGACGACGAGAAAAGCGAGTTCAGCGGCTACCTGCGCCTGTGGAAATGGCTGCAGGACGCGCGCGGCGGCCGGGTCGTGGCCAAGAGCCGAAGGGAGATGGCTGCGCAGGCGCCCGCGCCCAAGGCACCCGCCCGCAACGCGGCCTTCCTGCCCGTGGCCCAGCGCAGCGGCGGGCAGAGCGCCGCCGCGCCTGCCGGGCAGGCGCTGGCCGCCTTCCACCCGCAGGACACCGGCCCCGGCACGGACGACGAGCCCACGCACAAGCTCAGCAACCGCCAGTGGGAGCAGTTGCTGCGCCAGAATTTCATCAACATCCGCCGCGTGCGCGAATGGCGCGACATCCACTCCCAGCTGCTGACCGTGGTCAACGAGCACAAGTGGAAGATCAACACCGAACCGGCCGGCTACGACGCCGTGCACCTGTCCATGCTCTCGGGCCTGCTGGGCAACATCGGCTACAAGGGCGACGAAAGCGATGCCTACCTGGGCGCGCGCGGCATACGCTTTCATCCGCACCCGGGTGCGCATCTTTCCAAGAAGCCGGGCCGCTGGATCGTCGCGGCCGAGCTGGTGGAGACTTCGCGCCTGTATGGCCGGGGCATCGCCGCCATCGACCCGCAGTGGCTGGAGGAAGTCGGCGCCCACCTGCTCAAGAAGCAGTTGCTCGATCCGCACTGGTCCAAGAACCAGGCCGACGTGGTGGCGCTGGAGCGCGCCACGCTCTACGGCCTGGTGGTCTACAACGGCCGGCGCATGAGCTATGGCCGCATCGATCCGCAGTCCGCGCGCGAGATCTTCATCCGCCAGGCCCTGGTCGAGGGGCAGTGGGACACGCGCTGGCACTTCCTGCCGGCCAACCTCAAGATGGTGCGCAAGGTCGAGGAGCTGGAGCACAAGAGCCGCCGCCAGGACGTGCTGGTCGATGACGAACTGATCTACGCCTTCTACGACCAGCAGATCCCCCAGGACGTGTTCAGCGGCGCCACTTTCGACCGCTGGTTCCGCGAGGCCGCCAAGGAAAACACCGACCTGCTGCGCCTGTCGCGCGACGAGCTGATGCGCCATGAGGCGGCGGGCATCACCACCCAGGCCTTCCCCAAGGTGGTCAAGCTCGGCGGCGTGGACTGCACGGCCGCCTACCTGCACAGCCCCGGCGACGCGCGCGACGGCATCACCGTCACCGTGCCGCTGTTCGTGCTCAACCAGGTGAGCGAGGAGCGCGCCGAGTGGCTGGTGCCCGGCATGCTCAAGGACAAGATCCAGGCCCTGCTCAAGAGCCTGCCCCAGCGCCCGCGCAGCCGCTTCGTGCCCCTGCCCGAAAGCGCCCAGCGACTGGCCGAGCTGTTCACCACGCCCGAGCGCTGGGCCCAGGGCGGATTGATCGACGCGCTGCTCAAGCAGGTGCGCGACGAGACCTCGCTGGACGTCAAGCGTGCCGACTTCAAGCTGGACATGCTCAGCCAGCATCTGTTCATGAATTTCCGCATCACGGACGAGCATGGACGCCAGCTGGGCCAGGGCCGCAACCTGGGCGCGCTCAAGGCCGAACTGGGCGCCAAGGCGCGCGGCGCCTTCCAGGCGCTGGCCGCGCTGAAGGTGGCGCCCGCTGGCGAGCCGCCGCAGGCGGAGCCCGGGAAAAAGGCCGCGCCACCCGCCCCGGGCAAGCCTGCTGCCAGAAAGGCCGAACAGTCCCAGGCCAGGCCGGCCCAGCCGGCGGAGGCGCGCTACAAGGAATGGAGCTTCGGAGAATTGCCCGAACTGATGGAGATCGGCAAGGGCGGCCAGACCCTGATCGGCTTTCCGGCCCTGATCGACCATGGCGAATCCGTGGGCATCGAGGTCTTCGACGAGCCCGAGGCCGCGGCCGCGCGCCACCGCGTGGGCCTGCGCCGCCTGTTCGCGCTGCAGATCCGCGATGCGCTCAAGTACCTGGAAAAGAACATCCCGGACCTGCAGAAGATGGCCGTGGCCTACATGCCCCTGGGCACGCAGGAAGAGCTGCGCGAGCAGATCATCGACGTGGCCATCGACCGCGCCTTCCTGCAGGAGCCGCTGCCCACCAACGATGCGCAGTTCAAGCAGCGCGTGCAGGACGGGCGCGGGCGCCTGACGCTGATCGCCAACGAGGTCGCGCGCATGGCGGCCGGCATCCTCACCGAGTACGCGGCGGCGCAGCGCAAGATCAAGGACACCAAGAACGCGGCAGACGCCACGGCCGACGCCGCCCAGCAGCTGCAGCGCCTGATGCCCCGGAACTTCATCGCCGCCGCGCCGTGGACGCAGCTGCAGCACTATGGCCGCTACCTCAAGGCCATCACCAGCCGGCTGGACAAGTACCGCGCCGACCCTGCGCGCGATGCCACGCGCCTGGCCGAGCTGCGTCCGCTGGAGCAGCGCTACTGGCGCCTGGTGGCCGAGCGCAAGGGCCAGGTCGATGCGCGCATGCAGGAGTACCGCTGGATGCTGGAAGAACTGCGCGTGAGCTTCTTCGCCCAGGAACTGCGCACGCCCTATCCGGTCAGCATCAAGCGGCTGGACAAGGTCTGGCAGCAACTGAGCCACTGAACGGGCAGCGGTGAGGGGCGCGGCGGCGCCTGAAGGGCGGCCGCCGCCTGTCGGCCAGGAGCTTGTTGTCATGTAGTGGGCAGGGCGCCGCCATGGCGGTGGCCCCGGGGCTGCTTATGCTGCACACCTGCCGTCGCTGTGCGCCGGCCGCCTCTTGCCATTCGCGGGGCATCGAATGCCCGAACCCGGTTCCTGCGCATGCCCGGCATGCCGTGGCGCGAGTGGCCTCATCCGCCAATTTCTGAAGGAAACTGCCCCATGCCCACCCGTTCGCACGCCATCCGCACCGCTACAGGCCTTGCCGCATCGGTGACCGCTGGCCTGCTGTCCATGTCCCCCGCCGCACAGGCCGAGCCGTCGCCGGCGCTGGACCGCATCAGCATTTCCGCCGGTGCCTTCCGTGCCGATCCTCGCTTCAATGCCTCGCTGGAAGGCGATGCCGGCAGGGTGGAGACGGGTGACATCAAGACCGGCAAGGTGACCATGCCCCGCGTGAGCGCCGACGTGCTGCTGGGTGACAGCCACGGCATCTCCTTCGACTACTACCGCTTTCGCCGGGGCTATGACGCGCAGGCCGGCAATGGCAACCTGAGCGGCGATGCGCGTGTGGACCTCGGGCTGGACTTCGCCAAGCTGGGCTACAAGTGGTGGCTGGGTTCGGGCAACACGGTGATGGGCCTGGGCGCGGGCGTGGCCTACTACCGCATCGACCTCGACGGCCGGGCGGCCGTCAGCGGCGGCGGGCAAGGCGCCTCCTACCGTGGCAGCGGCACCGAGGACGCTTTCGCCCCCATGCTGGAAATCGGCCTGCGCCATGCCATCAACCCCGACCTGCGGCTGTTCGCCGACGCCTCGGGCGTCTGGAAGAACGGCGGCAAGCTGCACGGCAACATCTACAACGCCGCCCTGGGCGTGGAGTGGTTCCCGGTCAAGAACCTCGGCGTGGTGCTGTCCTATGGCGTGACCAACATCGACCTCACGCGCGACGGCGGCGCGACGGCACGCCTGAAGACGCGCCTGCAGGGGCCTTCGGCCTTCGTCAAGCTGCGGTTCTGAGGCAAGTCCTGTCAACGGTGCCGAGCAGACCGGTGACGCTGCGCAGCAGCGTGTACCCTCATGGCCAGTCTCAAGTGCGCGACTGCGTGGCGGGCAGGGGCGGGGCGGCGGGGGCGTTGATCGCCGCCCATGTGCGCGGTGGCGGCAAGCCGCCGGCCTGAATCAGTCCTGCCCGGTGCCTAGCGCCTCGACCAAGTCATGCGCCGACACATTGCGCGCCGCGCCGAAGCCGGCCACATGGCGGGCCAGGGTGGGGGTGATGCAGACGAAGCGGAAGTCGTCCAGTTGCGTCATGGGCTCGGCCTCGGGAAAGCGTTGCAGATAGGCCTGGCGCGCGCCCTGGCCCAGCACGCTGTCGGGCGGCGGCGTCGAGGCCACGCCCTGGATGGCGACGCGCTCCAGCGCGTGCACGGCTTCGCCATCGGTTTCGGGTGCGCAGACCAGCAGGCTGACGGCGGGGTGGCGTTCCATGGCCCGGGTATGGGCAGCCAGGCCGCTGACGTGCAGGACGAAGCAGGCGAACTGCGCATTCCAGGCCCAGGGCACCATGGACAGCTGGGGCGCGGGCAGGGCGTCCTCCGCGCCCAGGTCGGCGGGCTGGGTGGCCAGGGCGGCGCAGCGGCGGCGGGACAGCAACTCGCGCAGCGACAGCTGCAGGCGGGACAGATGGGGCATGGCGGCATGGTAACGCCGTGCCGGCCGGGCTTCGGAACGTCACGTTGGCGACGATGCACTGGGGCCTTCCCCAATGCCCGGATCGGGGCCTGCGCCTAGCCTCGCTGGCAGGGCGGATTGCCGCCACCTACCTTCTTCACCGACACTTCAAGGCCCATCAGTCCATGCCGTCCACGCCTGCGCACCACGCCTTCTGGCCCAGCCGCCTGCCACAGTCCATCACCGTGCCCGCCACCAGCGTCTGGGAGAACCTGGCCGTCAACGCGCGGCGCTATCCGGACAAGCCGGCCATCCGCTACTTCGGCAGCGTGCTCACCTACCGCGAGCTGTGCGATGGCACCGAGCGCATGGCCGCCTACCTGCACCAGCTGGGCGTGCAGCGCGGCGACCGCGTGATCCTGCTGATGCAGAACACGCCCCAGCTCATCCTCGCGCACTACGCCATCTTCCGCGCCAATGCGGTGGTGGTGCCGGTCAACCCCATGAACATGGCCGAGGAGCTCAAGCACTACATCACCGACGCCGATGCCAGCGTGGCCATCACCACGGCCGACCTGGCCCCCGAGCTGGCCAAGGCCAGCAATGCGCTGGAGCCCGCGCAGCGCCTGCGGCACATGGTGGTGACGCAGTTCACCGATGCCTTCGATCCCGGCGTGCAGGGCGACGATGCGCCGCCGCCGCAGTGGCACGACTGGCTGCTGTCGCCGCGCCCGGCCGCGCAGCTCGAAGGCGGCAGCGTGCACGCCTGGAAGGATGCGCTGGCCTGCACGGCGGCGGCGCCCGCGCATGTGGTGGGGCGCGACGACATGGCCGTGCTGCCCTACACCAGCGGCACCACGGGCCAGCCCAAGGGCTGCATGCACCCGCACCGCTCGATCAACCACAATGCCGTGTCCGGCGGCTACTGGGGCAGCGGCACCAGTGAGACGGTGATCCTGGCCGTCGTGCCCATGTTCCACATCACGGGCATGGTGTCGGTGCTGCACACGGGCATCTTCGTCGGCGCCACCCTGGTCGTGATGCCGCGCTGGGACCGCGAGCTGGCCGGCCGGCTGATCTCGCGCTACCAGGTCACCAGCTGGACCAATATCCCCACCATGGTCATCGACCTGCTGGCCAGTCCCAACTTCGCGCAGTTCGATCTCTCCAGCCTCAAGTACATCGGCGGCGGCGGCGCGGCCATGCCCCAGGCCGTGGCCCAGCGCCTGCTGGACCAGTACGGACTGCGCTTTTGCGAGGGCTACGGCCTGACCGAGACCGCGGCGCCCACGCACAGCAACCCGTCCGAGCATCCCAAGCAGCAGTGCCTGGGCATTCCCTTCATGAGCACCGAGGCGCTCATCATCGACCCCGACACGGGCAAGGAGGTGCCCCAGGGCGAGCAAGGCGAGATCGTGGTCCACGGCCCCCAGGTCTTCGATGGCTACTGGAAGCGGCCCGACGCCACGGCCCAGGTGTTCATGGAGATCGGCGGCAAGCGCTTTTTCCGCACCGGCGACCTGGGCCGCGTGGACGAGGACGGCTACTACTTCATCACCGACCGCCTCAAGCGCATGATCAATGCCAGCGGCTTCAAGGTCTGGCCGGCCGAGGTCGAGTCGCTGATGTTCCGCCACCCCGCCATCCAGGAGGCCTGCGTGATCTCCACGCGCGATGCCTACCGGGGAGAGTCGGTCAAGGCCGTGGTGGTGCTGCGCGCCGGCCATGAGCAGACCACGGCCGAGGACATCATCCAGTGGTGCCGCGACAACATGGCGGTCTACAAGGTGCCCCGGGTCGTGCAGTTCGCCAAGGCGCTGCCCAAGTCGGGCAGCGGCAAGGTGATGTGGCGCCAGTTGCAGGAGGCCGAGGCCTGAGCCCGGCCTGCTGCCGCTTCGGGGGGGCGGGCTGCTGCGGGCGGGCGGGCCGTGCCCGCGGCAGGAGCTACAGCTGCCGGTGCACGGCCGTGGCCAGTGCCAGCAGCCGCTGGCGTGGCAGCGCTCCGCTGAGGGCGTAGCCGAATCCCTGGTCCACCCAGTAGAAGCTGGGCACGGGGCCTTCGCTGCTGAAGCGGAAGGCGGTTTCCGCGCTGGCGGCCTTGTCGTCGATGGCGCCCAGGTAGAGCGTGATGCGCTCGCCGGCCGCATCCTGGTACATGAACTGGGCACGTGCGCCGCTGTCGCCGGGCAGCAGGCGGCCGCCGACCAGCTCGTAGCCCAGCCCGCTCAGTTCGGGCAGCTTCAGCGGCCGGCCCAGCCGCTTGGACAACCATTGCAGCAGATGCGCCTGCTGTGCGGCATCCACCTCGACGGGGTGGCGCTGCTCCGGCTGGTAGACCGCGTGGGCGACGGCGGCCTGCCGGGCAAAGTGCGTTGCCGTGGCCGCTGCCAGCGTGGCGCCGTTGGAGGGCATGGCAGGAGAGGCCTGCTGTCCATGCACCAGCCAGCCCAGGCCGAAGGCCAGCAGCCAGCCCGCGGCCATGCCGCCCCAGCGCCACCATTGCCGCTGGCGCTGGTGGAGTGCCTGCAGTTGCCGGGCGGCGGCCTGCATTTCGCCGGGCATGGGCGCTGTGTCCTGGGCGGCATGCAGGGCGCGCAGCAGCTGGCGCTGGTGCCGCCACTGTTCCACGCGGGCCGCGCTGTCCGCGTCCAGCCGTGCGTGCAGGGCCTGGGCTTGCTGCGGCGGCAGCCGGCCATCGGCCAGCGCATGCAGCTGTTCGTCCGCAACGGGGGGGCAAGAGGGAGTGGGCGCAGTCATGGCGGCCTCGTCATTTGAGCCGGCGCAGCGCGGGAGGCGGCGCTGCCGTGGCCGGTGCCTCCATCAACTCGCGCAGGCGGGTGCGGGCGCGCGACAGGCGCGACATCACCGTGCCCAGGGGCAGCTGCAGCACGCGCGCCGTGTCGGCATAGCTCATGTCCTCGACGCTGACCAGCAGCAGCACGGCCCGCTGCTCGGCGGGCAGGCGCTGCAGGCAGCGCTCCAGATCCCGGGCGGCATCGCTGCCGTCCTCGGGCGCGGCCAGGGTCTCGCTGACGCTGTCCAGGTCCAGCCACTGCCCGCGCGCGGCCGAGCGCCGCTGGTTCAGGTAGAGGTTGTGCATCAGCGTGAACAGCCAGGCGCGCAGATCACCATCGGGGCGCCACAGCAGCCATTTGCGGCAGGCGCGCTCCAGCGTGTCCTGCACCAGGTCGTCGGCCGCCCAGGCGTCGCCCGCCAGCAGCCGCGCGTAGCGGCGCAGGCCTGGCAGGTGCTCCAGGATCTGGCTGCGGTCCATGGGCCGGTGCCTGCGCGCGCGCCGGCCAGGTCAGGGGCGGGCCGTATGCCAGATGCCCAGCACGCCGTCGCCCGTGGTGTCGCCGGGCTTGGCATCCTTGGCCCAGTAGTACAGCGGCTTGCCCTTGTAGGCGATCTGGCTGCTGCCATCGTCGCGCTGGACCAGGCTGTAGTTGCCGCCCGAGGGGGCCTGCTTGCCCATCAGCGGCGGCCAGTTGGTCGCGCAGGGGCCGTTGCACACGGACTTGCCGCTGCCGGCCGTGTCCTTGTCGAAGGTATAGAGCGTCATGCCGTTGGCGCCGACCAGCATGCCGTTTTGCACCTGGACCGGGCTGGGGGGCGTCTGGCCCGAAGCGCCGGCCATGGGCGCTGAATAGCAGCCCGCCAGGGCGAGGGTGAGGGCCGCCGCGAAGGCGAGGGTGCCGAGCTTCTTCATTGCTGTCTCCGGTGTGTGCCGGCCTGCACGATTGCTGCCGGACACTGCGATGAACACCCGGGCGGGGCGGTTTATTCCATCGCCCTTCAAAAAAAGCGGCGCCCGCGCTTAGCGGTTGAAGCTCTTCATGGCGCGCTCGACCTCGCGCTTGCCCTCGCGGTCCTTGATCACGTCGCGCTTGTCGTGCTCGGCCTTGCCCTTGGCCAGGGCGATGTCGCATTTGACGTAGCCGTTCTTCCAGTGCAGGTTGATGGGCACCAGGGTGAAGCCCTTTTGCTCGACCTTGCCGATCAGGCGCAGGATGTCGTCCTTCTTGAGCAGCAGCTTCTTGATGCGCGCCGCGTCGGGGTTGACGTGGGTGGAGGCGGTCTTGAGCGGATTGATCTGGCAGCCCAACAGGAACAGCTCGCCGTCCTTGATGATGACGTAGCCGTCGGTGAGCTGCACCTTGCCGCTGCGCAGGGCCTTGACTTCCCAGCCGTGCAGCACGATGCCGGCCTCGAAGCGTTCCTCGAAGAAGTAGTTGAATGCGGCTTTTTTGTTGTCGGCGATGCGCGACTGTGTTTCAGGTTTCTTGGCCATGGAGTAATAGATGCGGCGAAAACCTGGAGATGAAAGCTCTCCCTACAATACTGGATTGCCGTCTCGCCTCTGTGCGGGATTTTAGTTTCGCCTTGCCATCATTGTGACAGCCGCCTGTGGTATCACCCCGCAGTCCGTCTGGCACCTGCTGCGCAGCACGCCCCATTCATGAAAAAAGTCAACAAGTCCGTCCTGATCTGGTACAGCCCCCAAGAAATGTTTGCCCTGGTGACGGACGTGGCCCACTATGCCGAGTTCCTTCCCTGGTGCGACCAGGCCAGGGTGCTGGAGCAGGACGAGCAGGGCATGACGGCCGAGGTGGGCATCGCGTTCGGCGGCATGCGCAAGTCCTTCGTGACGCGCAATACCCACAGCGTGCTGGACGATGGCGGACGCCAGGTCAGCATACGCCTGGTCAAGGGGCCGTTTTCGCGCCTGGAAGGCAACTGGATGTTCCGCCCCGTGGGCGATGGCACGCAGCGGGCCTGCCGCGTGGAGCTGCAGCTGGATTACGGCTTCGACAACATGGCGCTGGCCGCCGTCGTGGGTCCGGTGTTCGACCGCATCGCGGGCTCCATGGTCGATGCCTTCATCAAGCGCGCCGAACAGGTCTATGGCTGAGCTGCGCATCACGCTGGCCTGCAGCCCCCGGGCCGGGGAGGTGGCCGAGCACATGCTGCGGCTGGCGGCCGGTGCCACGGTGGCCGATGCCATCGCCTCGGCGGGCGGCTGGCTGGCGCTGGGCCTGCCACAGCCCCAGCCGGGAGGCGCCGCGCCGATGGCGGGCATCTGGGGCCGCAGCGTGCCGCTGTCGCATGGCCTGCGCGATGGCGACCGCGTGGAACTGTACCGGCCGCTGACCGTGGACCCCAAGGTCGCGCGGCGTGAGCGCTTCGCGCGCCAGGGCGCGCGTGCCGCCGGCCTGTTCCAGCGCCAGCGGCCGGGAGCCAAGGCCGGCTACTGAGCAGGCCGGGCCCGGCTTCAGTTGCAGTTGGACGCGATGATGGCGTCGGCGCGCTTGAGCTCGGCGGCGCGCGTGGCCTCGTCCATGAACCCGCGCTCTCCCTGGGCATTGGTGTGGGCCAGCAACTGTCCCGAACTCAGCACGGATCGGGACTGCCGGGCACGCGCGCAGTTCTCCTGGCGCTCCTTGGCGATGCGCTCCTTCTCGGCCTTGGCCTTGGCGGCCTCCTGGGCCTCGGCCTTGCGCTTTTGTTCCTCCAGCGCCTTGTCGGTGCCGGCGGGCGGGCCTTCCTTGGCGGCCGCTGCGGGTGCCGTGGGGGCGGCGGGTGGTGCCGCATCCGTGCCGCCCTGTGCCGGCGAGGCCGCCACAGGCGCGGCGGTGGGGCTGCCGCCAGGCTGGCGCAGGATGTTCCTGGCAGGGATGTCGGGCGGCGGCGCGCGGTCGCTGAAAACCTTGCGGCCTTGCGCATCGACCCATTGCCACTGAGCGGCGGCGGGCAGGGCTGCGGCGGCCAGGGCGGCTAGCAAAACAAGCTTGATGGCGTGCATGGTGATCCGTGTGGTCGAGTCGATAGCAGGGAACAATGGGGCTACAGCATACATTGTCATCCGGGGCACGGGTACAATCCCTCTTTTGGAGCTCTCACATGCGCCTTCTCGGTAAAGCCCTGACCTTTGACGACGTCCTGCTGGTCCCCGCTTTCTCCCAGGTCCTGCCCAAGGACACCACGCTCAAGACGCGCTTCACGCGCAACATCTCCCTGAACATTCCCCTTGTGTCCGCCGCCATGGACACCGTGACCGAAGCGCGCTTGGCCATCGCCATCGCGCAAGAGGGCGGCATCGGCGTCATCCACAAGAACATGACGGCCGAGCAGCAGGCCGCCGAAGTGGCCAAGGTCAAGCGCCACGAGTCCGGCGTGGTGCACGACCCCGTGGTCATCACCCCCGAGCACACCGTGCTGCAGGTGCTGCAGCTGTCCGAGAACCTGGGCATCTCGGGCTTTCCCGTCTGCGACGGCGGCAAGGTGGTGGGCATCGTCACCAGCCGCGACCTGCGCTTCGAGACCCGCTACGACGTCAAGGTCAGCCAGATCATGACCCCGCGCGAGCGGCTGATCACCGTCAATGAAAAGGACGGCACCACGCCCGTCGAGGCCAAGGCCCTGCTCAACAAGCACAAGCTCGAGCGCATCCTGGTCGTGAACGATGCCTTCGAGCTCAAGGGCCTGATCACCGTCAAGGACATCACCAAGCAGACCACCTTCCCCAACGCCGCGCGTGACAGCGCCGGCCGCCTGCGCGTGGCCGCCGCCGTGGGCGTGGGCGAAGGCACCGAGCAGCGCGTGGAACTGCTGGTCAAGGCCGGCGTCGATGCGCTGGTGGTGGACACGGCCCATGGCCACAGCAAGGGCGTGATCGACCGCGTGCGCTGGGTCAAGCAGAACTACCCGCAGGTCGACGTGATCGGCGGCAACATCGCCACCGGCGCTGCCGCGCTGGCGCTGGCCGAGGCCGGTGCCGACGCCGTCAAGGTCGGCATCGGCCCCGGCTCCATCTGCACCACGCGCATCGTCGCCGGTGTGGGCGTGCCCCAGATCATGGCCATCGACAGCGTCGCCCAGGCCCTGCAGGGCACGGGCGTGCCGCTGATCGCCGACGGCGGCATCCGCTTCTCGGGCGACATCGCCAAGGCCCTGGCCGCCGGCGCATCGACCATCATGATGGGCGGCATGTTCGCGGGCACCGAAGAGGCTCCCGGTGAA
>JBHIXF010000049.1:0-47868 GCA_041984925.1 Comamonas sp.
CCAGGTTGGTGACCATGAAATAGGGCACGGTCTCGGCCGCGCCGCTGGCCACCTTGGCCACCGTGGCGTTGATGCCGACGGCATGGTCCTTGGGCGCGATCACGGCATGCGCACCGGCACCATCGGCCACGCGCAGGCAGGCGCCCAGGTTGTGCGGGTCGGTGACGCCGTCCAGCACCAGCAGCAGCGGGTTGTCCACGCCGTCGGCCTCCAGCTGCTCCAGCAGCTCGTCGAGCGAATGCACCTGGGCCACGGGCTCCACGCGCGCGGCCACGCCCTGGTGGCCATGGCTGCCCGCGAGCTTGGCGATGCGCAGGCTGTCGGCCTCGATGAGACGCACACCAGCCTCCCGGGCGCGGTCCAGGAACTGGCGCATGCGCGCATCGCGGCGCGTGGCCTCGTAGTAGACCTCGATGATGGACTGGGGCGCGGTCTTCATGCGCACGCCGACGGCGTGGAAGCCGAAGAGAACTTTGGGGGACGACATGGGGGGCGATTATCCCGCCAATTGCGCCCGGCCCGCCGCGCCGGCCCCGCGCGCCATGGCGGTGCAGGCATTTGCATGTGGTTATTGCGTAGCCGCTACACTGCCGGCCTCGGCCGCCCGATCCGTGCGGCCCGTCCATCGCGGCATGCTTCGTCACCACGGGCATGCCGTTTTGCTTTGTCTCCTGACCCTCCCATCCGACATGCCAAAAGCCCTGATCGATTGGATTTTCCGCACCAGCCTGGTGGCACAGATCACTGCAGGCCTGGTCGCCGGCGGCCTGCTGGCCTGGCTCTGGCCCGATGCGGCCCGCACCGTGGCCCTGCTGGGCACGCTGTTCATCGCCGCGCTCAAGGCCGTCGCGCCCGTGCTGGTGCTGCTGCTGGTGACGGCAGCCACCTGCAACCACCAGCCCGGCCGCGCCACGCTGATCCGGCCGGTGCTGTGGCTTTATCTGCTGGGCACGCTGAGCGCTGCCGTCGTGGGCGTGCTGGCCAGCAGCCTGTTTCCGTCCACCCTGCAACTGACGGCCCCGGTGCAGGCCCAGGCCGCCCCCGGCCGCATCAGCGAGGTGCTGCTGAGCCTGGTGAAAAGCGCCTTCGACAACCCCGTGCACGCCATTGCCGAGGCCAACTACATCGGCATCCTGGCCTGGGCCGTCGCCCTGGGCCTTGCGTTGCGCAGCGCCTCGGCAACGACACGCGCGCTGATGCAGGACCTGGGCCAGGCCATCACCATGGTCATCCAGGGCGTGATCCGGCTCGCGCCGCTGGGCATCTTCGGCCTGGTGGCGGGCACTTTCTCGGAGTCGGGCCTGGACAAGCTGCTCGACTATGCGCAGCTGCTGGCCGTGCTGCTGGGCTGCATGCTGATCATGGCTTTGATCGTCAATCCACTCATCGTCTGGACGCAGACGCGCCGCAATCCCTATCCGCTGGTGATGACCTGCCTGCGCGAGAGCGCCATCACGGCCTTCTTCACGCGCAGCTCGGCCGCCAACATTCCCGTCAACCTCGCACTGGCCAGGCGCCTGGGCCTGGACGAGGACACCTACAGCGTCGCCATCCCGCTGGGCGCCACCATCAACATGGAAGGCGCGGCCATCACCATCAGCGTGCTGTCGCTGGCCGCCGCCCACACCCTGGGCATCGCGGTGGACCTGCCAACGGCATTCCTGCTGTGCCTGGTGTCGGCCATCTGCGCCTGCGGCGCCTCGGGCGTGGCTGGCGGATCGCTGCTGCTGATTCCGCTGGCGTGCAGCCTGTTCGGCGTCTCCAACGACGTGGCCATGCAGGTCGTGGCCGTGGGCTTCGTGATCGGCGTCATCCAGGATTCGGCGGAAACGGCGCTCAATTCCTCGACCGACGTGCTTTTCACCGCCGCTGCCTGCGAGGCCGCAGCGCTGCGCGGCGGCGCTGCGGGCCGCCAGGCCTGAAGCGGCCTCAGGCCGCCAGCGGCTGGCTGTGCTCCACCGAGGCGACGCGCCCGGCCTCGATGGTCACGCGGCGCTCGCAGCGCGCGGCAATGGCGCGGTCATGGGTGACCATGACCAGTGTCGTGCCACGCTCGCGGTTGAGGGCGAACATCAGCTCCATGATGGACTCGCCGGTGGCGAAATCCAGGCTGCCCGTGGGTTCGTCGGCCAGCAGCACGGCCGGCTCGACCACGAAGGCACGCGCCAGCGCCACGCGCTGCTGCTCGCCGCCGGACAGCAGCTTGGGGTAGTGGCCCAGGCGCTGGCCCAGGCCCACGCGCTCGAGCATGAGCGAGGCGCGGCGGCGCGCGTCGCGGCTGCCGGCCAGCTCCAGCGGCAGCATCACGTTCTCCAGCGCGGTCAGATTGCCCAGCAGCTGAAAGCTCTGGAACACGAAGCCCAGCTTCTGCGCACGCACGGCGGCGCGCGCGTCCTCGTCCAGCGCGAACAGGTCCTGGCCCTGCAGCCGCACCGTGCCGCGCGTGGGGGTATCGAGCCCCGCGAGGATGGACAGCAGCGTGCTCTTGCCCGAGCCGGATGCACCCACGATGGCCACGGTTTCCCTGGCCGCGAAGCGCAGATCGATATCCCGCAGAATATCCAGTGTTCCGGTCGAATCGCTGACCGACTTGAAGACATGCTCGACTTCGATCAGGGGCTGGGCAATGCTTTGTGACATGGAGGATGGGTTGACGATGCAAGACAAGCTGCGCGCAATGCGCCGACGACGCCACTTTATCTCGGCCGGCTTGGCCCTGGCACTGCCGGGTGCTTGGCAGGCCGCGCCGGCCTGGGCTGCGGCGGGGCCCCTGCTGGTGCTCGGCGACTCGCTCAGCGCCGAATACGGCCTGGCCCGCGGCACGGGCTGGGTGGCGCTGCTGCAGCAGCGCCTGGCGGAGCAGAAAAAGAATGTGCCGCTGGTCAATGCCAGCGTCAGCGGCGAGACCAGCTCGGGAGGGCGTTCCCGGCTGCCCGCGCTGCTGCGCCAGCACAAGCCCTCCGTCGTGGTGATCGAGCTGGGCGGCAACGACGCGCTGCGCGGCCTGCCTTTGGCAAGCACCGAGGCCAATCTGCAGGCCATGGTGGGCGCGGCGCGCGAGGCGGGCGCCAAGGTGCTGCTCGTGGGCATGCAGGTGCCGCCCAATTACGGCAGCAGCTACACGCGCGAGTTCGAGCAGCTGTTTTCGAAGGTGGCGCAGGCCCAGAAGGTGCCGCTGGTGCCGTTTCTGCTGGCCGGCATAGGCGATGCGCCCGACGCGGCCCGGTGGTTCCAGGCCGACCGCATCCACCCGACGGCCCAGGCCCAGCCGCGCATGCTGGACAACGTGTGGCCGCAGCTCAGCAAGCTGCTGCCCTGACGCTGCCTGCGGCGCGGCCTGCCTCAGTCGCTGCCACCTCCATCTCCGCCAGCGCCGTCGGAGCCTGCGCCCTCCGACGCTTGCGCCCCCTGGCCTTCATCGCCATCGCCCTGGCCGTGCTCGTGGTCGCTCTTGCGTTCGGACTTGGCTCTTTCCTTGTCCAGCTTCTTTTGCTTCTTGGCCAGCTCGCGCTGGCGTTTTTCATAGGCGTAGTTCGGTGTCGCCACAGGCGGCCTCCTCTGTTGTTGCAAGCCCCACTGTAGCCGCAAGCGCCGCTGCGGCCCGAAAAACTCAGGATGCCATGGGCTGTTCAGCCGGCCGCAAGGCGATGCTGCCGCGGTAGGCATGCCAGCTGGCACAGCCCAGCAAAGGCCCTGCCAGCAGCAGGCCGGCGCCATGCCACCACAGCGACGCGGCCACCAGCACGGTGATGATGGCAGCCCACTGGAGCATGACGGCGAAATTCAGCCCCACCACGCGCATGCTGGCGATGCAGGCGGTCAGGGCATCGCTGCCGCGGTCCAGCATGGCGGGCAGCGCCACCACCATGCTGGCGAAGACCAGGGCCGCGAACAGGCCGCCTACCAGCAGGTAGACGGCCAGGAACTCCCAGTTGCCGGGGCGCAGCATGGCCTGCAGCATGCCCGCGGTGGTGGGCATGCCGGTGTCGAAGAACACCGCGAAGACCACCATCGAGGCCCGTGCCCAGAGCATCTCCAGCACCAGCAGCACCATGACCAGCATGCCCATGCTGCCCATCTGCGTGTCCCAGCAGGTCAGCGAACTGCCCAGATCGGGCGCCAGGCCCTGCTCCAGCCTGCGGCTGGTGTCGTACAGGCCCATGGCCAGGAAGGGGCCGACCAGCAGGCAGCCGCTGGCCATGGCCATGCTGTATTCGGGGCTGGAGCGAAACACCCAGCCGATCAGCAAGGCCATGGCCCAGAAGCACAGGCCGTAGAACAGCGCCACGCCCGGCGCGCGCCGCAGGTCGCGCCAGCCCAGGGCCAGCCAGCGCCAGGGATCGGCCATGCGCAGCGGCTGCACCACCAGCGCGCCGGGGGCATGGTCGGAAGCGTTTTCGGAAGCGGGGGATGCCTGCATGCCTGGACCTCCTGGATCAGCGCGCTCCAAGTTATCGCAGCCATGCCCCCGGTGCCATGGCGGAAACTACCGAGGAGCGCGATGCCTCGTCAGGCCTGCACCAGCCGGCCGGGCTGGCCGGCCAGCACCTTCCAGGCCGCATCGCGCACGGTCTGGTACTGGCGGCCGAATACCGTGTCCACGTAGATCCATTCGGCCTGGCAGGCCTGCGGCGTGGCCGTGACGATCATGTAGCCGCGGCGCGAAGTGTCGCAGTACTTGAGCGTGGGGATGAGCTGCAGCAGGGCCGCTCGCAGCTGCGCCGGGTCCTGACCCGGCAGGTATTCCTCGAACCCCGGTGAACTGACGGAGGATGTGGCGAACTCCACGCCCACCGCCTGGCCGCCGCGGTCGCGCAGTTCATTGGCCCATGCGTTGTGGGTGTCGCCCGCGAGCACGACGAGGTTTTTGCCCAGGCCGCGCGCTGTGGCCAGCACGGTTTCGCGCGCCACCGCATAGCCGTCCCAGGCGTCGAGGTTGTAGGGAATGCTGGGCTGCGCGAGGATGGCTTTTTCCGCCGGGGTCAGGCTGGCCGGATTGGACTGGGCCTTGGCCAGCAGCGCCGCGTAGGCTGGCAAAGAGACGCCGCTGCCCGGGGAAAGAATGTCCATGAGCAGCGGCGCGGGCAGTTCCATGCGGCCCATCAGCACCTGCTGGCCCAGCACCTGCCAGGTGGCCTGCGATGCGGCCAGTTGCTGCCCCAGCCACTGCGTCTGCGTGGCGCCCATGAGCTGGCGCGCCGGATTGGCCATGTCGGCGGCGAAACGCGCCACATCCAGCCCCTGGGCCGTGAAGTAGTCGGCGTAGTCCAGCTGTTTGTCGCGGCCGATGACGCGCGTGTCCAGCATGTGCAGGGCCAGAAGGTCGCCGAAGGCGAAGCTGCGGTAGATGATCTCGGGCTGGGCGTTGCGCGTGGGCATCCACTCGTGGTAGGCCTTGAGCGCGGCCATCTTGCGCAACCCGAAGTCGCCCTCCGTCGCCGGCTGGTGGTTTTCGGCGCCCTGCATCCAGGTGTCGTTGGCGATCTCATGGTCGTCCCAGACGGCGATCATGGGAGCGGCGGCGTGCAGGGCCTGCAGGTCGGCGTCGCTCTTGTACTGCGCGTGGCGCTGGCGGTAGTCGGCCAGGCTCACGATCTCGTTGGCGGGCTGGCTCAGGCGCTGCATGGCCTCGGCCTGGCCGCTGGCATAGCCGCCACGCGCGTACTCGTAGATGTAGTCGCCCAGGTGCACGGTGGCATCCAGCTCGCCCTGGCGCGCCGCGTGCGCGTAGACATTGAAATAGCCCGCGGGATAGTTGGCGCAGGAGAACACGGCCAGCCGCACCTGCTGCACGGCCCCCACCGGCAGGGTGCGCGTGCGGCCCGTGGGACTGACCACGTCCTGGCAGAGGAAGCGGTAGTGGTAGCGGGTGGCGGGCCTCAGGCCGGTGGCATCGGCCTTGAAGGTGAAGTCCTGCGTGGCGCGCGCCATTGCCCTGCCCGATGCCGCCAGGGTCTTGAAATCGGCATCCGCGGACAGCTCCCATTGCACTTCGATGTCTGCCGCGTGGCCTTGCGGCGGCGTCACGCGCGTCCAGAGGATGACACGGTCGCTCAGCGGATCGCCGCTGGCCACGCCGTGGCGGAACTCGACGGGAATGCGGCTGTCGCCATCGGAGCCGCCGCAGCCGGCCAGCGGCAGGGCCAGCGCCGAGGCGCCCATTCCTCTCATGAAATGGCGGCGGCTGGCCACGCCGGTGGCTCCTGCCGCCTGCTGCAGGATGTTGGTAATGCTTTCTTTGTGCTTCATGCTGTGCCGCAGCCTCGCAGCTGCCGTGGGGTGACGCGATGAAGAACAGCATCGCCGCCGCCAGTGACAGGCGCATGTCACGGCCGCATGGCGCTCAACTATGCAAAGGCCGAGGCCATCGCCTGCTCCAGGTCGGCGCGCAGGTCCTGAACGGCTTCCAGGCCGATGGCAAAGCGCACCACCGTGCCCTCGCGCAGCTGCGGCGTGGGGCAGCTGCGCATGGAACGCAGCTCGTAGGGCACGACCAGGCTGATGGGACCTCCCCAGCTGTAGCCGATCTTGAACAGCCGCAGGCTGTCGCAGAACCGGTCCACCGCCTGCTGCCCATGGCGCGCATCGATGACCACGCTGAACAGGCCGGCGGCCACGCCTTCGCCGCCGCCGCGCGCGCACAGGGCCTTCCAGTTGCCATGGCCCGGAGCACCTTCCAGCGCGGGATGCAGCACCTGGGCCACGGCGGGCTGCTGCTGCAGCCAGCGTGCCAGCTCGCGCGCCGCGCGGTCCTGGGCGTGGTAGCGCAGCGCGATGCTGGGCAGCGAGCGCAGCACGGACTCTGCATCGTTGCCGCCCACGCCCAGGCCCAGGCGCATGTGGGCCAGCTTGATGCGCATGTGCAGCGCCTGGTCGCGCGTGATGATGCTGCCCATGAGCACGTCGCCGCCGCCGCTGGGGTACTTGGTCAGGGCGTGTATGGTGGCGTCCACGCCCAGGCTGTGCGAGCCGTCGCCCAGCAGGTCGAAGGGGTTGAAGGCCAGGCCCGCGCCCCAGGTGTTGTCCAGCACGGTGGTGATGCCGCGCTCGCGGCACAGGCGCGCCAGGGCGATGAGGTCGGGGAACTCCATGGTGACCGAGCCCGGCGCCTCCAGCCAGACCAGGCGGGTCCTGGGCGTGATCTTGGCCTCGAGGTCGGCAATGTCCATGGCGTCGTAGCACTGGTGGCGCACGCCGAAATGGGCCAGCTCGCCCTCGGACAGTGTCTTGTTGGGGCCATAGGCGTTGTCGGGCAGCAGCATCTCGTCGCCCGTGCGCAGCAAGGCCAGGGAAGCCGTGGCGATGGCCGCCAGGCCGCTGGGCACCAGCAGGCATTGCAGCCCGCCTTCCAGCGCCGCCAGGCGCTCTTCGAGCATGAAGGTGGTGGGCGTGCCGTGCAGGCCGTAGGTATAGCTGCTCTTGTCCAGCCACTGGCGCCTGCGCATGGCGGCGACGTTCTCGAAGATCACCGTCGAGGCCTTGTGCACGGGCGGCTGGGGCGCGGCGAAGCCTTCGGGCGGCTGGTAGGGATGGTGGATGAGATGGGTGCTGATCTGCAGGTCGGAGGTGCTCATGCGTCGCATCTTAGATCGTGCACACATCAAAAAAGCCGGGGCGCCTGCAGGCGCTCCGGCTTTTTCGGTCATCCGGCCAAGGGCCTGCGGGCATCAGCCGGCCTTGACTTCCAGCATGTTGCTGACATTGGTCACGCCCTTGACGGATTTGGCGATGTCGCCGGCACGGGTCTTGAGGGCATCGCTGGGCACGGTGCCGGTCAGCGTGACGGCACCGGCCTTGGTGTCCACGTCGATCTTGAGCGCGCTGATGTCGGGCTCCTTGATCAGGTCGGCCTTGATCTTGGCCGTGATGCCGGCATCGTCCAGCGCGGCGCCGGCCTCGGCCATGGCGTTGGTGGTGGCGGCTTCAGCCTTGACGGCGCCTTCTTCAATCTTGGTGCCAGCGCTGCTCATGGCGCTGTCGATCTTCTGGCCCGCGCTTTGCGCAGCCTGCTGGGACTGCTGGACGGCGGAGTCGAGCTTCTGGCCTGCGGTTTCCTCGGACTTGCCGCAGGCGGCGAGGCCGAAGGCCAGGGCGGACACGGCGAGGATGTGGCAGCAGCGTTGGGTGATGAAGGACATGGGGGGTTACTCCTTGAATAATTGTGAGTTGCTCAACACAGGCCTCGACTTTAGGGACCCTGCCGCCACCCCCCGATACGACGCTGGCGCAAGCCACTGTAGGACAAGCCCGAACGTCCGGCCCCCCTCAGATGCCCTGACAATAGCGGCCATGCATTCCCTGGCGCGCTGGTTTCCCTTTCTGGCATGGCCCAAACCCTCGGCGGCCGTGCTGCGCGGGGAGTTCTGGGCAGGCCTTACCGTTGGCTTGATGCTGCTGCCCCAGGGCGTGGCCTACGCGGCGCTGGCCGGCATGCCGTTGATCACAGGCATTTATGCATCCATCGTGCCGGCGCTGGTGGCTGTTCTTTTCAGCGGCTCGCCGCGCCTGGGTGTCGGGCCGACGGCGCTCAGCGCGCTGCTGATCGGCGCTTCGCTGACGGGCATGGCCGAGCCCGGCTCGGCCCACTGGGTGGCGCTGGCCGCCTGGATGGCCATCCTGTCGGGGCTGCTGCAGTGGTCGCTGGGGCTGATGCGCGCGGGCTGGCTGCTCAATCTGGTGACCTCGCCCGTGCTGTCGGGGTTCACGCAGGCCGCGGCCTTGCTGATCCTGGCCTCCCAGCTGCCCACGCTGCTGGGCCTGCGGTCGAGCTGGAGCGCCGTCTGGAACACGCCCTCGCTGCAGCACTTCGACTGGCAATCCATCGCCTACGGCCTGGCCAGCATTTTCCTGCTGGTGGCGGCCAGGCGCTGGCGCGCCGCCTTTCCCTCGGCCATCTTCATCATCGCGCTGACGGGCGTGATCAGCTGGGCCACGGGTTTCGCCGATGGCGGCGGCGCCGTGGTCGGCCACCTGCCGGCCGGCCTGCCCAGCTTCCAGTGGCCGGGCATGCTGTCCTGGGAGGAATTCGGCGCCCTGGTCATGCCCGTGCTCGTCATTTCGCTGGTGAGCTTCCTGGAGACGGCCTCCAGCGCCCAGGTCGAGCACCAGCAGGCGGGCACGCGCTGGAACGAGAACCAGGACCTCGTGGCCCAGGGCCTGTCCAAGATCAGCGCGGGACTGTTCGGCAGCTTTGCGACCAGCGCCTCGTTCTCGCGCTCGGCCGTCAACCTGCTGGCGGGCGCCAAGACGGGCTGGTCCAACGTGTTCTCCATCCTGCTGGTGGTCATCGTGGTGATGTGGTTCATCCCCGCGCTCTACCACGTGCCGCAGGCCGCGCTTGCCGCCATCGTGATCACGGCCGTGGTCAACCTGGTCAAGCCGCGCGTGCTGCTGCAGCTGTTCAAGGTCTCGCGCGTGGAGGGCTGCATCGCGCTGGCCACCTTGCTGCTGACCATCGTGACGGCGCCGCGCATGTACTGGGGGGTGTTCGCCGGCATCGTGATGAGCCTGGGCTACTTCCTCTACCAGCGCCTGCACCCGCGCATCATCGAGGTCGGCCAGCACCCGGACGGCAGCCTGCGCGACCGCAGCCTGTGGCAGTTGCCGCCCCTGGCCCCGGGGCTGCTGGCGCTGCGCATGGATGCGGAACTGGACTTCGGATCGGCCACGGCGCTGGAGCGCCGCGTAGGCGACGAGTGGGCGCTGCGCCCGCAGGCCCGCCATCTGTGCCTGCTGGCCCAGCCCATCAACCGCATCGATGTGACCGGCGTGGAAACCTTCGTGCGCCTGCAGACGCTGGCGGCGCGGCGCGGCGGCGTGATGCACGTCGTGGGACTGAAGCTGCCCGTGGAGCAGCGCCTGCTGCGGGCGGGCGCTCTCGCGCGCGGACCGCATCTGCGCCTGTACCGCACGGACGCCGAATTCCTGGCGGCCCTGGCCCAGCCCCCGTTCGTCAAAGCTGCTACAGATTCTGATGCCAATGCCGAAGACAAGGCCACAACTGCACTCCCGCACTGATACACTGCACCGGCCTTTTCCGTAGCCCTCCGTGACTGCCCCCGCCACCCATCAATCCGTTTACCTGCGCGACCTGCGCCTGGCCACAGCCCATGCGCTGGTCACCCACGCTGGTGGGGCGAGCCGTCTGCCCACGGATTCGCCCACACGCTATCTGCAGACGCTGATCGACGAGCTGTGCTCGCTGTCGCTGCGCGATCCGCTCACGGGCCTGGCCAACCGGCGCCATTTCCGCACCATCGCGGAACGCGAGATCGACCGCGTGGCCCGCTCGGGCGAAGCGGCGCTGATGCTGATGCTGGACATAGACCACTTCAAGCAGATCAACGACCAGCACGGCCACATCGTCGGCGACCGCGTGCTGCAGTGCGTGGCCAGCACCCTGGCCAACTGCGTGCGGCCCATGGACACGCTGGCGCGCTATGGCGGCGAGGAATTCGCCATCGTGCTGCCGGCCTGCCCCGCGGCCTTCGGCCGCTCGGTGGCCGAGCGCATACGCAGCGCGGTCGAACGCATGCCCGTCGTGATCTCGCCCACGCTGACCCTGCAGGTCACGATCAGCGTGGGCGGCGCCTACGCGCTCGAATGGATACGCAGCACCACGACGCTGTGGACCGAGCGCGCCGACCGCCAGCTGTACCTGGCCAAATCCAATGGGCGCAACCGCGTGCAGATCGAGGAGCAGCCCGACAGCACCGTGAGTGCGGAGGAAAAAAGCCTGCTTTTCGGACCTTTGAATGCCCCGTCCCTCCCCGACAATGGGCTGGAACCAGATACTGCAACCGATGTGGACCCCGAAGATGGATTCCGCTGATAGCTCGGTGGTGAGCGATATTCCCATCCCCCACCCTTCCCTTCCTGCTGCCGTTCCGATGAGCGACGCCGTGCGTGCGCAGCCGCCGCGCGGCCACATCATCGCCGTGACCAGCGGCAAGGGTGGCGTGGGCAAGACTTTCGTCTCGGCCAACCTGGCAGCGGCGTTGACGCGCCACGGGTTCAAGGTGCTGGTGCTCGATGCCGACCTGGGCCTGGCCAATCTGGACGTGGTGCTCAACCTCTACCCCAAGGTCACGCTGCATGACGTGTTCACGGGCCGCTCCACGCTGGAGGAGGCCGTGCTGCCCGCGCCCGGCGGATACTCGGTGCTGCTGGCAGGCTCGGGCATGATCGAGTATTCGCGCCTGACGCCCGAGATCCGCCAGCAGTTCACCCACACCATAGAGACCCTGTCGCCACGCTATGACATCGTGCTGATGGACACGGGCGCCGGCATCTCCGACGTGGTGCTGTTTTCGGTCTCCATGGCCACCGAGGTGCTGGTCGTGGCCACGCCCGAGCCCACCTCGCTGACCGACGCCTACGCCGCCATCAAGGTGCTGGCCACGCAGCAGCGGCGCCAGAACATCCGCCTGGCCATCAACCAGGCGGCGCGCCCCGGCGATGGCCGCGCCATCACCGGGCAGCTGCAGCAGGTGCTCAACCGCTTCGTCACCACCGCCTCGGGCGAGCCGCTGCGCCTGACCCATCTGGGCGACATTCCTTCCGATCCGGCCGTGCGCGAAGCCGTCATGCGGCGCCAGCTGCTGCTGCAGTCCATGCCCGGCGCACCGGCATCGCTGGCCGTGGCCCAACTGGCCAATAAAATCAAGGCCATGCTGGTGTCGGGCGGCTGAGCCGTCCGACGCCGCGACCGCGGCGCCAGGCGCCGCCTCCAGACGCGTTTGCTCCCGTGCCCGACATCCTCAACATCTCCTGCTACAAGTTCACGCCGCTGCCCGATGCGGCGGCGCTGCGCGACACCCTGGCCGAGCGCGCCGCCGCGCTGGCGCTCAAGGGCACCATCCTGCTGGCCGAGGAAGGCATCAATTTCTTCCTGGCCGGCCCTGCCGCGGCCGTGCACGGCTTCGTCGACCAGCTGCGCGCCGATGCGCGCTTTGCCGACCTCGCGCCCAAGGAAAGCTGGTCGGACACCGTGCCCTTTCGCAAGATGCTGGTCAAGGTCAAGCGCGAGATCATCCGCATGGACCATCCGTCCATACGGCCCGCGGCCGGCCGGGCGCCATCCGTCAGCCCCGCCACGCTGCGCCGCTGGCTGGAGCAGGGCCATGACGACGAGGGCCGCGAGGTGGTCACGCTGGACACGCGCAACGACTTCGAGGTCGACGCGGGCGCCTTCCGCCACGCCATCGACTGGCGCATCACCAGGTTCACCGAGTTTCCACTCGCCCTGCGCGCGCACAAGGCCGAGCTGGCCGGCAAGACCGTGGTCAGCTATTGCACAGGCGGCATCCGCTGCGAGAAGGCCGCCATCCTGATGCAGGACGAGGGGCTGGAGCATGTCTACCAGCTCGAAGGCGGCATCCTCAAGTACTTCGAGGAAACCGATGGCGCCTTCTACGACGGCGACTGCTTCGTCTTCGACGAACGCAGGGGGGTGGATGCCCGCCTCGCGGCCGCGCCGCCTCCCCCGCCGGAGCCGGCCGGCTAGTTTTTTTGCAGGCGCTGCGCCTGCTGCGCCACGCGCTCGCCGAACTGGCGCGCGGTTTCGAGGTCGCCAGGCAGCATCTCGGCGGCCGAGGCATCGGATGCCGACTGCGCCATGGCGCCGCTGAAGGCGCCGATCCAGTTCAGGTCGTTGCGCTGGGCGGCCTTGGCGTTCGAGGGAAGCATGCCGCTGCCCACCCACAGGCCGCCATGCTGCATGGCCAGCTGGAACAGGTAGTCCAGCGTGGTCTGCTTGTTGCCGTTGACGCTGGCGCTGTTGGTGAAGCCCGCGAACAGCTTGTCCTTCCAGGCGCGCACGAACCAGGGGCGCGAGGAGGCATCGGCGAAGCGCTTGAATTGCCAGCTGGGGCCGGCCATGTACGTCGGGCAGCCGAAGATGATGGCATCGGCCGCCGCCAGCAGCTCCCAGCCGCCTTCCGGCAGCTGCCCGTCGCCATCGATGTCCAGCAGCTCCGCGCCCGCCCCGTCGGCCACGGCCTGGGCCATGCGCCGGGTATGTCCATAGCCCGAGTGGTAGACCACCACGATATTCGCCATATGCAAGATCCTCTGGCGCGCAGCCCCTCTGGCAGGCCGCGCATTCTGTGTTGCCGGTACGTCGAAGGCCCCGCCGGCAGTGCCGCGGGGCCAGGGCCGCTAGCCTAGCAAACTTTGCGGCCCGCGCCGCGCTCAATGGTGGCGCGCATCGATGCTCCAGCCCCCGGCGCCATGGGCGGCAAAGCCCAGCAGTCCGCCCGTGACGGCGACGTTCTTCCAGAACATCAGCTGCTGCACCATGGCCGCATCGGCCGGCACGCTCCAGTAGGCATGGAAGAAAAAGCTGGCCACCAGGGTGAAGAAAGCCAGCGCCAGCGCGGCCCAGCGCGTGCACCAGCCCAGCAGCAAGGCCAGCCCCCCGGCAATCTCGACCACCAGGGCCACGGCCACGCCCACTTGCGGCATGGGCATGCCCACGGAGGCCGCGTAGCCTACGGTGCCCGCGAAGCCGCCGATCTTCTGGAAGCCGGCAGGCACGAACATCAGCGCGATCAGGATGCGGCCGGCCAGGGCCAGCGGATTGCTCAGACGGTTCAACATGGCTCGTACTCCTTGCAAAGAGTGCATTCAGGCTTGCAGATCGAACACCAGGACCTCGGCATCGTCTCCACCATCGAGGTGCAGACGCGCCTCATTTTCCACAAGCGCGGCATCCCCGGATGTCAGCGGCTGCCCATTCACGTTCAGGCGGCCGCGCACCAGATGCACATAGGTTTTGCGCTCCCCAGGCAGCGCCAGCGTGGCGGCCTCGGCCCCGTCGAACAGCCCCGCATACAGGCGCGCGTCCGCATGCACGGACACGGAGCCGGCGGCGCCGTCGGGCGAGGCGACCAGGCGCAGCCGGCCGCGCTTTTCATGGTCGGGGAATGCCTTTTGCTCGTAGCCGGGCGCCAGGCCCTGGCGGCTGGGCAGCAGCCAGATCTGCAGGAAATGCGTGGTCCGGCCCGGCGCCTGGTTGCGCTCGCTGTGCACCAGGCCCGAGCCCGCGCTCATGCGCTGCACCTCGCCCGGGGAGATGGTCTGCACGTTGCCCATGCTGTCCCTGTGCGACAGCTGGCCTTCGAGGACATAGCTCAGGATTTCCATGTCCCTGTGCGCATGCTCGCCGAAGCCCGTGCCCGGCGCGATGAAATCCTCGTTGATCACGCGCAGGTTGCCAAAGCCCATGTGGCGCGGATCGTGGTAGTCCGCGAACGAGAAGCTATGGTGCGAGCGCAGCCAGCCATGGTCGGCATGGCCGCGTTCCCGGGATTTGCGCAAGGCGATCATGGTGTGCTCCTTCGGTATGGCCGGCTGTGCGAAGGCCCACTGTAGGCGCTGCCGGCGCGGGCGGGACGCAGCACGATTGATGGCATCATTCAAAGCTTTTGAAGCCCGCCTCCGCCATGCCCACACCCCGCGACGTGCTCACCCCCGACAGCCTGGCCATGCTGCAGGCGATTGCCGAGGCCGGCAGCTTTGCGGCGGCCGCCCGCCAGCTGGGGCTGGTGCCCAGCGCACTGACCTACCGCGTGCGCCAGATCGAGGACGCGCTCGACGTGCTGCTGTTCGACCGGCGTTCGCGCCATGCCCAGCCGACCGAGGCGGGCCAGGAGCTGCTGCGCGAAGGCGCGCGGCTGCTGCGGGAGATCGACACCGTGGCCCACCGCGTGCGCCGCGTGGCCACGGGCTGGGAGCCGCAACTGACCATCGTCGTGGATGGCGCCGTGGCGCGCACGCCCATGCTGGAGCTGGCCGAAGCCTTCTATGCGCTGCAGCCGCCCACGCGGCTCAAACTCAGCGACGGCATCCTGAGCGGCACGCTGGAGACGCTGACCTCGGGCCGCGCCGACCTGGCCATCGGCGTGGCCGTGCAGTCCAGCAGCGTGGCCGGGCTGCAGGCGCGCGAACTGGGCGAGCTGAACTTCATCTTTGCGGTGGCGCCCCACCATCCGCTGGCCACGGCGCCCGAGCCCATCACCGACGCCACGCTGCTGCAGCACCGCCAGATCGCCGTGGCCGATTCGGGCGTGCGCGACAACACCAGCATGGGGCTGCTCAGCGGGCAGGACATCTTCACCGTGGACTCCATGCAGGCCAAGATCGAGGCCCAGGTGCGCGGCCTGGGCTGCGGCTTCCTGCCCCATGCCATGGCCGACGTCTATGTGCAGGCGGGCCTGCTGGTCACGCGACAGGTCGCGCGGGCCGCGCGCAAGGTGCGCATGCACTACGCCTGGTCGGGCGCGCCGCAGCAGCTGCCGGGGCGCGCGCTGCAATGGTGGCTGCAGCAGCTGGAAAGCCCGGCCACGCGCAAGGCTCTCATGGAAAATCATCATCGCCATTGACCGAACCTGGCTCTGCAAGGGGCCCGCGCAGGTGTAGAGTGGTTGCGGCAGGCTTTGTCGCACGACGCCTGCCACCTGCCCTCTCGCCATCAAAGGTCTGCTCAATGAATGCCTCCAGCGCCACCAAGAAGCTCCCCCATTCCAGGGCCACACCCAAGACCGCACCCCCAACCGCACGCAAGGCCGGCGCCAAGGCAGCCCGGCGGCCCGCCGCACGGCGCATTGCCGTGATCGGCGCGGGCATGGCCGGCATTGCCTGCGCCCGCACCCTGATGCAGGCCGGCCACGACGTCCATGTCTACGAGCGGCTGCCCCAGGCGGGCGGGCGCATGCGCTCGGTCAGCGGCGAGCATGGCGGCTTCGATATCGGCGCGCAGTACTTCACGGTGCGCGATCCGCGCTTCGAGCTCGCGCTGCAGACCACGCCAGGACTGTGCCGCCCCTGGAGCGTGAGCACGCTGCGCGTGCTGGACGCGCAAGGCCGCCAGTCCAGCGCCGCGCCCGCGCCCACCGAGCACCACTGGGTGGCCACGCCCGACATGCAGGCCCTGCCCCTGGCCTGGGCCGCGCCTTTGTGGGATGCCGGCCGGCTGCACCTGGGCCAGCGCGTCGTGCGGCTCGAACGCCAGGCAGGCAGCGCCCTCTGGAGCCTGCACCTGGAGACTGCCGAGCCGGGCTCCCGGACCCAGTCCGGCTTCGATGCCGTGGTGCTGGCACTGCCGGCCCCGCTGGCGCGCCAGCTGCTGCAGACCACGCCCGTGGCCCTGCCGCTGATCCAGGACATGGCCGCCGTGGAGATGGCGCCGTGCTGGACGCTGACCCTGTCCTACCCCATGGCCTCGCAGGCGGGGCTGTCCACGCTGGGGCCGCAATGGAACGCGGCGCGCACCACCCACGAGCGCGCGGTCTGGGTGGCCCGCGAGTCGTCCAAGCCCGCACGCGCGCAGAGCGAGCGCTGGGTGGTGCACGCCAGCCCGCAATGGTCGCAGGAGCACCGCGCCGACGACGCGCCGCGCGTGCTGGCCAAGATGCAGAAGGCCTTCGGAGAGGTCACGCGCATCCGCGTTGCGCCGCGCCATGCCAGCGCCTACCTCTGGCCGCATGCCCAGACGCTGTCGCCCCTGGGCCGCAGCCATCTGTGGAGCGCGGAAAGCGGCCTGGGCCTGTGCGGCGACTGGTGCCTGGGCCGGCGTGTGGAGGATGCCTTCGTCTCGGGGCTGGAGATGGCCCTGGCCGCCGCCTGATCCCTGGCCGGCCATCCCGGCCTCCAGGACCTGGAGGCCTTAACATGCGGCCCCGATGACTGCAGCCTCCCCGCTTTCCGACCGCCTGCCCGGCCCTGCCCATTGCCGCGCCTACGTGGGGCGCTTCGCGCCCTCGCCCACCGGCCTGCTGCACGCCGGCTCGCTGGTGGCCGCGCTGGCCAGCTGGCTGGATGCCCGCGCCCATGGCGGACGCTGGCTGGTGCGCATCGAGGACATCGACCCGCCGCGCTGCCAGCAGGGCGCCGATGCCGCCATCCTGCGCCAGCTCGCGCAGTGCGGCCTGCTGCCCGACGAGCCGCCAGTCTGGCAGTCCCGGCGCCAGGCCCACTACGAAAGCGCGCTGCGGCGGCTCGAAGAACTGGAGCTGGCCTATCCCTGC
Organism: Comamonas sp.; assembly: GCA_041984925.1. Classification (GTDB taxonomy): domain Bacteria; phylum Pseudomonadota; class Gammaproteobacteria; order Burkholderiales; family Burkholderiaceae_C; genus Comamonas. The sequence goes on from JBHIXF010000049.1 coordinate 17,028, forward strand.
GCCTGCACGCGCAGGGACATCGAGGCCGCCTGGGAACGCATGGGCCTGCCCCATGCGCGCCATGTGGAGCGCCCGTATCCGGGCACCTGCCGCCACGGCCTGCAGGGGCGCCCGGCCCGGGCCTGGCGCTTTGCGCTGCAGTCGTTCGCCGCAGGCTCGCCCGTGCTGCACTGGCGCGACCGCCGGCTGGGCGCGCAGCAGCAGGACGTGGTCCAGGCCGTGGGGGACTTTGTGTTGCGCCGGGCCGACGGCCTGTGGGCCTACCAGCTTGCCGTCGTCGTCGATGACGGCTTGCAGGGCATCACGCATGTGGTGCGCGGTGAAGATCTGGCGGACAATACGCCCCGCCAACTGCTGCTGCAGCGTGCCCTGGGCCTGGCGGCGCCGCAGTATCTGCACACGCCGCTGGTGCGCATGGCCGACGGCGAGAAGCTTTCCAAGCAGCACGGCGCGCCCCCTGTGGACCTGTCCGCGCCGCTGGCGGCCCTGAATGCCGCCGCCTCGCACCTGGCCCTGCCGCCCGCTGCCGCACACGCCACACTGGCCGATGCGCTGCAACGGTGGGTGCAGCACTGGCGCCATACATACAATTGAGCCCGTGAATCCAACCTCTCTTTCCTCCGCCGCAGCGCCCCTGGACGGCGACACCCCTGCCACCGCACCCGCCCGCACGGCCGCCGCGCCCGCGCGCGCCGGCCAGCCCCCCGAGGGCGTGGCCCATCCCAAGACCATCAAGAGCTATGTGCGCCGCGCCGGCCGCACCACGACCGGACAGGCCAAGGCCTTCGAGGACCTGGGTCCGCGTTTCCTGCTGAACTACCAGGCCGCCCCGCTCGATGCGATGGCGGCCTATGGCCGCCAGGCGCCGCTGATCCTGGAGATCGGCTTCGGCATGGGCGAGGCCACGGCGCACATCGCGCGCGTGCGCCCCGATGACAATTTCCTGTGCTGCGAGGTGCACGAGCCGGGCGTGGGCGCCCTGCTCAAGCGCATCGGCGAGCAGGACATCGGCAACATCCGCATCCTGCAGCACGACGCCGTCGAGGTCATCGACCACATGCTGCCCGAGGCCAGCATCGACGGTGTGCACATCTTCTTTCCCGATCCCTGGCACAAGAAAAAGCACAACAAGCGCCGCCTGATCCAGCAGCCCCTGGTGGACAAGCTGGCGCGCCGCCTCAAGCCCGGCGGCTACATCCATTGCGCCACCGACTGGGAGCCCTATGCGGTGCAGATGCTGGAGGTGCTGGGCGCCGAGCCCCTGCTGGCCAACACGGCCGAGGGCTATGCAGCCAAGCCCGTCTACCGGCCGCTGACCAAGTTCGAAAACCGTGGCATACGCCTGGGCCATGGCGTCTGGGATCTGGTTTTCAAGCGCCGCTGAGCCGGCATGGCCCACCAACGACAAGACAACGCATGCAGCCACTGCTCCAGAACCTGGTCGAGATGACGGCCCACAGGGACCATCTGCGGCTCGAAGTCTCGGTTCTGTCCACCCTGTTCAAGCTCAACGGCGTGGTCCGAGTCCGGGCGCTGGAGCTGTTTGCCATGCCCGATGGCCAGCACTGCGTGCGGGCGCGCACCTGGAGCCAGGACGGCCAGATCCGCTCCACGGACACCGAAGCGCTCTACGATCCCCAGCGGGTGGGCCTGGAAACCCTGGCGCCGCTGCAGCAGGCGCTTCAGCAGCGCGCGCTGGTCGCCTCGGCCGTGCAGTCCGACGGGCAGCATGTGCTGTGGCTGCCGCTGTGGCGCCAGGAAACCGCCTACCAGTGCCTGGAGATCACGCAGTCGTCGGCCTTTTCGCCCAGCCGTCTCGATGTCATCCAGGGCATCTTCGGCGTCTACCAGAATTACCAGAGCCTGCTGGACTACAGCGAGCGCGACGCGCTGACAGGCCTGCTCAACCGCAAGACCTTCGATGAGCAGTTCCTGCGCCTGTCGCTGCAGGAAGCGCAGGAGGCACCGACCACCTACACCGCCTTCGGCGAGGACCAGCCGCGCCAGTGGCTGGCCGCCATCGACATCGACCATTTCAAGCGCATCAACGACCGCTTCGGCCACCTCTACGGCGATGAGGTGCTGATCCTGGTCGCCAACATCCTGCGCAGCTCGTTCGACGCCAAGGACCGCGTCTTTCGCTTCGGCGGCGAGGAGTTCGTGGTGCTGCTGCGCGCGGTCAGCCTGGCCAATGCGCGCAAGGCGCTGGAGCGGCTGCGCGTGGCCGTCGAGAGCTATGACTTCCCCCAGGTGGGGCGCATCACCGTGAGCACGGGATTCGCCGCCATGGGCACGGGCGCGCCCGTGGAAATCCTGGGCCAGGCCGATCAGGCCCTCTACCAGGCCAAGGACAGCGGCCGCAACCGGATCTGCTACTACGGCGACATGGTCCAGCAGGGACTGGTGGCGCCCCAGATGACGAGCAACGATATCGAGCTGTTCTAGGCTCCGCAGCCGCGCGGCGCGTCACCCCCCGGATCGGCCACGCGCACGCAATCGCGTCCGCTGCGCTTGGCCTCGTAGAGCATGGCATCGGCGCGCTGCAGCAGTTGCCGCGCGCCTTCGCCCGTTTGCAGCTGGGCCAGGCCGATGCTCACCGTGACCGCCAGGCCCAGGCCCTGCAAAGGGGTGCGGCGCACGGCCTCGCGCAGTTGCACGGCCACCTCGCGCGCGGCGCTGGACGCGGTGCCGGGCAGCACCACGAGGAACTCCTCGCCGCCATAGCGCGCCATCCATTGGGCAGGCGCGCGCAGCTCGGCCTGGCAGCGCAGCGCCACTTCGCGCAGCACCTCGTCGCCTGCCGCATGGCCGTGGCGGTCATTGACCTGCTTGAAGCGGTCCACGTCCACGAACATGACGCTGAGTGCCGCCCCCCGCGTATGGCAGTGGCCGATCTCGGCATCCAGGCGCTCGTCCATGGCGCGGCGGTTGTGGCAGCCGGTCAGCGCATCGGTCAGCGACAGGCGCCGCACTTCCTGCACCAGTTCCTGCAGCCGCGCGGTACGCTGGGCCACCAGCAGATCCAGGTGCTCGATATGCCCGCGCAGGTCATGCTGGAGCTGGGCAAAGCCCTGCACGACCAGGTCGATCTCGTCGCGCTCGGCCCGGGGCGGGCGCTGCAGCACCAGCGGGCGCGACAGCTCATTGGGCTTGAGGCTGGCGGCAAAGCCGGCGATCTGCTGCAGCGGCTGGCGCAGCTGCCTGCGCATCACCCAGGCCACCATGAGGCAGACCAGGGCCGTGAACAGCGCATAGCCCAGCAGCACGCGCAGCGTGGAGTCGCGCAGCACGGCAAGGTAGTAGCTGCGGTCCTCCCAGACCTGCAGCTCGCCCAGCGGCAGGCTGGACTGGCTGTGCGCGGGGGCAGGAATCGGCAGCGACATGGCCGGCGCGCGGCCATGCACCGGCTCGCCGGCCTCGTAGACCTCGCCCGTGGCCGTGGTGCGCAGCCGCACGTGGCCTACCAGCGGAAGGCGTGCCAGCGACTGGACCTGCTGGCGGACCAGGGCGGGCTCGATGTCCCACAGCGCCGCGGACAGGGCGATCGCGCTGCTGGAGACCACCGTCTCCATGGAGCGGCGGAACTCCTGGCGGCCCTTGCGGTACTCCCACCAGGCCTGGGCGCCACCGAACACCAGCATGCAGGCCACGGCCAGCAAGATGATCCGGGAAATCAGCAGGGATGCGATCGAGCGGAAACGGGGCATGGCAACAGGCTCAGCGCAGCAGGTGCCGCAGCTCGAAGCCATAGCGGCGCAGCCCAGGGTTCAGGTGCTTGCTGTAGCGGCGAAAGTCCAGCGGCGCCAGCGGGGCGCTGATGCGCTGCTCGTAGCGGTCGATCTGGGTGCTGTCCAGCAGCGCGAACATGGGTCTTATCTGCTCCAGGCCTTCGGAGGAAAAGTCGCTGCCGTGCGCATGGTCGTACAGCATGACCAGCGCCCAGGCCCCTGTGAGGAAATGGCCGCCCGCCAGCGCCGACAGCTCGCCCGAGCGCAGCGCCGTCATGGCGGCGGCCGAGGAATTGATGGCGCTGAAGAAGGCATCGCGCCCCGGCATGCCGCCGCGCTCGCGCCAGGCCTGCATGGCGCCGAAGGCCATCTCGTCGTTGCCGGCCCAGACCAGGCGCAGCTGCGGGTAGCGCTGGAACAGCACGGCGGCCTGCTGCGCGGCGCGCTCGCGGCGCCAGTCGCCGAAGACCTCCTGGTGCAGCACCACGTCGGGCGCCTCGGCCACCGCGCGCCGCATGCCGGCATTGCGCTCCACGGACGAGGGCGTGGAGCGGTCGCCGGCAATGGCCGCCATGTGCAGCCGGCCGTCGCCAGCGCGCGCCACGCCCGAGGCGCGCGCCGCGGCGATCAGGGCCTTGGCCGTCTGGTAGCCGGCTTCCTCGGCGCCCGGCTCCAGGCTGCCCAGCCAATGGCGGTAGCGCTCGCGCGCCACGCCGGTCTGGCCGCGCAGGGATTCGGGCACGCCGCTGAAGGCCATGAAACTGTCGATGCCCGCCGCCTCCAGCGTGCGCAGGATCTCGGGTGCCACGCTGTAGTCATTGGTAAAGACCACATAGCGCGGCCTGCGCGCCTTGGGCAGGGCCGCGATCTGGCGCGCGATCTCGATGGGGCGCAGATGGTCGCGCTGGGCATAGCGCACCTCCAGCTGCATGCCCAGGCTGCGGGCGGCGTCGTGCATGGCATCGCTGACGGTGGTCCAGTAGCGCTCGTCCGAGCGGCCCGGATTGATGAAGACCACGCTTTGCGCACAGGCTGCGGGCGGTTGCGCCAGCAGGCCCGCGCCCAGCAGGCAGGCCATGCGCAGCGCCCACGGCAAGACGCCCCGGTGGGGCTCACCGGGGCGTCTCGAAGTCCGGGCAGCAGCAAGCATCTGCCGCGGTGCAGGATCAGGCGCGCTCGGCCACCCAGGCCTGCACGCCGGCCAGCGCCGCCGGCAGGGCTGCGGCATCCGTGCCGCCGGCCATGGCCATGTCGGGCTTGCCACCGCCCTTGCCGCCGACCTGGCTGGCCACGAAGTTCACCAGCTCGCCGGCCTTGATGCGCGCCGTCTCGGCCTTGGTCACGCCCGCAGCCAGCTGCACCTTGTCGCCATCGACGGCGGCCAGCACGATGGCGGCGGCGCCCAGCTTGTCCTTGAGCTTGTCCATGGTCTCGCGCAGGGTCTTGGCATCGGCGCCTTCCAGGCGGGCTGCCAGCACCTTGATGCCCTTGACATCGACGGCCTGGCCGGCCAGCTCGTCGCCCTGGCTGGAAGCGAGCTTGCCCTTGAGCGCGGCCACTTCCTTTTCCAGCGCACGGATCTGCTCGAGCGCGCCGCCGATGCGGGCGTTGAGCTCGGCGGTCGGCGCCTTGAGCGCGGCCGCGGCCTGGTCCACCGTGGATTCCAGCGACTGCAGATAGGCCAGCGCGTTCTCGCCGGTCACCGCCTCGATGCGGCGCACGCCTGCGGCCACGCCGCCTTCGGCCACGACCTTGAACAGGCCGATGTCGCCCGTGCGCTGCACGTGGGTGCCACCGCACAGTTCGCGGCTCGTGCCGATGTCCAGCACGCGCACGGAGTCGCCGTACTTCTCGCCGAACAGCATCATGGCGCCCGTGGCCTTGGCCGATTCGATGTCCATCACGCGCGCATCGGTGGCCGTGTTGGCCAGGATCTCGGCGTTGACGCGGCGCTCGATCTCGCGGATCTCCTCGGCCGTGACAGGCTGGTTGTGCGCGAAGTCGAAGCGCGTGCGCTCGGCATTGACCAGCGAGCCCTTTTGCTGCACGTGGTCGCCCAGCACCTCGCGCAGCGCCTTGTGCATGATGTGCGTCACCGAGTGGTTGCGCATGGTGGTGGCGCGCAGCTGCGTGTCCACCTCGGCCTGCACGGCATCGCCCACCTTGAGGCTGCCCGACACGAGCTGGCCATGGTGGCCGAAGACGTCGGCCCGGATCTTGAGCGTGTCCTCGACGGTGAAGCGCCCGCCCGCGGCGCTGATCACGCCCTGGTCGCCCACCTGGCCGCCGGACTCGGCGTAGAAAGGCGTGGTGTCGAGCACGACCACGCCGCTCTGGCCGGCCTTGAGCTCCTGGACGGCGCTGCCATCCGCATACAGGGCCACGACCTTGGCGGCCTCGGCCAGCTTCTGGTAGCCCGTGAAGGCATTGGCTTCGCCCGTGTATTCCAGGGCGCGGTCCATCTTGAACTTGCCGGCGGCGCGGGCCTTGTTCTTCTGCTCTTCCATGGCGGCCTGGAAGCCCGCCTCGTCCACGCCCACGCCGCGCTCGCGGCAGACGTCGTTGGTCAGGTCCAGCGGGAAGCCGTAGGTGTCGTGCAGCTTGAAGGCCACGTCGCCGGGCAGCAGCCTGGCACCGCCGGCCAGCGCCGCGTCCAGGATTTCCATGCCGTTGGCCAGGGTCTCGAAGAAGCGCTCTTCCTCGACCTTGAGCACTTCGGTGATGCGCGCTTCCTGCTCGCGGATCTTGGGATAGGCATCGCCCATCACCGCCACCAGGTCCTTGACCAGCTTGTGGAAGAACGGCGTCTTCTGGCCCAGCTTGTAGCCGTGGCGGATGGCGCGGCGCACGATGCGGCGCTGCACGTAGCCCCGGCCTTCGTTGGAAGGGATCACGCCGTCGGCCACCAGGAAGGAAGTGGCGCGGATGTGGTCGGCGATGACCTTGAGCGAATTCTGGGTCAGGTCGGTAATGTGCGTCTCACGACCGGCGGCCTTGATCAGCGCCTGGAACAGGTCGATCTCGTAGTTGCTGTGCACGTGCTGCAGGATGGCGGCCAGACGCTCCAGGCCCATGCCGGTGTCCACGCAGGGCGCGGGCAGCGGCTTGACGTTGCCCTGCTCGTCCATGTCGAACTGCATGAACACGTTGTTCCAGATCTCGATGAAGCGGTCGCCGTCCTCATCGGGGCTGCCCGGAGGGCCGCCGGCCACGTGGTCGCCGTGGTCGTAGAAGATTTCCGAGCAGGGGCCGCAGGGGCCGGTGTCGGCCATCATCCAGAAGTTGTCGCTCTTGTAGCGCCCGCCCTTGTTGTCGCCGATGCGGATCACGCGCTCGGGCGGCAGGCCGATCTCCTGGGTCCAGATGTCGTAGGCCTCGTCGTCCTCGGCATACACCGTGGCCAGCAGGCGCTCCTTGGGCAGCTTGTAGACCTCGGTCAGCAGCTCCCAGGCCCACTTGAGCGATTCGCGCTTGAAGTAGTCGCCGAAGGACCAGTTGCCCAGCATCTCGAAGAAGGTGTGGTGGCGAGCGGTGTAGCCCACGTTCTCCAGATCGTTGTGCTTGCCGCCGGCGCGCAGGCAGGTCTGCACCGAGGTGGCGCGCTTGTAGGGGCGCTTGTCGGTGCCCAGGAACACGTCCTTGAACTGGACCATGCCCGAGTTGGTGAACATCAGCGTGGGATCGTTGCCCGGCACCAGGGGGCTGGACTCGACGATGGTGTGGCCCTTGGATGCGAAAAAGTCCAGGAAGCTCTTGCGGATGTCGGCAACGGTGAAGGTGGGTGTGCTCATGGTGTCTAGGAGTTCGGAGCGCCCGCGCAAGGCGCTGTCCCCGAGGGGCAATCCGGCATTATAGGATTGCCCCATCCTCCCGCGCGCAAGCCGGGCCACCCCCCTCAGTCCTGCAGCGCACGCCCGGCGCGCACCGCGCCGAAGAAGGCAGCATCCCCCATCTGCCCGCCCTTGAGCACGATCTCCAGGCCGTCGATGGCGGCGTCGCCGCAATGCGCCCGGCACAGCGGCGCGCCCGGCACCAGGGCCGCCCGCACCTGCAGCGCATCGATGCCCAGCGCAGCGGCCACCTCGCCGGAGCTGTCGCCCCCGGCCACCACCACCCGCCGCACCTGCCCGCTGGCGAGCATGCCGCGCATGGCGGCCGCCAGCGCCCTGCCCACCCGGCGCGCGGCGGCCGCGCGCGACAGCCCGGCGGCCGTGGCCAGCGCCTCGAAGCCCCGCACGGCCGGATCATCGGGCCCTTCGGCGCTATGCACGATGGCACTGCGCCCTTGCCTCAGCGCCTGCACGGCGCAGTCCACGGCGCGCTGCACCTCGGCATGGCAGGCGGCAGGGTCCGAGGGGTCCAGCACCCGGGGCAGGTCCAGCCGCTGGACATGAAAGCCCTGGCCCCGCGCCCAGGCGATCTGCGCGGCCGTCGCCGGCGAGCAACTGCCGCTGACGCCGGCGACCACCGGCACGGCCGGCGCAAGCGGCAGGGCCTGGGGGGCCGACAGCCAGCCACGCGAGCGCCAATAGGCCACCAGCGCATGCTGCAGGCCCGAGGACGCGGCGCAGAACAGGCCGGCTCCGCGCTGCTCCCAGACCAGGCGGCCCGCTTGCCGCAGGCTGGCTTCGTCCATGACGTCCAGGGCCACCACGGGCACGTCCCCGCCCGCCAGCAAGGCGCGCAAGCCCTCCCCCGCCCTGCCCCCGGCCAGTTGCAGCATGTCGATGAGTTCCAGCCGGCGCCCGGTCTGCCGCGCCAGGTGCCGGCGCACATCGGCCTCGTCCATGGGGGTGACCGGATGGCGCGACATGGTGGGGTGGCGGTCCAGCCGGTGGCCCACCCCATCGGCCACGGCAAACAGGTTGCCGAACACCTGGTAGCGCCCCAGCGAGGGCACGCCCACGACGAGCGGCACCCAGCGCCCCGGCATCAGCGGCGCGCCCAGGTCGATGGCACGGCCGATGGAGCCGATGGCCGGCGAGGAGTCGAAGGTGGAGCAGACCTTGTAGTGCAGCAGCGGCGCGCCCAGCGCGGCCAGGCGGGTGAAGGCCTCAGGCAGCGCGCGGTCCATCCAGGCGGTATCGCGCCCGCGCGCGTCGCCGGCCAGGCCCACGCAGCGCAGGCCGGGAAAGCGCGCCAGCAGGTCCGGCGACGGCGGTTTCAGGCACAGCAGCGTGGGCAGGCCTGCCTGCGCCAGCGCCTGCATGGCATCGGTGGAGCCCGTGAAGTCATCGCCGTAATAGGCCAGCAGCAGGCCCGGCGGCAGGCCTTGATGAGAGGACGGCGCCGCCCTCATCGCCAGAACTCCAGCGCCCGGCGCAGTGCCGCGCAGTGCGCCGCGCGCTCGGCCAGCGGCTGGCCCTGCAGGGCCGCGCTCCAGGACTCGCGCAGCGCCTGCACGCCAGCGGCCACGCCATCGGGGTGGGCGAAGATGCCGCCGCCCACGGTATGGATGAGGTCGGCCCAGCCCAGCGCGGCATGGGTGGGATGCGCCTGCAGCCCCGTCTGGCCCGAGCTGAACACGGGCATGGCCTGCATGGGCGCGTCCGCCCACAGGCCGGCCAGCACGGCCCGGGCGGCGGCGATCACGCTGTCGTCGGGCTCGCAGAACTTGTTGCGCAACCCATTGACATGCAGATGGTCCACGCCGGCCAGGCGCCACAGCATCTGCCAGGGCGCGTAGTCCCAGCCCAGCTGCGGGCAGCGCGTCAGATAGCCCCAGCCCGCGCGGTGGCCGTGGATGGGCAGCTGGGCATGAAGGCGCAGCGCATGCACGCCCACCAGGCCCACGGACTGCAGGCAGACCATGATGCAGGTGCCGCCCTCGGCCAGCACCAGGTCGTGGCGGCGCCGCATCTGGTCCAGGTCGCCCGTCACATTGAAGGCCACCATGGCCTTGCGGCCGGTGCGCTCGGCCGCCGCGCGCACCTCGCGCATGACGGCGCGCACGCGCTGGTCGAAGGAGCAATGCGGGCCGTCGGCCTGCAGCTCGTCGTCCTTGATGAAGTCGATGCCGGCATCCAGCAACTGGCGCACCTGCGCGGCCGTCTCCGCGGGCGACAGGCCCACGCTGGGCTTGATGATGGTGCCCACCAGCGGACCCTGCGCCACGCCGGCCAGCCGCCGCGTGCCCGCGATGCCGAAGGCCGGGCCCGGATGGGCCCGGGCAAAGGACGCCGGCAGCGCCAGCCCCGTGAGCCGCAGCCCCGAGACCTGGCGCAGCTCGAACAGATTGCCCGCCACGGTGGACAGCAGGTTGGGCAGCGAGGGGCCGAGGTTGCCCATGGGCCAGGACAGTTGCAGCCGGCAGCGCCGGTAGCGCCCGCCCTGCATGGGCGCCATGGCGCCGGGCAGGCTGGGCATGTCGGCCTCGTCCAGCAGCTCGATGCGCTCGACCCGGGCACCGGCGCGCTCGCGCAGATCGGGCGTCTCGCCGGGCAGGGCCACGAAGGTGCCGCTGGACTGCTCGCCCGCGATGGCCAGGGCCGCGCGCTCGGGGTCGTCGCCGGTCTCCAGCCAGTAGCTGGCATGCAGGCGCTCCCGGGTGGCGCCCGCACCGCAGCCTGCGTCCAGGCCCTGTGGATGGGTGGGTGGGAGCATGTTCATCAGGTGATCCGCCGGATGCTTTGCGCGATCTCGTCGCGGTCGAAGACCCGCAGCCAGTCGTCGCGCATCAGGCGCGGCTTGCCGTGGACGATGGCCTTGTTGCAGGCGTCCGAGAAGGCGCCCGGGATCTCGTTGAAGATCACGGCGCCCAGGATGTTCATGTGGCCCAGCAGGAAGTCGCGGGCGCAGTCGGGGGGCACGCCCCGGCGCACGGTTTCGTCCATGGCCTCGCGCATCACCGACAGCAGCGTGGCGCAGACGGTCTCGGACAGGCCGGGCTCCAGCAGCGCCATCTGCTCCACCGTGAGCCGGTAGGAGCGCAGGATGGGCGCATAGATGGCCTTGGCAATGTCCTCGCCCAGGTCGAAGGCCTCCTCGGGCCCCTGCATGAGCGCACTGGTGATGGACTGCCGGGCCGCGCTGCCGCCGAAGTAGTCGCGCCGCGCCTCGGGCGTGGTCTCGTCGTTGTAGATGGCGGGGTGGCAGGGATGGGCCACGAAGTACACCAGGTCCGGCCTGTCGGGCAGGTGGCCGGCGAAGGGGGCTGCGGCGTCCAGCGTCATCACCATGGTGCCGGCGCGCAGCCTGGGCGCGATCTCGGCGGCGATGCGGCCGATCAGCGTGTCGGGCACGGCCAGGATCACCACGTCCACGTCCTGCAGCGCGGCGTCCGCGTCCACGCACTCCAGGCCCAGTTCCTCGCGCAGGCGCTGGCGCCCGGCCTGCCCCACCTCCACGTGGGCCACGCGGTAATCGGTCCTGAGCAGGTTGCGCGCCAGGCGCACGCCCATCTTTCCACCCGCCCCGAACAGGGCAATCCTTGCGGTCATCGTTGATGTCTCCTTGGTAAAAATCAGTCAGGCGCGCGCCTGCGCTGCGCCTGGCGCAGACCCCGCATCCGCCTGCTGCCTTGCGGCCATGGCGAACATGAGCACGCCCGACAAAGCCATGAACCCGCTCACCACAAGCATGGGTATCTGGTAGGCGCCGGTGGCATCCTTGACCGCCCCCGTGATGAAGGGGGCGGCAAAGCCGGCGAGATTGCCGATGGTGTTGATCAGCGCGATGCCGGCGGCCGCCCCCGCCCCGGTCAGGAAGCGCACGGGCAGGGCCCAGAAATTGGGCAGCGCCGAGAAGATGGCGCAGGCCGTGACCGTGATGCAGGCCACCGTGGCCACCGGCGATTGCAAAGCCAGCGCCAGCGCAATGCTGGCCGCGCCCACGAAGGCCGGCACGCCGATGTGCCAGGCCCGCACGCCGCGCCGCGTGGCATCGGCGCTCCACAGGTACAGCGCCACGGCGGCGGGCAGGTAGGGGATGGCGGTGACCAGGCCCTTGTCGAACACATCGAAGCGCGTGGCGAACCGGCTCTCGAAACCGGCGACGATGGTCGGCAGGAAGAAGGCCAGCGCATAAAGGCCGTAGATGAAGCCGAAGTAGATCAGCGACAGCAGCCACACCCGCCCGCTGCGCAAGGCCTGCAGGGCGTGCGCGCCATGGCCCTGGCGCTTGCCCTGGTCCTCGCGCGCCAGTTCATCCGTGAGCCAGCGGCTCTCCTCAGGCGTCAGCCAGCGCGCCTGGGACGGGCTGTCGGCCAGGTAGAACCAGGCCGCCACGCCCACGGCGATGGCCGGCACGGCCACGCCGAAGAACATGATGCGCCAGCCCTGCAGCCCCCACAGCCCGTCGGCCCCGATGAGCAGGGCCGCCAGCGGCGCCCCCACCACGATGGTCAGCGGCTGGGCCAGGTAGAACAGCGCCAGGATGCGGCTGCGGTGGCGCGCCGGCACCCACAGGCTCAGGTAGAGGATGGCGCCGGGGAAGAACCCGGCCTCGGCCACGCCCAGCAGAAAGCGCAGCAGGTACAGCTCCTGCGCGCTGCCCACCCAGGTGAACAGCAGGGCCACGACGCCCCAGCTGACCATGATGCGCGCCAGCCAGCGCCGCGCGCCCATGCGGTGCAGCGCCAGATTGCTGGGGATCTCCAGCAGGATGTAGCCCACGAAGAAAATGCCGGCCGCGAAGCCGAACTGCGCGGCGCTCAGCGCCAGGTCGGCCACCATGCCGTTGGGGCCGGCGAACGAGATCGCCGTGCGGTCCAGGAAGTTGATGAAGAACATCAGGGCGATGAACGGCACCAGCCGTACCGAGACCTTGCGGATCGCGGATCGCTCCACGCCTTGCAGTGCTGCGTTGTCCATGGCGGTTTGTCTCCTGTTGGAAGCGGTGCCGGCTGCCCGGCGGCAAGACCGCGGGCGCCAGCTTGTGTTTCTCGCCAATGGAATCTATCGGCCCGCCCGCCGGGCCACAAACGACTTATCGGCCTCGCCATGTGAGCAAAGCTCACACCCCTCCAGGAGCTGGACCTGTGCTAGCGTCCCATCTGTCCTGCGCTCCATTCCTCCTGCAATGCCCCGCCCACCGCTCAATGCGCTGCACACCTTCGAAGCCGTCGCGCGCCTGCGCAGCATGACGCTGGCGGCCGAAGAGCTGTGCGTGACGCACGGCGCCGTCAGCCGGCAGGTCAGGGCCCTGGAAGAGATGCTGGGCATCGCCTTGCTGCGGCGCACGCCCCATGCCAGCGAGCCCACGGCCGAGGGGCTGCGGCTGGCCGAGGGCCTGGGCGCGGCCTTCGGACTGATCGATGCCAGCCTGGAGCAGCTGCAGCCCGGCCCGCTGACGCTGTCGTGTTCGGCCTCGGTGCTGATGCACTGGCTGCTGCCGCGCATGGCGCGCTTCCAGGCCCAGCATCCGCAGGCCGTGCTGCAGTTCAACATGAACCACGACCAGATCGATTTCATCCGCGACAAGGTCAGCGTGGCCATCCGCAGCAATGTGATCGCCGCGCCGCGCGATGCGCTGGTGCGCGAACTGGCCGTCGAGCATGTGGGCCCGGTCTGCTCGCCCGGCTACCTGGCCGGCACGCCGCTGGCCACCCTGGCGGACCTGGCGCAGGCGCGGCGGCTGTCCACGAGGACACGGCTCCAGGCCTGGTCCGACTGGCAGCATGCGGCCGGCCTGGACCGGGATGCGCTGGCTCCCGCGCCCCAGGACATCTATGAGCACTTCTACCTTCTGATCCAGGCGGCGGCCTGCGGGCTGGGCGTGGCCGTCGTGCCGCAGATGCTGGTGCAGGAGGAGTTGCGCGCGGGGCGGCTGGTGGCTCCGCTGGGCTTTGTGCCGGGGCCTCGCCGGCTGCAGCTGTGGGTGGCGCCCCACCTGGGCCGCAGGGCCGACATCATCGCGCTGGAGCAATGGTTGGCGCAGGAGATGGGCGATCCGGCGCGCGCCTGATCCTGCTCACAAGCCCGGCCCGCCATGCCCTCGATAATCGGCGGCCGGAATCACCGCAAGCACACCATGGCACAACCACAGACACCCGCGCCGCAGGAGCCGGCAAATGCCTTGTCAGCCAAGCCGTTGCGCAACCGCCTCGTCCCCTGGCTCATCGGACTGCCGGTCGCATTTTTCGCCCTTCTCATGCTGGCAGGCAGGCTGCTGTCCACGCCCGAGGGCGAGGCGCGCTGGACGGAGCGCGAAACCATCAAGATCTGCCGCAAGGAAACCGCCCGGCCCGAGGCAGAGCGCAAGACACGGCAATTCCAGTCCGTGCAGGACTGCGACCGGCTCGAATTCGATTTCAAGCAGCGCTACGGTGAAAACCCCTGAGGCGCGGCAACAACGATAAGGGCCGGCAAGGCCGGCCCCGGACCATAGAGCAGCCAGGCGCCCTGCCCGGCCGCGCCTGCTGCCATTTCAGTCGCGCGTCTCGATGGCGCGGTTGATGCCCAGCGCCGCCAGCGTGCACAGCGCGCCCGACAGCAGGTAGGCGCCCAGCGCCACGAGGCCGAAGCGCGAGGACACGCCCAGTGCCACCAGCGGTGCAAAGGCCGCGCCGACCAGCCAGGCCATGTCCGAGGACAGGGCCGCACCGGTGTAGCGGTAGCGCGAGGGGAAGTTGGAGGTCACCGTGCCGGCAGACTGGCCATAGGACAGGCCCAGCAGGATGAAGCCCACGATGATGAACACGTTGTTGCCGGCCGCCCCGCTGCCCAGCAGCCAGGGCGCCAGGAAGCTGAAGATGCCGATCAGGCAGGCCATGGTGCCCAGGGTGTTGCGCCGCCCGACCCGGTCGGCCAGCCAGCCCGAGACCATGATGGCCACGGCCGCGCAGAGGGCGCCGACGATCTGCACGCCCAGCACGTGGTTCACCGACTGGTCCGAGTACAGCGAGATCCAGGACAGCGGGAAGATGGTCACCAGGTGGAACAGCGCAAAGCTGGCCAGGGCCGCGAAGGCGCCGATCACCACGTTGCGGCCCTCGTCGCGCATCAGCGGCAGCACTCCCATGGGTTCCAGCTCACGCTGCTGCAGCAGCTCTGTATAGGACTGGCCCACGACCAGACGCAGGCGTGCGAACAGCGCCACGACGTTGATGGCGAAGGCCACGCAGAACGGATAGCGCCAGCCCCAGCCGAGGAATTCGTCCGCACCCACATGGTCGTAGATGTAGGCGAACAGGCCCGCGGCGAGCACGAAGCCCAGGGGCGCGCCGAGCTGGCCGATCATCGAATACCAGCCGCGCCGGTTCTTGGGCGCCGACATGGCCAGCAGCGAGGGCAGGCCGTCCCAGGAGCCGCCCAGCGCAATGCCCTGCCCGATCCGCAGCAGGGCCAGCGCGATGATGGCGTTCACGCCCGCCTGCTGGTAGCTGGGCAGGAAGGCCATGCCCACCGTGCACACGCCCAGAAGGAACAGCGCCAGCGTCAGCTTGGTCGCGCGCCCCCAGCGCCGCTGCACGGCCATGGACAGCGCCGTGCCCAGCGGCCGTGCCACGAAGGCCAGCGAGAAGATGGCGAACGACATCAGCGTGCCGTCGAGCTTGGAGAGGAAGGGAAACAGCAGTGCCGGGAAGACCAGCACGCAGGCGATGCCGAACACGAAGAAGTCGAAATACTCCGAGGACCGCCCGATGATCACGCCGACCGCGATCTCGTTGGGTGTGACGTCCTCGTGCGTGTTGGCCTGTGAAAGTCGCTCGGTGCTTTCGAAGCCGCCATGGGGGTAGGTTGCAGTAGTGTCGAGGCCGCTCATAGATGGAT
This sequence comes from Comamonas sp., assembly GCA_041984925.1. Taxonomy (GTDB): domain Bacteria; phylum Pseudomonadota; class Gammaproteobacteria; order Burkholderiales; family Burkholderiaceae_C; genus Comamonas. Next base: position 32,467 of record JBHIXF010000049.1, read on the forward strand.
GCTCCTTGTCTCACTGACAGCTCGGTTCTACGCGCTCGCTTGATCTGGCGCAAGGGCGGTTTCACCTTGCGCGTGTCAGTGTTTTTCCCGTGGGCGGCTGCGGCAAATGCGACTGGGCGGCATGCGGCTGCGGCAAGCCGGAGGCAGGGGCCGCCGGCCGGGTTCGCCCTGCGTCAGCCATCCGCAAGGCAGGCCTGCGCCTGCGCCGCGCAAGTCCGCGCGGAGCGCGTCAGCTACCAGAAAGTTCCCGTCATCGGCTTGACGTTGGACAAAATGTCCAATGGACAAATCTATACTCCGTAATACATTTGCACGGATCTTGTAATCCGCGTTTCTATGTAAACGCGCCTTTGTCGCGCCCCCAGCATGCTAAAAATCAAGGAACTCCGTGGGCCTGCATGGCTCACTGCGGCAGCTTTGGCAACCAGTCTCTCTGGCTGCAGCAAAGCCGTCGTGCTCAACCCGGCCGGCGACATCGCCGCCCAGCAAGGCAATCTGGTCATCACGGCCACGCTGCTGATGCTGATCATCATCATCCCGGTGATCATCCTCACGCTGCTGTTCGCCTGGAAGTACCGCCAGTCGAACACCGAGGCCCGCTACGACCCCGAATGGCACCACTCCACCACGCTGGAGCTGGTGATCTGGTCCGTGCCGCTGATGATCATCATCGCGCTGGGCGCCATCACCTGGATCAGCACCCACAAGCTGGACCCCTACCGCCCGCTGGACCGCGTCTCGGCCACCAAGCCCCTGAACACCGACGTCAAGCCCCTGGAGGTGCAGGTCGTGGCCATGGACTGGAAGTGGCTGTTCTTCATTCCTGAAAAAGGCATCGCCACCGTCAACGAGCTGGCCGCTCCCGTGGACCGCCCCATCCACTTCAAGCTGACCGCCACCTCGACGATGAACGCCTTCTACGTGCCCGACCTGGCCGGCATGATCTACGCCATGCCAGGCATGCAGACCGAGCTGAACGCCGTGATCAACAAGCCCGGCGTGTTCCACGGCCTGGCTTCGCACTACAGCGGCGCCGGCTTCTCGGGCATGACGTTCAAGTTCCACGGCCTCAGCGACGAGGAATTCGAGCAGTGGGTGGCCAAGGCCAAGGCCGAGGGCAAGGCCCTGACGCGCGACACCTACCTGGACCTGGCCAAGCCCAGCGAACGCAATCCCGTCGAGCGCTTCGCCTCGGTGGATGAAGGCCTGTACGACAAGGTGCTCAACCGCTGCGTCGAGGAAGGCAAGATGTGCATGCACCACATGATGGCCATCGACGCCGCAGGTGGCGAGGCCTACCTCAAGGCCGTCGGCATGAACCTGCCCCAGGATGTGTGCACGGTGCAAAACGCCGACCGCGTCGTGGCCTTCCTGGACCAGCGCGGCACCTCGGCCGAGGCGCAGCAATAAGCAGTTAGAGGACGCGGCCGAGCCCCTGCGCGCGGCCCATCCCATCACGACCAAGAGACTCGATATGTCTGAACACACCTCCCCGGCACAGGCCCACTGGCTGCTGGGCCGCATCACGTGGGAATCCATCCCGATGGCGCATGAGCCCATCGTGCTGGTGACCTTCATCGCCGTCGTGCTCGGCGGCCTGGCCGTCCTGGGCCTGCTCACCAAGTTCCGCCTGTGGGGACCGCTGTGGCGCGACTGGTTCTGCAGCATCGACCACAAGAAGATCGGCATCATGTACATGATCCTCGGCCTGGTCATGCTGCTGCGCGGCTTTGCCGACGCCGTCATGATGCGCCTGCAGCAGGCCATGGCCTTCGGCGACAACCTGGGCTACCTGCCTCCGAACCACTACGACCAGATCTTCACGGCCCACGGCGTGATCATGATCTTCTTCGTGGCCATGCCCTTCGTGACCGGCCTGATGAACTATCTGGTGCCGCTGCAGATCGGCGCCCGCGACGTGTCCTTCCCGTTCCTGAACAACTTCAGCTTCTGGATGACCACGGGCGGCGCCGTGCTGGTGATGATCTCGCTGTTCCTGGGCGAGTTCTCCACCTCGGGCTGGCTGGCGCTGTCCAACCTGGGGGCGCAGAACCCAGGGGTCGGGCTGGACTACTACATCTGGGGCCTGCAGGTGGCCGGCGTCGGCACCACGCTGTCGGGCATCAACCTGATCGTGACCATCATCAAGATGCGCGCACCCGGCATGAACCTGATGAAGATGCCCGTCTTCACCTGGACCGCCCTGTGCACCAACGCGCTGATCGTGGCCTCCTTCCCCGTCCTGACCGCGGCCCTGGTGCTGATGTCGCTGGACCGCTATGTCGGCACGAACTTCTTCACGAACGACCTGGGCGGCAACCCCATGCTGTACGTGAACCTGATCTGGATCTGGGGCCACCCCGAGGTCTACATCCTGATCCTGCCCTGCTTCGGCATCTTCTCGGAGATCGTGGCAACGTTCAGCCGCAAGCGCCTGTTCGGCTACACCTCCATGGTGTATGCGACGGTGTGTATCACCATCCTGTCCTACCTGGTCTGGCTGCACCACTTCTTCACCATGGGCTCCGGCGCCAGCGTGAACACCTTCTTCGGCATCACGACGATGATCATCTCGATCCCGACGGGCGCCAAGATCTTCAACTGGCTGTTCACCATGTACCGCGGCCGCATCCGCTTCACGGTGCCCATGCTGTGGACCGTGGGCTTCATGTGCACCTTCGCCATCGGCGGCATGACCGGCGTGCTGCTGGCCGTCCCCCCTGCCGACTTCGTGCTGCACAACAGCCTGTTCCTGATCGCCCACTTCCACAACGTGATCATCGGCGGCGTGGTGTTCGGCGTGTTCGCCGGCATCAACTTCTGGTTCCCCAAGGCCTTCGGCTACAAGCTCGACGAGTTCTGGGGCAAGTGCTCGTTCTGGTTCTGGCAGGTCGGCTTCTGGGTCGCGTTCACGCCGCTGTACGTGCTGGGCCTGATGGGCGTGACACGCCGCGCCAACCACTTCGAGGACCCCTCGCTGCAGATCTGGTTCGTGATCGCCGCCATCGGCGCCGGCCTGGTCGCCCTGGGCATTGGCAGCTTCCTGATGCAGCTCGTGGTCAGCTACTTCAAGCGCGACCAGCTGCGCGACGAGACCGGCGACCCATGGGAAGGCCGCACGCTGGAGTGGGCCACCTCCTCGCCCCCGCCCCAGTACAACTTCGCCTTCACGCCCGTGGTGCATGAGATCGATGCCTGGTGGGACATGAAAAAGCACGGCTACCAGCGCCCGCTGTCCGGCTTCAAGCCCATCCACATGCCTGCCAACACCGGCGCCGGCGTGGTGATCGCGGCCCTGTCCACGGTCTTCGGCTTCGCGATGATCTGGCACATGTGGCCGCTGGCCATCGCCTCCTTCGCCGCCACCGTGCTGGCGTCGATCATCCACACGTTCAACTACAAGCGCGACTATTACATCCCCGCCGCCGACGTGGCGGCGACGGAAGAACTGCGCACACAACAGCTGGCACGTCATGTCTGATATCCGTTACACCGCAGGCGGCGCTGCCGCCCTGGCTCCGCGCGAGTTCCACCTCGCCGAGGAACCCCATCCCGAAAACGGCACCGCCCTGGGCTTCTGGCTCTACCTGATGAGCGACTGCCTGATCTTCGCGGCGCTGTTCGCCACCTACGGCGTGCTGGGCCGCAGCTACGCGGCCGGCCCCACGGGCGCGCAGCTGTTCGACCTGCCGCTGGTGGCGATGAACACGGCCTTCCTGCTGCTGTCGTCCATCACCTTCGGCTTCGCCATGCTGCAAAAGCAGCAGGGCAAGATCGGCGGCACCCAGCTGTGGCTGGCCATCACCGGCCTGTTCGGCCTGTGCTTCCTGGGCCTGGAGCTCTATGAGTTCTCGCACCTGCTGCACGAAGGCGCCGGCCCGCAGCGCAGCGCCTTCCTGTCCTCGTTCTTCACGCTGGTGGGCACCCACGGCCTGCACGTGACCTTCGGCCTGATCTGGCTGGTCACCCTGATGATCCAGATCAACAAGCACGGCCTGACGCACGAGAACAACCGCCGCCTGATGTGCCTGTCGATGTTCTGGCACTTCCTGGACGTGATCTGGATCGGCGTCTTCACTTTTGTTTACCTGATGGGGGTGCTGTAAATGGCTGCACACGACATCCACGCTGGCCACGGTCACCACGACCACCATGGCCATGACGACCACCACCACGATGCCGGCCCGCACAGCACCTTCTCGGGCTACATGTGGGGCTTCGTGCTGTCCATCATCCTGACGGCCATCCCGTTCTGGCTGGTGATGGCCAACGTCATCTCCGACCGCGCGACGGCCGTGCTCGTGCTCGGCGGCTTCGCGGTGGTGCAGATCGTGGTCCACATGGTCTACTTCCTGCACATGAACGGCAAGATCGAAGGCGGCTGGACCATGCTGTCCACCATCTTCACCGTGGTCTTCGTGGCCATCGGCATCGCGGGCACGCTGTGGGTCATGTTCCACATGAACACCAACATGATGCCCCAGCACACCATGCCGGCCGCCCCCGAGGCGCAGACGGCTCCGGCCGTGGTCACGCCTTGACCGCTTCCCGGCCGTCCAGCCACGCCGGCGCTGCGCGCCGGCGTGGCGCCCTCGCACAGGCGATGCTCATTCTGGTGGGCATCGCCTTGTTTTTGGGCTTCGTCTTCCTGGGCAGCTGGCAGGTGCAGCGCCGCGCCTGGAAGCTCGACCTGATCGAACGTGTCGACCAGCGCGTGCATGCCGCGCCCTCGGCCCTGCCCCCGGCCAGCGAATGGCCGCGCATCACGGCGGCCGACCACGAATACCGTGCCGTACAGGCCAGCGGACACTGGCTGGCCGGCAAGACCGTGCTGACCCAGGCCGTGACCGAGCTGGGCGCGGGCTTCTGGGTCCTCACGCCTTTGCAACTGGACGATGGCAGCCAGGTGCTGGTCAACCGGGGCTTCATTCCCGCCGAGCAACGCGCCCGCTGGCAGACGCCGCCTCCTGCGCCTGCTGCGGCCGCGCCCGCACAGGACAGCGTGACGGTGACCGGCCTGCTGCGCCTGAGCGAGCCGCGCGGCGGCTTCCTTCGGGAGAACGACCCCGCGCAGCAACGCTGGTTCTCGCGCGATGTGCAGGCCATCGCCCAGGCACAGGGACTGGACAGGGCCGCGCCCTATTTCATCGACGCCGGCCTGCCCGGCCAGCCCGTGGCCGAAGGCACCTGGCCGCGCCCGGGCATGACGGTGATCCGCTTTCCCAACAGCCACCTGGTCTATGCGCTGACCTGGTATGGGCTGGCGCTGATGGTCGTCGGCGCTGCCTGGCTGGTGCGCCGCAACGGCCGCCAGCGACCGGACCTGCCCCCGGCCCGCTGACCTGGCGCCGATCCGTCCCTGAAGGCTGCCCACGGCAGCCTTTCTTTTTTGCAGGCCGGCAATACCCCGATGCGCCTTGGAAAGACGCCGCTCAAGCACAATCGCTGTCGTGAACCCGCCACCCGAGTCCCTGCTCTTTCGCGTCGAGCGCAGCACCGAACGCCAGAACATGCAGCTGCTGATACAGCTGCGCTGGTTCGCCGTCATCGGCCAGGTGATCACCATCTCGCTGGTGCACTACGGCTTCGGCATCGTGCTGCCGCTGCCCGGCATGGCCCTGGTGCTGCTGGCCATCGTGCTGACCAATCTCGGCTACATCTACTGGTACCGCAGCCACCGCCGCCCGATCTCGCCACGCAACCTGTTCCTCGCCCTGCTGGCCGACGTGCTGGCCTTGTCCATACAGCTGTACCTCAGCGGCGGCGCCGGCAATCCCTTCATCTACCTCTTCCTGCTGCAAGGCATTCTTGGCGCCGTGCTGCTGCGCCCCATCCACGCCTGGTTCGTGGTCGCCATCACCTCGCTGTGCACCCTGGTGCTGGCCGTGGTGCACTGGCCCTTGCCGCTGCCCCTGGCTCCCGGCAGCGCCGAAAGCCTGCCCGGCCTCTACGTGGGCGGCGTGCTCATCAGCTTCGGCCTGACCACCGTGCTGCTCGTGGTCTTTCTGCGCCGCATCGTCTCCAACCTGCGCCGCCGCGACGCACGCCTTGCCGACATGCGCCAGCGCGCCAGCGATGAGGAGCACATCGTGCGCCTGGGCCTGCTGGCCACTGGCGCAGCGCATGAACTGGGCACGCCGCTGTCCACCATGTCGGTCATTCTGGGCGACTGGGCCCGCATGCCGGCATTCACGCGCGATCCCGACCTGCTGGCAGACCTGCAGGAGATGCAGCAGCAGCTGCTGCGCTGCAAGTCCATCGTCTCCGGGGTGCTGATGTCCGCCGGCGAAACCCGTGCCGACGCGCCGCAGGCCACCACGCTGCGCGCCTTCATGGACGGTGTGGTCGAACACTGGCGTTCACGCCATGCCGTCGCGCATTTCGACTATGCGCCTGCCGATCAGGACATCCCCATCCTCTCGGATACCGCTCTGCAGCAAATGGTATGCAATGTGCTCGACAATGCAGCAGAGGCCTCCCCCGGCCACGTGGCGCTGCAGCTGAGCGTGCACCGGGGGATGCTGTCGATCAGCGTCCGCGACCGGGGACCGGGCTTCGATCCGGCCGTGCTGGAGCAGATGGGCCAGCCCCACCTGTCCACCAAGACGGAGCGCCCCGGCCGAGGCCTCGGATTGTTTCTCGTGCTGAATGTGGCGCGCTCGCTGGGCGGGCGTGTCCAGGTCCGCCCCAACCCACCCCGCGGCAGCGAAGTGGAGATACGCCTGCCCTTGTCCTCGATTGCCATTGACCCCGAATCCCAGCCCTTGCCCCATGGACAGCCCTCGCCTACTGCTGCTGGTTGAAGACGATGCGACCTTTGCGCGGACACTGACCCGCTCATTCGAGCGGCGCGGCTACCGCGTGCTGCACGCCAGCAGCGCGGAAGAGGTCCGCGAACTGCTGAAGGAACACGACCCGCAATACGCGGTGATGGACCTCAAGCTGGCCGGCAATGCCTCGGGCCTGAGCTGCGTGCAGATGCTGCACCAGCACAACCCCGAGGCGCTGATCGTCGTGCTCACCGGCTATGCCAGCATCGCCACGGCCGTGGAGGCCGTCAAGCTCGGCGCCTGCCACTATCTGGCCAAGCCCTCCAACACTGACGACATCGAAGCCGCCTTTGGACGCCTCGAAGGCCGCACGGACGTGGAGCTGTCGCGCAACCCGACCTCCATCAAGACCCTGGAGTGGGAGCACATCCACGAAACCCTGGCCGAAAGCGACTTCAACATCTCCGAAGCCGCGCGCCGCCTGGGCATGCACCGGCGCACGCTGGCGCGCAAACTGGAAAAGCGCCAGATCAAATAGGGGCGCCTCCCAAAAAGCGAACCGGGCGCACGGCCCGGTTCTGCATCATCGCCAGGAGCCGGCCTTCAACCCAGCCACAGGTAGTGGTCCACCAGCAGCGCAAGGAACAGCAGGCTCAGGTGGATCAGCGAGAAACGGAAGGTCTTGCGCGACAGCTGGTCCGAGTAATTGCGCCACAGCGCGAACGCATAGCCGCAAAAGCCCAGGCTCAGCCCCACGGCCACCACCAGGTACAGCCAGGAGCTCATGCCATACATGAACGGCAGCATGCAGGCCGCGAACAGGATCAGGGTGTACAGCAGGATCTGCAGCCGCGTGTACTCGCTGCCATGCGTGACAGGCAGCATGGGCAGGCCCGACTGGCGGTAATCCTCGACCCGGTACAGCGCCAGCGCCCAGAAATGCGGCGGCGTCCACAGGAAGATGATCAGGAACAGAATGAGTGCCTCCGGGCCGACCTGGCCCGTCATCGCCGCCCAGCCCAGCACGGGCGGCATGGCGCCCGAGGCCCCGCCGATCACGATGTTCTGTGGCGTCGCAGGCTTCAGGACCACGGTGTAGATCACCGCATAGCCCACGAAGGTGGCCAGCGTCAGCCACATGGTCAGCGGGTTCGTGCACAGCAGCAGCACCAGCGCGCCCAGCGTGCACAGGATGGCGGAGAAGGCCAGCGCCTGCTGGCTGGTCAGCTCGCCACGCGCCGTGGGTCGCCAGGAAGTGCGCTTCATGCGCGCATCGATGTGGCGCTCCACCAGGCAGTTGAAGGCAGCCGCGGCACCCGCCACCAGCCAGATGCCCAGGCAGGCCAGCGCCATGTGCAGCCACTGGTCGGCATTGGGCCATCCGGGCACGGCCAGCACCATGCCGATCAGGGCGCAGAACACGATCAACTGCACCACGCGCGGCTTGGTCAGCGCATAGAACTGCGTCCAGCGCGAAGGCGCGACGCTCAGGGAAGCTTGTTTACTCATGCCATCTCTCCACGGGCGAACGGCAGACCGGCCCGCAGCGCGCCCGGGCGGCTCACCGCCAGGCACCAAACAATCACCGTGACCAATGCCGCCGCACCGCCCGTATGCAGTACCGCAGCCACCAAAGGCCAATCCAGCACCACGTTGGACAGGCCCGTCAGCACCTGCAAGGCCAGAAACCCACCGAGCCAGCGGCGCTGCACCGCCAAGGCGGACACCTCGCGTAGCCGCCACCAAAGCCACAGCAAACCCGCCACCACCACATAGGCCGCCAGCCGATGCAGATAGTGGATGGCCGTCAGGCCCTCGAAACTGATGTTGCTGCCATCGCGCAGCACACCCAGCGGACGCCACACCTGCAGCGCCTGCGAGAAATCCATGGCTGGCCACCAGCTTCCCTGGCAGGTGGGGAAGGTGCTGCAGGCGAGCACCGCATAATTGGTACTGACCCAGCCACCCAGGGCGACCTGCACCACCACCAGCGCCAAGGCCATCCACAGCAGTCGGCGCAGGCTGGAAGGAATATCGGCGAGCGACTGGCGCCCCAGCCGAACGGCAGGCACGCACAGCAAGGCCAGCATGCCGGTGCCGCCCAGCAGATGCAGCGTCACGATGGCGGGAAACAGCTTCTTCGTCACCGTCCAGGCACCAAAAGCGCCCTGAAGGCAGACCCAGAACAAGGCCACGGTAGGCCACCAGGGGCTGAGTTCGCCGCGTTGTTGCACGCCTTCCTGGCGCGCTCGGCGCCATGCCATCACCGTCATGGCAATGATGAGCACACCGACCGTGGTGGCCAGATAGCGGTGGATCATCTCGATCCAGGCCTTTCCATGGGTCACCGGCCCGGTGGGCATGGCCGCCTGCGCCTCGGCAATCTGCGCACGCGCCCCCATGGGACTTGCGCTGCCATAGCAACCCGGCCAGTCGGGACAACCGAGTCCCGAATCGGTCAGCCGCGTGAAGGCGCCGAACAGGACCAGATCGAACGTCAGGAACAGCGTCAGCACCGACAGCGCCTGCAGCCGCTTGAGGGAGCCGCCGTTGCGGTTGCGCAGCCAGACCCAGGCCAAGGGTCCCAGCGCCAGCAGCAAGCCCAATGCCATCAGCTCCAGCGCAGGCGCCAGATCGTACAAAGACTGCCCGCTCACGAACCGCCCCCGCACAAGGCGCTCCACCTGCCACGCGCGGCCGGCAGCAACAGCGCAGGCGCGACCAATGGGCAAGAACAGAACTTCATAGACGAGGAAACGATGGCAAAAAAGGCGCGGAGCATTGCGCCAGATTCAAGCGCAGCCTGCGCCCAAGGGAAATCAGTACATGCACCCAGGCAAGGATCGCCAAGGCCCACTGCAACTTTCGGAGCAGCATGTCTTTGATATGAAACAATTCTACTTGCCTCGCAGCGCAATCTGCAGGCACGCGCGCAGTTCCCTTAGGCCCCGCCGTGCTTCTGGCCTGCAGGCTCGCCATCGGATCGTTTGTTGCACACACCAGCCAGGCATGCGCGCCATCCACGTTATGTTGGTGTAGGATGCAAGACTGCTGCGAACAGGTAGCGCACTTGCAGCGCAGCAGTGTCTCTCGCGGGCGTCGTTCAATGGCAGGACCTGAGCTTCCCAAGCTCAAGACGTGGGTTCGATTCCCATCGCCCGCTCCACTTCGACTTTCCAGGGACTTCCACCGAACGCCAGGGAACGTCGTAAGTCATTGTCAGGATTGAGGATTTTCACCCAACCTCGATCCACTGACATCCAGCGAGAACCACTGACAGCCAGCTCAAACTGGTACAAAAAGTGGCCCAAACAATGTGCGAGGTTCCCAATCCGCATTGTTGCTGGAGGAGCCGGGGCTAGAAGAGAACGATTGCATTCAACTCGCCTTCTGGAGTTGGACATATGCTCTCGGACCTCATGGCTCGACAAGCCAAGGCCACCGGCAAGCCGTACTCGCTTGCCGACTTCGACGGCCTTTACCTCTACGTTTCCGCCATCGGCAGCAAGGTATGGCACTTCCGCTATTCCTGGCTGGGCAAGCGTGAGCGCATCACCTTTGGCGGCTATCCGGCCCTCTCCTTGAAACAGGCTCGCGACTTGCGTGAAGAGGCGCGGGCGCTGCTGGCCAAGGACATCAACCCTCACTCGGAACGCAAGCGCAAACGCCACGTGATTGTCCTGGCTGGCGAGCACACCTTCCAGGCCATCTACGACAAGTGGCTGGCCCACCGCAGCCTCTCCCTGGAAAATGAGGGCCGCCAAAGTACGCCCAAGCAGATCGGGCGCGTCTTCGCCAAGGACGTGTTTCCCGTATTGCGCCACCTGACCATCTACGACGTCACCCGCGCCCACCTGCTGGACATCATCGGCAGAGTGGAAAAGCGTGGCTCGCTGTCGGTGGCCGAGAAGCTGCGCACCTGGTTCAGCCAGCTATTCACCTACGCCTCGGTGGTGGTGCCCAACATGGGCGACAACCCGGCCAAGGATTTGGATGTGGTGGCGATGCCGCTGCCGCCGGTGGAGAACAACCCCTTTTTGCGCATGCCCGAGCTGCCGGCCATGCTGCAGACGTTGCGCAAGTACAGCGGTCGCCTGAATACGCAACTGGGTCTACGTCTGCTGCTGCTCACGGGCGTGCGCACCGGTGAATTGCGCTACGCCACGCCCGATCAGTTCGATCTAGAGCGCGGTCTGTGGATCATCCCGGTTGTCAGGCTCAAGCAACGCAAGCAGCTCACCAAGAAGAAGCGCCAGCGTTTCGCCGACATCCCACCGTACATCGTGCCACTGTCGTTGCAGGCACAAGAAGTCGTTCGTCATCTGCTGGGAAATCTGAAGCCAGCGCAGGTCTATCTCATCCCTGGTGATTGGTGCCTGAAAAACCCTCTCAGCGAGAACACGCTCAATGGCGCGCTCAAGCGCATGGGATATGAAGACCAGCTCACTGGGCACGGCGTTCGCGCCACAATCTCGACTGCGCTCAATGAATTGGGCTATCCGCCCAAGTGGGTAGACGCCCAGCTTTCGCATGCCGATCCGGATCGGATCAGCGCGACCTACAACCACGCCGAGTACGTCGAGCAGCGCCGCGTCATGATGCAGGACTGGGCCGATCGCCTGGACTTGTTCGAGCAGAATCAGGTCGAAGTTGCCAGCACGCACCTGACCATCACGCTGCAGGGCCTGCCCACGATTGCCGGGCAGGCGGTCGCGCAGCCGCCAGCCCTGAACCCGAACGCCCCTCAGTTGATCGTTGCGCCTGCGCCGGATGCGCCAGCGGTTCCAGCTTCCGTCTATCGACTTTCGGCGGTGCATCTGCCCGAGTACGCGCGCCCCACGCTGTCAGAGATGCAGCGCGAGCGCTTGCAATTGCTGGAGATGTTCGACGCAGCCCACAACCTGTCGGTGGCCGATTACGCCAAGCTGGTTGGCAAGTCCCGCCGCTGGATCACTTACGAGATTCAGGCCGGCAATCTCCTGTCGATTCATCTGGGGCACCGTGGGCAGCGCGTCCCGGACTGGCAACTCGACCCCATCAAACGCAAGCTGATTCAGGCTGTCCTGAAGCTGGTGCCGCGCGGTATCGACACCTGGCACATCTATCACGCACTGCTGCGGCCATACGATGCCCTGGGCAAGTGTCCAGTCATCGAGGCCGTCGATCCGACCAACCTGCATCTTGCAGCTCGACTGGTCGCCGCACATGCCATAGAAACCGATGAACTTGCAGAGCAATCGGAGGCGTCTCCGGTGCTGGCCAGGCAGACTGTAGAGCGCCTGGTAAAAACGGCAATGTTGGTTGATATGCCCGAAGATCCCGTCGCCCGTTGAGCTGAGGCCGGGCGGCAGCACCGTCCGGTCAAGGTCAAAGGAGGGAACGTCGATCGCTTCGCATGGCCGCCCATCCGTCTTCTGCGCGGCCAACTCGCAATTTCCACGTTTTGGCAGGCAGCGTTTAGCGTCGGATCAGCGCTCGGCAGTCACCATAGGCGACTTCTCGGTAATGCTATCTCGCTATATCAGTATCTCGATCGGATATGACACCAGCGGATTTTCGTTGCCAATCTCAAGCCCCGATCAATAGATTCCGAGCGTTCGCCGCTTTTTGAAACCGCTGGCGCATCAGACCATACCGATACGGTTTTGCGAGAGCAGCCACTTCTCACGATCCTGATAGCGCAAGCGTCACTGTCGAGCCGCGACAGACGCTCGGTTTTCTTGTGCCCGATGGATTTTTGCACATCGAGCACACAACGCCTACTCGTTGCGCGAACTGATCAGAAGTCATCAAAAGCGGGCGTCATCACTCGCGTCTTGCGCGGACAACAGGCCGACCATGAGGACGGCTGCAAAAGCAGTCGGCCCTGTAGTTCTTCTCCTGGAAGGAGACGGAGCATGCACGAGAACAAAAATGATGCACCAACATCAAAGGTGTTCTACCGCCCGCTCGAAGCGTCCATCCGCTGGGCCGGACTGCTGCGATACGAGCAGGTGATCCTGGCTTCGGTCTCGTCGCCTATGGATCTGCCGCAGTCGCTGGACTGCCCGCGTTTGGGCGAACTGCGGCTGTACACCGACCGCATCTATGACGGCATCCTCAACGGGGAACTGCCCTTCGGGCAGCATGGCATCACGACACGCGACACCGCGTTGATCGAATCGCCTGATCTGACGGTACGTCATGTCGATCTGAAGTGCTGGATGCGCCAGCACTACCCCGAGCAGCGGCCCGGCTTTCTCTTCTCCCGCAGCGAGCGCATCATCCATCCCTTCATCTCCCTAGAAACAGGGCAAGCCATGCTGGTCGAACGCCAGGGTTTGAAATCCGCCCTGGAACAGACCAAACGTCAGCTTCGCGAGTTGCAGGACAAGCATGACGCGCTGCTCAAGCAGTCCACGGTGATTTCGGCATGCGCGCAGTGTCCGATCAGTGATCGGGCCGAGGCCACCTACCTGAACATCGTTGGCGGCCTGTTAGAGCTGATGCTCGGCCAGTCGCCATCGGGCACGCCGTACTCCAGCTTCAAGACGCAGGAGGCCGTGGTCAGCGCGCTGGTCGCCCATCACAGCGGCGCCATGGGTATCGCGGAGCGGACATTGAACGGCAAGTTCGCCACCGCCAGGCGCCGGTTGCGTAGCGCCTCCCGCTGAGATTTGCCAGCTTGTATGTGCAGTCGCGGAGATTGCATTTGCAATGTCTTTTCGCTGCCGTGTCTATTGAATAGAGGTCACGCCAACAAACGCCACTGAGCGTTCAGGAGTGACCGCCATGTCGCAAACACCTGTACTGCCGCCAAACGAGCGCCGCATCCTGCGCCTGGAAGAAGTCGAAGCGAAATCCGGTTTCAAGCGCGCCCACATCTACAACCTGATGAAGAAACGCCAGTTCCCGCAGGCGCTGCGTCTGGGCGTGCGCGCCGTGGGCTGGGACTCCATCGAAATCGATCAGTGGATCGACGAGCGCGTCAACAACAGGGCCTGACCCGTTCTCCCGCGGACTTCCCATCCTCACACGGAGAACGCCATGCAGGTCGTATCCATCATTTCAACCAAAGGTGGCGTGGGCAAGACCACCACGGCCGCGAACCTGGGTGGGCTTGCCGCCGACGCGGGGCTGCGCGTGCTGCTGCTCGATCTCGACGTGCAGCCCACCTTGTCGTCCTACTACGAGTTGGGCCACCGCGCGCCTGGCGGCATCTATGAATTGCTGGCCTTCAACGAGCGCGACCTCGGCCAGCTCGTGTCCCGCACGATCATCGCGGGCCTCGATCTGGTGCTCTCCAACGACCACCGGGGCGAGTTGAACACCTTGCTGCTACACGCGCCGGATGGGCGCCTGCGGCTGCGGCACCTGCTGCCGGTCCTGGCTCCCCTCTATGACCTGGTGCTGATCGACACCCAGGGCGCGCGCTCGGTGCTGCTGGAGATGGCGGTGCTCGCCTCCGACGTTGCGCTGTCGCCCGTGACCCCGGAAATCCTCGCGGCACGAGAGCTGCGGCGCGGCACCATGCAGTTGCTCGAAGACATCGCGCCGTATCGGCACCTGGGCATCGAACCACCGCCGCTGCACCTGCTCATCAACCGCGTCCACCCGGTGTCGGCGAACGCCCGGCTGATTCAGCAGGCCTTGCGCGACCTGTTCCAGGACCACACCGGCATCTGCGTGCTGGCCACCGACGTGCCGGCCATCGAAGCCTATCCGCGCGCCGCGACGCGCGGCCTGCCGGTGCATCGGGTCGAGTACCGCCAGCCACCGGGCAGAGTCGCCCCCGCCGCGCTCGACACCATGCGCGGCCTCGCTGGCGAGCTGTTCCCGCAATGGCAGCACCGATTTGCCACGGTGTCCGGCCGTTCACCAGCCCCTCTTGATACCGGGAGGCCTCATGGCGAACGCACATGAACTGGCCCGAGGCCACAAGCGTCTGCGCGCCCTGATCGAGTTCGCCGTCGGCGAGGGCTGGCACGTCAAGCGCACATCTGGCGGGCACTTGAAATTCACCAAGGCTGGCTGCGCTGCGATCTACACCAGTTCGACCGCCAGCGACCACCGGGCGGCCCTCAATGCCCGGGCGCAGATCCGCCGCGCCGAGCGCGAGGCCCGGTCCCCAGCGCAGGGAGGCCGCCATGGCTGAGATGACCTCCCAGCAGATGGCCGGCAAGCTGCTCGCGGCCGGGTTCGAGCGCAGCGGCCCGTCCACCTCGGCCTTGAGCGATCCGATCGCCGACACGCCCATGGTCGTGACCCTGGACCAGTTGCGCCCCTACGACCACGATCCCAGGAAGAAGCGCAACCCGGCCTACGAGGACATCAAGGCGTCCATCCGCGAGCGCGGCTTGGACGCGGCACCGGCCATCACGCGCCGTCCCGGCGAGGATCACTACATCATCCGCAACGGCGGCAACACACGTTTGGCGATCCTGCGCGAACTGTGGTCGGAGACCAAGGACGAGCGATTCTTCCGCATATCGTGCCTGTTCCGCCCGTGGCCCAGTCGCGGCGAAGTCGTGATGCTGACCGGCCACCTGGCCGAGAACGAATTGCGCGGGGGCCTGACGTTCATCGAGCGCGCCCTCGGCGTCGAGAAGGCGCGTGAGTTCTACGAGCAGGAAAGCGGCGCCGCCCTGAGCCA
>JBHIXF010000050.1:0-45919 GCA_041984925.1 Comamonas sp.
CGAGCATGGCCGCGGCGTGCTGCGCGTGAACGGCCAGAACAAGGGCTTCTACAGCACCACCGGCGCTTCGGTGGGCTGGCAGGCCGGCGGCCAGTCCAAGGCCGTGATCTATGTCTTCAACACCCAGGAAGCGCTGGACAAGTTCCTGGCCAGCGATGGCTGGTCCGTGGGCGCCGATGCCACGGTGGCTGCCGGCAAGATCGGCGCCAATGGCAGCGTGGACACCACGACCGCCCAGGGCCCCGTGACCAGCTACGTGCTGACCAATGCGGGCCTGGAGGCCGGCGTGTCGCTGCAAGGCTCCAAGATCACCAAGGTCGTCGAGTAAGCGCGCAGGTGGCCTTCCGGCCACTTGGGCTGCCCGCGAAAAAACCGGCCCCTGGCCGGTTTTCTTGTCTAAGGGCCGCCCCAGGAGGGGCCGCCCTGCCGGCTCAGAGCTGGCCTTCGGTCAGCGTATCGAGCTGGAAGCGCCCGGACCGGTCCCACAGCCAGGTATCGGTATAGGTGACGCGCGCCGCCCCGCCCGGCGCAGGGTAGGGCGCGGCGGCGCGCACCAGGCGCTCGATCTCCGCCACCACCTCGGGCGCATGGGTGGGCGCGCGCATCCAGTGCAGCCGCTGGACGCTGCCATTGCGGTCGATCTGCACCTGCAGCACGCCGATGGCGTAGAGCATGGGCGGCAGCTTGCCCTTGTAGATCCGCTCGGCGTTGCGCGCGTACAGATGGCTGGCAGCGGCCTTGCGGTATTGCTGCTGCGCGCTGGCGCTTGCCTCGTCCGGTCGCGGGACTGGGCCCGGCGGCGACTTGCAGGCCGTGACCAGGGAGGCGATGGCGGCCATCATGCCGGCCCACAGCCAGGGGCGGCCGGAACGTGGCTTGGACGGGGAACTGTGCTGAGAAGAATCGGGGGAATCAGGCATGATGGCGAGCGTATCCTGAAACACTGCGGCGCCAGCAGTCGGAGCGCAAAACTCGGGCGCCGCAGGGGAAAATCCCGCAACAAATTCCAACAGAGCCCGCAGGCGCCACGACGGGCTGACAGGTGCGCGCATGTGGAGCGATACATTCAAGAAGGTGGAACAGGGCCTTGCGCAGGGGCCGCTGTGCTGGGTCGAGGTCATGGACTCGCGCGGCTCCGTGCCGCGCGAGCGCGGCGCCTGGATGGCGGTGTTCACCGACCGCGTGGTGGGCACCATCGGTGGAGGCCACCTGGAGTTCGATGCCATCGGCAAGGCGCGCGAACTGCTGCACGGCCGGGAGCGCGAAGGCGGCGGCGCCGGCCAGGAGGTGGAGCACAGCCACCGCTATCCGCTGGGTCCCGGCCTGGGCCAGTGCTGCGGCGGCGTGGTGGTGCTGCGCTTCGTCCTCGTGCCCCGTGGCCGCATGGAGTTGCTGCGCGAGCGCCTGCAGCCGCCGCGCGACTGCGTGGCATTGTTCGGCGCCGGCCATGTCGGCCATGCCCTGGTGCGCCTGCTGTGCCATCTGCCTTACCGCGTGGTCTGGGTGGACAGCCGCGATGCCGTCTTTCCCGAGCAGGAGCACGCGCTGGTGCAGTGCGAGTACTCCGACCCCGTGCAGTCCGCCGTGGCCGATCTGCCCGCCGGCTCCCAGGTGCTGATCATGAGCTTCAGCCATGCCGAGGACCTGGAAGTGGTCGCCCGGTGCCTGCGGCGCCAGCGCGAGCGCGGCGATCTGCCCTACGTGGGCCTGATCGGCAGCGCCACCAAGTGGGCCACGTTCCGGCGGCGCCTGCGCGAGCGCGGCTTCAGCGAGCAGGAGATGGACCATGTGACCTGCCCCATCGGCGTGCCCGGCATCCGCGGCAAGGAGCCCGAGGTGATCGCGGTGGCCGTCGCGGCGCAACTGCTTCAGCGGCGGGTGCTGCCCTGAAATGGTGCGCGCCACGCGGACGGCCGGCGGGACTCAGGGAAATCTCTAGTGTCTTGATGCATCGCAAGCATGAAGCTTGCAGAAAAGTTGCATACACTTTATGTCCACAGAATGGTCGCAGCGGTGCACCGGCGGTATCGTCACCGGGTGCGCGGCCTTTTTCTTCTGCTCAGAGCGCCCGCAGTGGTGAGCAGGTTGTACACCGGCAGCCCCCACGCTGCCAAGGTTGAGAGCTATGGAAAGCTACATTCTCGACTGGGCCAACCTGCTGTTGCGGTGGCTGCACGTCATCACGGCCATCGCCTGGGTCGGTTCCTCCTTCTACTTCGTGTTCCTCGACAGCAGCCTGACGCCGCCCGTCGATGAGGACCTCAAGAAGCAGGGCGTCAATGGCGAACTCTGGGCCGTGCACGGCGGGGGCTTCTACCACCCCGTCAAGTTCAACGTCTCGCCGCCCAAGCTGCCCGACCACCTGCACTGGTTCTACTGGGAAAGCTACACCACCTGGCTCAGCGGCTTTGCGCTGCTGACGGTGTCGTATCTGTGGAACGCCAAGATCTACCTGGTCAACCCGGCCGATCCCAACGCCATGGGGCCGGCTGCCGCCATCGTCTCGGCCCTGGCCTTCCTGGTGGTGTTCTGGCTGCTGTACGACGGCATCTGCCGCGTCTTCGGGCAGAAGAAGAACGGCGACGCCATCGTCGGCGCCCTGGTGCTGGTGCTGGTGTGCATCGCGGCCTTCCTGGCCTGCCACATCTTCCCGGGCCAGGCCGCCTTCCTGCTGATGGGGGCCATGCTGGCCACCTCGATGAGCGCCAACGTGTTCTTCTGGATCATTCCCGGCCAGCGCACCGTCGTGAAGGCCCTGAAGCAAGGCCAGCCCGTGGACCCCATCCACGGCAAGCGCGGCAAGCAGCGCAGCGTGCACAACACCTATTTCACGCTGCCCGTGCTGTTCGCCATGCTGTCCAACCACTACGGCTGGCTGTACAGCCATGAGCTGAACTGGCTGGTGCTGATCCTGATGATGTTCGCCGGGGCCGCCATCCGCCAGTTCTTCGTGATGCGCCACGGCTTCAAGCTGGGCCGCAACGCCCATCCCTGGCCCTATGCGCTGGTCGGCGTGCTGGTGCTGATCGCCACCGCCATCTGGCTCAAGCCCGCGCCTGCGCCGGCCGTGGCGCCCGTACCCGCTGCACCCGCTGCGCCCGCCGCTCCTGCGGCGTCCGCCGCGCCGGCCGCCGCAGACGCCGGCCAGGCCCCGGCGCCTGCCGATCCCGCTGCTCCTGCCGCTCCCGCCGCCACGGCGGGCCCGGCTGCCGACGGCGCGGTGGACTACGCCCAGCTGGCACCGTTCTTCCAGCAGCACTGCGTGGTCTGCCACGGCGCCGCCCTGCAGCAAAAGAATGTGCGCCTCGACTCTCCCGAACAGGTCAAGGCCCATGCCCAGCAGATCTACCAGCAGGTGGTGCAACTGCGCAAGATGCCCTTCGGCAATCCCGGCGCACTCAGCGAGGCCGAGCGCGGCATGGTCAAGCGCTGGTACGAGTCGGGCGCACCCGTGAACTGATCCGCGCTGCCGCCCCGCGCAAGCCTGCGGCCACGCCGTTCAGCAGGGGGCGGCCCTGGCAGGCCGCCTCGGGCCGGGGGGCGGTGCGCCGGGCGTGGGCGCATGCACGGCGATGGCGCCACGCCCCGGCAGGCTCTGCGCCTTGGCCTGCTGCTTGGCCAGGGCGGCGAGGTTGGCGATTTCCTCGGGCGCCAGCGTGCTGCCCGGGGCGATGCGGGCCACGCCGATGGACAGGGTCGTGCAGGCGAAAAAGCGCCGGATGCCGTGCCGGTCCTCGGCCCAGATGCCGCCGGCATCGCGCGCCTGGTCATCGAAAAGCTGGCGCGCCTCGCCCGCGAAGGCCTCGACCAGGGCTTCGCAGCGCCGCTGCCAGTCCTCGCTTTGCATCAGCAGCATGAAGTCGTCGCCGCCCACATGGCCCACGAAGTCGCGGCGCACATCGCAGTGCGCCACCGCCAGGCGCGCCACGAGCCGGATCATTTGGTCGCCGCGCCAGTAGCCGTAGTGGTCGTTGAAGGGCTTGAAGTGGTTGAGGTCGGCATAGCAGGCGACGAAGCCCGCGCCGCTGTCCAGCAGCCGCTGCATGTGCAGGCTGATGGGGATGTTGCCGGGCAGAAAGGTCAGCGGGTTGGCATGGCGCGCGGCCTCGATGCGCGCCTCCGTCACACGGCGCACCAACTGCTCGCCCGTGCCCAGGCCCGCATAGCGGCCGTTGTCGGTGACGATGAAGCCATCGCTCAGATAGCGCTGGTCCTGCGAGGTGAGGATGCCCACGAGCTGGTCCACATCGCAGTCCAGCTCGACGATGCGCGGCTGCACGTTGGCAAAGCCCAGGCAGGGCTTGCGTCCGTGGACTTCCCGGAAGTACAGCGTCGCGTAGTGGTTCATGAATTGCTGGCGGTTGATCAGCGCCAGCGGACGCTGGCCGTCCACCACGGCAATGGCATGCAATTGCTGCCAGTCCTTGAACAGGGCCGCCACCTCGTCGTTGCTGGCGGTCGGCGCCACGCAGGGCGCCTGCATCACGAGCAGGTTGCGCAGCACGCCGGGCCGCGCGCTGTGCCCCTGGTGGGGCAGAACGGCCACGCGCGGGTCCTGGGCCACGCTCAGCGCCTGGGCCGGTATCTGCTGGCGCGCCGTCTCGGCCGGCCGCCCCAGCAGCCAGCCCTGCCCGTAAGGGATGCCGAGGTCGCGCAGCGTGCGCAGCTCATCCTCGGTCTCTATGCCTTCGGCGATCAGCGTGGTGCCGAACACCTCGGCGATGCCTTTGATGGCCTGCAGCATCTGCAGCGTGGCCGGGCGCTGCTCGATCTGGTGGATGAAGTATTTGTCGATCTTGACGAAGTCGGGCTTGGCCTCGGACCACAGGCGCAGGCTGGAGCGGCCGTCGCCGAAATCGTCGAGCGCCAGCCGCGCGCCCGTGGCATGCAGGGCCTTGGCCGCGGCGCAGATGGCCTGCATGTCCGTGATCTGGTCATGTTCCGTGATCTCGATGACCAGCGAGCGCGCCTGCACGCCGAAGCAGCGCACCGTGTCGGCCACCATGGCCGGGCCGCAGATGGCCAGCGCCTGCACCAGCGCCTCGGCGCTGAGATTGATGAACAGCCGGCCCGGCGCCTGCTGGAGCCCCCAGTCCTGCAGGGCCACGCAGACGGCCAGCAGCTCGAACTCCCGCAGGATGCCTTCGGCGGCCGCTCCCTTGAGCAGGGTGTCCGGCGTGTGCAGCGACGTGCCCTGGGGACCGCGGATCAGGGCTTCGTGCGCATAGACGCTGCCGCTGCGCAGATCGGCCAGGGGCTGGAACACGCAGTACAGGCCGCCTGCGCGCATCAATTGCGCCACGGGGCCCTGGCCGGCTCGCACGGCAGGCGAAAGCACCGCGGTGGCAGCGGGCAGGCGAGCGAGCTTTGGGGAGTCGATCATGGGATCATCTTTTCACAGGGGATACATTAAGTATCACTGGTGACAAGGCCGTGACAGGCCGCGCCCTGCCGGGCCGGCGCCGGTGGCGGGGTTGACATGGCTCAACACGCGCGCAGGCCAAAGCCGGCACAGTGGCCTCATGTTCGCCCTGACCTCACTGCAAGCCTTCGCCTTCGCACCAGCTGCTGTCCAGGTTCTTTCCGCAGGAACCTGGCTGAGGCAGCGGCGGCAATCGCCCGACCACGTGCTTTACCTGGAGCGTGGCCGCGTGCTGCTGGGAATAGGGCAGGGCGGGCAGATGCGCCATCAGCTCGGTGTCGTGGAGGGGCCGGCCTGGCTCGATGCGGCCTTTGTGCTGCAGGGCCGCCCCAGCTGCCTGGACATGCAGGCGGACGGCGAGGTGCGTGTGGGCCAGCTGCCCCAGGCCGACTTTCTGCGAGCCGTCTCCGAACTGCCCCCGGCCGCGCAATTGCTGCTGCAGGACATGTCGCGCGCCTACTGCGCGCAGACCGAACTGGCCGTGAGCCGGCTGTCCAAGGATGCGGAGGCACGCTGCGCGCAGTGGCTGCTGCGCCATGCGCTGCCGCTGGAGGCCGGCGGCATGCGCGTGACCCTGCACCTGCGCAAGCGCCTGATCGCCGCCCAGCTCGGCATCGCGCCCGAAACCTT
Organism: Comamonas sp.; assembly: GCA_041984925.1. Taxonomy (GTDB): domain Bacteria; phylum Pseudomonadota; class Gammaproteobacteria; order Burkholderiales; family Burkholderiaceae_C; genus Comamonas. Next base: position 6,053 of record JBHIXF010000050.1, read on the forward strand.
CTCGCGCGTGCTGCGCCAGCTGCGCGAACACGGATTGATCGCGGGCCGCGGCAACGTGATCGATCTGCCCCGGCCCGCAGCCCTCGAAATGCTCGCCGTCGGCTGATTCCTGCAGGCCGTGCCGGCCGCGGCTGACATGGCGGCCCGGCCCGGGCTAGGGCATGCCCGCGGTTGCGGGTTCGACCCAGTGGGATGGCCTGCGCGGCTGCATATATTGATGGCGTCATGTCCTTGGACGCCCGTCAATCACCCTTTCTGCAGGCTCTGGCGGCATCGCCCGACATCTCCCGGGAGGAGAGCGGTCCGGGCCGCGCGAGCGGTTATGGCGCCATGCTGGCCACGGTGCTGGCGCTGGCCGCCGCCGCCATGCTGCTGCTGGGCGCCGCCGCCAGCTGGTGGGTGGCGCGTGGCATGCAGCAGCAGGTTCTGGAGCGCGCCATGGCCCGGCAGGTCGAGGAGGTGGACATGGTGGCCCGCCTGCTGGCGGCGCGGCTGGAGCAGCAGCAGCGGCTGCTGATCGCCATGGCGCAGGGGCTGGCCACGCAATCGGCCGACCCGTCCTGGCTGCTGCGCGAGGTGCTGCACGGCGAGTCTTCCACCATGCGGCTGTTCGACAGCCTGCAGCTGGCGGACGCACGCGGGCAGCTGCAGATCAGTCTGCGCGGCGGACAGTCGCAGCCGTTGGCCGACCTGGACCAGGCCGTGCGCGACACCATGCGCCGCAGCCTGGTGGACGGCAAGCCGGCGATCGCCACCCTGGTCAGGCAGGGGACGCAGGCCGGGGTGTTCGAGCTGCTGTACGCCGTGCCGCTGCGCTCGGGCAGTGGCGCCGTCACCGGCGTGCTCTCGGCGGGCATGCGCATGTCGGCCCAGGCCCTGCTGCCGCCCAGGGTGGAGGCCGATGGCTCGGGCAGCCGCCTGCTGGTCGTGCAGCGCGACGGCCTGATACTTGCGCACACCGACCCCGGGCACTGGCTGGCCAGCGCCGCATCGGAGGCCGGCCTGGGCAGCGAGTGGCTGCAGCGCGTGCAGGCCACGGGCCTGCAGGTGCGCCCGGACAGCGAGCAGCGCGGCGGCTACCTGGTCACCTCGGCCGGCATGCCGCTGCCGCAATGGCTGGTGGTCCAGGTCGCGCCGCTGGCGGCCATCGCGCCCGGGCTGTCCCTGCGCGACAGCTGGTGGCTGCTGGCCCTGGTGCTGGGCGCCACGCTGGCGCTGGTGCTGGTGCTGGCCGTGGTCATCCATCCGCTGGCCGCGCTGCACCGGGGCGCGCGCCGATGGCTGGCCAGCGCGCCTGCCGTGCAGCCCGCGCCCGCGCCACCGCAGGAGCCGGGCGAGGAAGGCGGCTGGCGCATGCCCTGGGCCCAGGCCTGGGGCGAGGCCGCCACGCTGTGGCAGGCCCTGCACCGGCTGAGCCTGCAGGGCCGGGAACAGGCGCAGGAGGTGCGCCGGCTGCAGCTGCAGATCCAGACCCTCATGGACTACGCCCCCGTGGGCCTGGTCGTGACCCGTGCCGCGCGCCTCGATCTCGTGGGCCTGCAGGCGGCGCGCATGCTGGGCTACCGGCCCGGCGAGCTGCAGGGCCAGCCCATCCGGCGGCTGTGCCTGTGCGACGAGGCGCATGACCGGCTGCTGGAGCGCGTGCGCAAGGACCTGGACATGTATGGCCAGTTCGACAGCGAGCAATGCTTCGTGCGCCAGGACGGGCGCCAGATCTGGCTGCGGCTGCACGGACAGAGCGTGCAGCGGCTGCAGCGCGGCGTGGAGCCGATGGCGGTCGTGGCCGCCGATCCGTCCCTGGTCTGGGTGGTGGAGGACGTGACCATGCAGCGCGTGATGCGCGAACAGCCGGGCTGGAAAGCCTTGCATGATCCGCTGACCCTGCTGCCCAACCATGAGGCCTTTGCCATGCGCCTGCATGACTGGCTCAGGGAATGCAGCATGCGGCCGCAGTCCGCACAGCCCGGCCAGGCCGGGGAGCACCATGGCGTGGTGCTGTTCCTGGACCTCGATCATTTCGCCCATGTCAACCAGCAGGGCGGCCATGCGGCCGGGGACGAGGTGCTGTGCCACATGGCCCGCCTCATCGAGAGCGTGGTGCGGCCGGTGGGCTGGGTGGCGCGCCTGGGCGGCGACGAGTTCGCCGTGCTGCTGACCGGCATCTCTGCCGAGCAGGGCATGCAGTTCGCCCAAAGCCTGTGCATGGCGGTGCAGGACTGGGAGGGTTCGCACGGGGGCCAGCGCTACCTGATGGGCGCCAGCGTGGGCATGGTCGTGCTGGACGCCAGCCAGCACACCGTCAGCAGCGCGCTGCGCGGGGCGGACATGGCCTGCTACGCGGCCAAGCGCAAGGGGCGCAACCGCGTCGAGGTGCTGGACGCGGTGTGAGTGCGCGGCGCTGGCCCGCATATTGCATGCCCTGCGCGCACAAGTGTTTTGCCGCCGCGCCGCGCGGGCTTCGGCCATTGTTGGTGGTTGTATCTAGCCGGCGCGGCACGGCGCTGGGTTACGCTGCGGGCTTTTCATGCCCCGCACGGCGTCCTGCGCGCTGCCTGCCACCTTCCTGTTTCCGGAGATTGCTGTCCCCCGATGCGCGACCAGGCCCTGTTCGACAAGATTGATCTGCACCTGATCCGGGTGCTGCACACGGTGCTGACCGAGCGCAGCGTATCGCGCGCGGCATTGCGCCTGGGCATGCACCAGCCTGCGGTGTCGGCCGCGCTCAAGCGCCTGCGCGAACTCGCGGGCGACGCGCTGCTGGTGCGCTCGGGCGCGCACATGCAGCCCACCGAGGCCGGACTGCGCATGATCCAGCCGGCCGCCGACATCCTGCGTGCGGCCGAGGGCCTGTTCAGCGACGCGCGCCATTTCGATCCGCGCACCTCCACGCGCACCTTCCGCATCGCGGCCAGCGACTACCTGGACCCGCTGTTCCTGCCCCGGCTCGTCTCCCATCTCAAGACCGAGGCGCCGGCCTGTCCCGTGGACATCCTGCCGCTCAACGGCGACGCGCATTACGAGGTGCAGCTGGCCCAGGGCGACGTGGACGTGGTGATCGGCAACTGGCTGGAGCCGCCCCCGGGCCTGCACCGGGCCAGCCTGTTCGAGGACGAGGTGGTCTGCCTTGTCAGCCCCCAGCATCCGGCCGTGCGCCGTGGCTGGGACAGGGCGCAATGGCTGGAGGCCGAGCATATCGCCCCCACGCCCACCTACCCTGGCGCGCGCGGCGTGATCGACGACCAGCTGGCCCGCATGGGCCTTCAGCGCCAGGTGGCGGCGCGCTGCGCGCACTTCAGCCTCATTCCCGACATCGTGGCGTCCAGCCTTTTCGTGCTGACCACCGGACGGCTGTTCTGCGAACGGTTCCGCGAGCGCCTGCCGCTGGTGATCCTGCCGTGCCCCGTGGATTTTTCCGCGCTCGTGTACTACCAGCTGTGGCATGCGCGCACCCACATGGGGGCTTCCACGCGCTGGCTGCGCGAAATGGTGCGCCAGGTGGCGCTGATGTCGCGCAGCCGCTGACGGCAGGCCCATCGCTTCCCGGGCGAGGGCGGATATGAGGGTGTTCCGCAGGGTTTCAAGGGAATGTGTGCAAGTTTGCTGCAAAAATTGAAAGACAATCCAGCAATGAATCCCCCCGATACAGTTAGCTCGCCAGCTGCAGCGCCGCCCCGGCTGCGGCTGGCGGGCATCACCAAGCGCTACCCGGCCGTGGTGGCCAACAACGGCATCTCGCTGACCGTGGGCGCGGGCGAAGTCCATGCCATCCTCGGCGAAAACGGCGCCGGCAAGTCCACGCTGATGAAGATCATCTACGGTGCCGTCAAGCCCGATGAAGGCCGCATCGAGGTCGATGGCAGGCCCGTCGCCATCCGCAATCCGCAGGAAGCCAGGCAGCTGGGCATCGCCATGGTGTTCCAGCATTTCTCGCTGTTCGACACGCTGTCCGTGGCCGAGAACGTCTGGCTGGGCCTGGACAAGAGCCTGCCGCTGGCCGAGGTGGCCCAGCGCATCGAGGCCACGGCCCATGAGTACGGCCTGGAGGTCGACCCCCACCGCCCCGTGCACACGCTGAGCGTGGGCGAGATGCAGCGCGTGGAGATCATCCGCGCCCTGCTCACGCATCCGCGCGTGCTCATCCTGGACGAGCCGACCTCGGTGCTCACGCCCCAGGCCGTGGAAAAGCTCTTCGTCGTGCTGCGCCGCCTGGCCTCGGAGGGCTGCTCCATCCTCTACATCAGCCACAAGCTGCACGAGATCCGCTCGCTGTGCACGGCCTGCACCGTGCTGCGCGGCGGCCAGGTGACGGGGGTGTGCAATCCGGCGGTCGAAAGCAACGCATCGCTGTCACGCCTGATGATCGGCGCCGAGCCGCCCGAACTGACCCACCGCGCATCCCAGGCCGGCGCCAGCGTGCTGCGCGTGCAGGGCCTGACGCTGCCGCGCTCGGAGCCGTTCGGCGTGGACCTGCATGGCATCGATCTCGATGTGCGCGCGGGCGAGGTCGTGGGCATCGCCGGCGTCTCGGGCAATGGCCAGAAGGAGCTGCTGTATGCGCTGTCCGGCGAGGACACGCGGGCCGCCGCCGACATGGTCCAGGTCTGCGGCAAGAACGCAGGCCGCATGGGGCCGGGGCGCCGGCGCGCGCTGGGCCTGCACTTCGTGCCCGAGGAGCGGCTGGGCCGGGGTGCCGTGCCCAGCATGGGCCTGGCGCACAACCTGCTGCTCACGCGCAGGACCGCCGTGGGCGCGGGCGGCTGGATCCGCATGGGCCAGCTGCAGGCGCAGGCGCGCGACATCATCGCGCGCTTCAACGTCAAGGCGGGGGGGCCGAATGCGGCGGCGCAGTCGCTGTCGGGCGGCAACCTGCAGAAATTCATCGTAGGCCGCGAGATCGACGCCAGGCCCGCGCTGCTCATCATCTCCCAGCCCACTTGGGGCGTGGACGTGGGGGCCGCCGCGCAGATCCGTGGCGCCATCCTGCAACTGCGCGACGAAGGCTGCGCCGTGCTGGTGCTCAGCGAGGAGTTGGACGAATTGTTCGAGATATGTGACCGCCTGCACGTGGTGGCCAAGGGACGGCTGTCGCCCTCGGTGGCGCGCGCCGATGCCACCGTGCAGCAGATCGGCGAATGGATGAGCGGCCTGTGGGACGGCTCCGCCGCCAAGTCGGGAGGCGCCCATGTTCAAGCTTGAGCAACGCCCCCAGGCCTCGAAGCTGTGGACCTACGGCTCGCCCGTGCTGGCGCTGGCCATCACGGTGCTGATCGGCGTGAGCCTGTTCATGCTGCTGGGCAAGGACCCGGTGCGCGGCCTGCAGGCCTTCTTCTGGGACCCGGTCAAGACGCCGTACGCGCTGGGTGAGCTGGCCGTCAAGGCCACGCCGCTGCTGCTGATCGCGCTGGGCCTGGCCGTGTGCTTTCGCTCCAATGTCTGGAACATCGGCGCGGAGGGGCAGTTCGTGATCGGCGCGGTGGCCGCCGGCGGCATCGCGCTGCTGGCGGACAGGAACACGGGGCCATGGATCGTGCCGGCCATTTTGCTGGCGGGCATGCTGGGCGGCATGGCCTGGGCCGGCATCGTGGCCCTGCTGCGCGACCGCTTCAACGCCAATGAGATCCTGGTCAGCCTGATGCTGGTCTACGTGGCCACCCTGGTGCTGGGCTTTCTGGTCTACGGACCCTGGAAGGACCCCATGGGCTACAACTTCCCGCAGACCAAGACCTTCGAGCGCGTCACGCAGATCCCCAGGCTCATGCAGGGCATGCGCACCAACATCGGCCTGCTGCTGGCGCTGGCGGGCGCGGCCATGCTGTGGGTGTTCCTGTTTCGCACGCGCGCCGGCTTCGCGCTGCAGGTGGGCGGCCTGGCGCCGGCCGCCGCGCGCTACGCCGGCTTTTCCTCGCGCCGCGCGCTGTGGACGGCGCTGCTGATCTCGGGCGCTGCCGCAGGCCTGGCCGGGGCGCTGGAAGTGGCGGGCCCGCTGGGCCAGCTCACGCCCTATGTGCCGGCCGGCTACGGCTTCGCCGCCATCATCGTGGCCTTCGTCGGCCGCCTGCATCCCGTGGGCATGATCTTTTCCGCGATTCTCATGAGCATGTTCTATATCGGGGGCGAACTCGCCCAGTCGCGCCTGGGCCTGCCCAAGGCGCTGACCGGCGTGTTCCAGGGCCTTTTGCTGTTCACGCTGCTGGCCTGCGACACGCTGGTGGCCTACCGCCTGCGCTGGGTGCCGCGCACGCCTGCCGCCGTCAAGGAGGCCCGCTGATGGAATCCTACGCACTGCTGCTGGGCTCCACGCTCAGCGCCGGCACCGTGCTGGCGCTGGCCGCGCTGGGCCTGCTGATCAATGAAAAGGCCGGCATCGTCAACCTGGGCGCCGAAGGCATGATGCTGTGCGCGGCCATCGCCGGCTTCGCCGCCGTGGTCCACACCGGCAGCACCACCGTCGGCTTCATCGCGGGCATGGGCGCGGGCGCGCTGCTGGCCGCCGTCTTCGGCGTGCTGGTGATCTGGCTGAACACCAACCAGTACGCGACGGGGCTGGCGCTGTCGCTGTTCGGCACGGGCTTTTCGGCCTTCCTGGGCCTGGGCTACGTGCAGGCGCGCCTGCCCGAGCTGCCCAAGTTCGCCGTGCCCTGGCTGTCCGAGCTGCCCCTGGTCGGCACCGCGCTGTTCCGCCTGCACCCGCTGGTCTATGGTGCCGTGGCCCTCGCGGCGGCCCTGGTCTGGTTCCTGTACCGCACGCGCGCCGGCCTGGTGCTGCGCGCCGTGGGCGAGTCGCCGCAGTCGGCCCATGCGCTGGGCTATCCGGTGCGCCGCATCCGGCTGGCGGCCGTGGTCTTCGGCGGCGCCATGTGCGGCCTGGCCGGCGCCTACATCTCCACCGTCTACACGCCGCTGTGGGTCGAAGGCATGGTCTCGGGCCGCGGCTGGATCGCGCTGGCGCTGACCACCTTCGCCACCTGGCGCCCGGCGCGCGTGCTGCTGGGCGCCTACCTGTTCGGCGGCGTGACCATGCTGCAGTTCCACCTGCAGGCCACGGGCGTGCAGGTGGCCAGCCAGCTGCTGTCCATGCTGCCCTATCTGGCCACCATCGTCGTGCTGGTGCTGATCTCGCGCAATCCGGTCTGGATCCGCACCAACATGCCGGCCTCGCTGGGCAAGCCCTTCTATCCGGGCTCCTGACGCCTTCCCTCTCCCTGGAACCAAGAAAAAGGAACAACGCATGCACGCATCGCGCGACAACACTGCGAAACGCACCCTGCTGAAGATGATCGGCCTGTCGGCCCTCTCCGTGGCGGCCCTGGCGGCCTGCGGCAAGAAGGAAGAGGCGGCGGCACCCGCCCCCGCCCCCGCCGCCGCGCCCGCGGCGCCGGCCCCGGCCGACAAGCTCAAGATCGGCTTCATGTACGTCAGCCCCATCGGCGACGGCGGCTGGACCTTCCAGCACGAGCTGGGGCGCAAGGCCATCCAGGAGAAGTTCGGCGACAAGGTGGAGACCTCCTTCGTCGAGAGCGTGCCCGAGAGCGCCGACGCCGAGCGCGTGATGCGCGACATGGCCGGCCAGGGCAGCAAGCTGATCTTCGCCACCAGCTTCGGCTACCAGGAATTCGTGCAGAAGGTCGCGGCCGACCTCAAGGACGTGAAGTTCGAGCACGCCACCGGCTACAAGAACGCCGACAACGTGGCCACCTACGACACCAAGACCTTCGAGGGCGCCTACCTGGCGGGCATCGTGGCGGGCGGCATGACCAAGACCAAGACCATCGGCGTCGTGGCCTCGGTGCCCATCCCCGAGGTGGTGCGCAACATCAACAGCTTCGTGCTGGGTGCGCAAAGCGTCGATCCCTCCATCAAGGCCAAGGTGGTCTGGGTCAACGAATGGTTCGCCCCGCCCAAGGAGTCCGAGGCCGCCACCTCGCTGATCAACGGCGGCGTGGACGTGATGTACCAGAACACCAACTCGCCGGCCGTGCTCAAGACGGCCGAGGAGCGCGGCGTGCGCGCCTTCGGCAAGGACGGCGACATGAGCGCCTTCGCGCCCAAGGCCCACCTGGGCTCGGCCGTGATCGACTGGACGCCCTACTACAGCAAGGTCACCCAGGACACGCTGGACGGCAAGTGGCAGGGCGGCTCGTTCTGGTGGGGCGTCAAGGAAGGTGCCATCGACCTCGTGAAGATCGCCGACGACGTGCCCCAGGAGATCAAGGACCGCGTCGCCAAGGCGCGCGACGGCCTCAGGGACGGCAGCTTCGCCGTCTGGACCGGCCCCGTCAAGGACAACACCGGCAAGGAAGTGCTGCCCGCGGGCCAGGTCGGCGATCTGGCCTTCCTGACCAGCATCAACTTCTTCGTCAACGGCGTCGAAGGCAAGGTGCCTGGCGCCAAGTAGGCGCCCATGCCGCTGCGTGCGTCCAAGGCCCTTCGGGGCCTTTTTTGATGGCCGGGCCGGCCAGATGGGGCCATCCCATGCACCAGCTTTGTGCTCAGCCGCAAAAATGTGGTTTCTCCGCATGCCGCTGGCGCGCGGCGGGTTGGGCTGGCGCCATTCTTGCTTTATTCTCGGGGCCCATCGCGGCGGGCCTGTGCTGGTGCGGGCCCGTCTTTCTCCTGTCTGCGGCAGGACCACTTGAGGAAACTTCGATGACTGATCTTCACAAACGCTCCCTGATCAAGGTGGCAGCGCTGTCGGCCGTGGCCGCCGCCGCGCTGGCCGGCTGTGGCAAGAAGGAAGAGGCCGCCCCGGCGCCCGCCCCTGCTGCCGAGGCCCCCGCTGCCGCCGCGACCGAGCCGCTGAAGATCGCTTTCGCCTATGTGGGCCCCGTCGGCGACGGCGGCTACACGTTCGCCCACGACCAGGGCCGCAAGGCGCTGGAGAAGGAGTTCGGCGACAAGATCCAGACCTCGTTCGTGGAAAGCGTGCCCGAAGGGGCCGATGCCGAGCGCGTGCTGCGCGACATGGCGGCCAACGGCAACAAGCTGGTCTTCGGCACCACCTTCGGCTACATGGAGCCCATCCAGAAGATCGCGCCCGACTTCCCCGACGTGAAGTTCGAGCACGCCACCGGCTACAAGACCGCCGCCAATGTGAGCACCTATGACAGCCGCACCTATGAAGGCGCCTACCTGGCCGGCATCATCGCGGGCTCGATGACCAAGTCCAACGTGCTGGGCGTGGTGGGCTCGGTGCCGATTCCCGAGGTGCTGCGCAACATCAACAGCTTCACGCTGGGCGCCCAGTCGGTGAATCCCAAGATCACGACCAAGGTGGTCTGGGTCAATGAGTGGTTCGCTCCCCCGAAGGAGACTGAGGCCGCGACCTCGCTGATCAACGGCGGCGCCGACATCCTGTTCCAGAACACCGATTCCGCCGCGGTGCTCAAGACCGCCGAGGAAAAGGGCAAGCGCGCCTTCGGCTGGGACTCGGACATGACGGCCTATGGCCCCAAGGCCCACCTGGCCTCGGCCATCATCAACTGGACGCCCTACTACACCAAGACCGTGCGCGACGTGCTGGAAGGCAAGTGGAGCAGCCAGCAGACCTGGTGGGGCGTGAAGGAAGGCGCGATCGACATCGTCTCGCTGGCCGAGGACGTTCCCGCCGAGGCCAAGGCCAGGATCGAGGAGGTCAAGAAGGGCCTGAAGGACGGCACGTTCCAGATCTGGAAGGGGCCGATCACCGGCCAGGACGGCAAGGAAGTGCTGGCCGCAGGTGCCGTGGCCGAGGACAAGTTCCTCACCGGCATCGACTTCTACGTCAAGGGCGTGGAAGGCAAGGTGCCCGGCAAGGACAGCAAGTAAGCCGGCGGCCCGCCGCCCGGCGCAGGCCGGGCGTGCGCGGCTTCTGGACCAGGCCGCCTTCGGGCGGCCTTGTTTTTTTGGCGGGACCGGCCGTCCGCCGCGGTGCGGGGCAGGGCGCCTGGGTGGGTTTATGCTCACTGTCCGCCGTGGCCTGCAGGTTTGCCGCGGCAAAGACAGAGACAAGAGATTTCCCGATGATCGAAAACACCTTCTGGCATCCCGTGGCACAGGCCCATGAAGTGGTGGAGGCCCCGCTGGGCGTGCAGTTGCTGGGCCAGCCCGTCGTGCTCTGGCGCGGGCCGCAGGGCCAGGTGCGCGCCTTCCTGGACCGCTGCCCGCACCGCGGCGCGCGCCTGTCCATGGGGCGGGTGGACAACGGCCAGCTCGAATGCCCGTACCACGGCTGGCAGTTCGCGGGCAACGGCCAGTGCGTCAAGGTGCCGGCCGTGCCCGGCTTCACGCCGCCGCCGTCGCAGTGCGTCAAGGCCTTCGAGGCGCAGGAGGCCTACGGCCTGGTGTGGGTGCGGCTGGCCCCGGGCGGGCAGGAGGCGGCGCTGCCGGCCTTCGGCGCCGAGACCGACGAGCATCTGCGCAAGCTCAATTGCGGGCCCTATGACGTGGCGGCGAGCGCGCCGCGCATCATCGAGAACTTCCTGGACATGTCGCACTTCGGCTTCGTCCACGAGGGCTGGCTGGGCAGCCGCGAAGCCACGGCCATCGCGGCCTATGCCGTGCAGGCCACGCCCACCGGCGTGCTGGCCACGGGCTGCAAGGCGGTGCAGCCGCAGTCCAACCTGCATTCGACCAGCGCCGCCGAGGTCGAGTACACCTACGAGGTCACGGCGCCCTACGCGGCCGTGCTGACCAAGATCCCCGAGTCCGGCACCACCCGGGCCGGCTGGCGCGAGTCCATCGCGCTGTTCATCTACCCGGTCGCGCCCGAGGCCTGCCGCGTCTGGTTCCGCCTGGCCGTGGCGGACTTCGATTCGCCCGATGAACAGCTGCGGCAGTTCCAGCACACCATCTTCTGCCAGGACCAGCCGGTGCTGGAGTCGCAGCAGCCCAGGTGCCTGCCGCTGGACCCCCGCGCCGAAATGCACTCGGCGGCCGACCGCCTGTCGTCCGCCTACCGCCGCTACCTCAAGGCCAGCGGCATCACCTTCGGAGTCTGCTGATGAACAACGCCATTCCCCCGTCGATGCCGCGCGGCTGCCCGACCTGCTCAAGGCCATGCCCAAGGCCGAGCTGCACATGCACATCGAAGGCTCGCTGGAGCCCGAACTGATCTTCGCGCTGGCCCGGCGCAATGCAGTGAAGCTGCCCTATGCCAGCGTGGAGGACCTGCGCCGCGCCTACGCCTTCACCGATCTGCAAAGCTTTCTGGACATCTACTACGCGGGCGCCAGCGTGCTGCTGTACGAGCAGGATTTCTACGACATGGCGCGCGCCTACCTGGACCGCGCGGCCCGGGACAACGTGGTCCATGCCGAGATCTTCTTCGACCCGCAGACCCACACCCAGCGCGGCGTGGGCATGGAGACGGTGATCAACGGCCTGTACCGCGCCTGCCGCGATGCCGAGATCGAGCTGGGCATCTCGTCCGCCCTGATCCTGAGCTTTCTGCGCCATCTGAGCGAAGACGATGCCTTCGCCGCGCTGGAGGCCGCACTGCCGCTGCGCGACCGCTTCATCGGCGTGGGCCTGGACAGCAGCGAGGTCGGCAATCCGCCCGAGAAGTTCGCGCGCGTGTTCGCGCGCTGCCGCGAGCTGGGCCTGCATGTGGTCGCCCACGCGGGCGAGGAGGGGCCGCCCGCCTATATCTGGGGCGCGCTGGACGTGCTGCATGCCGAGCGCATCGACCATGGCGTGCAGGCCATCCAGGACGAGGCGCTGATGCAGCGCCTGGCCCGCGACGGCGTGCCGCTGACCGTGTGCCCGCTGTCCAACCTCAAGCTGTGCGTGGTGTCCGATCTGGCGCAGCACAACCTGCCGCAGCTGCTGGAGGCCGGGCTCAAGGTCACGGTCAATTCCGACGATCCGGCCTACTTCGGCGGTTACGTCAACGAGAACTTCCTGCAGCTGTTCGCGGCCACCGGCATGGGCGCGGGCCAGGCCTGGCAGCTGGCGGCCAACAGCTTCGATGCCAGCTTCGCCACGCCCCAGCAGCGCACGCGCTGGATGCAGCAGCTGCAGGCGGTGTTCGCCCGCCACGCGGCCATGGCCTGAGCCTTGTCAGGCCAGCGCCTGCCTGAGGCGCCCGGCATGGTCCTCCAGGGCCTGCATGCCGGGCTCCTTGCGGGGCCAGCCCAGGCCCACGCCGTCGCCCTCGTGGCGGGGCAGCACATGCAGATGGAAATGGAACACCGTCTGCCCGCCGGCCGCGCCATTGGCCTGGAACAGGCTGATGCCCTCGGGGTCGAAGGCCGTCTGCACGGCCTGCGCCACGCGCCGGGCCGTGCGCATCACGGCGCCGGCCTCCTCGGGCGTGAGGTCCAGCAGGGTCACGGCATGGCGCTTGCTGGCCACCAGCACATGGCCGGGATTGACCTGGCCGATGTCCATGAAGGCGATGGTCTGCTCGTCCTCGAAGACCTTGGCGGACGGGATCTCGCCGGCCACGAGGCGGCAGAAGATGCATTGGCCCGGGGGCGAGGTGTCGACGAACATCGGCATGGTCCTGTACTCCTTGGTGGTTGCTTGGGGTTGGAATGTGCCGACGATCTTAGTGGACGGTATCTGCAGTCCCTTATGGAGGCCATAAGCTCAGGCCCGGGCAGCCCCCAGGGCCGCTGCCTATAATCGCGCCCCGCACCGGCCGCTGCCCATGGCCGGTGCGTTGTCATTTCCGGGCCATGTAGAGGAACACCATGTACAAAAACCTCGCAGCCGCCGTCGCGGCCGCCAGTCTCTTATCCACGGCCTGGGCCCAAGGCCATTGCGCCCCTTCCCCCGCCGCCGCTTCCATCCCTCTGAAGTCGGCCTTCGTCTATCTGACGCCCGTGCTCGATGCGGGCTGGACGCGCCAGCACGAGGAGGGCCGGCGTGCGCTGCAGGCCGCGCTGGGCCCGTGCGTGCAGACCCGCGCCGTGGACAGCGTGCCCGAAGGCCCCGATGCCGAACGCGTGCTGCGCGAGCTGGCGGCCTCGGGCCACCGGCTGATCTTCACGACCAGCTTCGGCTATACCGAGCCGGTGATGCGCGTGGCGCGCGACTTCCCGCAGGTGAGGTTCGAATCGGTCACGGGCTTCAAGCGCGCGGACAACGTGGCCACCTCGAATGCGCGCTACTACGAGGGCCGCTACCTGTCGGGCATTGCCGCCGGCCGGGCCAGCAGGACCGGCGTGGCCGGCTTCGTGGTCGGCTTTCCCATCCCCGAGGTGCTGCAGGGCATCAATGCCTTCACGCTGGGCATGCGCTCGGTCAATCCCCAGGCCACGGTCAAGGTGGTCTGGCTGGACACCTGGTTCGACCCGCCGCGCGAGCGCGAGGCGGCCATGGCGCTGTTCAACGAGAACGTGGACGTGGTGTCCTTCCAGGTCGCCTCCACGGCCGTGATGCAGGCGGCGCAGGAGCGCGGGCGCATGGCCATCGCCTACCACTCCGACATGCGCAAGGACGGGCCCGATGCCCAGTTGCTGGCCGTCACCCACCAGTGGGGCGCCTACTACACGGCGCGCGCCAGGGCCGTGCTGGACGGCAGCTGGAAAAGCCAGGACACCTGGGGCGGCGTGCGCGAGGGCATGGTCCGCGTCGAAGGCTTCGGCCCCCGGCTGCCGGCTGCCGTGCGCCAGGAGGTGCTGTCGCGCCAGAAGGAGATGGCGCAGGGCCGGCTGCATCCGTTCAAGGCGGGCAGCGAGCCGATCCGCGACAACCAGGGCCGGGTGCGCATTCCCGCAGGCCGGCAGCTCGACGATGCGCAGATCCTGCGCATGGACTGGCTGGTGCAGGGCGTGCAGGCCACGCTGCCCCGATAGCGGGTGTCCGGATGGCGCCTATAGCGAAGCGGATATGGCGGGCGCCCGTCCGCCCGGTAAGCTTGCCACCATGCAAATCTACAGATCCTCACTGCTGCGCTTTTCCGACGATGGCCAGGCGCTCTACGATGAAGACGGCCTGCTGGCCGTGGCCCCCGACGAGCAGGGGCGCCAGCGCGTGGTGGCCGCCGGCAGCTGGCAGGCGCTGCAGGCGCATTACACGGGCCGGCCCGGCGCGCAGCTCACGCAGCTGCCGGGGCGCATCCTGGCGCCGGGCTTCATCGACATGCACATCCACTACCCGCAGACCGACGTGATAGGCGCGCCGGCCGCGGGCCTGCTGCCCTGGCTGGAGAATTACACCTTCCCGCACGAGTCGGCCTTTCGCGACCGCGGCCATGCCGACGCGGTGGCGCAATTCTTCCTGGATGAACTGCTGCGCAATGGCGTGACCACGGCGCTGACGTTTGCCACCTCGCATCCGGGATCGGTCGATGCGCTCATGCAGGCCTCGCAGGCGCGCGGCATGCGCATGATCACCGGCAAGGTGCTGCAGGACCGCCACAGCCCCGACGGCGTGCGCGACGAGACCGAGCAGAGCCTGATCGACACCGAGGACCTGATCCGGCGCTGGCACGGCGTGGACCGCCTGGGCTATGCCATCACGCCGCGCTTTGCGCCCACCAGCACCCATGCGCAGCTGCGCGGCGCGGGCGAGCTGGCAGCGCGCTACGACGATGTCTGGATCCAGTCGCATGTGGCCGAGAACCTGGACGAGGTGCGCTGGGTGGCCGAGCTGTTCCCCCAGGCGCGCAGCTACCTGTCCGTCTACGACGGTTTCGGCCTGATGCGCGAGCGCGCCGTCTATGCCCACTGCATCCACCTGGACGACGAGGACCGCGCCCTGCTGCGCGAGCGCCGCACGGCCGCCGCCGTGAGCCCGACCAGCAACCTGTTCCTGGGCAGCGGCTTCTTCGACTTCGCGCGCGCCGATGCCGCGCAGTTCCTCTACGGCCTGGCCAGCGATGTGGGCGGCGGCATGAGCTTCAGCCCCTTCAGGACCATGCAGGCCGCCTATGTGGCCGGCCGCGAGGGCCAGACCAAGCAGGGCCTGAGCCTGTCGCCCGGCAACCTGTGGTGGCAGCACACGGCGGGCGCGGCGCGCGCGCTGGGCCTGGCCGGGCAGGTCGGCAACCTGCAGCCCGGCTGCGAGGCCGACTTCGTGGTGATCAATCCCGCCTGCACGCCGCTGCTGGCGCGCAAGACGCGCCAGGCCGCGAGCCTGGACGAGCTGCTGTTTGCCATGATCATCCTGGGCGATGACCGCCTGATCGAGCGCACCGTGATTTCTCAAGCAAAATAGTGCCTTTGCGCCAGCGCCCGGCCCGGGGCTGGCGCTTGCACCAGGACAGCAGGAAATTGCCATGAGCATCAAGAGCGACAAGTGGATCCGTCGCATGGCCGAGGATCACGGCATGATCGAGCCCTTCGAGCCGGGCCAGGTCCGCGCGGTCGATGGCAGGAAGATCATCAGCTACGGCACCAGCAGCTACGGCTACGACATCCGCTGCGCACCCGAATTCAAGGTGTTCACCAACATCCACAGCACCGTGGTGGACCCCAAGAACTTCGATGAGAAGAGCTTCGTCGACTTCGAGGGCGACAGCTGCATCATCCCGCCCAACAGCTTCGCGCTGGCGCGCACGGTCGAGTACTTCCGCATCCCGCGCAACGTGCTGACCATCTGCCTGGGCAAGAGCACCTATGCGCGCTGCGGCATCATCGTCAACGTCACGCCCTTCGAGCCCGAGTGGGAAGGCTATGTGACGCTGGAGTTCTCCAACACCACGCCGCTGCCGGCACGCATCTATGCGGGCGAAGGCTGCGCCCAGGTGCTGTTCTTCGAGAGCGATCCCGACGATGTCTGCGAGGTCAGCTACCGCGACCGTGGCGGCAAGTACCAGGGCCAGGTGGGCGTCACGCTGCCGAAGGCCTGACCGATTCCGACCCGCAGGACAGGCCCGCAGCACATGCTGCGGGCCTTTTTCATTCCACCAGCGCCGAGGCGGCATCGATGCGCGAATGCGCGCCGCAGCTCTCGCGTCGCGCGGCGGCGGCCGAGGCCATGAGCCAGCAGACGTCGAGCTGGTTGCGCAGCGCGTGGCCGGCGCCAGGGCCCAGTGTCTCGCGCCACGCGGCGATGCGCTGCAGCGCGTGGGCCAGGCCCTGTTCGCTGCGCTCGATGCCCACGCAGTCGTGCATGAGCTGGCGCAGCTGCTGCGCGATGGCCGGTGGCGGCGCTTCTTCCCGGGGGCCGGGCGCAAGGGCTTCGCGCGGCCGGGCTGGCGCCTGGGCCGTGGCGGGCTGGCCGGCGATGGCCCGGGCCGCCGCGCGCCCCATCACCACGCATTCGAGCAGCGAATTGCTGGCCAGCCGGTTGGCGCCATGCAGGCCGGTGCGCGCCACCTCGCCGATGGCGTGCAGGCCCTGCACGTCCGTGCGCCCGTCGATGCCGGCCAGCACGCCGCCGCAGGCGTAGTGGGCGCAGGGCGCCACGGGAATCGGCTGCGTGGCGATGTCGATGCCGTGCGCGGCGCACAGCGCCATGATGGCCGGGAAGTGCGCCTGCAGCCAGGGCCGGGGCCGGTGGCTGATGTCCAGGTGCACGAAGGCCAGTCCGTGGCGGGTCATCTCGTGCCAGATGGCGCGCGCCACGATGTCGCGCGGCGCCAGCTCGGCCCGGGCGTCGTGCTGGGGCATGAAGCGCGTGCCGTCGGGCAGGCGCAGCAGGGCGCCCTCGCCGCGCAGCGCCTCGGAGACCAGGCCGGCGGCGCGCCCGTCCACCTGCAGCGCCGTGGGGTGGAACTGCATGAACTCCAGGTCGCCCACGCGGCAGCCCGCGCGCCAGGCCATGGCCAGGCCGTCGCCCGTGGCGGTGGCGGGGTTGGTGGTGTGGGGGTAGACCTGTCCCATCCCGCCGGTGGCCAGCACGGTGTGTCCCGCATGCCAGTGGCGCAGGGTCTGGTCGGGCATGCGCACCAGCGCGCCGTTGCAGCGCGCGGGCTGGCCGCCGGCCAGCAGCTCGAGGGCGCTGGCGTGCTCGTGCAGCGCGATGTTCGGGCGCGCGCGGCAGGCGTCCAGCAGGGCCGCATGCACGGCCTGGCCCGTGGCGTCGGCCGCATGCACGATGCGGCGCCTGCCGTGGCCGCCTTCGCGGGTCAGGTGCAGGCGGCCGTCCGCCTCGCGGGTGAAGGGCACGCCGTGGGCGAGCAGCCATTCGATGGCGGCGGGGGCCTGTTCGAGGATGGCGCGCACGGCACGGGCATCGCACTGGCCCGCGCCGGCCACCAGCGTGTCCTGCACATGCGCGTCCAGGCTGTCTTGGGCATCGATCACGGCCGCGATGCCGCCCTGGGCCCAGGCGCTGGCGCATTCGCCGGCCGCGCCCTTGCTGAGCAGGCTCACGCGCAGGTGCGGGGGCAGCGACAGTGCCGTGGCCAGGCCGGCCAGGCCCGCGCCGATGATCAGCACGTCCGTGGAGGGCTGTGTCATGGCGCGCTCCTCAGGCGGGGCCGAAGTGGCGGAACAGGGCCTGGTCATGCGCCAGGTCCCCGCTGGCACGCACGGGCTGGCGGTGGCCGGCGGCGAAGGCCAGCATGCGCTCGATGGGGCGGCGCGCGGCCTGGGCGGTGGCAGGGTCCACCTCGATGGCGCACAGGCCCTGCTCCAGCGCCTGCTGCACGCCCTGCAGGCTGTTCATCGCCATCCAGGGGCACATGGCGCAGCTCTTGCAGGTGGCGCCCTGGCCGGCCGTGGGCGCGGGCAGGAAGGTCTTGCCGGGGTAGCGCATGCGCATGTCGTGCAGGATGCCCAGGTCGGTGGCGACGATGAAGGTGTCGTTGGCCAGCCGGCCGGCCGCGTTGATGAGCTGGGTGGTCGAGCCCACCACGTCGGCCTGGGCGGCCACGGCGGCCGGCGATTCGGGGTGGACCAGGATGGCGGCGTGCGGATGCTCCTGTGCCAGGGCGGCCAGCTCGTCGGCCTTGAACTCGTCGTGGACCAGGCAGGAGCCGTGCCACAGCAGCATGTCGGCGCCGGTCTCGCGCTGGATGTGGGCGCCCAGGTGCCGGTCCGGCGCCCACAGGATCTTCTCGCCGCGGGCGTGCAGGTGGGCCACGATGTCCTGGCCCACCGAGGAGGTGACCACCCAGTCGGCGCGCGCCTTCACGGCCGCGCTGGTGTTGGCGTAGACCACGACGGTGCGGTCGGGATGGGCATCGCAGAAGGCGCTGAAGGCATCGGCGGGGCAGCCCAGGTCCAGCGAGCAGCTGGCGTCGTCGTCGGGCATGAGCACGCGCTTGCCGGGACTGAGGATCTTGGCGGTCTCGCCCATGAAGCGCACGCCGGCCACGACCAGGGTGGAGGCGGGGTGTTGCGCGCCGAAGCGCGCCATCTCCAGCGAATCGCCCACGCAGCCGCCGGTCTCGCGCGCCAGGTCCTGGAGTTCGCCGTCGACGTAGTAGTGGGCCACCAGCACGGCGTCGCGCTCCTGCAGCAGGGCGCGTATGCGCCCTGCCGTCCGCAGGCGCTGGGCGCGGTCCTGTTCGGGGGGGACGCGGGCCCAGGCCTGGCCGATGCCGCACTGGCCGGCGAGGGGGAACTGGGGCTTGTCGTACTGCACGGGCTTGAGCTGCATGGAGGCCATCCGGGTCTGAGTGAAAGAACTGGTGATGGCTGCAAATGATATGCTCAATTTGAGTATTAATGTGGCGTTTTTTCGCAAGACTGCGGCGCCACAAGGGCAACTAGCGTTCAAGCTGGACGTTGTTGCGTCCGGCGCCCTTGGCTTCGTAGAGCGCTTCGTCGCTGCGGCGCAGCATGGCGGCGGCCGTGTCCGTGCTGCTGCGCAGCGTGGCCACGCCCATGCTGGCGGTGACCGTCCCGCCATGGACCATGGGCGTGCGCGCCAGCAGCTCGCGCAGCTGTTCGGCGATGGCGACGGCGGCGTCGGGCGGGGTGTCGGGCAGCAGCACCACGAATTCCTCGCCGCCCATGCGGGCCAGCACATCGGATTCGCGCAGCCGCTGGCGCAATACGCTGGCCAGCGTGCGCAGCACTTCGTCGCCCGCGTCGTGGCCATGGCGGTCGTTGATGCGCTTGAAATGGTCCACGTCGATGGTCAGCACGCTCAGCGGCCGGCCGCTGCGCCGTGCCAGCGCCATCGCGAATTCGAGCTGGAACTCAAAGCCGCGGCGGTTGAACAGGCCCGTCAGCGGGTCGCTGTGCGCCTGGTGCTGGAGCTCGGCATTGGCCTGCCTCAGCTGCTGCGTGCGTTCGCGCACCTGCTGCTCCATGGCTTCGTTGGCCGCCCGCAGCTGGGCAATGCTGCCGCGCAGGGCCTGGGACAGGCCGTGCACCTCGCGGCTGCTGTCCAGCAGCGGGATGTCGGCTGCCGAGCCATGGCCGTCCAGGTCCGACGCCGCGCGGGCCAGGCGCTTGAGGTCCTGGCTCAGGCGCCTGGCCACCAGCCAGGCGACCGCTGCGGCCAGCAGGGCGGCGGCCAGGCCGCCGGCCAGCACCTTGTACATGGCCTGGCGGGCGTCGGCATAGGCGTAGTCCTCAGGCTGGCGCGCCACGACGCGCCAGCCCAGGTCGGTGGCCACGCTGCGCGCCGGCAGCGGCACGGCCGTGGTCAGAAAGGGGGCGTTGCCGTCACTCCAGCGCGCCACCTGGGCCGGCATGCCGGGGGCGGCCAGGCTGCCTTCGGGCATGCGCTGGTCCAGGGCGGCGAAGACCCCGGCGACGCCCTGGGGCGCGTGGACCAGGCGGCCCTGGCGGTCGAAGATGAACAGTGCGATCTGCCGCTGGCGCGTGTCGCTGGTCAGCAGGGCTTCCAGGGTCTCGCCCACCCATTCCCAGCTGCCGTGCATGCACAGCACGCCCTGGGTGAGGCCGTCCATGCGGATGGGCGCCGCGAAATCGAGAAAGCGCCGCACCTGCGTGCCGTCGGTCGTGTATTCCGTGCTGCGGATGTCGCCCACGTGGGTGCGCTGCAGCCCGGGCTCGAACCAGGGACGGTCCTTGATGTTGTGTCCCCGCAGCACGCTGCCGGCGGCGCTGCGCACCTCGCCCTCGGCATCGGCCACGCCGACCCACAGCACGAAGGGCGTCAGCGCGCGGGCGCGGTTGAGCAGGGCATCGACGCCCGGCGCATCGAACCCCTCGCGCCACAATTCCTCCGAGCCTGCCAGCACTTCCACCATGTGGGCGCGGCTGAAGAGCCCATCGGCCAGCAGCTTGGCGGCGTTCGAGGCCACGGTGTGCAATGAGGCACTGGCCTCGCGCTGCATGCGCCACAGCAGCAGCTCGCCGAAGGCCAGGGACATCAGCGCCGTCACCGCAATCAGCAGGCTGCCGAACACCAGGGACAGCTGGGTGCGCAGGCCCAGGCCCTGCCAGCGGCCGGGCGGCCGCAGGGCAGGGCCGGGCTCGGCAGGGGACTGGGGCGGCGGGGCTTGGCTCATGGCCGCGACTGTACACAGGCGGTGCGCCGGGGCAAGCGTGAAAGCGTTTGTCGGGATGTGCGAAGGCGTTTGACACGCCCCCGGGCCCGTCTTGCGGACCGCTGCCGCGATAGCACAATGCGGTTGCCGCAACTACGATGCCGCTTATGCAACAAAAGCCTTCCTTCCCGCGTTCCGAGCCGACCTGGAACGGGCCGGCCCCGGCATCGGAGCCCGCCGAACTGCAGCCTGCGGCGCCACCCTCCGCGCCCGCGCACCGGGCCCAGCCGCGCAGCGGACAGGCTGCCGTGCGCAAGCGCCGACCGGGCTGGGTGGCGGGGCTGGCCGTCATCGTCGGCCTGTGCATCGTGGCCCTGCTGCTGGCCCTGATGATGCAGGTGGCCAGCGACCAGGTGCAGCGCAACCAGCAGCAGCCGGCCACCCGGCTCATCGGCCGCTGAGGCCCGTCCCGGAGATACAGCCGGTATCACTGCGGCGCATCCGCCGACTGCAGCACGCCCGGTTCCGGCGTAATATCGCCGCCCGTCACAGCAAGCCTGGCGCCAGGCAAGGAGCGAACACCATGAGATGGGAAGGCAACCGTGAATCGGACAATGTGGAGGACCGCCGCGACGATGGCGGCGGCGGCTCGCCCGTCTTCGGCGGTCGCAGCATCGGCATCGGCACCATCGTCATCGCGCTGATCGGCGGCTGGGTGCTGGGCATCAATCCACTGACCATCCTGGGTGCGCTCAGCGGTGGCGCGCCGGTACAGGTGCAGCAGCACCAGGGGCCGGCGCACAAGCCGCCGGCCGACGACCAGCTCGCGCGCTTCGTCTCCACCGTGCTGGCCGACACCGAGGATGTCTGGCGCGAGGTGTTCCGCCAGGGCGGGGCCCAGTATGTCGATCCCAAGCTCGTGCTGTTCCGCGGCGCCACGCCCACGGCCTGCGGCACGGGGCAGTCGGCCATGGGGCCCTTCTACTGCCCCGCCGACCAGAAGGTCTACATCGACCTGGGCTTCTACGAAACCCTCAAGAACCAGCTCGGCGCACCCGGCGACTTCGCGCAGGCCTACGTGATCGCCCATGAGGTGGGGCACCATGTCCAGAACCTGCTGGGCATCAGCGCCCAGGTGGACCGTGCCCGGGGCCGGGTGAGCAAGGTCGAGTACAACCACCTGTCGGTCAAGCTGGAGCTGCAGGCCGACTGCCTGGCCGGCGTCTGGGCCAACCATGCGCAAAGCGCGCGCCAGATCCTGGAGCAGGGCGATGTGGAGTCGGCCATGAACGCCGCCGCCAAGATCGGCGATGACGCGCTGCAGCGCGCCGGGGGCGGGGCGGTCGTGCCCGACAGCTTCACCCATGGCACCAGCGCCCAGCGCCAGCGCTGGTTCAGCACGGGCCTGCGCACGGGCAGTGTCAAGTCCTGCGACACCTTCTCCGCCACCTCGCTCTGAGGCCCTGGCGAGGGCCCGTGCCGCGGGCCCTCATACCGGGTTTTTGCGGGTTGCGTTCACGCAACGCCATGCTTGTCCAGGTGCCAATTGGCGTTATTGCAACGCATAAATCGCGTCCGGTGCGACAATAGCGCCCTCAATGACAAGCTCTTTCTCCAATCTCCAACTGGCCGAGTCCCTGGCACGCGCCGTGGCCGACATGGGCTACGAGTCCATGACGCCCATCCAGGCACAGGCCATTCCGGTCGTGCTGACCGGCAAGGATGTCATGGGCGCCGCCCAGACCGGCACAGGCAAGACGGCGGCGTTCTCGCTGCCCCTGCTGCAGCGGCTGATGCGCCACGAAAACGCCTCGGCATCGCCGGCCCGCCATCCCGTGCGGGCGCTGGTGCTGCTGCCCACGCGCGAGCTGGCCGACCAGGTGGCGCAGCAGATCGCCCAGTACGCCAAGTACACCAGGCTGCGCAGCACCGTGGTGTTCGGCGGCATGGACATGAAGCCGCAGACATTGGAGCTCAAGAAGGGCGTCGAGGTGCTGGTGGCCACGCCGGGCCGGCTGCTCGACCATATCGAAGCCAAGAACGTGGTGCTCAACCAGGTCGAGTACGTGGTGCTCGACGAGGCGGACCGCATGCTGGACATCGGCTTCCTGCCCGACCTGCAGCGCATCCTGTCCTACCTGCCCAAGAGCCGCACCACCTTGCTGTTCAGCGCGACCTTCTCGCCCGAGATCAAGCGCCTGGCCGGCAGCTACCTGCAGGACCCCGTCACCATCGAGGTGGCCCGTCCGAACGAGACGGCCTCCACCGTGGAGCAGCGCTTCTACAGCGTGAGCGACGACGACAAGCGCTATGCGCTGCGCTCGCTGCTCAAGCAGCGCGAGATCCGCCAGGCCTTCGTCTTCTCCAACAGCAAGCTCGGCTGTGCGCGCCTGACGCGGGCGCTGGAGCGCGACGGCCTGCGCGCCGCGGCCCTGCACGGCGACAAGAGCCAGGATGAGCGCCTGAAGGCACTGGAGGCCTTCAAGCGCGGCGAGGTGGACCTGCTGGTGTGCACCGATGTCGCGGCCCGCGGCCTGGACATCAAGGATGTGCCCGCTGTCTTCAACTACGACGTGCCCTTCAACGCCGAAGACTACGTGCACCGCATCGGCCGCACGGGCCGTGCCGGCGCCTCGGGCATTGCCGTGACCCTGGTGACCAGCCACGACACGCGCCTGGTGGGCGAGATCGAGAAGCTCACCAAGAAGAAGATCGACGTCGAGGCCTGCCCCATGGAGGACCTGCGTGGCGGCGGCCACCGAGGCCACCGCTTCGAGGATGTGCCGCGCCACAGCGGTCCGCGCGAGCGCGCAGATGCGCCCTCGCGCGGCGGCTCCACCGGCTTCGGCCACCGCTCGCGCATGGCACAGCGCCCGGCCCACTCCGATCCCTTCTTCGACAAGCCCTACGAGGCGCCGTCGTCTGCCGATGCCCCGTCCTGGGATGGCCAGCGCGCCGCGCCGCGCGGCCCGGGAGGCAACATCAAGCCCAAGCGCAAGCTCGCGGCCCTGTTCCGCGCGCCCGTGGCGCCCACCACCACGCCGGACGCCTGAGCGGCGCGGTGACGCCCGCCCCAAGATGAAAAGCGGCCCCCTCGGGGGGCAGCGGACCTTGCGCAGCAAGGGGAGCGTGGGGGCTATTTTTCATTGCAGGATGACTCCAGCACCGAACTTTGCTGGCCCACGCCAAACCCACACAAGATGACATTGCGGGACGGATGATCGCCCCGGTGGCGGCGTGAAAGCAGCAAGGGAATCGAACTGGAACTGGTGTTGCCCAGGCCGTCCACTTCCGTGGGCAGTTGGCTCTGGCCGACTCCCAGCGTTTTTCGCAGATAGCCGAGCAGAAATGCATTGGGCTGGTGCAGCGCGAAAAGATCGATATCGCTCTTGGCGATCTCCAGATCCGCCAGCAAGAGATTGAGTGCCTCTGGAATGAGATGCCCGTGCCGCGTATGACGCGTGCTACTTCCTTTTCTCCATGGAGTCGAGAAAAGAACTTGGCATCGAGAACCGTGGAGGGTATTGCCGTGGATATGGCATGTACATCCACATGGCATATTTTCCGCGCCATCGTGAGTCATGCTCTTGCAGTTGAGGGAAGAGCTCGATCAGGTCCTCGACGGTGACAACTTTCTCCAGTTCATCGACCGAAATTTGCTTTCCGGTATGTTCTGTGATTGATGCAACGACGGACGGCCGTGAAAATGAATACCATTGCCAGAATTCATGAAGTACCGGACTGGACGATATCTTCTGTGGCTCGATTTCCAGTATCTTGGCGAGCGCCGGCCGCAGGATTTCAAAGCCCATGGACATGGAAGCTCCTTTTCTTGTCAAAGGAGATGGGTGAAATACCGTCTTCGTGCCTTATGGGAATCAATGCACTATGGACGCGGACGGCATGAACAAAGCTGGGGTTCATGTTCATCCGGAACATTGGCATCTGGCGAATGCGGCGATGCCATCGGTGAAATGGATGTCTGAGGATTGGCTTTCTTGCGGAATACCAGCAGGGCCATCAAACCCAGCACAAAGGTTGCGACGCTTCCGTAGGCCATGACCCGGCCGATGCCGTACATGAGCGCATCTCGGGCCGTGCCGGAGGACACGCCCAGCGCTTCACCCGCCCTGAGGTTGCCGGTGGAAATCGCATCCGCCAACACAGCCATTCCCGATGCGCCGGGGTTGACGCCGGTGTGTTCGAGCCAGGAAGTGACGCCTTGCGCCAGAATCAGACCCATGACGGCAATGTTGATCGACAGTGAAATATTGCGCGCGCTGAACTCCATGCCCGAGGCCATGCCTGCTCGCTCCGGTGGCAGCGCGCTGGTGGTGGTGTTGGTGACCGATGTCGTTGTCAGGCCGATGCCCAGGCCCGCGAGCACGCAGCCAGGCAGCAGGCTGGCCCAACTGGCGTACTCGGTCGTGGCGACCAGACGCATCAGCAAGAAGCCGAGGGCGATCACGAACATGCCCAGTGGGATCACGAAGCCTGGCCCGCGCCTGACCAGCAGCTTTTCGGCGTAGGGTGGCACGACCACGATAGGCAAGGTGTAGGCGAGCACGGTCAGGCCCGCTGCAACACCGCTATATCCCAGAGCTGACTGGAGATAGATGGGAAAGTAGATGATGAACGGCCAGAAGCTGAAGTTCATGCCGCAGGCGCCCAGCAAGGCGCCAGAGAAATTGCGGATCCGGAAGGACCGGAAATCGAACATGGGCCGCGCGACGCGGGCCTCGATGAAGATAAAGACAATGAAGCATGTGACGCTGGCAGCGAGTATGGTCATGGCTGCGGTACTTGCCAGGCCGAGCTCCCGGCCCTGCGTGATCAGGTAGACAAATCCGAACACGGCCAGTGGCAGGGTGAGCATTCCCCCGACATCGATGCGTCCTGCATGGGGATCGGAGGATTCGTCCACGCTCCTGTGCGTCAGTGCGAGCGTCAAGGCGGCAATGGCGACATGGATCAGAAAGACCCATTCCTAGCTCGCGATGGCCAGGATGGCCCCGCCGATCACGGGGCCGGTGCCCAGGCCCAGGCCGAAGATCACGCCCCACCAGGAGAACGCCACAGCCCTTTCTGGCCCGCTGCGGAATTGTTGGGAGAGGATGGCCACCTGGCAGGCAAGCATGCCAGCCCCGCTGGCCCCCTGAATGAAACGTGCGGCAATCAACAAAGGCGCATTGGGCGCCAGACCGCAGATAAGGGAGGCGATGCCGAAGATGACGATATTGACCATGAAGACGCGTTTTCGACCATATCGATCGGCCAGCGCGCCTATTGCTATCAGCATGGCACACATTGCAATCGTGTAGGCGTTCATGATCCATTGCAGCTGACTGAAATCGGCGGATAGAACACGTTCCAGGGTGGGTAGCGTGGAGGGGATGCTGGTGATTTCCAATCCCAGCATGGTTGCCGACAGGCAAAGAGAAATCAGGGCAATCCGATTTCGGGAAGATGCGATGGACAACATTACGCTCGTCACTCCAGAGTCAAAATAATGCGGACCCGCACATGCTTCAGGTGTGGTCGGGAGAGCCGTGTCATGCCCGCGCTGATCAAGTCGTATCGATGCTATCAGCGCATGGAACGTAACGGAACACGATGAGTCCATATATCTGTGGCAACAATCGGGAATGGTTCCATGAACACAAATTTCACGTTGGATGTAGATTCGATTCGGGCCTTTATCGTTATTGCAGATTTGAAGAGTTTTACCCGGGCCGCCGAATCTCTGGGGACCACACAGAGCGCGCTCAGCGTCAAGCTCAAACGGCTCGAGGACAAGCTGGGACATCGGCTGATCGAGCGTACGCCTCGGCACGTCAGGCTCTCGGCCAAGGGCGAGCTCTTCATCTCCTCAGCGCGCGAGTTTCTTGAGGCCCATGAGCGCGCGTTGGTCAACCTTTCTGTCGAGCGCAGGCACTTCCGGTTAGGCATGGCTTGCCACGTGATGGGACCCGAGATCACCACGCTGCTGGCACTGTTGAAGTCGATGGATCCAGGCCTGTCCATCGAAGTGCGGTTGGACAACTCGCGATCCCTGCTCGACGAGTACAACGCTGGCGCATTGGATGCCGTGATCGTCCGGGATGACGAGGATCGACGTGAAGGTACGTTGCTGTGCGAGGAGTTCTTTGGCTGGTTCGCGGCGCCCGGCTATGACGGCCACAGAGAGGAACCCCTGCAACTGGCCAATCTGAGCCCGCAGTGCGGGGTACGCGATATCGCTGCGCACGCCTTGGCGCGCGCGTCGATACCCTGGGTGGAGGTCTTCGTGGGTGGCGGCGTGGCTGCTGTGATCGCCGCCATTTCGGCAGGTCTGGCCATAGGAGCCTTGCCGTGCCGCCTAGCCTCTCCCGATCTGATCGAGGTGAGTGCCAGGTTCAGGCTTCCGCCGCTGCCACCATCCAAGCTGGTGGTTCATTGCGCCCTGTCCGATCGTCGCACGCGCGAGGCCATGCGCGTCATCGGCGTGGCGTTTCGTGAGCACAGGCCGGATGGGCGGGTGCTGTGACGTCACTGGGGGGCCCATTTCCCATGGGCGCCTCAGCCCGGCTGCTGCGCCTGCGGGCAGTCCACCTGGATCAGCTCGCGCTCGTCCAGGCGGGCGCCGAAGCGCATCATGCTCAGGCAGCCGCCCCAGACGCAGCCCGTATCCAGTGCCACGAGATCGGGACGGTTGACGTGGCCCAGCGTGGACCAGTGGCCGAAGGCGATGGGTGTGCCGGCCGTGGCCCGGCCCGGCACGTCGAACCAGGGCATGAGGCCTGGCGCGGCCTGGTCTGCCGATTCGGCGCTGTCAAAATCCATCACGCCTTGCGCGTCGCAAAAGCGCAGCCGCGTCAGGGCATTGACGATCACGCGCAGCCGGTTCCAGCCCTGCAGTTGCGGTGACCAGCGGTCGGGCTGGTTGCCATACATGGCCTGCAGGAACTCGGGCAGCTGGGGGCTGCGCAGCACGGCATGGACCTCGCCGGCCAGCGCCATGGTGTCCTGCGCCGTCCATTGGGGCAGCACGCCGGCATGGACCATCAGCAACTCCTGCCCGTCGGCGGCGCGGTGGCTGCGCACCAGCGGCTGCTGGCACAGCCACTGCAGCAGGGCCTGGCGGTCGGGCGCCTCCAGCACACGGGCCAGCGTGTCGCGCCGACTGCTGCGGCGCACGCCGTGGGCGGCGGCCAGCAGATGCAGGTCGTGGTTGCCCAGCAGCGGACGCATGGCGTCGCCCGCGGCCATGCAGGTGCGCAGCACCTTGTCCGATGCAGGTCCGCGGTTCACGAGGTCGCCCAGGATGTAGAGCGTGTCGCGGCTGGCGGAAAAATCCACGCGCTGCAGCAGACGCTCGAAAGCGTCGTGGCAGCCCTGGATATCGCCGATACAGTAAAGTGCCATGGTCTTCTTTCTGATATACGAACCATGGATTTTCTGCTGATCGCGTTGCTTACGCTGCTCAATGGGGTGTTTGCAATGTCTGAATTGGCATTGGCCTCCAGCCGCAAGGCACGCCTTGCCGCACTGGCCGAAACGGGGGACAAGGGCGCGATCGCGGCCCTGGCCCTGCTCGATAACCCCACGCAGTTTCTGTCGTCGGTGCAGGTGGGCATCACCTCCATCGGCCTGCTCAACGGCATTTTGGGAGAGGCCGCCTTCAGCGACGGCCTGGCCCGGTGGCTGCAAGGCCTGGGCACGCCCGAGCGCGCCGCCAGCATCACGGCCACGGCCGCGGTGGTCGCGGCCATCACCTTCGTCACCATCGTCTTCGGCGAACTGGTGCCCAAGCGCATCGGGCAGCTGTATCCGGAAACGGTGGCCATTCTGATCTCGCGGCCCATGACCTGGGTGGCCTCCGCGGCCAAGCCCTTCGTGCGCCTGCTGTCCTTTTCCACGCATGCGGTGCTGACGCTGCTGCGCATCAATCAATCGAACGGGCGCGCGGTCACCGAAGAGGAAATCGCTGCCAGCCTGGCCGAGGGCCGGGAGGCGGGCGTGATCGAAGCCAGTGAGCATTTGATGGTGCAAAACGTCTTTCACCTCGATGACCGCCCTTTGACGTCGATCATGGTGCCGCGCGCCGACGTGCAATGGCTCGATGCCGATATGACCGTGGCCCAGGCATTGCAGGCATCGGCCGATGGCCATGCAAAGGGCGGCCATTCCTGGTATCCGGTGTGCCGCAATTCGCTCGACGACGTGGTGGGCATTGTCAGCGTTGCGCGGCTGCTGGCGCTGGGGCCGGATGCGGCCGCCACCAGCCTCAATGCCCATGTGCTGCCGGCCTCGTTTCTGCCCGAGACGCTCAGCGCCATGGAACTGCTCGAGCAATTGCGCGCCCGTTCCGGCCGGATGGTGTTCGTGGTGGATGAATATGGCGTGGTGCAAGGCATCATGACGCCGCGCGATTTGCTGGAAGCGATTACAGGCGAGTTGCAGCCGGTCACCGAAGCAGAGGCCTGGGCCATGCAGCGCGAGGATGGTTCATGGCTATTGGATGGCCTGATGCCCATATCGGAACTCAAGGCCCGGCTGGATATCCGCGAGTTGCCCGATGAGCACCGTGGCCGCTACAACACCGTGGCCGGCCTGCTGATGGCGGAAAGCGGCCATTTGCCCATTCTGGGCGAGCGGGTCAGCTGTGCCGGCTGGATCTTTGAGGTCATAGACCTCGATGGAAAGCGGATAGACAAGGTGCTGGCCCTGCCGGAAAATTCATCCGCCGTGCCGGTGCAATAGGCAATGCCGATATTGTGGGTTCTGCGTATATTTTATTGCCCACGGGTGCGAATATGTTTTTATAATGGGCTTCCTTTAATCACTTCAAAGCGAACACCATGAGCTCATACAAGGAACTGCTGAAGCAACGGGAAGAGCTGGAGCAACAGATTCAGGACGCTCGCAAACGTGAGCTGTCCGATGCGATCGCCAAGGTACGTAATCTGGTGGACGAGTATGGTCTGAATGCCGAAGACGTTTTCCCGCCTGCTCGTTCGCGTTCCGGAAATACGGGCACGAAGGTGGCTCCAAAGTACCGCGATCCGGCCACCGGCCAGACGTGGACCGGCCGGGGCAAGCCACCGAAGTGGATCCAAAACCAGGACCGCGAGAAATTTGCGATCTGAGTTTCATCGATCATTTGCAAAAAAGCCTGCCGTCCGGCAGGCTTTTTTCATTGCCTGCGCGGCCTGGCCGCCATGCGGCCCTGTGCGTGGGCCCTTGTGGCCGGCCATGGCCGGATGCAGGTATTTCCGGTGCATGGGAAGAGGCCGGCCGGTTTTTACAATGGTTCAAAATTCGGGATGTGCGCACAAAGCCTGTCCATATTCAGAAAATTCGGGGAACTTTGTTGATTTTCTTCAGACTTGTCTGATCCGAATATCCAGAGCATCGGCAGGGCAGGCAGCAGCGGCGGCACAATAGCTGCATGAACAAGCAGGTGTTGATTGCCGGGGGCGGCATTGGCGGTCTGGCCGCCGGGATCGGGGCGGCGCGCGCGGGCTGGGATGTGCGCCTGTTCGAGCAGGCGGCACAGCTGAGCGAAGTGGGGGCTGGCATACAGCTGGGGCCCAACGTGGTACGGCGCCTGCAGGCCTGGGGCCTGCAAAAGCCGCTGCAGCAGGTGGTTGCCCTGCCCGGCAGCCTGCGCGTGCGCAGCGCGGTCACGGGCCGGCAACTGGCGCAGATGGCGCTGGGCCAGGACGCCGTGCAGCGCTATGGCGCGGCCTACGCCACCATCCACCGTGCCGACCTGCAGCAGCTGCTGCGCGAGGGGCTGCAATCGTATGAGGGCGTGCACCTGAACCTGGGCCAGCCGCTGGAGGCTTTTTCCGAGGCCGATGGCGTGGTCACGGTCCGCACCCGGGCCGGCAAGCTCATCGAGGGCGACGCCCTGGTGGCTGCCGATGGCGTGCGCAGCGTGCTGCGCCAGCAGTTGCTGGGCGATGGCCCGCCCCGCGTCACCGGCCATCTGGCCTATCGCGCCCTGGTGCGCCAGGCCCAGTTGCCCAAGCGCCTGCGCGCCACCGATGTCACGGCCTGGCTGGGCACGCGCATGCATGCCATCCAGTACCCGGTGCGCCGAGGCGAGCTGCAAAACCTCGTCGTCATCATCCAGGGGCCGGCGCCGCAGGATCTCGCCCACTGGGACCATGCCGGCAATCTGGCCGATCTGGTGCAGGCGCTGCAGGGCTGCTGCCCCCATCTGCTCGACGTGGTCCAGCATGTGCCGGGCGCGGGCGGCGAATGGCGGCTGTGGCCCGTGGGCGACCGCCCGCCCGTGCAGTCGGCCTCGCAGATGGCCCAGGGCCTGATCGCCCTGCTCGGCGATGCGGCCCACCCCATGCGCCCCTACCTGGCCCAGGGCGCGGGCATGGCCATCGAGGACGCGGCCGAGCTGCAGCGCGCGCTGGCCATGCACGACCTGGATGTGAACATGCGCCTGCGCCGCTACGCGCTCAACCGCTGGCAGCGCAACGCGCGCGTGCAGTCGCGTTCCTTGCGCAACGGCCGCATCTTCCATGCCACGGGGCCGCTGCGCTGGGGGCGCGACCTGGCGCTGCGCCTGCTGGGGCCGCGCCTCATGGACCTGCCCTGGCTCTACCGGGGCGACGGCTCCAGCGCCAGCACGCTGTGACGCAGCCGCCGTCCGTTCAGGCGCAGGCCTTGAGCAGCGGGGAAGCCGGCAGGTAGCGGAAGGCCGTCGAGGCACCTACCAGGATGGCCGCGATCGACGCCATGACGGCCATGTAGGGCTCCAGGCCCCAGGCTTCGGCCCAGGCCGCCACCCAGCCGGTGAACCACTGCACCAGGGCCACCCCCAGGAACATGGCCATGGTGAACAGCGACAGGGCCCGGCCCGTGAGCTCGGGCGGGTAGGAGGAGCGCACGTCGGCGTACTGCAGCACCGAGTAGCCGGACAGCAGCCCCATGGCGAAGATCAGCGCCACATTGCTCCAGGCGTGGTGGAGAAAGGCCATGACCAGGAACAGGCTGCCCATGAGCAGCGAGTAGTTGTTGATCCAGCGCCTGCGCCGTGCGGGACCGGGGTCCAGCCGGCCGAAGAAGGCCGGGCTGAACAGCGAGATCAGCGAGACCACCAGCGCCACGTTGCCGCTTTCCACGAGCGAGAAGCCGTAGCGGTGGATGAGCAGCGGCCCCAGCCACAGGCCCCGCAGCGACAGGAAGGCGGCATAGCAGGCCATGGCCAGGATCATGATGCCCAGCGTGTGCGGCAGCGTGAACAGCTCGCCCATGCGGCGCACGGCCACGGCCCAGCTTTCGCGCCCGGCGCGTGGCATGCCGGGGCGCTGCGGCTCGTGCACGCGCCACCAGATCAGCAGCCACGATGCCG
The DNA here is from genome assembly GCA_041984925.1 of Comamonas sp. Lineage (GTDB taxonomy): Bacteria > Pseudomonadota > Gammaproteobacteria > Burkholderiales > Burkholderiaceae_C > Comamonas. The sequence continues at coordinate 37,690 of JBHIXF010000050.1, forward strand.
CCGACATCGCCGCCAGCAGCGCAAAGCCTGCGCGCCAGCCGTTGTGCTGCACCAGCCAGGCCAGCGGCGTGCCTGTGAACAGCAGTCCCAGGCCGCCGACGCCCATGCCTACGCCTGAGAGAAAGGCGAAGCGGTCGACGGGAAAATGCCGCGAGATGAACATGGTGCATGCCAGAAAGGCCGGCGAGCAGCCGATGCCGATCAGCAGCTGGCCGGCCATGAGCCAGCCATAGCTGGGCGCCGCAGCCGACAGTGCCGAGCCGGCGATGGCCAGCGGAAAGGCCGCGAGCACCGTGCGCCGCAGGCCATACAGGTCCATGCCGATGCCCATGAGCAGTTGGGTCACGCCGAACGACAGGCCGAACAGGCCGGCGAAGGCGCCCAGCGACTGCGCGTTGAGGCCGAAATCCTGCTGCAGGCCGGTGGCGATGACCGAGGTGATGGTGCGAAATGCCTGGCTCAGCGCAAAGGCGGAAAGCAGGGACAGCAGCATGGCCCACAGCAGGCCGCTGCGCGGCGCGGGGGCGTCCGAAGAGGTCTGCGAAGCCGGGTCTGGGGTGTCGTGGTGCGGGGGCTGTTCTGGTGCTGCTGGCACGGTATATCTCCTGGCGCAGCAGCTTAACCGTTTGCGCGGGCGGCCGCTGTCGCCGCCGCGCCCCCGCCCGGCCTTACAGTTCCGTGCGCAGGGCCCAGATCTCGGGGAACAGCACCACGTCCAGCATCTTGCGCAGATAGCTGACGCCGCCGGTGCCGCCGGTGCCGCGCTTGAAGCCGATGACGCGCTCCACCGTGGTCAGGTGGCGGAAGCGCCACAGGCGGAAGGCGTCCTCGATGTCGGCGAGCTTTTCGCCGAGCTGGTACAGGTCCCAGTGCGCATGGGGGTCGCGGTAGACGGTGATCCAGGCCTGCTTGACGCCTTCGCTGGCCTCGTAGGGCTGGGTCCAGTCGCGTTCGAGCCGGTCGGCGGGCACGGGGATGCCTTCGCGGGCCAGCAGCTGCAGGGACACGTCGTACAGCGAAGGAGCACGCCATGCGGCCTCGACCTGGGCGAGCAGGTCGGGGCGGTGGGCATGGGGCTGGAGCATGGCGGCGTTCTTGTTGCCCAGGGAGAACTCGATGCAGCGGTACTGGTAGCTCTGGAAGCCGCTGGAGCTGGCCAGGTAGGGGCGCATGGCGGTGTACTCGGGCGGAGTCATGGTGGACAGCACGGTCCATGCGCTGACGAGCTGCTCCATGATGCGGCTGACGCGGGCGAGCATCTTGAATGCGTCGGCGCGGGTGCCGTGGGAGATGGCGGCGGTGGCGGCGGCGACCTCGTGGAGCATGAGCTTCATCCACAGCTCGCTGGTCTGGTGCTGGATGATGAAGAGCATCTCGTCATGGGCGGGCGAGAGGGGGTGCTGCGCGGTGAGGATCTGGTCCAGGTGCAGGTAGTCGCCATAGCTCATGGACTGGCTGAAGTCCAGCTGGGCGCGTTCTTGGCGGACGATGGATTCGGTGCGGCCCGCGCCGTGCAGCGGGCAGCCGGAGGTCTCGGTGGTCATGTGGAGTTTCTGGGCGGAAAATGCAGCGCGCAGCGTAACCCAATCCATGGCCCGCCTGCATGTGCAAAAGCAAAAGAGAGACCGAGGACCGCGCCACCGTGCCCCCACCTTCCCGCACTCCACCTTCGCCCGCCGCCGAGCTGCGGATCGAACAATCCCTGGCCCTGCCTGCCGGCTACCGCATGGCCGAGTTCTGGGGGTTCCACCGGCGCGATGCGCAGCAGGTCTCCGAATGCAGCCATGGCGATGGCGATGCCACCGTGCTGCACAAAGGCCTGGTGTGGCGGGGGCTGCCTGCGCTGCTGACACTGCGCGTGCCCGCCCTCGCCCTGGCCGATGGCTCGGCGGTGCAGGCCTGCTGGCGGCTGCAGGGCGGTGCCGCGCTGCGGCCGCAGGCGCTGGAGGCGGATTTGGCCGCCATGCTGCGGCGCATGTTCGGCATCGCCCAGGATGTGGGCGGGCTGGAGCGCCGCTTCGCGGCGCATGCGCAGTTGGGCCCGCTACTGGCGCGCCAGCGCGGCCTGCATGTGCCGGCGGCCTGCACGCCCTGGGAGGCCTTGAGCTGGGCGGTCACCGGCCAGCAGATCAGTGTGGCGGCGGCCGTGTCGCTGCGCCGCCGCCTGATTCTCGCCGTGGACTGCTCCATGGCGCTGCCCGGCCAGGGCGGCCAGCCGCCACGCCGGCTGTGGTGCACGCCCGAGCCGGCCCAGGTCGCGGCCCTGGACGTTGCGGCGCTGCGCGCGGCCGGCTTTTCGCAGGCCAAGGCGCAGACGCTGCGCCTGCTGGCCCAGGCCGTGCAGGCCGGCGAGCTGCCGCTGCAGGAGTGGGCGGCCCGGCCCGCCGTGCCGGCGCAGGAGATTTCCGAACGGCTGCTGGCGGTCAAGGGCATAGGCCCCTGGACCGTGAACTACACGCTGCTGCGCGGCTACGGCCACCTCGACGGGCCGCTGCACGGCGACGTGGCCGTGCGCCGCGCGCTGGCGCGCCTGCTGCAGGTGCAGGACATGGACGCGAAGCAGGCCGAGCGGTGGCTGCGCGAGTTCGCGCCCTGGCGGGCCCTGGTGGCCGCCCACCTGTGGGCCTCGCTGTCGTCCACGGCCTTCTGACCGCAGCGGGCTCAGGTCACCGCATTGACGCGGTTGAACGCCGGTTGGCGCCATTCGCCCGATTCCAGCACCTGGCGCAGGTGCTCCACGGCGTTCCACACATCCTCGTAGCCCACGTACAGCGGCGTGAAGCCGAAGCGCAGGATGTCCTTGTGCAGCCCCGTGCCGTCGCCCTTGCGGAAGTCGCCGATGACGCCGCGCGCGATCAGGGCCTGGACGATGGCGTAGGCGCCGCTGTCCTTGCCGTCCACGCCCATGCCTTCCTCGCGGGTCAGGCAGACCTGGGAGCCGCGCCGGCCATGCTCGCGCGGCGTGGCCAGGCCCAGGCCGTGGCCCTGGCAGCGCTCCTCGACCAGGGCGATGAACAGGTCGGTCAGCGCCAGCGACTTGCTGCGCAGCGCATCCATGCCGCCCAGCGGCTCCACGGCCGTGAACACGTCGAGGCCGCACTGCAGCACGCTCATGCTGACCATGGGCTGGGTGCCGCACAGGTAGCGCTGTATGCCCTGGGCCGGGTGGTAGTCGGGCACGAACCGGAAGGGCTCGGCATGGCCGAACCAGCCCGTCAGCGGCTGCCAGAAACGATTGATCAGGCGGGGATGCGCCCAGACGAAGGCCGGCGCGCCCGGGCCGCCGTTGAGGTACTTGTAGCCGCAGCCGACGGCGAAGTCCGCATCGGCGCCCTTGAGGTCCACGGGCACGGCGCCCGCGCTGTGGCACAGGTCCCAGATGCACAGGATGCCCTTGCCATGCGCGGCGGCCGTCACGGCGGCCATGTCGTGCATGGCGCCCGTGCGGTAGTTGACATGGGTGAGCATGCAGATGGCGACCTCGTCGGTCAGCGCCGCGGCGATCTCCTCGGGTTCGAGCAGCACCAGCTCCAGCCCGTGCTCCTGGCAGATCGACTGGGCGATGTAGAGGTCGGTGGGGAAGTTGCTGCGCTCGCTGATCAGGCGCCTGCGCTGCGGCGCGTCCTCGCGCGCGATGCGGGCGGCGGCCGTCAGCACCTTGTAGAGGTTGATCGAGGTGGTGTCGGTGAAGACCAGCTCGCCCGCGCCCACGCCGATCCAGGGCGCGAACTGGTCGCCCAGGCGCTGGGGCAGGCTGATCCAGCCGGCGTCGTTCCAGGAGCGGATCAGGCCCTGGGCCCATTCCTGCTGCACCACCTCGGCCACGCGCGCCGCGGCGGCCTTGGGGCTGGCGCCCAGCGAATTGCCGTCCAGGTAGATCACGCCTTCGGGCAGGGTGAAGTGCGCGCGCAGGGCGCGCAGCGGGTCTTGGGCATCCAGCGAGCGGCAGTCTTGCAGGCTTGTCACGGGTTCTCCTTGGTGGTCAATGGCAGCGGTGCCGGGCAGGCCGGCGCCGCAGGGGTAATGGGGAAGCGGTCAGGCCAGTGCGCGCAACACGGCGCGCACGGGCGAGGCGTCGGCCTCGACCAGCCTGAGCGGCAGGGCGATCAGTTCGTAGTCGCCTTCGGGCACGTCGTCCAGCACCAGGTTCTCCAGCACGCGCAGGCCGCGGCGGCGGATCACCTGGTGGCTGTCCAGGCTTTTGCTGCTGGCCGGATCGATGCTGGCCGTGTCGATGCCGATGAGCCGCACGCCCCGATCGGCCAGGCGCTCCACCGTGGCAGGGGCGTAGGCCGGCAGCTCCGGGTCCCAGGCCGTGGGCGCGTGCTCGTAGGTGCGCACCAGCACGCGCGGCGGAAGATCCACCACGGCGTGGGCGATGTGTTCCCATTCGATCAGCGGCCCCTTGGCGATGGCATGGATCACGCGGCAAGGGCCCAGGAAGGCCTCCAGGTCGACGTGTCCGATCGGGGCGCCATCGGCGTCGTAGTGCAGCGGCGCATCGGCATGCGCGCCCACATGGGGCGACAGCGTGATGGCGCTGACGTTGACCGGGCAGCCGGGGCCGATGGTGGCGCACCACTGCTGGCTGTAGGGCGTGTCGCCCGGAAAGACGGGGCTGGCGGCCTGGACGGCCGGGGAGATGTCCCAGAGTCTGCGGGTCATGGTTTCAGTCCTTGCTGCGTGCCTGTGCGCGGGGCCGGTACCACAGCGCATAGGCCAGGGCCAGCAGGGCCAGGAAGGGCAGGCCCGTGATCAGCGTCATGTGGAAGACCTCGGTGAAATAGGTGGTGACGATCACGCCCAGCATCAGCGCGGCGCCGGCCAGCGTGAACAGCGGATAGCCCCACATGCGGAACTGCAGGCGCTGGCCGGGGTGCTCGCGCGACCAGCGCGCGCGGAAGAACAGATGGGTCACGAAGATCATGAACCAGGTGAACATGGCGCCGAACATGGACACGGACATCATCCACAGCAGCGAGCCCTCGGGTTTCCACAGGTTCACGGCCACGGCCACGGCAATGCCCAGGCAGGAAATGGCAATGGCCGCCACGGGCACGCCCCGGCGGTTCAGGCGGCCGAACACCGCGGGCGCGAAGCCGCCGCGCGAGAGGCTGAACATCATGCGCGAGGTGACATACAGCTGGCTGTTCATGGCCGACAGCGCGGCCACCAGCACCACGAAGTTGATGATGCTGGCGGCGCCGGGGATGCCGATGATCTCCATCACCTTCACGAAGGGGCTCTTGTCCGTGCCGGCCTGCGGCCAGGGCACGATGGCCAGCATCAGCGCCAGCGTCAGCAGATAGAAGATCACCAGGCGCGCCATGGTGGTGCGAAAGGCCCGGGTGATGGCGCGCCCGGGGTCCTCGGCCTCGCCGGCCGCCACGGCCACGGCCTCCAGGCTCAGGTAGCTGAAGATGGCGATGATCACGGCCACCCAGGTGCCCCACAGGCCCTTGGGGAAGAAGCCGCCGTTGGCCGTGTAGTTGAAAAAGCCGATGCCCTGGGGCTGCGAGCCGAACACCACCCAGGCGCCGATCAGGATGAAGGCCACGATGGCCACGATCTTGACCATGGAAAAGCCGTACTCCACCTGGCCGAAGGCCTTGACGCTGCTGGCGTTGACGGCGATCAGCGCGCCCGAGAACACCACCACCCAGATCCAGCGCGGCACGTCGGGGAACCAGTAGCCCATGTAGATGCCGATGGCCGTCACCTCCATGCCCACGGCCAGCACCACGGCGGCCCAGTAGGCATAGCGGACCATGAAGCCGGCCAGCGGGCCGATGTAGTGCTCGGCGTAGGCGCCGAACGATCCCGAGGTGGGGTGGGCCACCGTCATCTCGGCCAGGCAGCCCATGAGCAGCAGCGAGATCAGCGCGCCGATGGCATAGCTGAGCAGCACACTCGGGCCCGCAAAGCCGATGGCGAAGGCGCTGCCCATGAACAGGCCCGTGCCGATGGCGCCGCCGATGGCGATCATCACCATCTGGGCGGCGGACAGTTGCTGGCGCAGGCCGGTTTCTCGTTGCTGTATGTCTTGGAAGTCGGCCATGGTGCGCGGCGTTGGTGGGCTGGAGGCGAAAGGCGTAAGTATCAGCGCTTTCGCCGCCCGCCCCGGGCAGCTGCGTGCAAAACCATGGCTGGCGGGGCGCTATGCGCCGCGCGCGTAGCAGCCCGGGGTCAGCGCGTGGTGGGCCTTGAAGGCGCGCTGCAGGTGGGCCTGGTCGGCAAAGCCCATGGCATAGGCCGCCTCCGACAGTGCCGCGCCCGAGGCCAGCAGGCGGCGTGCTCCGTTGATGCGCAGGTTCAGGCGGTAGCTGCCGGGCGTCATGCCGGTGGCGGCCTTGAAGCGGCGGATGAAGCGCGTGGGGCTCAGGCCGCACTCCCGGGCCAGGGCCTCGATGGTCAGGCCGGCATCGGGGCCGGCATGCAGGCGCCGCATCGCGGGCTCCAGGCCGCAGGCGCCACCGGGCTGCGCCGCCGCCGCGTGCTCGGCGCAGCGGTCCAGCAATTGCTCCAGGCCGTCGGCCAGCCGCCGCGCCGCGGCGTCGCCGTCGATGGGGCGGCACAGGGTGTCCACCTGGGAGGCGGTCTGCGCATCGGCCAGCGCGCGCCGTGGAAAGCGCAGCGCGGCCACGCCCAGCCGCGCGTGCAGCCAGTCCGGGTCGATGAAGAGCATGCGGTAGGACCAGGGGGCGCCTGGTTCCGGATTGCAGGCATGCCAGGCGCCGGGTTCGATCAGCACCACGCCCCCCGCGCCCAGCGGCTGCGGGCCCTGGGCATGGTGGAACACGGTGCGCCCCGCATCGACGATGCCGATCGAGTATTCGGCATGCATGTGCAGGCGAAAGCAGTGCGGCGAGCGCGCGCTGTCGCGCAGCTCGGCCCAGGGGGCGGCCGGGTGGCGGTGGATGCGGTGAAAGTGGTGGGATGCGGCGAGGGATGTCATGGCGCTGCCTGTCCCCCATCATGCCAGCATGGCCGCCACGCTGGCCACCAGCAGCAGGGCCAGCAGGCGGTGGAAAAGGCGCTGGCGCCGTGGCGTGCGCAGCCAGCCCGACAGCAGCCGGCCCAGCAGCGCCCAGCAGCCGACGCCGATCAGGCAGGCCATGAGGGAGATGGCGCAAAAGCGCAGCAGGGCCTGGGCGGCATCGGCCTGCGGCAGCACGAACAGGCCCACGCCGGCCAGGGCCACCAGCCATGCCTTGGGGTTGAGTGTCTGCACGGCCGCGCCCTGCAGCAGGGCCGCCAGCTGGTGCCCCGCGCCGCTGCGGTCCTGGGCCTGCGCTTCGCCCACGGGCGCGTTGGCCAGCCGCCAGGCCAGCCACAGCAGGTAGGCCGCGCACAGCCATTGCGCGGCGGCGGACAGCGGCGGCAGCGCCTGCGCCAGCCACTGCGCGCCCTGGCCCATGGTCCAGACCACGGCCGCATAGCTGGCGCTGGCGCCCAGCACGTAGAGGCCGGAGGACAGGCGCGAGCGCGCCGCGCCATGGCGCAGGGCCAGCACGTTGACGGGGCCGGGCGTGATGGCGCCGACGAGGGTGAAGACGCCCATGGCGAGCAGCGAGGAGGACATGAGATGGCGCGCGGACGCGGGACTGCACAAGGCCCGCAGTCTCGCGCCCTGCGGCGGTCCTGTATTGAACGCAATTGCGCGCCACGGACATGCCCTGTGCCTTCTAGGGCAGCATGGCGTAGGCCACGATCTCCAGCTTCATGCCCGGCACCACCAGGGCCGAGACGCCCATGCTCGACCGGTTGGGGTAGGGCGCGTCGAAGAACGCGCGGTAGACCGCGTCGATGGCCGGCATGTCCGCCACGTCGGTCATGTAGATCAGCACCTGGGTCACATGCGCCAGCGTGCCGCCGGCCGCCAGCAGGGCATTGCGCAGGTTGGTGAAGGTCAGGCGGGCCTGCGCCTCGATGGGGCCGGTGTCGATGCTGCCGTCGGGCCGCACCGGGCCATGGGCCGTGAACAGCATCTGGCCGCTGGCCTTGACGGCCCAGGAGAACGGCTGCTTGAGCGGGGGCAGGCCCACGTCGATGATTTGCTTCATGGTGTTTTCCTGGTGTGGGTCACAGTTCGGTGCGCAGTGTCCAGATCTCGGGGAACAGCACCACGTCCAGCATCTTGCGCAGATAGCTGACGCCGCCGGTGCCGCCGGTGCCGCGCTTGAAGCCGATGACGCGCTCCACCGTGGTCAGGTGGCGGAAGCGCCACAGG
>JBHIXF010000051.1:0-45769 GCA_041984925.1 Comamonas sp.
GGCGCTGGCGCTCCGGTAGTCCGAGCCATTGCCCCAGGTGCGGATCAGTTCGCCTACGGCGGCCATGTACTGCGCCCGCGTGCCGGCATTGCGCGCTTGCTCCAGCAGCCCCGCCAATTGCGGGTTGAGCGTGGCCGCCTCCCGGAAATCGCGCACCCACCCGCTGCCCTTGATGTCGGGCAGCTCCTGGGCCTGGGAGCTCAGCTGAATGGCCGCATGCGTGGTCGTGAAATTGTTCTGCGCCAGGATGAAGCTGCCGGCCTGGCCTTCCGACCCATCGGTGCGCACAAAGCTGCCCGTCTGCACCAGTTGGGCGTCGGGATACTTGGTATCTGTCGCCGTACTGCCCAGCTTGATGCTGGCAATACCTGCCTCGGCCAGCGTCTGCAGCTCGTTGGCCTGGCTGATGCCGTCCTGGTTCAGGTCGCGCCAGATGCGCAGGTTGGCGTATGGGGCATCCTTCGCATCGAACACGCCATCGCCTGCGCCGCCATTGGCACCACCCACGTCGAGTTCACTGAGTGCCGCAAAGCCGTGGGCCGCTTTCTGGCCATTGGCCAGCAGGGTTTCATCGCCAAAGAGTTCCCGGCCCGAATCGATGAGGCCATTGCCATTGCGGTCCCAGACCAGCAAGGCGTCATCGGCCTGTACCCAGGCGGTGCCGGTCTTGATGCCGTCGCCATTGGTGTCGAACTGGATCTTGCTGGCGAGGGGAGTGATTTCTATGCCGTCGCCGTCGAGGTCCAGGACCAGGGGGTCGACCCAGACATAGCGGATGGTTTTGACTAGAGGATCAGGAGTGCTTCCAAAAATCCCGGACAACAAAGAAACTTCATTACTCTTATGTGTCAGATCATACACCCATCCACCGATATTCAATTCCCTAGCTTTATCTATAAATAGACCAACCATCTCCCCAGCAACAAATCCAGCCAGCGCCTTCTCATTTTCCATTCCGCGCCCGCTAACAGCCTTACCAAGCCTCCACAATGTCAACCATCTACCAAAACCCTCCAAAGCAGAATACGTCCTTAAATATCCTTCAGCTGCAACTGACGCTGTCACTTGAGCAGTCAATTTTGCCGTATCGGCAATTACCATTTCAGAATTACCAAGCTCTATGGCTGATTTTATATTATCAACAGTCTTGAATATCGAAACCAATCCAGACATATCTACCTCCCAACAAATATCAAGGAAAAGACAGTTACACTAACAAAAGATCCCAAGTGAAAATATTTTTTCTCATGGCAATCACTCCTTAGCCTTATGAACATAATAATTACTATTAAGGCAAATAATAGATAATTCCAGGAATTTAGACTTCCTTCCCCATAAAAATCGGGATTAAAGAACTTTACAATAAAAACAATAACCCACAACAACGCATTAAATCCATCAATTGAAGTAACCAAAACCCTAAATACATCAACAATGGAATAGATACCCATAAACGACATCTCTCCAATTCAAATCAACATAACTAAATAATTTTCACCGCAGAAATTTTCATACTAATTTAAATTTCAAAAAACAGAATACAATCACCTCTCCCTCAAACTCTCATTCCCCGCCCTCTGAATAGGACTCAGCAAATACTCGATCACCCGCCTTTTGCCAGTCTTGATCTCCGCAGTCACATTCATCCCCGGCGCCAATTTCACCGCTCGTCCGTCGACGTCGATATGCGTCTTGCCCAGCTTCACGGTGACGGGGAAGATGGCGCCGCGCTTTTCATCGTTGACGGCGTCCTGCGTCACTTTCTCCACCACTGCAGGCACGGTGCCGTAGCGGGTGAACAGGAAGGTTTCCAGCTTGACCGCCACCTCCTGGCCTGGCGCGACGAAGCCGATGTCCTTGTTGTCCAGCAGCACTTCGGCATGGACCTGGGCGCTGTCGGGCACGATGACGAGCAGGGCCTGGGCTTCGGTGACCACGCCGCCTTCGGTGTGCATGGCCAGTTGTTGCACGGTGCCGGTGACGGGTGCGGTCAGCGTGGCCAGCCGTTCGCGCTGGGTGGCCTTGGCCAGTTCCTGGCCGGTCTGGTGGCGCTTGAGGTCGGCCTGGGCCTGGCGCTCGCTGAGCGCGCGGCGTGTTTCGGCCAGGTAGGCGCTGCGTGTGTGCTCGGCTTCCAGCAGCGCGGCCCGGGTTTCCTGCAGGCGCGCCTGTTGCGTGGCCAGGTCGCGCTCCAGCTCGATGCGCTCGCGCCGGCGGTCTTGGTGCGCGTGACTGGGCAAGTAGCCTTGTTCGGCCAGGTCCTTGATATCGCTTTCGCGCTGGCGGGCCATGGGCAGCGCGGTCTCGATCTTGGCCATCATGGCTTGCACGGTGGCCATTTCGGCCTGGCGCCGCTGGTGCTCTGCGGCCAAACGGGCCAGGCGGGCCGTGATGTCGCTCCATTCGGCGGTGAGTTGCTCCTGGGCATGTGCACGGTCTTGCGCGCTCCAGTCTCCGGGCAGTTCGCGCGGCTCCAGGCGGGCTGTAGCGGCCCTGTCGGCAGGGCGCGACAGCAGTTGCAGCAGCAATCGGGTGCGCAGCCATTCCGAGTCGGCGTCCTTGCGGGTTTCGCTCAGGCTGTTCCGGTCGGCCTGGGCGATGGTGGGGTCCAGCTCGACCAGGGGCTGGCCGGCCTGCACATGGTCGCCGTCCTTGACCAGGATGCGGCGCACCACGCTGCGTTCCAGCGGCTGCACGACCTTGGTGCGCTCGCTGACGATGATGCGGCCGGGCGCGACCGCGACGATGTCGATGCGTCCGATGATGGACCAGGCCAGCGCGATCAGAAACAAGGCCATGATGGCCCAGGCCACGCGCCGGGGCGCGGGGTGGACGGGCGTTTCCTGCAGGCTCAGCGCTGCGGGCAGGAAGGCGGCTTCTTCGGCCAGGCGTGCGGGGCCGGCCAGTTCGGCGCGGTGCGCCCAGGCGGCGGCGAAGATGGCGCGGTAGCGGGCCAGCAGTTCGATGGCGGGATGGCGCGGTGCGGCCGGCAATGGTGCGGTCGGCAATGGCGCGCCCGGCGCGGGTCCGGAAGGCAAGGAGCCGTTGTGCTGCTGCGTCATGCCGCCACCTCCGGCTGCGCAGGTCCTGGCTGGCCGCCCTGGCCGTCCTGCATGCGCCACAGATGGGCGTACAGGCCTTGCTGCTTCTGGATCAGCGTGTCGTGCGGCCCGGATTCGACGATGCGGCCCTTGTCCATGACGATGATGCGGTGCGCATGGCGCACGGCGCTCAGGCGGTGGGCAATGATGAGCACGGTGCGACCTTGGCAGATGTGCGCCATGTTGCGTTGGATGATGGCCTCGCTCTCGTAGTCGAGCGCGCTGGTGGCTTCGTCCAGAATCAGGATGCGGGGGTTGGTGAACAATGCGCGCGCTATGGCAACGCGCTGGCGTTGGCCGCCCGACAGGCCTGCGCCCTGTTCGCCGACCAAGGTGTCATAGCCTTCGGGCAGATCGCTGATGAAGTCGTGCGCGCCCGCCAGCCGCGCGGCATGCACCACCGCCTCGATGGGCGCCGCGGGGTCCGCGATGGCGATGTTCTCGCGCACGCTGCGGTTGAACAGCAGGTTTTCCTGCAGCACCACGCCGATCTGCCGCCGCAGTTGGGCCGCGTCGATGAGGCCGATGTCGATGCCGTCCACAAGGATGCGGCCCTGCTCGGGGGCGTACAGGCGCTGCACGAGCTTGGTCAGCGTGCTCTTGCCGGAGCCCGAGCGGCCCACGATGCCCAGCACCTCGCCGGGGCGCACGTCCAACTGCAGCCCGCGCAACACGGGCGATGCTTCGGGGCGGTAGCGAAAGTGCACGGCATCGAGCGTGATGCGCCCCCGGATGGGCGGCAACTGCGCCGCGCTGCTGGGCGGCACTTCGGTGCGCGTGTTCAGGATGTCGCCCAGCCGCGCCATCGAGATGCCCGTCTGCTGGAAGTCGGTCCACAGCTGGGCCATGCGCATGATGGGCTGGGCCACGCGCTGCGCGAACATGTTGAAGGCCACGAACTGGCCCACGGTCAGCTCGCTGTCCATCACCAGGCGCGCACCCCACCACAGCGTGGCGGCGTTGACGAGCTTGCCGATCAGGTTCACGCCTTCGTGCGCCCAGTTGGCCACGTTCTGGCTCTTGAAGCTCGCGCTGACGTAGGCTGCGAGCTGGTTGTCCCAGCGGCGGGCGAACGATGGCTCCAACGCACCGGCCTTGACGGTCTGTATGCCTGTGACGGTCTCCACCAGCATGGCCTGGTTCTCGGCACCGCGTGCGAACTTGTGGTCCAGGCGGCGGCGCAGCAGCGGCACGACGGCCAGGCTCAGCCCGAAGTACAGCGGCAGGCTGACCAGCACGATCAGCGTCAGCGGCAGGCTGTACAGGAACATGACGGCAATGAAGATGACCGAGAACAGCACGTCCAGCAGCACCGTCAGCGCATTGCCTGTGAGAAAGCTGCGAATGTTCTCCAGCTCGCGCACGCGCGCCACCGAATCGCCTACGCGCCGTACCTGGAAGTAGGCCAGTGGCAGTTGGATGAGATGGCGGAATAGCCGTGCACCCAGTTCCACGTCGATGCGGCTGGTCGTGTGGCTGAACACGTAGCTGCGCAAGCCATTGAGCAGGCTTTCGAATACCACGATGACCACCAGTCCGATGACCAGCACATCGAGCGTGGTCATTCCCCGGTGCACCAGCACCTTGTCCATCACGACCTGGAAGAACAACGGGCTGACCAGTGCGAACAATTGCAGCATCAGCGATATGAACATCACCTCGCCCAGCAGCTTGCGGTGCTTGACCAGACTGGGAATGAACCAGGAAAAATCGAATTTGGCGAGCTCGCCGGCCAGGCTGGCCCGGCTCGCGGCCAGGATGACCTCGCCGCTCCAGCGTGCGAGGAAATCCGCCATGGACTCGATGACCGGGCGGCTTTGCGCGCCCTGGGCGCCAGGGTCTTGCAGCAGCACGCGCTGGCCATCGCATTGCGCCAGCACCACGGCCCGGGAGCTGCCACCGGGACCGCGCACCAGGGCCAGCGCCGGCAGGGGCAGCAGGGGCAGGCGCTCGGCGCCGCAGCGCGAAAGCCGGGCCTTGAGTCCCAGGTGCTTTGCCGCCCTCAGCAGATCCTGTACGCTTGCCGTGTCGCTGGGCCGCAGCCCCATCTGATGGGCCAGGGTCCGCGGATCCGCCGCAATCTGGTGCATCCGGGCGAGAACGCACAAGGACAGCAAACCGTCATGCCCTTCATCCTGCTCCGCCGCACTCCCCTCACCCCTTTGCGCGCCCCCGTCCCCGGGCAGTGGCCGGTCCATCCCGCACTCCTCCATCCCAATCCCCTTGTCGTTCTTGCCAATGAATAAATGCGATTATTTTTCGCACTGGAATGGAATGTAAATCAAAGCCGGAAGTGCCCATGCAAGCCATCACAAAAGAAAAGGCATTTGCCCAGGCAGGCCATATAAGACCAGTCTTAAATTTCAGCAAATATCCAGGAAAATTCTGAGCGCCAGCAAGCCAACAAAGAAAATGATGCAGACATGAAGAAAATACTATCCCACAAAGATACAATCGCTTTTTCGCCCAAAAAATTCTATAGCTTGCTAATATTTTCGGGTGCATTGCTGGCCGCACCGCTGGCCATTGCAGCAGGGCCGGAGATTTCCACGCAATTGGTGGCCGAGGGGCTGGAGCATCCCTGGGCCCTGGCCTTTTTGCCTGACGGGCGCTTTTTGGTCACTGAGCGGCCCGGCCGCATGCGCATCGTGCAGGCAGACGGCCGGCTGGAGCCGCCGCTGCGCGGCCTGCCGTCTGTGGATGCACGCGGCCAGGGCGGGTTGCTGGATGTGGTGCTGGACAGCGAGTTCGCGCGCAACCGCCGCCTGTACTTCTGCTATTCAGAGCCAGGCATCAGCGCCGACCGCGGCAAGAACGGCACGGCGCTGGCCAGCGCGCGCCTGTCCGACGATGGCCGGTCGCTGGAACAGGTCAAGACCCTTTTCGCGCCACGTCCCAAGTACGACAGCACGCTGCACTTCGGATGCCGCATCGTCGAGCGCATGGTCGACGGCAGGAGCGACGGCACCTTGTTCCTCACGCTGGGCGAACGCTTCAGTCTCAAGGAGGAAGCGCAAAACCTCAAGAGCCACCTGGGCAAGACCGTGCGCGTGGGCAAGGACGGCAGCATCCCCCGGGACAACCCGTTTGCGGGACGCCGGGATGCCTGGCCCGAGATCTGGAGCTACGGCCACCGCAATCCGCAGGGCGCCGCGCTGGATCCCCAGGGGCGCCTGTGGATGCATGAGCATGGACCGCAGGGCGGCGATGAGGTGAACCGGCCAGAACCCGGCAAGAACTATGGCTGGCCCGTAATCACCTATGGCGAGAACTACGGCGGCGGCAAGATCGGCGCGGGCATCACGCACAAGGCTGGCATGGAGCAGCCGCTGTACCAGTGGACGCCGTCCATCGCGCCCTCGGGCATGGCCTTCATCACCAGCGACCGCTATGGGCCGGACTGGAAGGGGTCGCTGGTGGTGGGTGCGCTGAAGTACCAGCGGCTGGAGCGGCTGGATGTCCGGGACGGCAAGGTCACGGGCGTGGAGCCTGTGCTGCCGCGCCTGGGCCAGCGCGTACGCGATGTGCGCCAGGGCCCGGACGGCTGGCTCTACCTGCTGACGGACGCCCCGGACGGCCAGTTGCTGCGCGTCACCACCACACCCTGAGGCGCGCGCTTGCGGGGGTCCGTCCGCGCCTTACTGGACGGTGATGCCGTTGGCCTTGACCACAGCCTCCCAGCGCTTGCGCTCGGCCGCCACGAAGCTGGAGAAGGCCGACGAGGAACTGCCCACGGGCGTCAGGCCCAGCTTGTCCAGGCTTTCACGCGTGGACGGCAGGGCCAGGGCCTTTTGCACCAGGTCCTGCAGCTTCTTGACGGTGTCGGGCGGCGTGCCTGCGGGCAGGAAGAAGCCGTTCCACTCCGTCACCTCGAAGTTCTTGACGCCGCTTTCCATCACCGTGGGCACATCGGGCAGGTCGGGCATGCGCCTGGCCGAGGACACAGCCAACGCCTTGAGCTTGCCGCCCTTGACGTAGTTGATGCTGGAGGCCGCATTGGCGAAGTAGACATCGACCTGGCCCCCCATGACATCCACGATGGCCGGAGCGCCCCCCTTGTAGGGCACGTGCACGGCATCGAACTTCGCATCCGCCTTGAGCAACTCGGCCGCCATCTGCGCCAGGCTGCCCGGCCCGTAGGAGGCATAGGTGAGCCTGCCGGGCTTTTGGCGCGCGGCGTTCATGAAGTCGGCCAGACTGTTGTAGGGCGACGAGGGTGCGGCCACGAGGATGTTGGGCACGCTGACCGCCTGGGACACGGGGATGAAGTCCTTGGCAGGGTCGTAGGGCAGCTTGCGCAGGGCCGGGTTGATGGCGAAGGACGAGGCGTCGTAGAGCACCGTGTAGCCGTCGGCCTTGGCGCGTGCCACGAGGGCTGCGCCGATGGAGCCGCTGGCCCCGGCCTTGTTGTCCACCACCACGCTCTGGCCCGAGACCTCGCCCAGCGCCTTGGCGATGATGCGTGCCGCGTTGTCTGCCCCGCCGCCTGCCGAAAATGGCACGACGAGGGTGATGGCCTGCGCGGCCGGGTAGTCGGCCGCGTGCAGCGTGCCCTGGCCCAGAGCAGCGCCCAGAGCCACCACCAGGGGCAGCATGGTTCGTTGTGTGTTCATCATCTCCTTGACTCCTCTTGGCTGGTCTTGCGATTGAAAATTCCTGTCTGCGCCGCAACCGTCAGCCGAAGCCGTACAGCTCGGCCGCATTGGCCGCCAGCACGCGCGCGCGCTGGCCGGCGTCGGGGATCCAGCGCTGCAGCAGCGCCAGCATCAGTGCGGTATCGGGCGGATGCGCGGCCTCGGTCACATGCGGCCAGTCGCTGCCCCAGACCAGGCGCTCAGGCGCCTCGCGCACCCATGCACGGGCGACGGCATCGCTGTCGGAATAGCCTGTGGCCAGACCCTCGCCGCTGTTCAGATAAGGGCCGGACAGCTTGACCCAGGCCCTGCCCTGCTGCACCAGGGCACGCACCACGCCGAAGGCGGGATGGTCCGCGCCCTGGCCCAGGGGCAGGCGCGCCATGTGGTCGAAGACCATGGCGCAAGGCAGGCGCCGCAGCAGTTCGGCGTTGGCGGCGATCTGCTCGCCCAGCCAGTGCAGTTGCACATGCCAGCCCAGGGAGGCGATGCGCTGCGCCAGCGGCTCCAGCATGTCCAGGCGCACCGCCGCGTCGCGGTCGCTGTGCAGCGAAAAGCGGATGCCGCGGATGCCGCCTTCGTGCAGCGCCCGCAGCTGGTCGTCGCCTACGTCGGGACGCACGACGGCGATGCCGCGCGTATCGGCCGCACCGAGCTGGCGTATGGCTTCAAGCGTGGCGCGGTTGTCCGTGCCGTGCGCACGCGGCTGCACGATGACGGCGCGTGCCAACCCCAGGCGCCCGCGCACGGCGGCATAGTCGGCGGCCGAAGCGCCGGGCCGCATGGCGCCTGGCGCCTCGGGAGCGAAACGCGGGTCGAACACATGCAGATGGGCATCGCAGGCGCCTGCCGGCAAGGCTGGCATCAACGCTCCCCGGGGGCCACGGCCTTGATCGCCTCGGTGTGCTGGCCCAGCGTGGGCGCGGCAAAGGCCTGCGGCCCAGGCGTGCGGCCGAACTCCACGGCGCCCGCAAAGCCCCGGTAGCTGCCCACCACGGGATGGGTGAAGTCGCTGATCATGCCTTCGGCCTGCACCTGCGGATCGTCGAACATGTCTTCCACGGTGCGCGCGGCTGCGCAGGGCACCTCTTCGCCGAACAGGGCCTCCCACTCCAGCGCGCTGCGCGCGGCCAGCGCCTGCCGCAGCAAGGGCACGAGTTCGTCCCGATGCTGGGCGCGCTTGCGCACGGTGTCGTAGCGCTCCTGCTGCGCCAGCTCCGGCAGGCCCAGCTTGGCGCACAGCGCCGCCCAGAAATGCGCGGTATTGGCCGAGATGTAGATATGGCCCTCGCGCGTGGGATGGATGCCGGTGATGCCGCCCGAGCGCATGTCGCGCCCGACCTCGCGCGGCTCACCCTCGGCCCAGACCATGCGCGCGGACTGCATGGTCAGCGCCGCGCGCAGCAGCGACACGCCCACATGCTGGCCCAGCCCGCTTTTCTCGCGCTCGTACAGGGCCGATGCCACGCCGCCCGCCACCAGGGCCGAGGCGTAGTAGTCCACCACCGAGCCGTACAGGATCTCGGGCGGCCCGCCGGCCTTGCCCTGCATGGCGCACATGCCGGTCATGGTCTGCAGCACCTGGTCGTAGCCGGCCTTGGCCTTGAGCGGGCCCTTGCTGCCATAGCCCGTGACGCTGCAGTAGATCAGGCGCGGGTTGATGGCGGACAGCTGCTCGAAGCCCATGCCCAGGCGCTCGGGCACGCCGGGGCGGAAGTTGTGGACCAGCACGTCGGCCTCGCGCACCATGCGCAGCAGCAGGGCCTGGTCGGCCTCCTGCTTGAGGTCCAGCACCATGCCCCACTTGCTGCGGTTCACGCCCAGGAAGGCGCGGCTTTCCGCTTCCAGCGTCGAGGGGTACTTGCGCAGGTTGTCGCCCACGGGCGGCTCGATCTTGACCACGTCGGCGCCCTGGTCGGCCAGCAGCGAGCAGCCGTACGGCCCCGCGATGTAGGCGCTCAGATCCAGCACGCGCACACCGCTCAGCGGGCCCCGCGGACCCTGGCGTTCAACCGGCACAAAACTCATTGACTCTCTCCTGATGTAGATGGGACAGGCGCTGCATGCGCCGCCCCGGCTGCGGGGCTCAATCCGCCTGGATGTTGCGCTCCCTGGCCAGCTGCTTCCAGCGGGCAATGTCGGTGCGGATCACCTCGCCGAACTGCTGCGGCGTCACGGGGTGCGCAAGGGCCCCCTCGCGCAGGAAGCTGGCCTGGATCTCGGGCTTGGCCAGCACTTGGTTCACGCTCTGGTTGAGCCTGGCCACGATGTCGGCCGGCGTGCCGGCCGGCGCCAGCAGCCCCCACCACAGGTCGAACTCATAGCCCGGAATGGCCGTGGCCATGGGAATGAGGTCGGGCGCGATGGGACTGGGCTTGAGGCTGGTGATGCCGACGGCGCGCAGCTTGCCGCTGCGCACCATGGGCAGGATGGAGGGGCCGCTGGACACCAGCATCTGCACCTGGTTGCCGATCACGTCGGTGACGGCCGGCCCCTGGCCCTTGTAGGGCACATGCATGATGTCCAGGCCCGGCACCATGGAACGCATCAGCTCGGTGGCGAAATGGTTGACGCTGCCCGTGCCCGAGGTGGCGTAGTTGTACTGCCCGGGATTGGCCTTGACCACACGCACCAGCTCGGCCGGCGTCCTGGCGGCGAATTCATTGTTGACCGCCACCACCAGCGGTCCCTGCGCGAACATGGCCACGGGGGCGAGGTGCTTGACGGGATCGAAGGGCATCTTGCTTTGCACGGCGGCATTGGTGGTCATGCTCGAAGACACGGCCACCAGCGTGTAGCCATCGGCCGTGGACTTGGCGACGAAGGCCGTGCCCGTGTTGCCGCTGGCGCCCGGCCGGTTGTCCACGATCACGGGCTGCTTGAGCAAGTCGCCCATCTCCTTGGCCACCTGGCGCGCGAACACGTCGTTGGAGCCGCCTGGCGGATAGGGCACGACCATGGTGATGGGCTTGGACGGATAGCCTGCCTGGGCCATGGCGCACGCCGGGGCCAGCGCGGCCAGCACGGCAGCGGCCAGGGCGCGCAGCGGCGCGCGATGGGGGTTCGGCTTCATTCTTGTCTCCTTATGGTTTGTGTTGAATTCGCATCCGGCCTGGCGGGCCGGACATCCGGGCGGCTCAGCCCGGCAGCAATCCCTGGGCGCGGGCCTGGCTGACGATGGACTGGGCGCGGATCACAAAGGGCCGGTCCACCATCTTCCCGTCCACCACATAGGCACCCAGCGCCTGGCCATCGGCCTCGCGCGCAGCCTGGACCACCTTGAGCGCCGCGGCGATCTCGGCCTCGGTGGGCTGGTAGACCGCATTGGCCAGGGCGATCTGGCTGGGGTGTATGCAGGTCTTGCCCAGAAAGCCCAGGCTGCGCGACAGGCGCGCTTCGGCCTCGAAGCCCTCGCGGTCCTGGATGTCCGCGAAGGCGCCGTCATAGGCATAGATGCCGGCCTCGGCCGCTGCCATGCGCAGCGCGAACAGGGTCTGGACGATGGCTGCCGTTTCGCGGCGGTTGACGCCGAAGGGCTCGAACAGGTCGCCCAGGCCCAGCTGCAGGCCGGCCACGCTGGGGTGGGCACCGGCCAGCTCGGCCGCGCAACGCAAGGCCTTCGGTGTTTCGATGTTGAGCAGCAAGCCCGGAACCCTGGCCACGCCGTTGGCCCTGGCAGCACGCTCCACCGCCTGGGCGGCCTGGCGCACCTGTTCGGCGGTTTCGGGCTTGGGCAGGTTGACCAGGTGCACGCCGTCGCGCACCACGGCCGCGACGTCGCTCTCGAAATGCGGCGTGTCCATGGCGTTCACGCGCACGATGAAGGTCTTGCCGTGGCCCTGGCTCTGCGGGGTCAGCAGAAAGCTTTGCAGCAGGCCGCGCGCCTCCTCCTTGCGCGCTTCGGCCACGGCGTCCTCCAGATCGAAGGACAGCGCGTCGGCCTGGCTCTGCAGGGCCTTGCCGAACAGCTCGGGACGCGATGCGGGGACAAACAGTTTGCTTCTCATGGGCCGCATTGTGGGCGTCCAGGACTCCAAAGAAACACAGCTAATATTTCTTCAAAACAAACAAAATATTCGTTGATGGAAACCAGCTACCTGCACAGCTTCCTGCTGGTCGTCGAGACCGGCTCCATGGCCGAGGCCGCACGGCGCCTGAACGTCACCGCCACCGCGGTGGCCCAGCAGATCCGCAGCCTGGAGCGCGAATTCGGCGCGCCTCTGCTCGCACGCGCGGGCCGCACCGTGCTGCCCACGCCCGCCGGCCATCGCCTGGCCCAGTCCGCCCCCGTGCTGCTGCGCGAGCTGGCCAATGCCAAGACCCACGTCAGCCAGGAAGGCACGGCCGGAGAGCTGGTGATCGGCACCATCAACACGGCGCTGCACAGCCTGCTGCCGGACATCCTCGCGGACTTCGTGAAGCAATGTCCCGATGCCAAGGTCTTCCTGCAGTCGGCCACCACACGCGAGCTGTACCAGGCCGTGCAACAGGGCGAGCTGGACGCGGCGGTCTGTCTGCACCCCAGCTTCGCGCTGGCCAAGACCTTCGACTGGACCCTGCTGCGCGAAGAGCCCCTGGTACTGCTGGTGCCGCGCCGCCTCGCCCACCTGGAGCCGCACACCCTACTGCGCACCCAGCCGCTAATCCGCTATGACCGCAGCCTGGGCGGCGGCCAGATGGTCGAGCGCTACCTGCGCACCGCGCAGATCGTGCCGCAGGAGCGCTTCGAGCTCAGCTCGCTGGTGGCCATCGCCATGATGGTGGACCGGGGACTGGGCGTCTCGCTGGTGCCAGACACTGCCCTGAACCTGCCCGACGGCCAGGGCGTGGTGCGCCTGGCATTGCCCGAAGAATCCCAGTCGCGGCGCTTCGGCGTGATGTGGCTGCGGTCCTCGGCGCGGCTGCCGCTGATCCACAGGCTGGTGGAATGCGCGCGCAACGTGGTGCGCCAGCGCGGCGGGCCGCGCGCTGCGGCGCGTGGCGTGCCTGGCGCCTGAGCGGCACTGCCGCGCTCAGGCCTCCGCCGAAGCCGCGTCGGTCACCATGGTCCGAAACCGTTCCAGTACAGCCGACGCATCTCCTGCGCGCATCGCCAGGAGCAGCGGAGCCGCCAGACCCGGGCATTGCGACAGGCGCCGATAGACAATGCCGTCGCTGCGCAGGCGCTGCATGGATGCGGGCACGATGGACAGGCCCAGGCCGGCCGCCACCAGGCTCAACGTGGCCGTCATGCGCGGAGCCTCCTGCACCACGCGCGGGCTGAATCCTGCCTCCAGGCAGGCCCTGAGGATGGCGTCATAAAGACCCTGTCCCACCCGGCGCCGGTACAGCACGAAAGCCTCGGGCGCCAGCCGCGGCAGAGGCAATGGCCTGCCCGGGCCACGCGCCAGTCCATGCCCTGCCGGCAGGGCCAGCAGCATGGGCTCCTCCAGGATGGGTGCGGCCTGCAGACCTTGCGCTCCCCGCAACGGAGAGCGGACGAAGGCAGCGTCCAGCCGCTGCTGCAGCAAGGCATCCATGAGTTCGCCGGTGCCTGCCTCTTCCAGCACCACGCTCACACCGGGCAGGGTTTCGCGGAACATGCGCAGCACGCCGGGCACGAAGGGATGCAGCGCCGCTGAGCTGGTGAAGCCCACGGCCAGCCTCCCGGTCTCGCCGCGGGCCGCACGGCGCACGATGTCGGCCAGCGCATCGGAGCGGGCCAGCAGGACGCGCGCCTCCTGCAGCAGCGCCAGCCCCGCCGCCGTCGGCCGCACGCCACGCGGCAGCCGCTGCACCAGTTCCACGCCCAGTTCGTGCTCCAGGCCTTGCAGCAGCCGCGTCAGCGGCGGTTGCTGCATGCCCAGGCGCTCTGCGGCGCGCGTGATGTGGCCTTCCTCGGCGATGGCGACGAAGGCGCGCAGTTGGCGAAGCTCGGGCATTGATACTTTCAAGGTATGGGAAAGCATTGATTGTGGCATTTGCAATCATGGATGAGCGGATTTACGCTCACGCCCCGCAAGCACCCAAGCAAGCACAACGCTCGAACATTGAAAGGCAACACGATGAACTGGTCCGCAAAGCAATACTCGACCTTCGAACAGGAGCGCACCCGTCCCGTGCGCGATCTGGTGGCCGCGATCCCCGATCTGCCAGACCGCCCGGTGCGCGTGGCCGTGGACCTGGGCTGCGGTCCAGGCAATTCCACCGAAGTGCTGGCCCAGCGCTTTGCCGGTGCCACCGTGACGGGCCTGGACAATTCCGAGGACATGCTGGAGGCGGCTCGCAAGCGGCTGCCGGGCACGGCATTCGCGCTGGCCGACATCGCCCGATGGTCCCCGCCCGAACCCGTGGACGTGATCCTGGCCAATGCCTCGCTGCAGTGGCTGCCCGACCATGGCCGGCTGTACCCGCGCCTGGCCAGCCACCTGGTGCCGGGTGGCAGCCTGGCGGTGCAGACCCCTGACAACCTGGAGGAGCCCGCCCACCGGCTGGCCCGCGAGGTGGCCGCCCGCGGCCCCTGGGCCGGCCGCATCGGCGACGTGCGCCACCCCGCGCGGCACAGCGCGGACTTCTACTACGCACTGCTGCGCGCGCACTGCACCAGCATCGATGTCTGGCGCACCACCTACTTCCATCCGCTGGCGGGCGGCCATCAGGCCGTGGTCGAATGGTTCAAGGGCTCGGCGCTGCGGCCCTTCGTCGCACCACTTGACGAGGCACAGAAAGCCGATTTCTACGCCGCCTATCTGCAGGCCATCTCCCAGGCCTATCCCCTGCTGGACGACGGTACGGTGCTGCTGCCCTTTCCGCGCCTGTTCATCGTGGCGCGGCGCTGAGGCGCAGGGGGCGGGGCTGCGCGCCTGGCCCATGCCTTGTCAATGCCCGCCCACCCTCGCCCGCAACCGCTGCGGCAGGCAGCACAATGGCGCCTTCCAATTGAATCGTGGTGGGCGATACCTATGCTGAACGCCTTGTGGCTGGGCTTTTTTCTGGTGGCGGCCGTGGCTGCGCTGGCGCAGTGGCTGGTGGGGGGGCAGGCCGGGATCTTCTCGGCCATGGTGCAGGCCCTGTTCGCCATGGCCCGGCTGTCGGTCGAGGTCATGGTGCTGCTGTTCGGCACGCTGACGCTGTGGCTGGGCTTTTTGCGCATCGCCGAGAAGGCCGGCGTGGTCGAGTGGCTGGCGCGCGTGCTGGGCCCGCTGTTCGCCAGGCTGATGCCCGAGGTGCCGCGCGGGCATCCGGCGCTGGGACTGATCACGTTGAACTTCGCCGCCAACGGCCTGGGCCTGGACAATGCGGCCACGCCCATGGGCCTGAAGGCCATGCGCTCGCTGCAGGAGCTCAACCCCAGGCCCGACACGGCCAGCAATGCGCAGATCCTGTTCCTGGTGCTCAATGCCTCGTCGCTGACCTTGCTGCCCGTGACCATCTTCATGTACCGGCTGCAGCAGGGCGCGCCCGATCCCACGCTGGTGTTCCTGCCCATCCTGCTGGCCACTTCGGCATCGACCCTGACGGGCCTGCTGGCCGTGGCCGTGGTGCAGCGGCTGCCGCTGTTCAGCCCCGTGGTGCTGGCCTACCTGGGGCCGCTGGCACTGGCGCTGGCGGGCTTCATGGCCTTTCTGGCCACGCTGTCGGCCGCCGCGCTGTCGCAGCTGTCCTCGCTGCTGGGCAATCTGACGCTGTTCGGCCTCATCGTGCTGTTCGTGGCGCTGGGCGCCTGGCGCAAGGTGGCCGTCTATGACAGCTTCATCGAAGGGGCAAGGGAAGGCTTCGACGTGGCCAGGGGCCTGCTGCCCTACCTGGTGGCCATGCTGTGCGCGGTGGGGGTGTTCCGCGCCTCGGGTGCGCTGGAGTATGCGCTGTCGGGCATCCGCTGGGCGGTCGATGTGCTGGGCATGGATGCGCGTTTCGTGGACGCCCTGCCCACGGCGCTGGTCAAGCCTTTTTCCGGCAGCGCCGCGCGCGCCATGCTGATCGAGACCATGCAGACCCAGGGCGTGGACAGCTTCGCCGCCCTGGCCGCCGCCACCATCCAGGGCAGCACCGAGACCACCTTCTACGTGCTGGCCGTCTATTTCGGCGCCGTGGGCATACAGCGCGCACGCCATGCCGTGCCCTGCGCCCTGCTGGCGGAGCTGGCGGGCGTGGTGGCGGCCATCGTGGTCTGCTACAAATTTTTCGGCTGAAAACAATGGGCGCAGCGCTAGAAGCCGACACGGCCCCCCTCAGAGACGCCGGGCTAGGGCCGCCCCGCAGCGAGGGTGTCGTCCCCCTGGTGGGAAGCCGCGAAGCAGCTCAGCGGGAGCAGCTCAGCGGGGCTAGATTTCCGGCATGATGGCCTCGGCATAGTCGTACAAGGCGCCGAGGATTTCCTCGCCGCGCTCGTCCACGCTTTCCGAGAGCTGGTCCACCATGGCGAACATCTGCTCGGCCGTGCGCGCCCCGCCCTTGCCTTCGATCAGGCAGGCCGCGCAGTGTTCGAGCCAGCGCTGGCGCTCGGCCGGCGCCAGGGTGGCGGGGAAGTTGCGCGCGCGGTAGCGGAACAGCAGTTCGGGCAGGCGCGCATCGTCGAAGCCTGTGCGGTCCAGCGCCAGCTCCTGCGGGGAGAGGCTGCGCAGATGGTTCAGGCGCCTGCGGTCCTCGTTGCCCACGAAGCCGCCATACAGGTCCTGGTCCGCATCCAGGCCTTCCTGCGCGGGGCGCTGGTGGACGGCACGCCACAGCGCGCTCATGTCGGGCAGGTCGCGCGCGATGGCGGCATGCTGCATGGCCCGCTCCATGTCCACGCCCCATTGCGCGGCCATGGCCGGGCTCAGGGTCTTCAAGCTGCCGACCACCATCGGCGACTTGTTGATGTGGATGTTCTTGATGGGCAGGCGCTGCACGCCTTCAGGCAAGTCCGCCGCGCGCGAGAACAGGCGCAGGCGCAGCGTCTGCACGTCGATGGTGGCCAGCTCGGAAGGATCCTCGGCCAGGTCCCAGCAGATGATTTCGTTCTTGTTCGTCGGGTGCGTGGCCAGCGGCCACATCACGGCGATGCAGCCGCGCTCGGGGCGGATCATGCCGGTGACATGCAGGAAGGGGCGGGCATGGGCCGCGTCGGCGGGCAGGCCCATTTCCTGCAGCACGCGGTCTTTCTTGTGCAGGGAGAAGGCGAAGTCGAACAACCGGGGCTGCAGCCTGCGGATCAGCCGCGCCAGCGCGATGGTGGCGCGCACGTCGGACAGGGCGTCGTGCGCTTTTTCGTGCAGCAGGCCGTTGGCACGCGCCAGATCTTCGAGCTTGAAGCTGGGCGTGCCATCTTCCTTCTTCGGCCAGACGATGCCTTCGGGCCGCAGCGCATAGACCATGCGCACCACGTCGAGCAGGTCCCAGCGCCCGCAGCCGTTTTGCCACTCGCGCGCATAGGGGTCGATGAGGTTGCGCCAGAACATGAAGCGCGTGACCTCATCGTCGAATCGGATGGTGTTGTAGCCCACGCCCACGGTGCCGGCCTGGGCCAGTTCGGCCTCGATGCGGGCCGCGAACTGCGCCTCGGGCATGCCCTGCTCCAGGCATTGCTGGGGCGTGATGCCGGTGATCAGGCAGGACTGGGGGTCCGGCAGGTAGTCGCCCGCCGGCTGGCAGTACCACATGACGGGTTCGCCGATTTCGTTGAGTTCCGCGTCGGTGCGGATGCCCGCGAACTGCGCGGGCCGGTCGTAGCGCGGCTGGGCGCCGAAGGTTTCGTAGTCGTGCCAGAAGAAGGTGTGGGCCATCGGGCGAGTATGCCTGCGAAAAGCGGGCCACCGGCCCGGCGCGCGGTCACAGCAAGGGGGAGCACAGGCGCGCGCCGGAGTCGAACAGGCGCAGCGCGAACCCCAGGTCGCGCTTGAAGTGCACGCGCTGGGACTGTTCCAGGTCCAGCTCGAACTGGCGGGCCAGGTCGCCGTTGAGCTGGGGGCCGTAGGCGATGGCGCAGACCTCGTAGTTCAGGAAGAAGCTGCGGTAGTCGAAGTTGGCCGTGCCGATGATGGCGATGCTGTCGTCCACCACCAGGGTCTTGGAGTGCAGCATGCGTGCCTTGTATTCGTAGACATGCACGCCGCAGCGGATCAGCTCGTCGTAGTAGGAGCGAGCGGCCGCCGTGACCAGGGCCGAGTCCGAGCGCCGCGGCACCAGCAGCTGCACGTCCACGCCGCGCAGCGAGGCATTGGTGAGCGCGGCCAGCGCGGCCTCCGTGGGCACGAAATACGGTGTCGTCAGCCACACGCGTTCCTGGGCGGCGTTGATGGCGGCCAGATGGGCGCGGTAGATGGCCTGCAGGCCGTTGTCAGGGCCGGAGGTGATGACCTGCACGGGCAACTGCCCCTCCGGGGCTTCGGGCAGCAGCAGGTCGATGTCGGCGGGCTCGTTCTTCGGGTCCTTTTCCAGCGCATAGGCCCAGTCCTCCAGGAAGACGGTCTGCAGCCAGTTGACCACGGCACCTTCCAGGCGCAGGTGCACGTCGTGGTAGGCCTCGGGCATGACGCGCGCGTTCTCTTCGTCGGTGACGTTGACGCCGCCCGTGAAGCCGACCTTGCCGTCGCACACAAGGATCTTGCGGTGGGTGCGGAAATTGATGACGGGCCGCAGCCGCCGGCCGATCTTGGTGTCGTGGAACAGCGCCACCTCGCCGCCCGCGTCCTCCAGCGGCTGCAGAAAGCGCCGGCCCAGTTTCTTGGAGCCCAGGGCATCGACCAGCAGCCTCACCTGGATGCCCGAGCGCGCCCGTTCGATCAGCAGGTCGCGCAGCGCCGTGCCGGTCTGGTCGGGCTCGAAGATGTAGTACTCGAGGTGGATGTGGTGGCGCGCCGCGTTCACGGCATCGATGATGGCATCGAACGTGGCGGCGCCACCGACCAGCAGGCGCAGGTCGGTGGCCGTGCTCACGGGAAAGTCACTGGTCGCGGCCACCAGCCGGGCGACCTGGTGCAGGCGCTCGGAACTGCCCGGCATGCGCTCGCGCAGGCGCTGCACGCCCGACCGCACGCGCGAGGTCTTGCGCGCGCGCAGCCGCTTGATGCGCTGGCGCTTGAGCCGCTGGGGGCCGAAGAAGTAGTAGATCGCCAGGCCGCCGACGGGAATCGCCGCCATGGACAGCAGCCAGCTGAGCGTGGCCACGGGGGCGCTGCGCTGCAGCAGGATCCACATCGCCACGACGACCACGTAGACCGACCAGGTGACGGACAGCAGCCACATGGCATTGTCCTGGGTCAGGTGCTGGCGAATCCACTCCACGAATCACCTCCTTGGGGGAGCATCAAAGAAAAAGCCGGCAGCCCGGAGACTGTCGGCTTTGGCCCTGCACACGGCGTGGCACTTGTCAGCTGGCGGTGGCCTCTTCAGGCTCTGCCGGCTCGGAATTGGGGTCCTTCTTGGGCAGTGGCGTGATGTCCAGCTTGACCTCGCCCTTGTCGGCATCGTCGGCGTCGGCCACCCAGTCCACTTCGAGGCGGCCGCCATCGACCAGCTGCCCGAACAGCAGCTCGTCGGCCAGCGAACGCCGGATGGTGTCCTGGATCAGGCGCTGCATGGGGCGCGCGCCCATGAGCGGATCGAAGCCCTTCCTGGCCAGGTGCTTGCGCAGCGCATCGGTGAAGGTGACTTCCACGCGCTTTTCGGCCAGTTGCTGCTCCAGCTGCAGCAGGAACTTGTCGACCACGCGCAGGATGACCTGCTCGTCCAGCGGCTTGAAGCTGACGATGGCGTCCAGGCGGTTGCGGAACTCGGGCGTGAACAGGCGCTTGATGTCGCCCATTTCGTCACCGGCCTGGCGCGGGTTGGTGAACCCGATCGAGGCTTTGTTCATGGTCTCGGCGCCCGCGTTCGTGGTCATGATGATGATCACGTTGCGGAAGTCGGCCTTGCGCCCGTTGTTGTCCGTCAGCGTGCCGTGGTCCATGACCTGCAGCAGCACGTTGAAGATGTCCGGATGCGCCTTCTCGATTTCGTCGAGCAGCAGCACCGCATGCGGCTTCTTGGTGACGGCCTCGGTCAGCAGCCCGCCCTGGTCGAAGCCCACATAGCCCGGGGGCGCGCCGATCAGGCGGCTGACGGCATGGCGCTCCATGTACTCGGACATGTCGAAGCGGATCAGGTCCACGCCCAGGATGTAGGCCAGCTGCTTGGCCGCTTCCGTCTTGCCCACGCCCGTGGGACCGGAGAACAGGAAGGAGCCGATCGGCTTGTCCGGCTTGCCCAGGCCCGAGCGCGCCATCTTGACCGAGGAGGCCAGCGCATCCAGCGCCTTGTCCTGGCCGAAGACCACGCTCTTGAGGTCGCGCTCCAGCGTCTGCAGCTTGCTGCGGTCGTCGTTGGAGACGTTGGCGGGCGGAATGCGCGCGATCTTGGCCACGATGGCCTCGATCTCGGCCTTGTCGATGGTCTGCTTGCGCTGCTCCTGCGGAATGATGCGCTGCGCGGCACCGGCCTCGTCGATCACGTCGATGGCCTTGTCGGGCAGGTGGCGGTCATTGATGTACTTGGCCGACAGCTCGGCCGCGGCCTGCAGGGCGGCTGCGGCGTACTGCACGCTGTGGTGCTCCTCGAAGCGCGACTTCAGGCCCTTGAGGATGTCCACGGTCTCGGCCACGGTGGGCTCGACCACATCGACCTTCTGGAAGCGCCGCGACAGCGCCGCATCCTTCTCGAAGATGCCACGGTACTCGGTGAAGGTGGTCGCGCCGATGCACTTGAGCTGGCCGCTGGACAGCGCCGGCTTGAGCAGGTTGGATGCATCCAGCGTGCCGCCCGAGGCGGCGCCCGCGCCGATCAGCGTGTGGATCTCGTCGATGAACAGGATGGCGTTGGGCTTGTCCTTGAGCGACTTGAGCACGCCCTTCAGGCGCTGCTCGAAATCGCCGCGGTACTTGGTGCCGGCCAGCAGCGCGCCCATGTCCAGCGAATAGACCACGGCCTCGGTCAGCACCTCGGGCACCTTGCCCTCGGTGATGCGCCAGGCCAGGCCCTCGGCGATGGCGGTCTTGCCCACGCCGGCCTCGCCGACCAGCAGGGGGTTGTTCTTGCGGCGGCGGCACAGGATCTGGATGGTGCGCTCGACCTCGTAGTCGCGCCCGATCAGCGGATCGATCTTGCCGTCCTTGGCCGCCTGGTTCAGGTTCAGCGTGAACTGCTCCAGGGGCGAGGCCTTTTCGTTGCCGCGGTCGCCACCGGCGCCCTCTTCGGACTCCGACGGGTTCTCGGCCTTGGCGGGCTCGGGCGGCTCGCCCTTCTTGATGCCATGGGCGATGAAATTGACCACGTCCAGCCGCGTCACGCCCTGCTGGTGCAGGTAGTACACGGCATGCGAGTCCTTTTCACCGAAGATGGCCACGAGCACGTTGGCGCCGGTGACTTCCTTCTTGCCGTTGCCCGTGGATTGCACGTGCATGATGGCGCGCTGGATCACACGCTGGAAACCCAGCGTGGGTTGGGTGTCGACCTCGTCGGACCCCGCGACCTGGGGCGTGTTGTCCTTGATGAAATTCGACAGTGCCGAGCGCAGGTCATCGATGTTGGCTGAGCAGGCGCGCAGCACTTCCGCTGCACTGGGGTTGTCCAGCAGGGCCAGCAGCAGGTGCTCCACGGTGATGAACTCGTGGCGCTGCTGGCGTGCTTCGACAAAAGCCATGTGCAAGCTGACTTCCAGTTCCTGGGCGATCATTGATGACTCCTTTTCGCTTGCTGGGGATTATTGACTGCAACCATACATCGGGGCTGCCCGGGTTTATTCAACAGGCTCGAACATGGCCTGCAGAGGATGGCCGGCCTTCTGGGCAGCCTGCAGCACCTGCTCCACCTTGGTGGCCGCCAGGTCGCGTGAATAAACGCCGCAGACGCCACGCCCGTCCAGGTGGATCTTGAGCATGATCTGCGTGGCCGTCTCGCGGTCCTTGTTGAACAGCTCCTGCAGGACGACGATGACGAACTCCATCGGCGTGAAGTCATCGTTGAGCATCACGACCTGGTACATCTGGGGCGGCTGCACGCGCTGGCGCCGCCGCTCCAGCACGACGGCGCCGTCGCCGTCGGAGACGGGGCGCGCCGCGGGCATGGCCGGGGCCGGGGGTTTCGAAGGAGGTTGGGTTGCCATGAAAATCATTCTAGCCATCGGGGCCGCGGTTTTCCGAAAGGGATATGCATGGCGGCCCACAAGAATTCAAGCGGCAGGCCCGGCAGGGCGCGGCGTCTGCACTGAACTGGTGCATCTGCCTGCCCCTGCTGCCATGCCGCACCCTGCGCGCTACTCGTAGATCACCTTGACCTGGGCGCTGCCGGCCTGGGCGTACCAGGCGGCCAGCGCCGCGTCGCTGGGGTAGAAGCGGCTGGCATCGCCCAGGGCCAGTTCGCAACTGGCCGAGCCCCGCGCATCCTCGCAGACCAGGCCCAGGCGCACCTTGACGCCGCGCTGCAGCTCGCCGTGCTCGGTCTGCTCGACCTGGGCAGGGAACTGGCGCAGCAGGCCCACGACATCGGGCATCTTCTCTCCCACGCTGACCTGCAGATAGCGCGCGAAGCGGCAGCGCGCATCGGCCAGGTTGTAGATCTGCTGGGCCTTCAGGCGCAGGCCGCCGCTGAAGTGGTCCAGTTGCAGGCGGCCCGTGATGACGACGAACTCGTCATCCTTGAGCAGGTCGCGGAAGCGGTTGAGCGTGTTTTCGTCCACCGAGGCCTCGATGACGCCGGAGCCGTCATCGATCTTGAACAGGCCCAGGCGGCCGCGCTGGCCGTTGATGGCGCGGAAGTCGCTGATGATGCCCGCCAGGGTCTGGGGCTCGCGGCTGTCGCGCATCTCGGCCAGCGGCGTGCGCACGAAGCGGCGCACCTCCTGCTCGACCTCGTCGAACAGATGGCCGGACAGGTAAAAGCCCACGGCGGTCTTTTCCTGCGTCAGCCGTTCCTTGACACCCCAGGGCAGGACATCGGCCAGCGGCGGCTCCTGCGTGCTCGAGCCCACGGCGTCATCGCCCATCATGTCGAACAGTCCGCCCTGGTTGGCGTTGGCCAGCGTCTTGTTGGCGAACTCGAAGGCATGGTCGATGGATGCCACCAGCGCTGCACGGTTGAGCTCGATGCTGTCGAAGGCACCGCCCTTGATCAGCGCCTCCAGCGTGCGCTTGTTCAGGCGCGTGCGGTCCACGCGCACGCAGAAGTCGGCCAGGCTCTTGAACGGTCCCTTGTCGGCGCCGCGCGGGCCCACGCCACGGCCTTCGCGCGCCGCGATGATGGCCTCGATGGCCTGCTGGCCCGTGCCCTTGATGGCGCCCAGGCCGTAGCGGATGACCTTGTCGGTCACGGGCTCGAAGCGGTACATGCCGCGGTTGACGTCCGGAGGCTCGAAGCTGATGCCCATCTTCAGCGCATCCTCGTACAGCACCTTGAGCTTGTCGGTGTTGTCCATTTCCACGGTCATGTTGCCGCAGTAGAACTCGGCCGTGTAGTGCACCTTGAGCCAGGCCGTGTGGTAGGCCAGCAGCGAGTAGGCGGCGGCGTGCGACTTGTTGAAGCCATAGCCCGCGAACTTCTCCATCAGGTCGAAGACCTCGTCGGCCTTTTCCTCGCTGATGCCCTGCTTGGCCGCGCCCTCGCGGAATATTCCGCGGTGCATGACCATTTCCTCGACCTTCTTCTTGCCCATGGCCCGGCGCAGCAGGTCGGCGCCGCCCAGCGAGTAGCCGCCCAGCACCTGGGCGGTCTGCATCACCTGCTCCTGGTAGACCATGATGCCGTAGGTCTCGGCCAGCACCTTCTCGACCAGCGGATGCGGGTACTCCACGACTTCCTTGCCATGCTTGCGCGCCACGAAGCTGGGGATCAGGTCCATGGGACCGGGGCGGTACAGGGCGTTCAGCGCGATCAGGTCTTCCAGGCGGCTGGGCCGGGCGTCGCGCAGCATGCCCTGCATGCCGCGCGATTCGAACTGGAACACGGCTTCGGTCTTGCCTTCGGAGAACAGCTGGTAGGTGCGTGCATCGTCCAGCGGAATGTTCTCGAAGGCGAAGTTCTCCTGGCCCTTGTGGCGCTTGATGATGAACTCGCGCGCGATCTCCAGGATGGTCAGCGTGGCCAGGCCCAGGAAGTCGAACTTCACCAGGCCCACGGCCTCCACGTCGTCCTTGTCGTACATGGCCACGGCCGAGTCGCTGCCGGGCTGCTGGTAGAGCGGGCAGAAATCCGCGAGCTTGCCGGGGGCGATCACCACGCCGCCGGCGTGCATGCCGATGTTGCGGGTCATGCCTTCGAGCTTCTGGGCCATTTCGATCAGGGTCTTGACGTCTTCTTCTTTTTCGATGCGCTCGGCCAGCAGGGGCTCGGCCTCGATGGCGTAGGTGTATTTGTCGCCCTCTTTCTTGGGGTTGGGCGGGTACTTGAGGGTGACATGCAGGCCCGGCTTGTTGGGGATGAGCTTGGAGATGCCGTCGCAGAAGGTGTAGCTCATGTCCAGCACGCGGCCCACGTCGCGGATGGCCGCGCGCGCGGCCATGGTGCCGAAGGTGGCGATCTGGCTGACGGCATCGCGCCCGTAGCGCTGCTTGACGTAGTCGATGACGCGGTCGCGGTTGGCCTGGCAGAAGTCCACGTCGAAGTCGGGCATGGACACGCGCTCGGGGTTCAGGAAGCGCTCGAACAGCAGGTTGTACTCCAGCGGGTCCAGGTCCGTGATCTTGAGCACGTAGGCGACCAGCGAGCCCGCGCCCGAGCCGCGGCCCGGCCCCACGGGGCAGCCGTTGAGCTTGGCCCACTTGATGAAGTCGCCCACGATGAGGAAGTAGCCTGGAAAGCCCATCTTCAGGATGGTGCCGATCTCGAATTCCAGGCGCTCGACATAGCGGGCGCGCTGGGCCTGGCGCTTGGCAGGGTCGGGATAGAGGTGGACCAGCCGCTCCTCCAGGCCCGCGAAGGATTCCTGGCGGAAGAACTCGTCCATGGTCATGCCGTCGGGCACGGGGAAGTTGGGCAGCTGCGGCTTGCCCAGCACCAGGGTCAGGCTGCAGCGGCGCGCGATCTCCACCGTGTTGGCGATGGCGCTGGGGATGTCCGCGAACAGGGCCTTCATCTGCTCGGCGGTCTTGAAATGCTGGTCGCGCGTGAAGCGCCGCACGCGCTTGGGATTGGCCAGGATTTCGCCTTCCGCGATGCAAACGCGCGCCTCGTGGGACTCGTAGTCGTCGGGGCCGAAGAACTGGATGGGGTGGGTGGCCACCACGGGCAGGTTCAGGCGCTCAGCCAGTTGCACGGCCGCCACCACGTGCGGCTCGTCATCGGGACGGCCCGCGCGCTGCAGCTCGATGAAGAAGCGGTGCGGGAACATGCGTGCCAGCCGCTGTGCCACCGCCGCCGCGCCGGCTTCGTCGCCACGCAGCAGGGCCTGGCCCACCGGGCCGGCCTGGGCGCCCGCCAGCACGATCAGGCCCTCGCCCAACTCCTGCAGCCAGTCCCAGGTATGCACCGCCTGGCCCTTGACCACGTTGCGTGTCCAGCCGCGCGCCAGCAGTTCGGACAGATTGTGGTAGCCCAGGGCGCTCTGCACGAGGACGATGATCCGGGACGGCGGGGCGCCATTTTCGCCCTCGATCTGGATTTCCGCGCCCAGCACGGGCTTGACGCCCTTGGCGCGGCCTTCACGGTAGAACTTCACGCCGCCGAACAGGTTGTTGTAGTCGGTGATGGCCAGCGCCACCTGCCCGTCCTCGGCGGCGGCCTTCACGATGGCATTGATGCGGTTGGTTCCGTCGACAACGGAGAATTCGGTGTGCAGGCGCAAATGGACAAACATATGGGCGCCATTGTAGAAAGCTCTGCAAGCCCTCGCGCCCCGCGGGCGGACCCCGTGGAGCCCTTGGCGCACGCCGTTACAATGCCTTG
The DNA here is from genome assembly GCA_041984925.1 of Comamonas sp. GTDB lineage: Bacteria > Pseudomonadota > Gammaproteobacteria > Burkholderiales > Burkholderiaceae_C > Comamonas. The sequence goes on from JBHIXF010000051.1 coordinate 25,604, forward strand.
GCCCGGTTGCGGGAGAATCGGGGCTTCGCCGGCCGCTGCAGCGGCCCGCCCCCTGTCCCGCAAACCCTCTCACCGCCATTGACTGCCCGAGAACCGTCCACCATGCAGCGTATTCCCCTGTCCATCGTCCCCGCTTTGCTGGTCGCAGGTGCCCTGACAGCCTGCTCCAGTACGCAGCAAGACCCTACTGCCAAATGGACTCCGGACCGCATCTACACCGAAGCGCGCGATGAAGCCTCCTCGGGCGCCTTCGACAAGGCCGTGCCCCTGTTCGAGAAGCTGGAAGGCCGCGCCGCAGGCACGCCCCTGGCGCAGCAGGCCCAGCTCGAAAAGGCCTACGCGCAGTACAAGGCCGGCGAAAAGGTCCAGGCCATGGCGACGCTGGACCGCTTCCTGAAACTGCATCCGGCCAGTCCGGCCACCGACTACGCGCTCTACCTCAAGGGCCTGGTGAACTTCAATGACAACCTGGGCATGTTCTCGTGGCTGTCGCGCCAGGACCTGTCCGAGCGCGACCAGAAGGCGGCCAAGGATTCCTTCGAGTCCTTCCGCGAGCTGGTCACGCGCTTTCCCGATTCGCGCTATGCCGAGGATTCGCGCCTGCGCATGCAGTACATCATCAATTCGCTGGCGCAGTACGAGGTCCATGTGGCCCGCTACTACTACGATCGCGGCGCCTATGTGGCGGCCATCTCGCGCGCGCAGACCGCCATCAAGGACTACAAGGGCGTGCCGGCCGTGCGCGAAGCCATGCAGATCCTCGTCAAGTCCTATGACGCGCTGGGCATGACCCAGCTGCGCGACGATGCGCAGCGCGTGATGTCGGCCTCGTACGGCGAGGGCTCCGAGCAGGAGGCGCTCACGACCAAGCAGAAGTCGTGGTGGAAGCTGTGGTGACCTGCGGCGCGGACAGCGCCTGCAGCGCCTGAATGAACCCGGCCTCGCCGGAAATGTCCCGCATGGGCGGCAGTGCCGCCCGCAGGCGGCGGCCATAGCCCATGGTCGCCAGGCGCGTGTCGCAGACCACCAGCACGCCCCGGTCGGTTTCGCGACGTATCAGCCGCCCTGCCCCTTGCTTGAGCGCCATGGCTGCCTCGGGCAGCATCAGATCCTGGAATGCCTGGCGCCCCACGGCCTGCAGGCTGCGCGAGCGGGCCTCGACCAGCGGGTCGTCGGGCGGCGGAAACGGCAGCTTGTCGATGATGACCAGTTGCAGCGCATCCCCGGGCAGATCGACCCCCTCCCAGAACGTGGCCGACGCCACCAGGATGCAGCCGCGGCCACCCTGCTGACCGGCGGCATTGAAACGCTCCACCAGGGCCAGCTTGGGCGCCTGGCCCTGCACGAGCACATCGAGTTCACCGAACAGCCCCAGGGACTGCCGCAGCGCATCGCCGATGGCGTGCAGCGCGCGCAGCGTGGTGGTCAGCACCAGTGTGCGCCCCCCGATGCGCTGGGCGGCCTGCAGCGCCAGGCGTGCCACCTCGCCGCTGTGGGCCGCGCTGCCCGCCGCGGCGAAAGGCCTGGGAACATAGAGCGCGGCCTGGCGCGCATAGTCGAAGGGACTGTCCACGCGCAGCACGCGCGCATCCTGCAGGCCGCAGGATTCGGTGAACCAGCTCAGCCGCTCATCGTCGCCCAGCGTGGCCGAGGTGAAGATCCAGGCGGGCCCAGCCTCCTCGCCACCGCCCTGCGCATCCCCGGCCACCGGCGCGAGCAACCGGGTGCGCATGACGCGCGCAATGCTCAGCGGCGATTCCAGCATGCGCAGGTGCTGGCTGCCCAGCTCCAGCCAGCGCACGCTGTCGTCAGGGGCCGCCGCCGCGAAGGCCGCCAGGCGCTGCAGCAGCTCGCTGCCGCGCTCGTGCAGCCTGCGCAGCTCGGGATCGCTGACGGCCAGCGGGGTCAGCGGCAGCACCATGGCACGCAGGCTCTGCCCCAAGGCCACCACTGCGGCGCGCCAGCGCACCGGCTCCAGGCCCTGCGGCGTCACCGCCTGCCAGGGCAGGCGGCCACCGTCCGGGGGCTGGCCTGCGGCAAGCCGCAGGTCCCGCAAAGCCTGCTCGACCCGCGCCGACAGCACGAGCCAGTCGGCCATGCCGCGCGCCAATGCCTGGCCGCTGCGCAGCACATCGCGCGCATAGCCCAGCAACTGCTGGCTGGACAGGCTTTGCCCCGCGAACTGCACCCCGGTATCGTTGAGCTGGTGCGCCTCGTCCACCACGACCACCCCGGCGCTGGGCAGCAACTGGGCCATGCCCGATTCGCGCACGTCGAGGTCGGCGAACATCAGATGGTGGTTGATGACGACCACATCGGCGGCCAGCGCGTCGCGGCGCGCGGCATTGACGTGGCAGTCCTGCCAGTGCGCGCATCCGGAGCCCAGGCAGTTGTCGCGCGTCGATGTGACCAGGGGCACGACGGGGGAGCGCTCGTCCAGCGCGGGCAGCTCGGCCAGGTCTCCGGTGCGGGTGGCGCGCGCCCAGCGCTCGACCTCGGCCACGGCGCGCAGCACCTGCGGATCCTGGGGTGCCGTGCGCCCCTGGCGCACGCGCTCCAGGCGCTCGATGCACAGATAGGCGCTGCGCCCCTTCAGGCGCGCCATGCGCAGCGGCAGCCCCAGCACGGCGACCAGGCGGGGAAGGTCGCGCGCAAAAAGCTGGTCCTGCAATGCACGGGTGGCCGTGGACACCAGCATCCGGCGGCCGCTGAGCAAGGCCGGCACCAGGTAGGCATAGGTCTTGCCGACGCCCGTGCCCGCCTCCACGACCAGGGTCTGCCGCGCTTCGATGGCCTCGGCCACGGCCATGGCCATGGCGGTCTGCCCGGGACGCTGGCGGAACTGCGGTTCGGCACGCGACAGCAGGCCATTTTCAGCAAATGCCGCTTCGGTGGCGGCGGTCAGCGAGGACACGGCAGGGATCGATTCACGAAAAAGATGGAGACGGGAGCGGACCAGCGGCTGGCGCCCGCCCGGCCGCTCCCATAATAGGCGCCTTGACCACCGGCGTGGATCAAGAAACACAACCATAGCCCATGCAGCCAGCGTATCGACTCCAGGCCTCCACCGGCATCCACCGTGGTGACAGGCAATACCAGCAAGACCAGGTGATGCTGATGGCCCACCCCTACGTGCACGGCTGCATCATGGGCGTGGTGGCCGATGGCATGGGCGGGCGCAGCGGCGGGCGCAAGGCATCGGACCAGGTGATGCTGACGGCGCGCCAGCTGTTCGAGCGCTTCGAGCCGCACAGCGAAGACTGCGCCAAGCTGCTGGAGAGCATCGTGCAGGACGCGCATACCGTGATCCGGCTGACGGCGATTTCAGCCGAGCAGGAGCCCCACAGCACCATCGCCGCCTTCATCGTGCTGCCCCAGGGCCGCTGCCATTGGATCCATTCGGGCGATTCGCGCATCTACCACTACGAAGGCACGGCCATGGTCCATCGCACCCGGGACCATTCCTATGTCCAGGCGCTGGTGGACCGCGGCGAAATCACGGAGTTCGAAGCCCATGCGCATCCCAAGTCGAACATCCTGCTGGGCTGCCTGGGCACCGAAGCCGCGCCACCCATGACCCATCACGTGATCGAGCGCCTGCATCCGGGCGACACCCTGATGGCCTGCAGCGACGGCATCTGGCACTACTACACGGGCGAAGAACTGGGCACCGTGCTGCACGCGCTGACGCCGCGCGAGGCCACGGAGTTCCTGATCGACAAGGCGCGCCTGCGCGCGCGTGGCGGCGGTGACAACCTGTCGCTGGTGGTGCTCAAGGTCGAGGCGCTGCAGGCGCAGGACTCCTAGGATTCAAGGCGCCGGCAGCGGCGCCGACTGCTTGCCTGACTGCTCGCGCTCGCGTGCCGCCTCGGCGGCCCGCGCCCGGCGCTCGGCCGCGGCCTTTTGCTTGGCCTCGTACTGCGCGCTGGCGGCACTGCGGCGCTGCTGCTCATCGGCCAGACGCTGCTGGGCCTGGGCTTCGTGGCTGCGCTGGTGGTCGGCCTGCTGGGCCGCGCGCTGCTGGGCCTCCTGCGCGCGCTGGCTGCGCAGGGCCTGCGTATCGCGCTGTTCGGCGGGCGGGCGCTGCCGGGACTGCATGGTGGACACGGCCTTCTCCGCCTGCTTGGCCTCGATGTCCTTCAGGCGCTGGGCGGCGCGCTCGCGGCGCTCTTCATCGTTGATCCTGAGTTCGCGTTCGCGCAGCGGCCTGTCATTCTCGCGCGCCCTGGCGCGCACCTCCTTGAGGCAGTCTTCCACCGAAAAACGCTGGTAGCACAGGGCTTCGGCCTGTGCGTCACGCTGCTGCAGGGCCGCGCGCTGCGCGGAGATCTCGGCCCGCGCTGCCTCGCGCGCCGCGTGGGCGGCCCTGGCCGCTTCGGCCTGTGGCGCGGCGGCCGCATCCGGAGCCTCCGCAGCCAGCGCCATGCCACAGGCAGCCGACGCAGCCAGCATTGCGGCACTCAGGTTCTTGACGAGGACGGGGAGGGACAGTTTGAACATGTGCGGATCCGGCAAACGACACCGCCGCCGGGGGCATTCCAGCTCAGGTCAGGCTGGTGTCCACCACGCGGCGCTCCAGCGCCAGGAACTCCTTGGACTGCATCTCGTTCAATCGCGAGACCGTGCGCGGGAATTCATGGGCCAGCGGGCCCTCAGTGTAAAGCCGCTCGGGCGGCACGGCGGCCGAGATGACCAGCTTGACCCTGCGGTCGTACAGCACGTCCACCAGCCAGGTGAAGCGCCGCGCGGGCGAGGCCATGTTCACGGGCATGTACGGCACGTCGGACAGCAGCACGGTGTGGAACTGGCTCGCGATCTCCAGGTAGTCGTTCTGCGAGCGCGGGCCGCCGCACAGTTCGCGGAAGTCGAACCAGACCACGCCGCCGGCACGGCGGCGCGCGCGGATCTCGCGGGCCTCGATGTGCAGCACGGGGTCCTCGTCCTTGACCTCGGCCAGCTTGTCGAAGGTCTCGGCCATGGCCGCGTCGGCTTGTGCGCCCAGGGGCGTGTGGTAGAGCTTGGCGTTTTCCAGCGTGCGGCGGCGGTAGTCGGTGCCGTTGTCCACGTTGACCACTTCCATGCGCTCGTTGAGCAGGGCTATGGCCGGCAGGATGCGGTCGCGGTGCAGGCCGCCCGGATACAGTTCGTCGGGCTTGAAGTTGGAGGTGGTGACGAAGCCCACGCCGTTGGCGAACAGCGATACCAGCAGCCGGTGCAGGATCATTGCGTCCGTGATGTCGGCCACATGGAACTCGTCGAAGCAGATCAGCTTGTACTTCTTGGAGATGCGCGCGCCCAGCACGTCCAGCGGGTTCTGCGTGCCCTGCAGCACGGCCAGTTCGCGGTGCACCTCGCGCATGAATTCATGGAAATGCAGGCGCACCTTGCGGCGGATCGGCACGGCGTTGAAGAAGCAGTCCATGAGAAAGCTCTTGCCGCGCCCCACCCCGCCGTACATGTAGACGCCACGGGGAATCTCGGGCCGGTTGATGAGCTTCTTGAAGGCGTTGGAGCGGCGCTGGCGGTAGGCCGCCCAGTCATCGGCGCAGCGCTGCAGCGCCTCGACGGCGCGCAGCTGCGCCGGATCGCTGCGAAAGCCCTTGGCCACCAGCTCGGCCTCGTAGGCCTCTTTCACGGAAACGCTCATGCCGCATCCACCATTTGCTATGTATTCAGAAGCTGAAAGCGCTTGCAGGGCAAGCGCTTTGAGGTCTTGATTTGGCAAGTTTGCAAATCAACGATCTACCCACCAATCACGATGCATGTTACTGGCATGGCCCAACTCAGAGACACCGAGGAAGGGCCTACGCCGGCCGCGCCGCCCCGCACCGAGGGTGTCGTCCCCCTCCCTTGCGAAGCAAGTAGAGAGGGGGAAGCGGCGTAAGCCGCTCAGGGGGTCAGAAGTTGAGCGTGCGCTTGTCGACCGCCAGAGCGGCTTCCTTGGTGGACTCGGACAGCGAGGGGTGGGCATGGCAGATGCGCGCGATGTCTTCGCTCGATGCCTTGAACTCCATGGCGACCACGGCTTCGGAGATCAGCTCGGAGACCATGGGGCCGACCATGTGCACGCCCAGGATCTCGTCAGTCTCGGCATCGGCCAGGAACTTGACCATGCCGGTGGTGTCGCCCAGCGCGCGCGCGCGGCCGTTGGCCAGGAAGGGGAAGCTGCCAGCCTTGTACTTGACGCCCTGCTCCTTCAGTTGCTGCTCGGTGCGGCCCACCCAGGCGATTTCGGGGCTGGTGTAGATCACCCAGGGGATAGTGCCGAAGTTCACATGGCCATGCTGGCCGGCGATGCGCTCGGCCACGGCCACGGCCTCTTCCTCGGCCTTGTGCGCCAGCATGGGGCCGCGCACCACGTCGCCCACCGCCCAGACGCCCGGCAGGTTGGTCTTGCAGTCCTCATCGACGACGATGGCGCCGCGCTCGTCCAGGGCCAGGCCCACGGCCTCGGGGTTCAGGCCGATGGTGTTGGCCACGCGGCCGATGGAGATGATGAGCTTGTCCGCTTCCAGCTGCTGGGCTTCGCCCTTGGCATTGGTGTAGGCGATGGACACGCCCTTCTTGCTGCTCTTGACTTCGCCGATCTTCACGCCCAGCTCGATCTTCAGGCCCTGCTTGTCGAAGGCCTTCTTGGCTTCCTTGGCGATCTGCTCGTCCACGGCGGGCAGGAACTTGTCCATGCCTTCGAGCACGGTCACTTCCGCGCCCAGGCGGCGCCAGACCGAGCCCATTTCCAGGCCGATCACGCCGGCACCGATCAGGGCCAGCTTCTTGGGGGTCTTGCCCAGGCGCAGTGCGCCGTCGTTGGACAGGATGTTCTCTTCATCGAAGGGCACGCCGGGCAGCGCGCGGGCGTTGGAGCCCGTGGCGATCACGATCTGCTTGCCGGTGATGACTTCCTCGTCCTTGCCGGCGACCTTGATCTCGTAGCCTCCCTCGGCAGCCTTGACGAAGGAGCCGCGGCCGTGGAAGAAGGTGACCTTGTTCTTCTTGAACAGGTACAGGATGCCGTCGTTGTTCTGCTTCACGACCGCATCCTTGCGGGCGATCATCTTGGCCACGTCCATCTCGACCTTGCCGGTGGAGATGCCGTGGTCGGCGAAGTGCAGGTTGGCGTGCTCGAAGTGCTCGGACGACTGCAGCAGGGCCTTGGAGGGAATGCAGCCCACGTTGGTGCAGGTGCCGCCCGGAGCGGCGCCGCCGGCGGCGTTCTTCCACTCGTCGATGCAGGCCACGTTGAAGCCCAGCTGGGCCGCGCGGATGGCGGCGATGTAGCCGCCGGGGCCCGCGCCGATGACGATGACGTCGAATTGCTTGCTCATGTCAAAAATCTCTTGTCTGTAGTGCATGAAAAAACCCACCGCAGGGCGCGCGGCCAAGGGTGGGTTTCGTCGTGGTCAACCCTGTAGCGATTACAGGTCGAACAGCAGGCGCGAAGGATCTTCCAGCGCGTCCTTCATGGCGACCAGGCCCAGCACGGCTTCGCGGCCGTCGATGATGCGGTGGTCATAGGACATGGCCAGATAGTTCATCGGGCGCACCACGACCTGGCCGTTCTCGACCATGGCGCGGTCCTTGGTGGCGTGCACGCCCAGGATGGCGGACTGGGGCGGGTTGATGATGGGGGTGGACATCATCGAGCCGAAGGTGCCGCCGTTGGAGATGGAGAAGGTGCCGCCAGTCATCTCCTCGATGCCCAGCTTGCCTTCGGCCGCCTTCTTGCCGAACTCGGCGATCTTCTTCTCGATGTCGGCGAAGCTCATCTGGTCCGCGTTGCGCAGGATGGGCACCACCAGGCCACGGGGCGAACCCACGGCGATACCGATGTCGAAGTAGCCGTGGTAGACGATGTCGTTGCCGTCCACCGAAGCATTGAGCACGGGGTACTTCTTCAGGGCATGCACGGCTGCCTTGACGAAGAAGGACATGAAGCCCAGCTTGGTGCCGTGTTCCTTGGTGAAGGCGTCCTGGAACTTCTTGCGCAGCTCCATCACGGGGGCCATGTTCACTTCGTTGAACGTGGTCAGGATGGCGTTGGTGGACTGCGACTGCAGCAGGCGCTCGGCCACGCGGGCGCGCAGGCGGCTCATGGGCACGCGCTGCTCGGGACGGCCACTGAGGTCTTCCTTGGCGGCGGGGGCGGCCACCTGGGGCAGCGCCTTGGTGGGCACGCCGGTGGGGATGACGGCAGCCGTGGACTGCACGCCGCCCTTGATGGCGGCCAGGGCATCGCCCTTGGTCACGCGGCCGTCCTTGCCGGAGCCAGCCACGCTGGCGGCCGACAGGTTGTTCTCGGCCAGCAGCTTGGCGGCGGCGGGCATGGCCACGTCGCCCTTGTTGCCGCCGGTGGCGGCAGCGGCGGCGGGAGCAGCAGCAGGCGCTGCGGCAGCGGGAGCTGCTGCCGCGGCAGGAGCGGCGGCGGCCACGCCGGCCACGCCTTCGGTGTCGATCTTGGCGATCAGCTGCTCGGCCACCACGGTGGCGCCGTCGCCTTGCACGATCTCGGCCAGCACGCCAGCGGCGGGGGCGGGCACTTCGAGCACGACCTTGTCGGTCTCGATCTCGATCAGGATCTCATCGATCGCAACCGCTTCGCCGGCCTTCTTCTTCCAGGTCAGCATGGTGGCCTCAGCGATGGATTCGGAGAGCTGGGGAACTTTGACTTCAACGATAGCCATTTGTGATTCTTTCCAAAAGTGTTCTGTTCTGATGCGTAGCGTGTGGGGGCTGCCTTACTTGTTCAGGACAAAACCCTTGAGCTTGGAGAACGCGGCTTCCACCAGGGCCTTTTGCTGTTCCTGGTGCAGGTGGGCGTAGCCGACGGCAGGCGATGCCGAGGCGGCGCGGCCGGCGTAGCCGAGCTTCTGGCCATCGAGCATGTTCTCGTGGATGTAGTGCTGCACGAAGAACCAGGCGCCCTGGTTCTGCGGCTCGTCCTGGCACCAGACGATCTCGGTGGCGTTGCCGAACTTCTTGAGCTCGGCGGCGAAGGCCTTGTGCGGGAAGGGGTACAGCTGCTCGACGCGGATGATGGCCACGTCCTTGCTTTCCTTCTCGGCGCGCTTCTTGACCAGGTCGTAGTAGACCTTGCCCGAGCACGCGATCACGCGCTTGACCTTGGCCGCGTTCTTCACGACGGCTTCGTCCTGCTCGGGGATCACGGTCTGGAAGCCGCCGCTGGTGAACTCGGACAGCGGCGAGGTCGCGTCCTTGTTGCGCAGCAGCGACTTGGGGGTCATGATGACCAGCGGCTTGCGCAGCGGACGCACCATCTGGCGGCGCAGCACGTGGAAGATCTGGCTGGCCGTGGTCGGCTGCACGATCTGCATGTTGGTGTCGGCAGCCAGCTGCATGAAGCGCTCCAGGCGGGCCGAGCTGTGCTCGGGGCCCTGGCCTTCGTAGCCGTGCGGCAGCATCAGCGTGATGCCGTTGATGCGGCCCCACTTGACTTCACCCGAGGCGATGAACTGGTCGATCACGACCTGGGCGCCGTTGGCGAAGTCGCCGAACTGGGCTTCCCAGATCACCAGGGTGTTGGGGTCGTTCGATGCATAGCCGTACTCGAAGCCCAGCACGGCCTCTTCGGACAGGATGGAGTCGATGACGGTGAACGGCGCCTGGCTGTCGGCCACGTTCTGCAGCGGGATGTAGGTGCCTTCGCTCCACTTCTCGCGCTTTTGGTCATGGATGACCGCGTGGCGGTGCGTGAAGGTGCCGCGGCCGCAGTCCTCGCCCGACAGGCGCACGGGGTAGCCCGAAGCGACCAGCGATGCGAAGGCCATGTGCTCGCCCATGCCCCAGTCCACGTTCACCTCGCCACGGCCCATGGCGGCGCGGTCGTCATAGACTTTCTTGACCAGCGCGTGCGGGGTCACCGTCTCGGGAATGGTGGTGATGCGTTCGGCCAGGCGCTTCCATTCCGTCAGCGGAATGGCGGTGTCGCCCGCGTCGGTCCAGGTCTTGCCCAGGAACGGGCTCCAGTCCACGGCGTACTTGCTCTTGAAGTTGGTCAGCACCGGGTCCACCGTGTGGCGGCCTTCGTCCATGGCGGCGCGGTAGGCCTTGGCCATGTCGTCGCCCAGGGTCTCGCCCAGGCCTTGCATGGCCAGCTTGTCGGCGTACAGCTTGCGGGTGCCGGGGTGGGCGCCGATCTTCTTGTACATCAGCGGCTGGGTCAGCGCGGGCGTGTCCTGCTCGTTGTGGCCCAGCTTGCGGAAGCAGACGATGTCCACGACCACGTCCTTGGCGAATTCCATGCGGAATTCCAGGGCCAGCTGGACGGCCAGTGCCACGGCTTCCGGATCATCGCCGTTGACGTGCAGCACGGGCGACTCGATCATCTTGACGATGTCGGTGCAGTACAGCGTCGAGCGGGTGTCGCGCGGATCGGAGGTGGTGAAGCCGATCTGGTTGTTGATGATGATGTGCACCGTGCCGCCCGTGGTGTAGCCACGGGTCTGGGCCAGCGCCAGGGTTTCCTGGTTCACGCCCTGGCCGGCGAAGGCAGCGTCGCCGTGCACCAAAACGGGCAGCACCTGCTTGCCATGCGGGTCGTCGCGGCGGTCCATGCGCGAACGCACCGAGCCTTCGACCACGGGGTTGACGATTTCCAGGTGCGAGGGGTTGAAGGCCAGCGACAGGTGGACGGGGCCGCCCGCGGTGGACACGTCGGAACTGAAGCCCTGGTGGTACTTCACGTCGCCTGCAGGCAGGTCCTCGGGAGCGGTATGGTCGAACTCGGCGAACAGGTCCTTGGGCATCTTGCCCAGGGTGTTGACCAGCACGTTCAGGCGGCCGCGGTGGGCCATGCCGATCACCACTTCCTGCACGCCCTTCTGGCCTGCGGCGTTGATCAGCTCGTCCATGGCGACGATGAAGCTTTCGCCGCCTTCCAGCGAGAAGCGCTTCTGGCCGACGTACTTGGTGTGCAGGTAGCGCTCCAGGCCTTCGGCCGCCGTCAGGCGGTCCAGGATGCGCTTTTTCTGGTTGGCATCGAAGCTGGGCTTGGCGCGGCTGGTCTCCAGCTTCTGCTGCCACCAGCGCTTTTGCGTCTGGTCGGTGGCATACATGTACTCGGAGCCGATGGTGCCGCAGTAGGTCTCGCGCAGCGCGTTCATCAGCTCGCGCAGCGACATGGATTCCTTGCCGAAGAAGGTGTTGCTCGTGTTGAACACCGTTTCCTGGTCGGCATCGGTGAAGCCGTAGAAGGAAGGCTCCAGCTCGGGAATTTCGGGGCGCTCGGTGCGCTTGAGGGGATCGAGGTCGGCCCAGCGTGCGCCGACATTGCGGTAGGCGGCGATCAGCTGCTGGACGGCGGTGCGCTTGCGGCCCAGCTCGGAGTCGGCGCCGGAGGCCACGACCACCTTGGTGCCGCCGGCCTTGGCGCGCTCGGCGAAGGCATTGATGACGGGCTGGTGAGGGACGTCCTTGGCATCGCTGCCGTCCACCGCGGGCACATGTTGCAGTGCATCAAAGTATTCGCGCCAGGAATCCGGCACGCTACCAGGGTTGGCCAGGTAGTTTTCGTACATCTCTTCGACGTAGGGGGCATTGCCGCCGAAGAGGTAGGTGTTGCCTTGGTAGGCTTGGTAGACCGACGTCTGATCGCTCATATTGCGCTGACCTCCGCCTCCCTGAAGGAGGCATTAGCTGGTTTGTGGAACCTTCCGCGACACGGCTGTACCGATTGGCGGATGCGACTGTGGCTGGGGAAGGGCCTGTTGCGACCGCCATTGTGCCACCGTTCAATGATCGCGGCAGGGCAGTTACCAAGCGATTACGTCCATCCTCCGGGAGTTCCCCAGGTCGCGTACATTGGCACATCTTCCAAACGGACCGTCAGATGAACCTGCTGCCCCTACACAAACGCACTTTCATGTTTTTGCTGATCGCGGCGACCATCGGCTTCGCCGCCGTGCTCTGGGAGTTCATGGGCGCCATCTTCTGGGGCGTCGCCCTGGCCATCCTGTTTTCTCCGCTGCACCGGCGCCTGCTGGCCCGCATGCCCCGGCACAGCAATCTTGCCGCCCTGTCCACCCTGATGCTCTGCCTGGTGATCGCCATCCTGCCGCTGGCGCTGATCGGCGCCTCGCTGGTGCGCGAGGCTTCCGTGATCTATGAGCGCGTCAACAGCGGCAACCTGGATGCGGGCGCCTATGTGCAGCAGGTCATGGACGCCCTGCCCTCCTGGGTCACGCCCTGGCTGGAGCGCCTGCACCTGGGCTCGCTGGCCGAGCTGCAGGACAAGCTGTCGAGCATCGCCATGCAGGCGTCCAAGCTGGCGGCCACCAAGGCGCTGGGCATAGGACAGAACACCTTCGGCTTCCTGGTGGGCTTTTGCGTGATGCTCTACCTGCTGTTCTTCCTGCTGCGCGACGGCCGCGACCTGACGCAGCGCATCCGCATGGCCATCCCGCTGCAGGCCGATCACAAGGCCGAGCTGTCGAGCAAGTTCACCACCGTGATCCGGGCCACCGTCAAGGGCAACCTGGCGGTGGCCGCCTCCCAGGGCGCGCTGGGCGGGCTGATCTTCTGGATCCTGGGCATCCAGGGCCCCGTGCTGTGGGGCGTGGTCATGGCCTTCCTGTCGCTGCTGCCCGCCGTGGGCGCGGGCCTGATCTGGGCGCCCGTGGCCATCTACTTCCTGGCCACGGGCGCCGTGGGCAAGGGCGTGATCCTGATCGCCTACGGGGTGCTGGTGATCGGCCTGGTGGACAACGTGCTGCGGCCGCTGCTGGTGGGCAAGGACACCAAGATGCCCGACTACATCGTGCTGATCTCGACGCTGGGCGGCATGGCGCTCTTCGGGCTGACCGGTTTTGTGATAGGCCCCGTGATCGCGGCGCTGTTCATGGCCATCTGGGACATGTTCACGCGCATGCAACTGCAGGACCAGGAAAAGCGGGCCCAACTGCAAAGGGCGGCCGCACGCCATGGCGGACACCAGCCGCCGGATGCCGTGGCCGGGCAGGCCGGCGACCCCCATGACCCCCATGACCCCCGTGCCTGAACGGGGCCGCCCCGGGGGGGCGCGCCCCCTGCGGGGCGCAGGTTTTGCTGCGCCGCATCAAGAATGGCTCTCATTCGCAAAATAGCATTTTGCAATCGATCCCATTTATTGCATCAATAAAGCGCCGATTGATATAAAACAGAATCTGGACGGCCAGCAAAAAGATAATGGCCTTCAAGAATAGGACATGTTGCGGCAGGGGCGGCTTCCCCCTGCGCAGGTGCCGGGGAGGGGCCGTGCCTGCCCGAATGCCGCACAGCACGACTCAGGATTAAGGGTTACTTCCCGGATTACTGCCGGGGTGCACTCGTAGAATTTGCTTACAAGCGTCCATTTCTATTAGAAGGTACCCCACATGGTCCAATTCTCCAGACGCCAGTTCATGAAAGTGACTGGTTCGACTCTGGCCGGATCCAGCCTGGCGTTGATGGGCTTCTCGCCCACCGCTGCCCTGGCTGAAGTGCGCCAGTTCAAGCTGGCCGCCACCACGGTCACCCGCCAGACCTGCACCTACTGCTCGGTCGGTTGCGGCATCCTGATGTACTCGCTGAGCGACGGCGCCAAGAACGCCAAGCTGTCGGTGATCCACGTCGAGGGCGACCCAGACCATCCCGTCAACCGCGGCACGCTGTGCCCCAAGGGTGCCTCGCTGCTGGACTTCGTGCACAGCCCGCACCGCCTGAAGTACCCCGAATACCGCGCGCCCGGCTCCTCCGAATGGAAGCGCATGTCCTGGGACGAGGCGCTGACGCGCATCACCAAGCTGCTCAAGGAAGACCGCGACGCCAACTTCGTCGAGCAAAACGACAAGGGCCAGACGGTCAACCGCTGGCTGACCACCGGCATGCTGGCCGCCTCGGCCTCCAGCAACGAGGCCGGCTACGTCACGCACAAGGTCGCCCGTTCCTGGGGCCTGCTCGCACTCGATAACCAAGCACGTGTCTGACACGGCCCGACGGTGGCAGGTCTTGCCCCGACGTTTGGCCGTGGAGCGATGACGAACCATTGGGTCGACATCAAGAACGCGGACGTTATCCTGATCATGGGCGGCAATGCCGCCGAAGCGCACCCCTGCGGTTTCAAGTGGGTGACCGAAGCGAAGGAGCACAACGGTGCCTACTTCATGGTGGTCGATCCGCGCTTCAACCGCTCCGCCTCCGTGGCCGATTTCTATGCGCCCATCCGTTCGGGCTCGGACATCGTGTTCCTGGGTGGCGTGATCAACTATCTGCTGACGAACGACAGGATCCATCACGAGTACGTGAGGAACTACACCGACTTCACCTACATCGTGAAGGAGGAATTCGCGTTCAACGAAGGCATCTTCTCGGGCTACGACCCGCAGACCCGCAAATACGACAAGTCCAGCTGGGACTATGAGCTCGATGCCGACGGCTACGTCAAGGTCGATGCCACGCTGCAGCACCCGCGCTGCGTCTACCAGTGGCTCAAGCGCCACTACGCCAGCTACACGCCCGAGAAGGTGGAGAGCGTCTGCGGCACACCCAAGGACAAGTTCCTGCACGTGTGCGAGAAGCTGGCCTCCACGGCCGAGGCAGGCCGCGCCGCGACCATCCTGTACGCCCTGGGCTGGACACAGCACACCACGGGCGCGCAGATCCTGCGCACGGGCGCCATGGTGCAGCTGCTGCTGGGCAACATCGGCATCGCCGGCGGCGGCATGAACGCGCTGCGCGGGCACTCCAACATCCAGGGCCTGACGGACCTGGGCATTCTGTCGGCCTCGCTGCCGGGCTATCTGACCCTGCCCAACGAGAGCGAACAGGACTACCAGAAGTACATCGACGCGCGCACGCCCAAGGCCATGCGCCCGGGCCAGATGAACTACTGGTCGAACACGCCCAAGTTCCATGTGAGCCTGATGAAGGCCTGGTGGGGACCGGCGGCCACGGCGGAGAACAACTGGGCCTTCGACTACCTGCCCAAGCTGGACAGGCAGTACGACATGCTGCAGGTGTTCGACCTGATGGCCCAGGGCAAGATCAACGGCTACATCGCCCAGGGCTTCAACCCGCTGGCGGCGCTGGCGAACAGCAACAACGTCCGCGAAGGCCTCAAGAAGCTCAAGTTCCTGGTCATCATGGACCCGCTGGTCACCGAGACCTCCGAGTTCTGGAAGAACCACGGCGAGTTCAACGACGTGGACCCGGCCTCGATCCAGACCGAGGTGTTCCGCCTGCCCACGACCTGCTTCGCCGAGGAAGACGGCGCCGTGGTCAGCTCCTCGCGCGTGCTGCAGTGGCACTGGAAGGCGGCCGAGCCCCCGGGCGAGGCCAAGACCGACATCGCCATCATGTCGGCCCTGCACCTGCGCCTGAAGCAGGCCTACGAGAAGGAAGGCGGCAAGTTCCACGAGCCCATCACCAAGCTGTGGTGGCCGTATGCCCACGCCGACCACCCCACCTCGGAGGAGATCGCCAAGGAGTACAACGGCCGCGCGCTGGTGGACCTGTACGACCCCAAGGACCCGACCAAGCTCATCCGCAAGGCCGGCGAGCAGCTGGGCGGCTTCGGCGAACTGCGCGACGACGGCACGACGATCAGCGGCTGCTGGATCTGGGCCGGCTGCTGGACCTCGTCCGGCAACCAGATGGCCCGGCGCGACAACAGCGACCCCACGGGCATCGGCAACACGCTGAACTGGGCCTGGGCCTGGCCGGCCAACCGCCGCGTGCTGTACAACCGCGCCTCCTGCGACCGCAACGGCCAGCCGTTCAATCCGCACCGCGCGCTGATCCGCTGGAACGGCAAGAGCTGGGGCGGCGCCGACGTGCCCGACATGGGCCCGACCATGCCGCCCGAGACCACGGACCCGTTCATCATGAACCCCGAGGGCGTGGCGCGCTTCTTCGCCCGCAAGGGCATGAACGAAGGGCCCTTCCCGACCCACTACGAGGCCTTCGACAACCCGCTGGGATACAACCCCATGTATCCCGACAACAAGCTGGCTGTCATCAACCCGGCCGCGCGCATCTTCGACTCCGCCAAGGATTCGGCGGGCTCGCCCAGCGAGTACCCGCACGTGGGCACGACCTACCGCCTGACCGAGCATTTCCACTACTGGACCAAGCACGTGCAGCTGAACAACATCGTCCAGCCCGAGCAGTTCGTGGAAATCGGCGAGGCGCTGGCCAAGGAACTGGGCATCGAGACCGGGCAGCACGTCAAGGTCAGCTCCAAGCGCGGCTTCGTCAAGGCCGCCGCCGTGGTGACCAAGCGCATCAAGCCCATGAAGATCGATGGCAAGACCATCCACCACGTGGGCGTGCCCATCCACTGGGGCTTCTCGTCGACGGGCCGCAAGGGCTACATGGCCAACAACCTGACGGCATCGGTGGGCGATGGCAACAGCCTTACCCCGGAATCCAAGACCTTCCTCGTGAAGGTGGAAAAGGTTTAAGGAGCAGCTGATGTCATCAACCATGTCTCTCGATATCAAGCGCCGCTCGGCAACGACGACGCCTGCCCCCAGTGCGCGCGAGACGCACAGCGGCGAGGTGGCCAAGCTCATCGATGTCTCCAAGTGCATCGGGTGCAAGGCCTGCCAGACCGCCTGCATGGAGTGGAACGACCTGCGCGACGAGATCGGCACCTGCGCGGCCGGCGTCTATGACAACCCGACCGATCTGACCGACCAGTCGTGGACCGTCATGCGCTTTGCCGAGTACGAGAACGAAGCGACCGGCAACCTGGAGTGGCTGATCCGCAAGGACGGCTGCATGCACTGCGAGGACCCGGGCTGCCTGAAGGCCTGCCCCTCGCCGGGCGCCATCGTGCAGTACAGCAACGGCATCGTGGACTTCCAGCAGGACCAGTGCGTGGGCTGCGGCTACTGCGTCACGGGCTGCCCGTTCAACATCCCGCGCATCTCCAAGAAGGACCACAAGGCCTACAAGTGCACGCTGTGCTCGGACCGCGTGGCCGTCGGCCGCGAGCCGGCCTGCGTCAAGACCTGCCCCACGGGCGCCATCATGTTCGGCACCAAGGAGGCGATGAAGGACCAGGCCGAGCACCGCATCGTCGACCTCAAGCGCCGCGGCTATGCCCAGGCGGGCCTGTACGACCCGGCCGGCGTGGGCGGCACCCACGTGATGTATGTGCTGCACCACGCGGACAAGCCTTCGCTGTACAAGGGCCTGCCCGACGACCCGAAGATCAGCCCCATGGTGTCCCTGTGGAAGGGCGTGGCCAAGCCGCTGGCCATGGCCGCGCTGGGCGCGGCTGCCGTCGGCAGCCTGTTCCACTACATCACCAAGGGCCCGAACGACGTGTCCAAGGAGCTCGAAGACGAAATGGACCGCAAGGACCAGGCTGCTGAACAGGAGGCCCGCCGATGAAACGCAACCCACGCGACCTCGTGCGCTACAACGCCTCGGAGCGCGCCAACCACTGGGTGGTCGGCATCTGCTTCATCCTGCTGGCGCTGTCGGGCCTGGCCTTCTTCCATCCGGCCTTCTTCCCACTCACGCAGCTGTTCGGCGGCGGACCCTGGACGCGCATCCTGCACCCCTACATCGGGGTGGTCATGGCGCTGTTCTTCGTCGTCATGGCGCTGCGCTTCTGGCGCCTGAACGTGATCGAGCGCCGCGACATCGAGTGGCTCAAGAACGTCGACAAGATGATCGACGGCGACGACCACGACATGCCCGAGCAGGGCAAATACAACGGCGGCCAGAAGGTGCTGTTCTGGGGCCTGGTCATCGGCATGCTGGCCATCACCGTGACGGGCGTGCTGATGTGGCGCGCCTGGTGGACGCCGCCCATCCTGGTGATCCGCGTCGCGTCGGTGGTGCATGCCATCGCGGCCGTGTGGATGATCGGCCTGATCATCATGCACGTGTACGCGGCCATATGGACCCGGGGCACCATCCGCGCCATGCTGTACGGCACGGTGACGCGGGCCTGGGCCAAGCAGCACCATCGGGGGTGGTATCGCAAGATGACCGGGGATAATGACTGACACCCCCTGAGGCGCTTACGCGCCTTCCCCCTCTCTACTCGCTGCGCGAGGGAGGGGGACGGCACCCTCGGTGCGGGGCGGCCCTTCCTCGGTGCCCCTCGCCTTGGGCCGCGCCAGTTTTTAGGGACATGGCGTCATACCAGGCATCAGCCTGAGCACCCAGCCGCCCAGCGATCCGGGCGGCTGTTTTTTTGGGATTCATTGCAATGCAACGCATTCTTCAACCTGGCGATATCGAGTCGCTGGACCACACCAGTTTTCCGCGCGTGCTGCTGCCGCAGGTGCCGGGGCTGTTCGGCGAGCGCGCGGCGCGGCTGCGGCAGCTGGCCGAGGGCAATCCGATCGCCGACTACCTGCGCTTCGTCGCACAGATCGTGGACGCGCAGCACAAGGCGGCCGGGCAGCTGGCGCTGGCCGAGCCCGACGCCGCGCTGATCGCGCGCGCGCAGCAGCATTCCATGCCGCTGCTGCCGGCCCTGGAGCACATCGACCCCGCCTGGCATGGCGTGCTCGACGCCATGCTGGATACGCTGTCGGGCAGCGACGGCCTGCCCGCGCCCTTGCAGCCGCTGCTGCAGGAGCTGCGCGCGCTGGATGCGGCCGGGCGTGACGAGATCGCGCAGCGGCTGCTGCAAAAGGACGTGGCGGCCCGCCATGTGGGCATGGCGCCCTTCGTGATGGCGGCGCTGCAGGTGGTGTTCGCCAGGCGCGCCGGCGCACTGGATGCGCGCGACGTGCCTTACACCGATCCGGCATCCATCTGCCCTGTCTGCGCCAGCGAGCCCGTGGCCAGCGTGCTGCGCATCGGCGGCAAGGCCGCCGGCCACCGCTACCTGCACTGCGGCACCTGCTGCACGGAATGGCACATGGTGCGCGTCAAGTGCTCGCACTGCGAATCGACCAAGGGCATCCACTACCAGGGCATCGAGGGCGCGGGCGACACCGTGCTGGCCGAGACCTGCGACGAGTGCGGCAGCTACCGCAAGGTCGTCAACCAGGAAAAGGACCCCATGGCCGAGCCCCTGGCCGACGATCTGGCCTCGCTGATGCTGGACCTGCTGATGGGCGAGACGAAGTTCCAGCGCGCCAGCGCCAACCCCCTGCTCTACGTGGCCTTCGCCGAGGAGCAGGACGGCAGCGACGCGCTGATCGACCCTGCCACGCCCGCCGCCTGAGCCTTTGACCGATACCATGACCGATACCGCCGCCTCCGACGCCCATCGCGCACTGCGCCTGCCCGCCGTGGACAAGGTGCTGCTCGGCACCGACATGCTCGCGCTGCGCGAGCGCTACGGCCTCGATGCCTGCACCCAGGCCGTGCGCGAGACGCTGGCGCAGATGCGTGCCGAGCGGCTGTCCGCAACGCAAGGCGGCGAACCGGCGCAGGCGCCGGACATCGCCGACGTCGCCCAGGCGGCCCGGACCCGGCTGGCGCGCCGCTTCGCACCCCGGCTGCGCACGGTGTTCAACCTCACGGGCACGGTGCTGCACACCAACCTGGGCCGCGCCCTGCTGCCCCAGGAGGCCGTGGATGCCGTGGTCGCCGCGATGACGGCGCCCGCCAACCTGGAATACGACCTGGGCGACGGCGGCCGCGGCGACCGCGACGACCTGGTCGCCGGCCTGGTCTGCGAACTCACGGGCGCCGAGGCCTGCACCGTGGTCAACAACAACGCCGCCGCCGTGCTGCTGGTGCTGGCCACGCTGGCCACCGAGCGCGAGGTCATCGTCTCGCGCGGCGAGCTGGTGGAGATCGGCGGCGCCTTCCGCATCCCCGACGTGATGGCGCGTGCAGGCGCCAGGCTGGTCGAGGTCGGCACCACCAACCGCACCCATGCGCGCGACTACGAGGCCGCCGTGGGCGAGCGCACGGCCCTGCTGATGAAGGTCCACTGCAGCAACTACGCGGTCACGGGCTTCACCAAGGCCGTCAGCGACGCCGAAGTGGCCTCCATCGCCCATGCCCACGGCCTGCCCATGGCCGTGGACCTGGGCAGCGGCACCCTGGTGGACCTGCGCGAATGGGGCCTGCCCTACGAGGTCACGGTGCGCGAGACCATCGAGTCCGGCGCCGACATCGTCACCTTCAGTGGCGACAAGCTGCTGGGCGGCCCGCAGGCCGGCATCATCGTCGGCCGCAAGGACCTGATCGCGCGCATCAAGAAACACCCAC
>JBHIXF010000052.1:0-45730 GCA_041984925.1 Comamonas sp.
CGGCCAGTGCCGCCAGCAGGTCCAGCAGCCGGTAGCGCAGCCGCTCGTCGCTGATGGCAGGCTCCTGCAGGCTGCCGACCACGCGCAGCAGGCTGTCCTGCAGATCGTGGTCCAGCGGCAGCTGCCGCAAGGCGTGCGCCGGGGGCTGCTGCGCCGCCTCCTGTGGATGGGTCCGGTGGAAGGCCTCCAGCAATTCGGGGGCCAGCGCCAGCAGCACCGAGCGGAAGCGCTGTTCTTCGCCGCCCGGCGTCTTCAGCAGGTCGGCGCAGGTATGGGCCTGCACCAGCAGCAGCGAGGAGGGCGCCTGCACCGTGATGCGGCGGGCGCCATCGCCGGCCCCGGCCTCCACGTCCAGCCGGCCCGATGCCACCAGCAGCAGGCAGGCCTCATGGAACAGGAAGCGCGGCGTGCGCCGCGCCTGCCGCAGGCTGGGCTGGGCCAGGGTGCACAGGCCGGGGCGTGCCACGGGCGCGGCCGATGGCAGCAGCCAGCTGCGGGATGGCGCCAGCATGCAGCTCAGGCCGCAGCCACCGCAGGGTTCAGGCTGTACAGCCCGGTGATGCTGGCCTGGCCCAGCACCGGCGCCGAAGCCAGGGCAGCGCGCACATTGGCGCCGGTCAGCGGGCCGGAGACGGCCAGCGTGGGCGTGGCCAGCGCATAGACCGTGAAGACGTAGTGGTGGACGATGCTGTCGTTCCACGGAGGGCAGGGGCCGTCGTAGCCGAAGTAGTCGCCCTTCATCTGCGCGTCGCCCGCGAACCAGCCCGTGTAGTCGTTGATGCCGTGGCGCAGGCCGCCCGGGGCGGCCGGGCCGCTCTTGCCGCGTGCCGTCACGCCATCGGACTGGCTGCCGGCGGCGATCTCGGTGGTGCTGGCCGGGATGTCCAGCAGCAGCCAGTGATAGAAGTCCACGCGCGGCAGGCTGGCCGGCACTTCGCGGCCTTCCTGGTTCACGTCGTCGCCGCGGCTGGGCACGTCGGGGTCGTGGCAGACCACGACGAAGGACTGCGTGCCCGCGGGCGCGCCGCTCCAGGCCAGGTGCGGATTGCGGTTGGACGACAGCGCCACGTGCGATGCCGCATCGGGCACGGCGAACGCGAATTCGCCGGGGATGGCCTGGCCGTCCTGGAAGCTTTGGCTGGTGAGTTGCATGTCGGAGAGGTCCTGTGCGTTGAAGAGAGGATTCAAGCTGCGCGAAGCGCTCGGCAGACCCCCAAGTCTAGGGGCCGCGGCCAGGCCGGACATTCCGGATCCGCTCAAAGGGCTGCTCCAGCCGATCAATCTGAGGGCCTTTGGTGCGGCGGCGCATGAAAAAAGCCGGGCGCAGGGCCCGGCTTGTGCAGGGCCTGGCGGCCCTCTGTCCTGCGACGGTGCTTCAGTGGCCCGAGGCCCCCGAGGCGCCCAGGCCGGTTTCCGAGCGCACCTGCTGCGCGGGGAACACGGCGCGTTCCCTGGCGGCCTGCGCGCTCTTGTCGAGCACCGAGAACAGCCACACGCCGAAGAAGCCGATGCTCATCGAGAACAGCGCGGGCGAGGCGTAGGGGAACCAGGCCGAGCCTGCGGGGTTGCCCAGCGTGGCCTCCCACACCGGGGGCGAGACGATGGTCAGGCCCACCGAGGAGACCAGGCCCATGAAGCCGCCGATCACCGCGCCCTTGGTCGTGCAGTCCTTCCACAGCACCGACAGCAGCAGCGCGGGGAAGTTGGCCGAGGCCGCGACCGCGAAGGCCAGGGACACCATGAAGGCGATGTTCTGCTTCTCGAACACGATGCCCAGCAGCACGGCGATGGCGCCCAGCGTCAGCGTGGTGATGCGCGAGACGCGCAGCTCGGCGGCGCTGTCGGCCTTGCCCTTCTTGATCACCGTGGCGTACAGGTCGTGCGACACGGCCGAGGCGCCCGACAGCGTCAGGCCCGCGACCACGGCCAGGATGGTGGCGAAGGCCACGGCCGAGATGAAGCCGTAGAACACGTCGCCGCCCACGCTCTTGGCCACCAGCACGGCCGCCATGTTGGCCGTGCCCGCGCCGCCGTGGATCACGCCCTTGACCGTGTCGGCCATCTCGGGGTTGGTCAGCACCAGGGTGATGGCGCCGAAGCCGATGATGAAGATCAGCACGTAGAAGTAGCCGATCCAGGTCGTGGCCCAGAACACGCTCTTGCGCGCTTCCTTGGCGTCGGGCACGGTGAAGAAGCGCATCAGGATGTGGGGCAGGCCCAGCGTGCCGAACATCAGCGCCATGCCGAAGCTGATGGCCGAGATCGGGTCCTTGATGAAGCCGCCCGGGCCCATGATGGCCAGGCCGGCCTTGGCGGCCGCCGAGGGGTCGGCGCCGTTGTTGGCGGCGATCTCGGTGCGCACGCGCACGCCTTCGGCGAACAGCGCCTCGGGGCTGAAGCCGTACTTGGCCAGCACCATGAAGCCCATGAAGGTCACGCCGGCCAGCAGCATGCAGGCCTTGATGATCTGCACCCAGGTCGTGGCCGTCATGCCGCCGAACAGCACGTAGATCATCATCAGCGCGCCCACCAGCACCACGGCGATCCAGTAGTCCAGGCCGAACAGCAGCTTGATCAGCTGGCCCGCGCCCACCATCTGGGCGATCAGGTAGAAGGCCACCACCACCAGCGTGCCGCTGGCCGCGAAGGCGCGGAACGGCGTCTGCGAGAAGCGGTAGCCGGCCACGTCGGCGAAGGTGAACTTGCCCAGGTTGCGCAGGCGCTCGGCCAGCAGGAAGGTCAGGATGGGCCAGCCCACCAGGAAGCCGATGGAGTAGATCAGGCCGTCATAGCCGCTGGCCATGACCGAGGCCGAGATGCCCAGGAAGGAGGCGGCCGACATGTAGTCGCCCGCGATGGCCAGGCCGTTCTGGAAGCCCGTGATGCCGCCGCCGGCCGTGTAGAAGTCGGCGGCCGACTTGGTGCGGCCCGCGGCCCACTTGGTGATCCACAGCGTGGCGACCACGAAGACCGTGAACAGGATGATGGCGGTCCAGTTCGTGGCCTGCTTGGCGGCCACGCCGACGTCGCCGCCGGCGGCCAGCACGGGGCCGGCCAGGGCCAGCGCCAGGGGCGCCAGCAGCATGCGTTGTGCGGAGGTCTTCATTTCGTGGCGTCCTTCAGGATGTCCTGGGTGAGCTTGTCGTACTCGCCATTGGCACGGCGCACGTAGAGGCCGGTGACGATCACCGAGAAGACGATCACCCCCATGGCGATCGGAATGCCCAGCGAGGTCACGCCCGCGCCGATGGGCTGGGCCAGGAACGACTTGTCGAAGGCGATCAGCGCGATATAGCCGTAATAGACGACCAGCATCAGCAGCGTCAGGAAAAGGCCCAGTCGATTGCGTTTGCTGCGCAGCTCCTGGTATTTGGGATGGCGCTGTATTTTGTCTACCACCGGATCGGTCATGGTTTGTCTCCTGAAAGGTCGTATATGCCAGCGCGAAGCCGTGGATGGCTCCGGCATATGCGGCGCATTCTGGAAATGGCATCTGACCGCGTGCTTACGTGCAAGCGGCTGATTTCCCAGGGTTTTTACCGTGGTTTTCACATGGAAAAAGACGGCCTCAGGGTTGCTGCGGAGTTCGTAAGAATCCATTCAGTTCGCTGTCAATTTCTGTAAGAAGTGAGTCAGTTTGGCGTCAGCGGCCGGGCGGATAGTGAATCGGCGGACCCATGCCAAGTCCGCACACATTCAAAAATCCTAGGAGACAAACATGGCTATCAACGCATCGCAAGGCGCGGGGGTCAAGGCGACCCCGCGGCCCATGACTCCGGAAGAACGCAAGGTGATCTTTGCCTCGTCGCTGGGCACCGTGTTCGAGTGGTACGACTTCTATCTCTACGGATCGCTGGCGGCCATCATCGCCAAGCAGTTCTTCAGCGGGCTCGATGCGGGATCGGCCTTCATCTTCGCGCTGCTGGCCTTCGCGGCCGGCTTCATCGTGCGGCCTTTCGGCGCGCTGGTGTTCGGGCGGCTGGGCGACATGATCGGGCGCAAGTACACCTTCCTGGTGACCATCCTGATCATGGGCCTGTCGACCTTCATCGTCGGCATCCTGCCCACCTACGCCAGCATCGGCGTGGCGGCCCCCGTGATCCTGATCGGCCTGCGCATGCTGCAGGGCCTGGCGCTGGGCGGCGAGTACGGCGGCGCGGCCACCTATGTGGCCGAGCATGCGCCGCACGGCAAGCGCGGCGCCTACACCTCGTGGATACAGACCACGGCCACGCTGGGCCTGTTCCTGTCGCTGCTGGTGATCCTGGGCGTGCGCACCACGCTGGGCGAGCAGGCGTTTGCCGACTGGGGCTGGCGCATCCCCTTCCTGCTGTCCATCGTGCTGCTGGGCATCTCGGTGTGGATCCGCATGACGCTGTCCGAGTCGCCGGCCTTCCAGAAGATGAAGGCCGAGGGCAAGGTCTCCAAGGCCCCGCTGTCGGAGTCCTTCGGCCAGTGGCGCAACCTCAAGATCGTGCTGCTGGCGCTGGTCGGCCTGACCGCCGGCCAGGCCGTGGTCTGGTACACGGGCCAGTTCTACGCGCTGTTCTTCCTCACGCAGCAGCTCAAGGTGGACGCGGTGACGGCCAACCTGATGATCGCGGCGGCGCTGATCATCGGCACGCCCTTCTTCGTGGTCTTCGGCTCGCTGTCGGACAGGATAGGCCGCAAGCCCATCATCATGCTGGGCTGCGTGCTGGCCGTGGTGACCTACTTCCCCGTGTTCAAGGCACTGACCGAGGCCGCCAACCCCGACCTGGCCGCTGCCCAGGCCAAGAACAAGGTGGTCATCGTCGCCGACCCCAAGGAATGCTCGTTCCAGTTCAACCCCACGGGCACTTCCAAGTTCACCAGCTCCTGCGACGTGGCCAAGCAGGTGCTGGCCGCCGGATCGGTCAGCTATGACGCAGAGGACGCAGGGCCCGGCAAGACCGCCTTCATCCGCATCGGCAGCACCGAGATCCCCTCGTTCTCGCTCAAGGGCCTGAGCCCCGAGGAAGCCAAGGCCAAGGACGCCGAGTTCAAGAAGACCGTGGCCAAGGTGCTGGCCGAGGACGGCTACCCCACCAAGGCCGACCCGGCGAAGATGAACAAGGTGATGATGGTCGCCATCCTGACCTACCTGGTCATCCTCGTGACCATGGTCTACGGCCCCATCGCGGCGATGCTGGTGGAGCTGTTCCCCACGCGCATCCGCTACACCTCCATGAGCCTGCCCTACCACATCGGCAACGGCTGGTTCGGCGGCCTGCTGCCGACCATGTCGTTCGCCATCGTGGCCCAGACCGGCAACATGTACAGCGGCCTGTGGTATCCGATCGTGATCGCCGGGGCCACGGCCATCATCGGCACGCTGTTCCTGAAAGAAACCAAGGACGTGGATATCTACGCGAATGATTGACACGGGCAATCGCTGAGCGGGGGCCGGTCATCTCGGCCTTCTATGGACCCGGGCCCATGGCGGATTCGCCATGGGCTTTTTTCCTTTTGCGGCTTCTACTGGTTTTCCATGTCACGGCTGTGGCAGCAAAGCATCACATGGCGCATTTTCAAAGGCGGGCACACATTTTTTGACAAGCCCGCACCTAGAATCCGCAGCAGCCGCAGATGGCACTGATCCGGAGCCGGAGCCGGCCCTGAGATTTCAAGTACACCCACCCGACAATCCCGAGGAGATGCCGAGATGATCAAGATGAACCGCGTTGCCCTGGCCGTGCTGGCCGTGCTGGGTTCCACCACCGTGATGGCGCAAAGCAGCGTCACGCTCTATGGCCGTATCAACACGACCGTGGAACGCCAGAAGATCGGCGACGAGAACGTCAACAAGATGGAGAACAACTCCTCGCGTTGGGGCATCCGTGGCGTCGAGGATCTGGGTGGCGGCCTGAAGGCCGGCTTCGTGCTGGAAAGCGGTTTTGCGTCCGACACCGGCCTGGGCGCATCGACCACCGGCTCGCTGAGCTTCAACCGCCAGAGCGAAGTGAACCTGTCGGGCAACTTCGGTATGCTGCGCCTGGGCAACTTCTTCCCCGGTTCGTACTTCGCCACGGCCGACTACGTGAGCATGCACAACCATGACACGGGCACCTCGTCCGACGCGCTGTACTTCGACCCCGTCTGGTTCGCCAGCGGCCTGGGCACCGCCAACAAGATCGCCTACGTCACGCCCAACTTCGGCGGCCTGACCGTGGAAGGCTCGGTCTCCATGCACGAGAAGGCCGCAGGCCTGGCCAAGAAGAAGAACGGCTACGACCTGGCCGCGAACTACAACATGGGCCCCCTGGCCCTGGGCGCCGGCTACAGCCAGTTCGACGAAGACAAGCAGTTCGCCTTCCGCGCCACCTACACCCTCGGCCAGTTCGTGGTCGGCGGCTACTACCAGCGCAACGACGAGGAAATCCGCGGCACGCGCAACAACTTCCGCCTGTCGGGCATGTACACGATGGGCGCGTCCGAATTCCACGTCAACGTGGGCCACGCCAACGCATGGAGCCGCATCAGCGACTCCGGCGCCAACCAGTGGACCCTGGGCTACAACTACAACCTGAGCAAGCGCACCAAGGTCTACGGCTACTACACCAAGGTGGACAACAAGGCCGGCGCCACCTACATGACCGGCGTCAAGGGCGCGGACTTCTCGTCCTTCGCCGTCGGCGTGCGCCACGCCTTCTGATCGCCGCGCGGCGTAAGCCGCGCGCAAAGCAGGCCTGTTCCAATCAGGGCCTGCCTGCCATCAGGCCTCGTACCTCGCGGTGCGGGGCCTTTTTGTCTGGGCCTGTCCTTTCCACGCCCGATCAAGGAAGTTCACCATGAGGATCATTGCGGCCGGTTGCCTGGCCTTCGTTGTCATATCGCTGCTGGCCGCCACCCAGGTCAAGGGGGTGCAGGACGGGCAGGCCATGCCGGCCTCCGTGCAG
The DNA here is from genome assembly GCA_041984925.1 of Comamonas sp. Lineage (GTDB taxonomy): Bacteria > Pseudomonadota > Gammaproteobacteria > Burkholderiales > Burkholderiaceae_C > Comamonas. Next base: position 6,918 of record JBHIXF010000052.1, read on the forward strand.
ATGGCCAAGTGAGGCCGGCCGCCGCGGGCGGCGGCATCGCGCGGCAGAGCCTCGGACCGGCGCCGAGGCTTTTTTGCGTTTGACCTGTATGCAAATACAGGTATTGCGGCGCGTCCCATCCCTGTCTTGCGGACTGCCTAGAATGTTTGGCTCCCCCACCGAACACCGCACACCATGACGCAGGGCCTGATTCGAATCCGCGGCGCACGCCAGCACAATCTCCAGAACCTCGACCTCGACATCCGCACGGGCGAGCTCACGGTGGTCACGGGGCCCAGCGGCTCGGGCAAGTCCAGCCTGGTGTTCGACACCCTCTATGCCGAGGGCCAGCGCCGCTATGTCGAGACCTTCTCGGCCTATGCGCGCCAGTTCCTGGACCGCATGGACAAGCCGGCCGTGGACCGCGTGGAGGGCGTGCCGCCGGCCATCGCCATCGACCAGACCAATCCCGTGCGCAATTCGCGCTCCACCGTGGGCACGATGACGGAGCTGAACGACCACCTCAAGCTCTTGTTCGCGCGCGCGGCGCAATTGTTCGACCGCGATACCGCCGTGCCCGTGCGCCATGACACGCCCGACAGCGTGCTGGAGGAGCTGTCCGCGCGCTGCCGCGAGGCCGGCGATCCGCGCATCGCCATCACCTTCCCGGTGGAGCTGCCCGCCAACACCACGGCCGCCGAGGTCGAGCAATGGCTGTCGGCCAGCGGCTTCACCAAGGTCCAGGCCGAGCGCGAGGCCGAGAAGGCCGGCGCCGTGGACCCCGCCGCCGACGCCAAGGGCAGGAAGGCCAAGGCCGCGGCGCCGCTCAAGGTCAAGGTGCTGGACGTGGTGGCCGACCGCTTCCGCCTGGGCAACGTGGAGCGCGCCCGCGCCTACGAGGCCATCGAGGTCGCGCTCAAGCGCGGCAGCGGCCACATGACCGTGTACGTGCTGCCCGAATCCGCCGTGGAGGCTGGCGGGGCACGGCCCGCCGAGCCGCAGCTGTGGAAGTTCTCGCTGGGCCTGCACTGCCCCGAAAGCGGCCTGCGCTACCAGGAGCCCATTGCCTCGCTGTTCTCGTTCAACTCCGCCGTGGGCGCCTGCGAGGCCTGCCGCGGCTTCGGCCGCGTGATCGGCGTGGACTGGGGCCTGGTCATCCCCAACGACAAGCTCACCCTGCGCACGGGCGCCATCAAGCCCGTGCAGACGCCGGCCTGGAAGGAGATCCAGGACGACCTGATGCGCCACGCCGAGGCCGAAGGCATCCCGCGCGACACGGCCTGGGCCAAGCTCACCGACGCCCAGAAATCCTGGGTGCTGGACGGCTCGCCCAACTGGAACGGCAAGTGGACCCAGACCTGGTACGGCATCAAGCGCTTCTTCGAGTACCTGGAGAGCAAGGCCTACAAGATGCACATCCGGGTGCTGCTGTCCAAGTACCGCAGCTACACCGAATGCCCGACCTGCGGCGGCGCGCGCCTGAAGACCGAAAGCCTGCTGTGGCGCCTGGGCAGCAAGCAGGCGGCCGACGCCGTGCTGCCTCCGGGCGGGGAGGGCGGCCGCTACCGCCGCTTCATGCCCCGGGGCGTGGCCTGGAGCCGCGGGCAGCTCGATGCGCTGCCCGGCCTGTGCCTGCATGACCTGATGCAACTGCCCATCGTGCGCCTGCGCGATTTCTTCCAGCAGCTGGCGCCGGCCGCCGATGCGCCCGCCCACGACGGCGAGGCCCAGGCCCTGAAGATGCTGCACGCCGAGATCATGGCGCGCGTGCAGTACCTGTGCGACGTGGGCATCGGCTACCTCACGCTGGACCGCCAGAGCCGCACGCTGTCGGGCGGCGAGGTGCAGCGCATCAACCTGACCACGGCCCTGGGCACCTCGCTGGTCAACACCCTGTTCGTGCTGGACGAGCCCAGCATCGGCCTGCACCCGCGCGACATGGACCGCATCACCGAGGCCATGCAGCGCCTGCGCGACGCGGGCAACACCCTGGTCGTGGTCGAGCACGACCCGGCCGTGATGTTCGCGGCCGACCGCATGATCGACATGGGTCCGGGCCCCGGCGCGCGCGGCGGCCAGATCGTGTTCGACGGCACGCCCGAGGACCTGCGCCATGCCGACACGCTGACCGGCGCCTACCTGGGCGGTCGCAAGCAGGTGGGCTTCGGGCTCAAGCGCATGGTCACCGAGTCCACGCCGCGCCTCATCCTCGAAGGCGCGCGCGAGCACAATCTGCGCGACATCTCGGTGGAATTCCCGCTGCAGCGCCTGGTCACCGTCACGGGCGTCAGCGGCTCGGGCAAGTCCACGCTGGTCCAGGACGTGCTGGTGCCCGCGCTGATGCGCCATTTCGGCAAGCCCACGGATGCGGCCGGCGCCTTCGACCGGCTGCTGGGCGCCGACCACCTGAGCGACGTGATGTTCGTCGACCAGTCGCCCATCGGCAAGACGGCGCGCTCCAACCCCGTCAGCTACGTCGGTGCCTGGGACAGCATCCGCGAGCTGTTCGCCATCTCGCCGCTGGCGCGCCAGCGCGGCTACACCGCGGCCAAGTTCAGCTTCAACAGCGGCGATGGCCGCTGCCCCACCTGCGGCGGCTCGGGCTTCGAGCATGTGGAGATGCAGTTCCTCTCCGACGTCTACCTGCGCTGCCCCGACTGCAACGGCACGCGCTACCGGCCCGAGATCCTCGAAGTCACCATCGAGCGCCATGCGGCCGGCGAGCTGCAGCCGCGCCAGCTCAGCGTGGCCGACGTGCTCGAACTCACCGTGGCCGAGGCGGCCCAGCTGTTCGCCCAGGACCGCGATGTCATCCGCGCGCTGCAGCCCATCGTCGACGTGGGCCTGGAATACGTGAAGCTGGGCCAGCCCGTGCCCACACTGTCGGGCGGCGAGGCCCAGCGCCTGAAGCTCGCCGGCTTCCTCGCCGAGGCCGCCAAGGCCCAGGCCAAGTCCAGGCAGGCGCTGGCCAGGAAGGGCACCCTGTTCCTGTTCGACGAACCGACCACGGGCCTGCACTTCGACGACATCGCCAAGCTCATGCGCGCGCTGCGCAAGCTGCTGGAGGCCGGCCACTCGCTGATCGTCATCGAGCACAACCTGGACGTGATCCGCGCCAGCGACTGGCTGATCGACCTCGGCCCCGAAGGCGGGGACGGCGGCGGCGCCGTCGTGGCCCAGGGCACGCCCGAGGAAGTGCGCCAGATTCCCGGCTCGCACACGGCCCAGGCGCTGCGCGAATACGACCTGGCCATGGGCGTGGGCGGCGAGGCCGTGCGCGAGGTCGCGCCCATGCTGTACCGGCCCGAGCGCAAGGCCCGCGCCGCCTCGGTGCAGGTGGCCAGGAACGCCATCGAGATCGTCAACGCCAAGGAGCACAACCTCAAGCAGCTGTCGGTGGACATTCCGCGCGGCCAGTTCAACGTGGTGACCGGCGTCTCGGGCTCGGGCAAGTCCACGCTGGCCTTCGACATCCTGTTCAACGAAGGCCAGCGCCGCTACCTCGAATCGCTGAACGCCTATGCGCGCTCCATCGTCCAGCCCGCGGGCCGGCCCGAGGTGGACGCGGTCTACGGCATACCGCCCACCGTGGCCATCGAGCAGCGCCTGTCGCGTGGCGGGCGCAAGTCCACCGTGGGCACGACCACCGAGGTCTGGCACTTCCTGCGCCTGCTCTACGTCAAGCTGGGCACCCAGCACTGCGTCCACGACGGCGCCGCCGTGCAGCCGCAGACCGCCGAAAGCATCGCGGCCCAGCTGCTCACGCAGTTCCGGGGCCAGACCATCGGACTGCTGGCGCCGCTGGTGGTCAACCGCAAGGGCGTCTACACCGAGCTGGCCGACTGGGCGCGGCCGCGCGGCTACACGCACCTGCGCGTGGACGGCGAATTCCTGCCGACCACGGGATTCCCGCGCATCGACCGCTTCAAGGAACACACCATCGAGCTGCCTGTGGCCAGCGTCACCGTGGCCGCGGCCAACGAGCGCGAGCTGCGCACCCACCTGGCCCAGGCGCTGGAGATCGGCAAGGGCGTGCTGCATGTGCTGTCGGGCCTGGACGACCTGGAAGGCGCCATGGCCGGCGGCCGCAGCACGGCCGGCATCGGCAGCCTGCAGGTGTTCTCCACCCAGCGCGCCTGCCCGGTCTGCGCCACCAGCTATGCCGAGCTGGACCCGCGCCTGTTCTCCTACAACAGCAAGCACGGCTGGTGCCCCGACTGCGTGGGCACGGGCGTTAAGCTCACCAAGGACCAGCGCAAGGTCTACGACGACACCCTGATGGCCGAGGACAACCGGGGCCGCGAAGTCCAGTTCGAGGGCCAGGAGATCGAGGACCTGGCCGAAGTGACCTGTCCCACCTGCCAGGGCACGCGCCTCAATGCCACGGCGCGCGCCGTGCGCTTCCATGGCGTGGGCATCGCCGAGATCGCCCGGCTGTCCGTCACCGACGTGCGCCACTGGGTCGAAGGCCTGGCCCTGTCGGGCCGCGAGTCCGACATCGCGCGCGACCTCATTCCCGAGATCCGCAGCCGCCTCGAATTCCTCGAGGAAGTGGGCCTGGGCTACCTCACGCTGGACCGTGGCGCGCCCACGCTGTCGGGCGGCGAGGCCCAGCGCATCCGGCTGGCCGCGCAACTGGGCAGCAACCTGCAGGGCGTGTGCTACGTGCTGGACGAGCCCACCATCGGCCTGCACGCGCGCGACAACCAGATCCTGCTCAACGCACTGCACAAGCTGGGCGACAAGGGCAACACCCTGGTCGTGGTCGAGCACGACGAGGACACCATCCGCCGTGCCGACCACATCATCGACATCGGCCCCAGCGCCGGCATCCGCGGCGGCCGCCTGGTCGCCCAGGGGACCGCGAAGGACATCATGGCGGCCGAGGACTCGGTGACGGGCCGCTACCTGCTGCATGCCATGCGCCATCCGTTCCAGCCCCGCCTGTGGGTGGGCGAAGGCGTGCCGCCGCAGCCGGCCGCGGCGGCCGTGCCCCAGGCCGAAGCGGCCGCCGGGCCCGTGCCTGCCAAGGCCCCCAAGTCCCGCAAGAAGGCCGCGCCCGCCGCCGCCGAGGCCACCCCCCAGCCCGAGGCGCTGGGCTGGCTCACCGTGCGCGGCGCCCATCTGCACAACCTGCACAACGTCGATGCGCGCGTGCCGCTCAAGCGCCTGGTGGCCGTCACGGGCGTCAGCGGCTCGGGCAAGTCCACGCTGGCGCGCGACGTGATGCTGGCCAACGTCGCCGCCTGGGTGGGCCAGCGCGCCACCAAGGCCGGGCGCGATGCCATGGACGCGGGCAAGTCGCCTGCCCTCGTGGGCTGCAAGGGCCTGCAGGGCTTCGAGGGCGTGGACCGCGTGCTGGAGGTGGACCAGACCCCCATCGGCAAGACGCCGCGCAGCTGTCCCGCCACCTACATCGGCTTCTGGGACACCATCCGCAAGCTCTACGCCGAAACGCTGGAGGCCAAGGCGCGCGGCTACGCGGCCGGGCGCTTCTCGTTCAACACTGGCGAAGGCCGCTGCCCGGCCTGCGAAGGCCAGGGCATGCGCACCATCGAGATGAGCTTCCTGCCCGATGTGAAAGTGCCCTGCGAGGTCTGCCACGGCGCGCGCTTCAACCCCGAGACGCTGGCCGTCAGCTGGCGCGGCAAGAGCATCGGCGACGTGCTGCAGATGGAGGTGGACGAGGCCGTGGAATTCTTCGCCAGCATGCCCGGCATCGCCCATCCGCTGCAGCTGCTCAAGGACGTGGGCCTGGGCTATCTCACGCTGGGCCAGCCCTCGCCCACGCTGTCCGGCGGCGAAGCCCAGCGCATCAAGCTCGTGACCGAACTGACCAAGGTGCGCGACGACGTGGCCCGGCGCGGCAACAAGGCGCCGCATACGCTGTATGTGCTGGACGAACCCACCGTGGGCCTGCACATGGCCGACGTGGACAAGCTCATCCGCGTGCTGCACCGCCTGGTCGATGCGGGCCACAGCGTGGTCGTCATCGAGCATGACCTGGACGTGATCGCCGAGGCCGACTGGATCATCGACCTCGGCCCCGAAGGCGGAAAGGACGGCGGCCGCATCGTCGCGGCCGGCACGCCCGAGGATCTGGTGGCTGCGGGCACGCACACGGGCAAGGCCCTGGCCCCCGTGCTGGCCCGTTGAACCGGGCTGCTCGCCGTCCTCGCTCCTACTTCGCTATGCCATAGAGCACCAGGGGCGGGCATTTGCGCGTCGCCACCTGTGTTCTGAGGTATTCGGCCATGCATGCCATGTTGGACTCCAGGCGGGTCCTTTGCTGAGGAGTCAGCTGCTGGAGCACAGTGTCGGCAGCCAGGGCATGGCCATAGCTGTCGGCTGCGGCTTTCACATCGCCCAGCCGTTCAGCGTTGGTGGCACCGTGGCGCCGGACTTCGCGCAGCATCTGCAACTCGGCCTCGGCCAGCTCGATGAAGGTGCGCGGAGCCGGGTAGAACGCAGCGCTGTCGCCAAAGCCCTTGATCGCGCCATCCCAGTCCTTGCGCTGCTTGCGTCTTGTGCCCAATTCGAACAACTTGCGCGCGGTGGCTTTGTCGGCCTTGGACCCATTGGCCTGCAACCAGTCGATGACGTCCTGCGGCTTTTCACGGTCGCCCTGGGACAGCATGGGCGGCATGGGGTTTTCGCCGCTGGCCAGTGCCGGTGGCGGGCCGGACAGCACTGCGGCCACCAGTACGCACTGTGCAGTGCTAGCGTGAAACAACCACCGTGCCCACCGTTTTGCCATTGCCACTCCTGCAAAGAATCAGATAGCGATACAACTGTGTCCATGCCATGGGGTCCACGGTAATGCATCCCGCGCTGGCATTGCCCGGGTGCAGGTAGCGGTCGCCAATTCCGGCCATTGCCTCGCCATGCCCCAGATAGAACCACGATTTCGCATAGGAAGAGATGGATGCATAGTACCCGCCACCAGAATGCGGATGGTCGGGAATCTGGATGGGGTGTGTGCCGTGTGCCATGGGTTTTGCAGCGTGGACAAAGGCTTTGACAACGCCCAGCGGGTAAGTCAGTGTCTTGCGTCCGATGCTGAATACCAGGTTGGCGGCACTTTGGTATTCGGGTTTCGAGGATATGGCCATCCTCCCTCATTCATTGTGATGAGCCAGTTTATAAGCGCCTGTTTCCAATCGCGAAGACGGTGAATTGTAATAATTGAAATTCATTGCTTCTTCATTGAGGCTTTGGAATGTATTGCAAACATGGTTTTTATCGACCAGCCATCAGGATGCCGGAATGGCTGTCTCGCGCGGGATTTCGGCAGCCAATCGGCAAGAGATGGTGGCGCCGGGCAAGCGCACGGGGGCGCGCCGGCCCCCATGCTCGCCTTGGAGCGTCCGTCAGGCGCAGGCCACGCCTGCGCCTTGTGTGGAGGCCGTGGGCAGGTGGCTGCTCCAGAACACGAGCACCAGGCCCACGGCCGTCAGCGCGGCAGCGGTCCAGCCCAGGTGGACCAGGCCCAGGCCACCGGCCAGGGCCATGCCGCCGGCCCAGGCGCCCAGGGCATTGCCCAGGTTGAAGGCCGCGATGTTCAGGCTGGACACCAGGTCGGCACCGTGGGGGCCGGCCTGCTCCAGCACGCGCATCTGCATGGGCGCCACCGTGGCGAAGGCCACGATGCCCAGCACGATCACATAGGCCATGGCCACGGCCTGGTGGCCGAAGGCCCAGCGGCCGGCGGCCAGCACCAGCATCAGCGCCACGATGCTCCACGCCAGGGCGCGCATCACGCCCCGGTCGGCCAGCTTGCCGCCCAGCAGGTTGCCCGCGGCCAGGCCCGCGCCGAACAGCAGCAGGGTCAGCGCGACCAAACCGTCGCCCATGTGGGTGACCTGGGTCAGCAGCGGCTCGACATAGGTATAGAGCGCGAACACGCCGGCAAAGCCGAAGGCCGTGATGCCCAGGCCCAGCCAGACCTGGCCATTGGCCAGCACGGCCAGCTCCTGGCCCAGCGGCGTGACGGCGGGACGGCCCTGGTCGCGCGGCACGAAGGCGGCCAGGATGGCCAGGGCCAGCACGCCGACCATGGCCACGGCCATGAAGGCGCTGCGCCAGCCGAACATCTGGCCGATCCAGGCGCCCGCAGGCACGCCCAGCAGGGTGGCCAGGGTCAGGCCCGAGAACATCAGCGCGATGGCCGAGGCCTTCTTGTCGGCCGGCACCAGCCCCGTGGCCACCACGGCGCCCACGCCGAAGAAAGTGCCGTGGGTCAGCGAGGTCAGCACGCGCGCGGACAGCAGCCATGCATGGCTGGGCGCGAAGGCGGCCGCCAGGTTGCCGGCGATGAAGATCAGCATCAGCGCCAGCAGCAGGCGCTTGCGCGGCCATTGGCGCGTCAGCAGCGTGAGCACGGGCGCGCCCACGGCCACGCCGATGGCATAGCCCGAGATCAGCGTGCCCGCCGTGGGAATGCTGATGTGGAGATCCTGACTGACCTGGGTCAGCAGGCCCATGATGATGAATTCCGTGGTGCCGATGCCGAAGGCACCGGCCGCCAGGGCGAGGAGGGAGAGAGGCATGGAAGGATTCCTTGGGGTCCTGGGGGTGATGCCTGTGAATGTCGCACTGCAACATATCTTTGTGTAGATGGAATAATGGAAATGCATCTGTGCCATACGGGAACAGATGCGTCCTTCCTCCTGCCAGGAACTGCCATGCCCGATTCCCGCCTTGCCGCCCTCCCCGACCCCAGCGGTCCCGAGGCCAACCGCTTCGCCGAACTGGAGATGCTGGTGCTGGTCGCCGAACGCGGCAGCCTGTCGGCCGCGGCGCGCCAGCTGGGCATCTCGCCCTCAGCCGTGAGCAAGACCATGTCGCGGCTGGAGGCGCGGCTGGGCGTGCAGCTATTGCAGCGCAGCACGCGCCGCCTGCAGCTCACGCCCGAAGGCGCGCAACTGTATGAGCGCGGCAAGCGCGTGCTGGCCGACCTGGATGAACTGGAGGCCTGCGTCGCCGTGCGCAGCGCGCCGCGCGGGCTGGTGCGCATCAACACCAGCTCATCGACGGGCAAGATGCTGCTCGTGCCCCTGGTGCCCCGGCTGCTGGCCACGCACCCGGGCCTGAGCCTGGAGATCAGCCTGTCCGACCAGATCGTGGACCTCGTGGAGGCCGGCATCGACATCGCCATCCGCTGGGGCCAGTTGCCGCCCTCGGACATGGTGGCGCGCCTGCTGGGCCGCACGCGGCAGGTGATCCTGGCTTCGCCCGCCTACCTGGAGCGCATGGGCCGGCCCGGGCATCCGCAAGAGCTGGGCCGCCATGTGCGCCTGGGCTGGAGCTACCAGCGCGCCATACCGCACTGGCCCTTCGTGGTGGACGGCCGGCGCGTGGCGGTGGAGATCGGCGAGGTGGTGCGCGTCAACGACGGCGATGCCATGCGCGAGCTGGCGCTGGCCGGCGCGGGCCTGGCGCGCCTGTCGCTCTATCACGCGTGGGAGGACCTGCGCGCGGGGCGGCTGGTGCCCGTGCTGGAGGACTTCAACACCGGCGACCTGGAGCCCATCCACGCGGTCTACCTGGGCAAGCCCGACCGGCTGCCGCCGCGCACGCGCGCGGTGCTGGACTTCCTGCAGGCCCATGTGGACCTGTGGCATGCGGAACAATTGCCGTCTCAGGAACGGGCCAGCGCCGGGGCATAGGCATGGGCCCGGCGCGCATCGCGCCCGATCGCCCAGGCGCACCATGCCGACACCGCGCCCGCGAACAGCACATACAGGCACACCAGCCACGGGCTGCCGCCCGAGGTCTTGACCAGGGCCGTCGCGATGATGGGCGTGATGCCCGACGCGAAGATGCCCGAGAACTGGTAGACGAAGGAGATGCCGGTGTAGCGCACCTTGGCGTCGAACAGGTCGCAGAACAAGGCGGCCTCGGGGCCGTAGACCGATGCATACAGGATGCCGAAGGGCACGACGATGGCGATCCAGACCAGCAGCACGTCGCCGCCGCTGTGCGCCATGAGCCAGAAGGCCGGGAAGGCGGAAACGGCGGTGATCAGCGAGCCCCACAGGTAGACCCGGGTGCGGCCCAGCCGGTCCGACAGGCGGCCGAAGAAGGGAATGGCCGCGCACATCACCACGGCGGCCACCATCACGCCGATCAGCGCATCGGTGCGGCTGATCTGCAGCGTGGAGGTCAGGTAGGTGATGGAGAACACGCCGAAGACATTGAAGAACACGCCATCGATGTAGCGCGCGCCCATGCCCTTGAGCACATTGCCCGGGTAGCGGCGCAGCATGTCCATGAACGGGATCGCGGTTTCCGCATTGCGCGCCTTGACGGCCGCGAACTCGGGCGTCTCCTTCACATGCAGCCGGATGTACATGCCCACGGCCACCATCAGCCCCGAGATCAGGAAGGCGATGCGCCAGCCCCAGGCCATGAACTGCTCCTCGGTGCACAGCCACGACAGCAGGGCCACCACGCCCGAGGCCATGAACAGCCCGATGGCCAGGCCCACCTGGGGCAGGGAGGCGTAGAAGCCCCGCTGCTGCCTGGGCGCGTACTCATAGGCCATGAGCACGGCGCCGCCCCATTCGCCGCCCAGGCCGATGCCCTGGGCCACGCGCAGCAGCAACAGCAGCACGGGCGCCGCCACGCCGATCTGCGCGTGGGTGGGCAGCAGGCCGATCAGGAAGGTGGACACGCCCATGATCATCAGCGTGACCACCAGGATGCTCTTGCGCCCCACGCGGTCCCCGAAGTGCCCGAAGACCACGCCGCCCAGCGGCCGCGTGACGAAGCCCACGGCAAAGGTGGTGTAGGCCAGCAGCGTGGAGACCAGCGGATCGTCCCCGGGAAAGTACAGCTTGCTGAAGACGATGCCGGCGACCACGCCGTACAGGAAGAAGTCGTACCACTCGATCGTCGCGCCAATCAGCGCCGAGGTCACCACCTTGCGAATCACCTTGGGATCGGTTGCCGTCGTCATGATGTCTCCTGGTTGTCCGTCGCATATGCCGGGGAGCGGGCGAAGCAGTCATGCGACTTCGGGCTGCTTCGCGTCTTCACGAACCATGTCGGCGGCCTTCTCGGCCATCATCACCACGGGCGCATTGGTGTTGCCCGACACCAGGGTGGGCATGACCGAGCCATCGACCACGCGCAGCCCCTGCATGCCGTGCACGCGCAGCCGCTCGTCGACCACGGCCAGGCCGTCATGGCCCATGCGGCAGGTGCCGCTGGGGTGGAAGATGGTGGCGCCGTGGTCGCGGCAGAACTCCAGCAGCTCGGCATCGCTTTGCAGGCCGGGGCCGGGCTTGACCTCGCGCTTCACATAGGGGCGCATGGCCGGCGTGTCGGCAATGGCGCGGGCCGCGCGCACGGCGGCCACATTGGTGCGGCGGTCCAGCTCGGTGGCCAAGTAGTTGGGCTGGATGGACGGCGCCTCGAACGGATCGCGCGAGCGGATGCGCAGCCGGCCGCGCGACTCGGGGCGCAGCTGGCACACCGACATGGTGAAGCCCGAATACGGGTGGACCTGGCCGCCCGCCATGTCGGCCGACAGCGTGGACACATGGAACTGGATGTCGGGCGTGGCCGCCACGGGCCGGCCCGCATCGTCCTTGAGCGCGCGCATGAAGCAGCCGCCCTGGTTGATGCCCACGGCCAGCGCGCCGGAGCGGAACAGCAGCCACTGCAGCCCCAGCTGCGTCTTGCCCACCCAGGAGTTGAGCTGGTCGTTGGTGGTGATGGGCCGGCTGCACTCGTAGCCCAGGCGGATCTGCAGATGGTCCTGCAGGTTCTCGCCCACGCCCGGCAGGTCGCAGGCCACGGCAATGCCCAACTCCTGAAGCAATGGGCCCGGCCCGATGCCCGACAACTGCAGCAACTGGGGCGACTGGATGGCGCCCGCGCACAGGATCACCTCGGCCCGCGCCAGCGCCTGGCGCGGCTGGCCGCCCTGCCGGTAATGCACGCCGGCCGCCCGCCTGCCGCGCAGGATCAGCTGCGTGGCCATGGCATCGGTTGCTATGCGCAGGTTGGGCCGGCGCCGCGCATCGGCCAGATAGGCCTTGGCCGTGCTGCAGCGCAGGCCCTTGTGCGTGGTGAGCTGGTAGTAGCCCGCGCCCTCCTGGTCGCGGCCGTTGAAGTCCTCCGTGCGCGGCACGCCTATCTGGCCGGCCCCCGCGATGAAGGCCTCGATCAGTTCATGCCGGGCGCCGATGTCCGAGACCTTCAGCGGCCCCTCGCCCCCATGGCCCGCGAAGGCGCCGCGCGCATTGCCCTCGGACTTCACGAAGTAGGGCAGCACCTCCTCGTAGGACCAGCCCCGGTTGCCCAGCGCCGCCCAGTGGTCGTAGTCCTCGGGCTGGCCGCGCACGTAGATCAGGCCGTTGATGGAGCTGCTGCCGCCCAGCGTGCGGCCCCGGGGCCAGTAGATGCGCCGGCCGTTCATGTTGGGGTCCGGATCGGTCTCGAACTTCCAGTTGTAGACGGGGCTCCACATGGTCTTGCCGTAGCCGATGGGCAGGTGGATCCAGGGCGAGCGGTCGGGCGGGCCGGCCTCCAGCAGCAGCACGCGGGTGGCCGGGTCCTCGGACAGGCGGGCGGCCAGCACGCAGCCGGCAGAGCCTGCTCCCACGATCACGTAGTCATAGCTGTCGATGGGTTCCGGCATGCGGTGGCTCCTTATTGAGTTTCTTTTGAAGGAACTTTTTGTTCCTTTTGATGAAACTTATTCTTTGCCACCCTGGACCGCAACCCCGCGCAAACCCTTGCCGGCTCCTGGCGATCAGGCATGATCGAAAGCGTTTCCGGCCTTCCACACGACACCGCCCCATGCCGCCCTCCCTTGCCAGCGCTGCCCCGGACCCCACCCCTGCACGGCAGGACGAAGCGAACTCGGTCTCCGATCGCTCCCTGGCCGTGCTCGATTTCGTGACCCAGGCCGAGGCCCCGCCGGGCCTCATGGACATCGCAGCCGCGCTCAACCTGCCCAAGGCCACGGCCTCGCGCCTGTGCTCCCATCTGGAGGCGCGGCAATGGCTGCTGCGCCATGAGGGCGACCGCAGCTTCTCCCCGGGCCCCAAGCTGCTGAGCCTGGCCGTGCGCGCGCTGCAATCCGATCCGCGCCAGGCCCTGCGCCATGAGTTGCTGTCCCAACTGGTGGCGCGGCTGGGCGAGACCTGCAACCTCACCGTGCTGGACGGCACGCGCGTGCGCTACCTGGACCGTGTCGAAACCCACTGGCCGCTGCGCATCCAGCTGGAGGCCGGATCTATGGTGCCCATCCACGCCACGGCCAGCGGCAAGCTGTTCCTGGCCCACATGCCTGCGGCCAGGCGTGCCGCCATCCTGGACAGCGTGGAACTCACCGCCTGCACGGCCAACACGCTGAACACGCCCGAGGCGCTGGCCGAGGAGTGCGCGCGCATCGTGCGCGAAGGCCACTCCTGCGACCGCGAGGAATTCATGCTGGGCATGATCGCCGTCGCCGTGCCCGTGCGCGACGCCAAGGGCCAGTGCCGCGCCACGCTGGCCGTGCATGCGCCCGAGGCGCGCATGCCGCTGGCGCAGGCGCTGGAGGGACTGCCGCACCTGAAGGAAATGGCCCGGCGCATGGCCGATCTGCTGTTCTGACCCATAAAAATGACCCCCACGCTCCCCTTGCTGCGCAAGGTCCGCTGCCCCTGGCCGGGCGCCCCCCGAGGGGGCTGCTTTTTGCCTTGGGGCGGCCCGGCGGCAAAAAAAAAGGGCCTCACTCGGAGGCCCTTGTCGTCACTGGAAGCCCAGCGTATGCGGCAGCCAGGTGGACAGCGCGGGGATGAAGGTCAGCAGGCACAGCACCACGAAGTGGGCCAGCAGGAACAGCGGCATCTCGCGCGTGAGGTCGGTGATGGACACGCGCGTGGCCACCGAGGTCACGAACAGCAGGCCGCCCACGGGCGGCGTGATCATGCCCAGCGTCAGGTTGACGATCACCACCATGGCGAAGTGCGTGGGATCAATCCCCAGGCTGAAGGCGATGGGTGCCAGGATGGGCACCAGGATCATCACGCCGGGCAGCGGCTCCATGAAGATGCCGAAGACCAGCAGCAGGATGTTCACCGCGATCAGGAACATGGTGGGCGACAGCTGCCAGCCCACGATCAGCTCGGACAGGTACTGCGGAATGCCTTCCACCGTCAGCACCCAGGCGAAGGCCGCCGAGGTCGCCATCACCAGCAGCACCGAGGCCGTCAGCATGGCCGAGCGCGCCAGGATGCCGGGCAGGGCCGACCATTGCAGCGTGCGGTACACCCACTTGCCGCAGACCAGGGCGTAGAACACGGCCACCACCGACGCCTCGGTGGGCGTGAAGACGCCGAAGCGTATGCCCACCACGATGAGCACGATCAGCATCAGCGCGGGAATCGCCTTGACGCTGTTGATCCACATGGTGCGGCCATCGGGGCGCGGCTCGGTGGAGCGGTAGTCGCGCTTCCTGCAGACCCACCAGTTCACGGCGGCCATGGCCAGCGCGATCAGGATGCCGGGGATGAAGCCCGCCATGAACAGCCCGCCGACCGAGACCCGCTCGTCCTGCAGCGCATAGATGATCATGCTCACCGACGGCGGGATGATGGGCCCCACGATGGCCGTGCTGGCCGTCAGCGCCGCCGCGTAGGAGCGCGCGTAGCCGGCCTTGTCCATCATCTTGACCATCATCGAGCCGGGGCCGGCCGCATCGGCCAGGGCCGATCCCGAGATGCCCGAGAACAGCGTCAGCGACAGCACGTTGGCATAGCCCAGGCCGCCGCGCAGATGGCCCACGAACTGCGCCGCGAAACGCAGCAGCACATGCGTGAGCGCGCCGCCCGACATCAGCTCGGCCGCCAGGATGAAGAAGGGCACGGCCATCAGCGGAAAGCTGTCGATGCCCGTGAACATCTCCTTGAAGACGATGAGCTGCGGATAGCGGCCGCCCATGAAGACGGCCAGCGCGGCCGAGATCGCCAGCGCGAAAGCCACCGGAAAGCCCAGCGTGAGCAGGACGACGATGGCGATGAAAAGCGTGATACCCATGGTGTTCTCAGTCTTGCGGGTCAGATCGACGCGGCTGCGTCGGCATCCATTTCGTCCGATTCGGCGAAAGAGCCATCGGCCACATATCCGCGCGCGATGAACAGCAGGTGCACCAGCATCAGCACGAAGCCCACGGGCATGGCCGCGTAGACGAAGGAAATCGGTATGTCCGTGGCCGCCGTGGTCTGGAAGCGCGTGGCCCAGACGTACTGCGAGGAGGCCACCGCCATCACCGCGCAGAAGCCGCCCACGCCCAGCACCACCAGGCGGCGCAGCCACTGCGCCGTGCGCGTGCCCACCGAGCGGTGCAGGTTGTCGATGGCCACATGGCCGCCGAAGCGCAGCACCAGGCCCGCGCCCAGGAAGGTGACCCAGATCATCATGTGGCGGGCCACTTCCTCGGCCCAGACGATGGAGTCGCCCGTGGTGTAGCGCAGCACCACGTTGGCAAACACGATGCAGGCCATGGCCAGCAGCAGCACGATCAGCAGCCAGCGGTTGCAGGCCACGAGGGCGCGTTCGATACGGTTCAGCATAGGAATGTGCGAGGGCAGGAGGGGTGGGGCGCAAGGGCCCGCGGGGGCCGGGCTGCCGTCGGAGATCAGATCATCGGCGCGGGCGCCGCGCGGAGCCATGGGGCTTGCCCGCGGCGGCGGCCCGGTGCCACGGGCAGGCCGCCCGTGGCAGCAAGGATTACCGGGTGTTGGAGATGGTGTCCAGCGTCTTCTGGCCGAACTTCTTGGCGTATTCCTTGTAGGCCGGCTCCAGCGCGGCGCGGAAGGCGGCCTGGTCCACCTTCTCCACCACCTGCATGCCGTGGCCCTTGGCCTCTTCCACGCCCTTCTTCTCGACCGTGTCCACGAAGACGCGCGAGGCGCTGGCGCCCGCCTTGGCCCCCTGCGTGAAGGCAGCCTTCTGGCTGTCGTTCAGCGTGCCCCAGAACGAGGGCGACACCAGCAGCGCCATGGGCGCGTAGACGTGGGCCGTCAGCGTCAGGTGCTTTTGCACCTGCCACAGCTTGGCCGAGGCCAGCACCGAGATCGGGTTCTCCTGGCCGTCGATCGTGCCCTGCTGCAGCGCGCCGATCACCTCGGGCCAGGACATGGGCGTGGGCGAGGCGCCCAGCGTGCGGAAGGCCGTGATGTGCACGGGGTTCTCGGTCACGCGGATCTTCAGGCCCTTGAGGTCGGCCACGCCGTTGACGGCATGCTTGTTGTTGGTCAGGTGGCGAAAGCCCTGCTCGCCCCAGGCCAGCGCGACCAGGCCGCGCTTGCTGAACTTGGCCAGCAGGTCCTGGCCGAAGGCGCCGTCCAGCACCGCGCGCGCATGCTGCGTGTCGCGGAACAGGAAGGGGATGTCCACCACGCCCACGTCGGGCACGAAGTTGCTGATGGCGCCCGTGGAGACGATGGCCGCCTCCACCGTGCCCAGCTGCAGCCCTTCGATCAGCTCGCGCTCGCCACCCAGCGCGGAAGCGGGGAACTGCTTGAACTTGTAGGCGCCGTTCGTGCCCTTGTCCACCGCGTCGGCCCAGGCCTGCGCCGCTGCGCCGTAGTGCGAATTCACGGCCAGGGCGTAGCCGATCTTGACCTCCTTGGACTGGGCCATCGCGGCGCCGGCCGAAGCCACGGCCATGGCGGCCACGCAGGTCGAGAGAAGGGTTCGGCGGATCAGTTGCATAGCGGCAAGTCTCGTTGGTTGTGTGTTGGAAGAATGCGCCCCCACGCTCTCCTTGTGGCGCAAGGTCCGCGGTCCCGCCCAAAGGGGACGCCTTTCATCCTGGGGCGGCCCGGCGATGAAAAAGAGCCCATGGATTGTAGTGACCACTCCCCTTGTGGCGACCACGTACAAAGCGCTCGTCATGTGCGTTGGGGTCCATCGGGTTTGGCGATGACATGGGCGCCGCAATGACAAACGCCCGATGAGCGCAAGCGTCATCGGGCGTTCGCATCCAAAGGTGTGGATCAGGTCGTCAAGCGCCGATCTGCGCGAACTCCTTGTCCACTGCCGCATGGGCGTTCAGCATGGTCTGCGAAGGCGCGGGCCCCATGCGGCTGACCACCACCGTGGCCAGCCAGGCCAGGATGAAGCCGGGGATGATCTCGTACAGGTTAAGCCAGCCGAACTGCTTCCACACCAGCACCGTGACGGCGCCCGTGATGATGCCGGCCAGCGCGCCGCCGCGCGTCATGCGGCTCCAGAACAGCGACAGGATGATCACCGGGCCGAAGGCGGCGCCGAAGCCGGCCCAGGCGTAGCTGACCATGCCCAGCACCTTGGAGTCGGGGTTGCTGGCGATGGCGATGGCGATCACGGCCACCAGCAGCACCATGGCGCGGCCGATCCAGACCAGCTCGGCCTGGCTGGCGTTCTTGCGCAGGAAGGTGCGGTAGATGTCCTCGGTCAGCGCGCTGGAGCACACCAGCAGCTGGCACGACAGCGTGCTCATCACGGCCGCCAGGATGGCCGCCAGCAGCGCGCCCGCGATCCAGGGGTTGAACAGCTGCTTGGTGATTTCCATGAACACCGTCTCGGCATTCGCGTTCACGGCGGCGGCGCCTTCGGGGTGGGCCGCGAAGTAGGGAATGCCGACGAAGCCCACGGCCACGGCGCCGGCCAGGCACAGCACCATCCAGGTCATGCTGATGCGGCGTGCCGAGGGAATGGTCTGCACCGACGATGCGGCCATGAAGCGCACCAGGATGTGGGGCTGGCCGAAATAGCCCAGGCCCCAGGCCAGCAGCGAGACGATGCCCACGAAGCTGGCGCCCCGGAACAGGTCGAACTTCTCCGCCGCCACGATGGCGTGCAGATCCTGGCCCGGCTGCAGCTGGCCTTGCACGGCCAGCCAGGCGATCACGGGCGCCAGGATCAGCGCCGTGATCATCATCGAGGCCTGGATGGTGTCCGTCCAGCTCACGGCCAGGAAGCCGCCGATGAACACATAGGCGATGGTGCACAGCGCGCCCACCCACAGGGCCGTGCCGTAGGGCATGCCGAACATGTTCTCGAACAGGCGCGCGCCCGCCACCACGCCCGAGGCGCAGTACAGCGTGAAGAACACCAGGATCACCATGGCCGTCACGATGCGCAGCACATTGGAATGGTCCTCGAAACGGTTGGCCAGATAGTCGGGCAGGGTCAGCGCATTGCCGGCGCGCTCCGTGTACAGGCGCAGCCGCGCCGCCACCAGGCGCCAGTTCAGGTAGGCGCCCAGGGTCAGGCCGATGGCGATCCAGGCTTCCGACAGGCCGGACAGGTAGATGGCGCCGGGCAGGCCCATCAGCAGCCAGCCGCTCATGTCCGAGGCGCCGGCCGACAGCGCCGTCACGAAGCTGCCCAGGCTGCGGCCGCCCAGGATGTAGTCGGAAAGATTCTTGGTGCTGAAGTAGCCGATGGCGCCGATGCCGAGCATGGCGACCAGGTAGATGGCGAACATGATCGCCGTCGGGTCGTTCCAGTTGAATTGCATGGAAATGTCCTGTGCGTGTGTTGTGTCTGTCGGGCTTGGTGGGGCACTCGCCGGGGCCGGCTGCGCCGGCCCCGGCCTTTCAGGCCATGGTCATCAGCTGGGCGTTGCCGCCCGCGGCGGCGGTATTGGTGCTGATGGCCTGCTCATGGCACAGCGCGGCCAGGTCGTAGCCGCGCCCGGCATGCAGCTCGTCGCTGTTGCGGCTTTCGATGCGCACCAGGGCGCCCTCGCGGGCCGCCACCTGGGCGCAGGCCTGCAGCAGGGCATCGCCGTCGCCTTCGAACAGCAGGGCGGCCATGGGCTGCCGCGCGTCGCCCAGGCTGTCCAGGCTGGCGCTGTGCAGCCAGTGCACGCCGGCATCGCCGGCGGCCGCGCGCAGCGCCTGCCAGGTGGCGGCGCAGCCGCTGGCGTCATGCGTGCCGCCTTCGGGCAGCACGGCATGGCAGGGGTTGCCGCTGGCCAGGGCCGCGGCCACCTGGGCCACCAGGCCCAGCGGCGTGCGCGGCAGGGCCCAGACGGGGCCGCGCGGCAGCAGGCGGTAGCGGTTGGACTCGCCCGTGGGGCCGGGCAGCAGCAGGGCGGCGCCCAGGCGAGAGGCGGCCAGCGCCTCGTCGCAAGCGGCCAGGGCCAGCACCTGCTCATCGGTATTCATCTCGCGCGGGGGGGTCTTGGACAGCAGGCCGCGCAGCTCGCCCAGCAGCCGCAGCGAGGGTTGTTCCGTGCCTTGCGCGCGCGGGAACACCGCCAGCGCGGCATTGGCCGGGCCCTGCGCCAGGCGGTGCAGATACAGTGGTCCGCCGGCCTTGGGGCCCGTGCCCGACAGGCCCATGCCGCCGAAGGGCTGCACGCCCACCATGGCGCCGATCACATTGCGGTTCACATAGAGGTTGCCCGCGTGCACGCGCTGCGTGAGGTGCTGGATGGTCTCGTCGATGCGGCTGTGCACGCCGAAGGTCAGGCCGTAGCCGGTGGCGTTGATGCCGTCCACCAGCGCATCGAGCTGCTCGCGCCTGAAGCGGATCACATGCAGCACCGGGCCGAAGACCTCGCGCTCAAGGCGCGTGGTGCTGTCGATCTCGATCAGCGCCGGCGCGACGTAGTGGCCGTTGAGCACGCCCTCCTTGCGTTCCACGCGGGTGACCTTCTGGCCCGCCGCGGCCATGCGCCCGATGTGCTCCTCGATCTGGCGGCGGGCCGCGTCGTCGATCACGGGGCCCACGTCGGTGCCCAGGCGGTCCGGGTTGCCCAGCGTCCATTCCTGCAGCGCGTCGCGCAGCATGGTCAGCGTGCGCTCGGCCACATCGTCCTGCAGGCACAGCAGGCGCAGCGCCGAGCAGCGCTGGCCGGCCGAATCGAAGGCCGAGGCCAGCACATCGGCCACCACCTGCTCGGCCAGGGCCGAGGAGTCCACCACCATGGCGTTCTGGCCGCCGGTCTCGGCGATCAGCGGAATCGTGCGGCCCGTGGATGACAGGCGCCGCGACAGCTGGCGCGCGATGGTGCGCGCCACCTCGGTCGAGCCCGTGAACATCACGCCCGCCACCAGCGGATGCGCCACCAGGGCCGCGCCCACGGTCTCGCCCGGGCCCGGCACCAGCTGCAGCGCGTCCTGGGGAATGCCGGCCTCGTGCAGGATGGCCACCATGGCGGCGGCCGTCAGCGGGGTCTGCTCGGCCGGCTTGGCCAGCACGGTATTGCCCGCGGCCAGGGCGGCCGCCACCTGGCCGCAGAAGATGGCCAGCGGGAAGTTCCAGGGGCTGATGGCCAGCACCACGCCCAGCGGGCGCTGCGCGGCATTGTCGAAATGCGCCGACACCTGGGCGCCGTAGTAGCGCAGGAAGTCCACGGCCTCGCGGATCTCGGCCACGGCATTGGGCAGGGTCTTGCCGGCCTCGCACATGATCAGCCCCATCAGCGGCTGGCTGCGCTGCTCCAGCAGGTCGGCTGCGCGCGCCAGCGCATCGGCGCGGGCGGCGGGCGGCGTGCCGGCCCAGATGGGCGCGGCCTGCGCGGCGCGGGCGGCGGCGGCCCGGGCCTCAGCCTCGCCGGCCTCGCGCACCCAGCCCACGATGTCGGACAGCTCGGCGGGGTTGCGCAGGGGCTGCCAGCCCTCGGCCCGGGCCGGATCGGCGGGAAGCTCCGTGTCGGGCGGTGCCGCCAGATAGGTCTGGCGCGTGCTGTAGAGCAGGGCGGCGGCCAGCGAGGCCAGTTGCTGCTCATGCGCCAGGTTCACGCCCTGCGAATTGGCGCGGGCCTCGGCGCCCTGGCCGGCGAACAGGTCGGCAGGCAGCGGAATGCGCGGGTGCGGCGCGCCCAGGCGCCCTTCCTGGCGGGCGATCTTCATCACCTCGTCCACGGGGTCGGCCACCAGCTCGGCCACGGGCACGGAGGCATCGCCGATGCGGTTCACGAACGAGGTGTTGGCGCCGTTCTCCAGCAGGCGGCGCACCAGGTAGGCCAGCAGCGTCTCGTGGCTGCCCACGGGGGCATAGATGCGGCAGGGGCGCGCCAGCTTGCCCTCGGCGGCCGGGCCCGTGACCTGGGCGTACAGCGGCTCGCCCATGCCGTGCAGGCACTGGAACTCGTACTGGCCGCTGTAGTAGCTGCCGCCCACGGCCTGGGCCATGTGGTAGATGCTGGCCAGCGTCTGCGCGTTGTGCGTCGCGAACTGCGGGTAGACGGCATCGGGCGCGTCCAGCAGCTTGCGTGCGCAGGCCAGGTAGCTCACGTCCGTGTAGACCTTGCGCGTGTAGACCGGGTAGCCGGCCTGGCCGCCTTCCTGGGCGCGCTTGATCTCGCTGTCCCAGTAGGCGCCCTTGACCAGGCGCACCATCAGGCGGCGGCGGCTGCGGCGCGCGAGTTGAACCAGATGGTCGATCACCTGCGGGCAGCGCTTCTGGTAGGCCTGGACCACGAAGCCGATGCCGCTCCAGCCCTTGAGCGAAGGCGCGGCGCACAGCGCCTCCAGCAGGTCCAGCGACAGCTCCAGCCGGTCCGCCTCCTCGGCATCGATGTTCATGCCGATGTCGTAGCGCTTGGCCAGCTCGGCCAGGCGCAGCACGCGCGGCAGCAGCTCCTGCATCACGCGCTCGTACTGCGCGCGGCTGTAGCGCGGGTGCAGGGCCGACAGCTTGATCGAGATGCCCGGCCCCTCGAAGATGCCGCGCCCCGCCGAGGCCGCGCCGATCGCCTGGATGGCCTGCTCGTAGGCCTGCAGGTAGCGCTGTGCATCGGCATCGGTGGCCGCGGCCTCGCCCAGCATGTCGTAGCTGTAGCGAAAGCCCTGTTTCTCGTAGGCGCGGCTGTTGGCCAGCGCCTCGGCGATGTCCTGGCCCGTGACGAACTGCTCGCCCATGAGCTTCATGGCGCGGTGCACGCCCTGGCGGATCAGCGGTTCGCCGCCCTTGCCGATCACGCGCGTCAGCGCCGACGACAGGGTCTTCTCGCTGCTGGTGGACGTCAGCTTGCCCGTCAGCACCAGGCCCCAGGCCGCCGCGTTCACGAACAGCGAGGGCGAGCGGCCCACATGGGCGCGCCAGTCGCCCTTGCTGATCTTGTCGCGGATCAGCGCGTCGCGCGTGGCGCGGTCGGGAATGCGCAGCAGCGCCTCGGCCAGGCACATCAGGGCCACGCCCTCCTGGCTGGACAGCGAAAACTCCTGCACCAGCGCGGCCACGCCGCTGCCCGCGGGCGCATCGCGCAGGCCCTGCACCAGCCGCGTGGCCAGCTCGCGGACCTTGCCGGCCTGCTCTGCGTCCTGCGGCCGTGCCAGCGGCAGCAGCACGGGCAGGCACTCGGGCTCGGGCCGGTGCCAGGCGGCCGTGATGGCCGCGCGCAGCGGCGTCTGCGGCAGGATGGACTGGGCGAAGGCCAGGAAGGGTTGCACCTCCTGGGCTTCGGCGGGTTGCACTTCGTCGATGGCGCTCTCGTCATGGGCCTCGTTCGAGCCGGCCAGGCGGATGACGGCGGCGCCGCGCTCCAGCGCATCGACGTACTGGACGACGGCCTGCTTGATCAGCCAGTGGGGTGTGCGGCCCATCTGCTGGGCGGCGGCGCGGATGCGCTCGCGCAGGGCGTCGTCGACTTTGATGCCTACGGTGGTGGACATGGTGTGGAAGGGGGCGGAGGAACGGGGTCCGGTTGCCGGGGTGCAACCAGATTTGCGTGAAATGTCGCAGAGGTTGCACCTTTTGATGATTGGTGTAAACCCTTGAGATTCCAGGCGTCACGGAGGCCTGTAACCCTCCGGTGACGCATGCCAAGCCCCCCTCCCCGGGTCCGGCGCAGGCCGTGGGCGCGTTCTACTGGTAGTTGATGGTCACCGTGGCATTGGCATTGGCATTGCCACCGCCGGTGACGTGGCTGGCGGTCTGCTTGTAGCGCGCCTGCAAGGGAATGGTGTAGGTGAACGCCGTCCCGCCCTGGCCCGGCGGGGTGATCGTGCCCAGGGCGTAGACATTGGAACTGCTGCCGGGCGCCGTGGTGGGCGGGCCGAACCGTACGGGGCTGTTGTTCCAGAAAATCTGCACGCCCACCCCGGCGACCTGGGACTGCGATGTGTCCAGCGACAGCACGTCCGAGGTGTTGGCCCTGTTGCTCTCGTCGGTGAACGTCATGGTGGCGTTGATGCTGGAGCCCTGGCTCCCGCCCTGGCAGTTCAGCGTGATATCGAAATCCTTGAGTGGGGTCACCGTGTTCGTCCCGGTGAATCTCGATATGGGGTAGGCCCCCAGCGATACGGTGGGAATGGTTTGCAGGTTGCAGGTGGGGTTGACGATGGGGGGCGTGACCGAGCTATTGCCCAATATATATTCATAAAGCATCTGTCCATCGCTGGTAATTTCATGGGCAAGTCGGTCACCGAAAGAGATCTGGCCGGCCGGAATGGTGCCGGTTCTTATGAGAGTTATGTTTACACGGGCGGAGGGGGGCCTCCATGCTGTTGGATCCAAGCCAGACCCGGGGAAGGACAATCCATTGATGCTTGCATTCAAGACTCCAATTCCGGGTACAGAGGTGGGATAGTGTCCATAAATAGGATTACGAAAGGGAGAGGTGATGATGTCTAGATTCTGATTCAGTTGTGAAGCGGGTGCGCAGCTATATCTCACATCTCCGCTGGCGTTGCTGTTGATCTGCAGTTTTCCTGTGATAGAGCCAACGGTTGAGCCAAGACGAACACTGTTCGGGTTGTTATGGATGTGGATGTTTATTGATGTTGATGTGTTATCGGGTGGGCGGTAGATGAAATGGGCATCCAGACCTGAAGGCCTATGTGAGGGTGTGCAGCGCGCATGGGCGGCTGGCGTGAAGAAGCTGAAGAACGCCATGGCGAACCACAGAGGAATATGGATGTATTTCATTTTCTTGCGTATGCATCACGCCAAGGAAGGGGTTGCGATGGCCCGGTTTCGAAGAGGTGGCCCCCTTTGGGTGGGGGAGCCATCCGTACGGTGAAAATGTTCCGCTGATTCCCCCTGATGTCCCCCTGATGGCAAGGCGGCCCGTCATTTTCATCATGCGCAAGTGTTTGCCGCCTCCGTGCCTGCGCCTTGCGCAGGGGGGCGGCGGCCTGCCGCGTGCCCCAGGGTTTGGGAAAATGAAACCGGCTTTTGCCTTCATTAGAACCTGAGTTCTCCGAGAATCTGGCCATCCATCATGTCCTGCGCAAATGTGCCGGTGAAAGGTCCGGTGCATGTGATCTGTCCGGTGCGGATCAGGGTGACGAGTACCTCGAACTGGGCAGGTCTTACATAGCCCGTGGTGTTGGTGGTGAATCTGGGATAGGTGATGGGGGTACGGTTGGGGTGTCCAAGGGGGTAGGTAAAAATGGAGATCTTGTAACCGATGCCTGGAAGATTGCTGGGATAGATATCGTTGTTGATGGGGTTGCCTATGCCCACTTGCTGCAGGACATTTGATCCGCCGCCACAAAAAATGATTGTATTGCTATTGGGGAAGCGTGCATTCGACTGCATGAACATTTGTATGGTGCCGAAGGCTTTGCCAATAGGCACGCTGGCGGGGTCCCCATAGAAGGTGGTGATCTTCTTGTGGGGCGTGTAAATGAAGTGGTTTCCAGTCGTCGGAGTGTTTGAGGTGGAAGAGAAGTAGCAAAGCGCTTGCGCGGATGAGATATAACCCAAGGAAATGACGGCGGATAGCAATGCGGTACGGGCGTATTTCATGTCTTTCTCTCTTGCAGTGAAGAAATGGATGGGTTGGAGGGCCTTCGAGAAACCGGTATTCAGGTATGGGTATCAGGTGCTGGAGGGGGCGGCGGCGGTCCCTTGCGGGGGCGCCAGCCGTGCCAGCGTGCGATCGAACTTGAGCCCTGGGGTGGGGGCCTGGGGTGTGGAGGCCTCGCGTTGCTGGCCCGCGCCGGGCAGGGGCGTGGGGCCGGCCTGGGTCGTGGCCACGGTGGCGGGCGGCGGGGTGTCGAGCCGGGTGCTCAGGCGCAATCCCTGCAGCCTGTGTTCGCTGTTTGGAGGCCGGGCGCTGTCGGCGGGCCTGGGCGCCTGCAGCCTTGCCACCTGTGCCGGCGTCGCCGACCCTCCGGCCTTGGCCACGCAGGACAGCTCCAGGCTGGGTGGCGTCTGGTAGCCGGTGCCACTTTGTCGCTGGGGCAGCGCATAGGACATGCCGCAGGAAGCGGGGCCGGCCTTGGTCTTCCACTGCGCCTGCAGCTCGCCCTGGTCGGCCAGGCCGCGCAGCAGCAGCTTGCCGGCCTGGCCGACCACGCCCAGGTCCTTGCCGTCGACGTCCGAGATGGTGGCGCCGAAGGGCAGGGGCGTGCCATCTTCCTGCAGGCTGCGGATCACGGCCGATCGGCTGTAGGCCGTCTTGAAGACCACCATGGCGGCCGCGCCGGCCACGGGCGCCACGTGCCGGCTGGTCTCGTGCAGCTCCACGTCGATGGAGATGCCCTTGGGGTCCAGCGACACTTCGTTCATGGCATAGGGTGTCATGTAGGGCACGATGGCATAGCCGCGCGCGTCGATGCGCACGCCCGGCGCATTGGTGAGGCGGGCACCCTCGGCATGCTCGGCCCGCACGATGCCGAAGGTCTCGCCCAGGGGCTGCGACAGCGTCACGCCGCCCGGGTGGGCGACGACGGCGCCGCGCGCGCTCAACGACAGCTGCTGGCTGCCCCGGCCCGCCCCCAGGCTGCCGCTCCATTGCGCGAACGGGCCGCGGTAGGTGCCGTTGGCGCTGCCGTACAGCCCTGAGTCCCATCCGGACCCTGAGCCACCACTGCTGTAGTCGGTATTGAGTCCATAGGAAAACTCCTGGCCCACGAGTCCGGAGGTGCTGGCCTGCAACTGGCTGCGGCCGTTCGAATTGCGCATGTAGCGGCTGGACACGCTGGGCAGGCCTTCGCCCAGCGGAATCGTCACCCCCGCGTAGAACTGGGTGCTGGAGCGTCCCCAGGCATCGCGCTGGCGCGATACCGACAGGTTGTAGGGCACGCGGCCCCAGGAATTGCTGTAGCTGGCCGAGAAATTGACATGGTTGCCCTCGCGGCCCCAGTAGTTGGCCAGGGAGGCGGACAGGCCCAGGTTGCCGACCCCGGGGCCCATGTTCTGCCCCAGGGTCAGCGAGGTCTGGCTGCGCAGCCGCTGCAGGCTGCCCGAGGGGCGGCCGGCCAGGGCCAGGTCGCGCGTGCGCATGGCATCGTTCAGGCCGAAGAAGCCATTGGTCGAGTAACGGTAGGTGGCCAGGGCAAGGTGCGTGCCGGTGTCCGCAAAGGTCTTGGCATAGGTGGCCCGCAGGCTTTGCCCGGAATGGCGGCGGTCGTTGGGGATGCGCGTGCTGGCATGCGTGAGGTCCATGCCGAAGGCGCCCCAGGTGGTGTTGAACACGGCCCCCACGGTGGGGGAGACATAGCCCTTGGCCACGGTCGCGCCGCCATAGGCGGTGACCATGTTCGACAGGCCGTACTGCCAGCCGCCCTGTGCGAAGAAGGGGGCGCTGTCGGGCAGGTGGCGCACGGTGCCTGCCGTGAGGCTGTAGCGGTGGCGCCCCTCGCGCAGCGAGCGCGGCACGGCCGCATAGGGCACGGAGAACGAACGCACCGAGCCGTCGGCCTCCGTGACGTCCACGCGCAGGTCGCCGCCGTAGCCCATGGGAAACAGGTCGTCGATCACGAAGGCGCCGGGGGCGACCGTGGTTTCGTAGAGCTTGTTGCCGGCCTGGTGCACGGTGACCCGGGCATTGGTCTGGGCCACGCCGCGCACCACGGGGGCGAAGCCGCGCTGCGACTCGGGCAGCATGCGGTCGTCGGTGCGCAGCCGCAGGCCGCGAAAGGAGACGGAATCCATCAGCTCGCCATCCGTGTACGAGTCGCCCAGGATCAGCTGCGAAGACCAGTCCGCGATGTCGCGCTGCACATAGGTGGCGATGCCCTGGTAGCGGGGCCCGCCGCCGCCGTAGCTGAGCGAGCCGTTGTGCCGCAGATGCCAGCGTTCGTAGTTGAGGCCGCCGTCCAGGCCCAGGTAGCTCTGTGTGCTGCTGCCCCTGAGGCCGTTGCGCGTGTGGTAGGTGTTGAAGTTGTAGCCCAGCAGGGCGGCGGGCACCCCGGCGG
This sequence comes from Comamonas sp., assembly GCA_041984925.1. GTDB lineage: Bacteria > Pseudomonadota > Gammaproteobacteria > Burkholderiales > Burkholderiaceae_C > Comamonas. Next base: position 33,989 of record JBHIXF010000052.1, read on the forward strand.
TCCATTGCCGGGGATCCACGTAACCGCGCGCGAAGCGCCGCATCAGGGCCTGGGGAATGCTCAGGTGCAGCCGCAGCGTGCCGATGTCGAACCTCGTATAGGCCTCCGGCACGATTTGCTCCAGTGACCGGCATGCCTGCGCGCCGGATTCCTGGCCCGCCTCCTGGCCTGCCTCCTGCTCCGGCACGAGGGACAAATCGATGTCGATGAGCTCCAGCAGCGCCTGATCGAAGCAGGGCTGGGCGGAGCCGCCCGCCTGCACCGGTGCGAAACGTACCTCCGTGCGCCCTACCCAGTTGCCGTTGACGTAGATGTCGGGCACGTACAGCCCCGGCTCCGTGGCATTCCCGTAGCTGAACCGGGAGATGTCGATGTCTTTCCCTCCAAACACGAAGCGGCTGTTGAACTGCACCGCTGCCGGTGCCTGCGCGGCAGGTTCCACGGGCGAGGCGGCGCGCATGTCAACCTGCCAGCAAGCCAGGGCCAGCAGCAGAAAGGCGTGCAAGGGCCTGGCCTTGAATGGCGTGCTCCACTGCCGAGCCACGCCTGGTGCGATCTTCATTGCCTTCCCTTCCGTGGCGACTCCAACCCCTGGCTGCCGCTCCGCTGAGCCAGATGGTTGTTGTCCGTGTGGCGACGGCCCTCGGCCCCATGCGCCCGCACGGGCACTGGTGGCGGTTTCGAGGGTCATTGGGCGAGCGCGGCCTCGTGGCTATTGGTGTTGCCCCAGTCGTCCAGGCTTGTGTAGACGACCTTCGTGCCGGGCGGCCATTTGCCGGGCAAGGGCTCTTTTGTGGAAGGCACCAGTGCAAAGCTGCCGGTTTCCCCTGGAAGCACGGGGCCGACACCGGCGTCGAAGCGCTTGCCGTTCGCCTCCAGGCTGACATGGCCGAGATTGGCCACATAGGCGCTGGCATTGCGTGCGCGCAGCACGACGTTTCCGCCTTCGCCGGAACCAATGGACCACTGGAGCTGTGCCGGTGCATCCCGGGCCTGGCCTGGCAGGCCCTTGGGCCGGTACATGAGCTTGATGCGCGTGTTGAGCGCCAGCGCCAGGGCGCCGGACGTTTCTTCCCGGGCCTCCGGGACCTCCGTCTTGGGAGGTATGTCGAGCACATTGATCCAGAAAAGCGACTCCCTGTCCGCAGGCAGCGCCTGCCCGGAGTGGAGGATGCGCAGCGTCTGCCCCCCCCCTGCCTCCATCCGGGTGAGCGAGGGTGCAACCACGAAAGGCACGTCGGTCGCGCCCGGTGCGTCCGGCGGATCGCCGTTGTCCAGCCACGCCTGCACCAGTGCCGGCCTGGCCCCGGTATTGGTGATCTTGAGCGTGACCTCTGCCTGGTCCCCTGGAAAAACGACACGTGTCCCATGAAGAATGACGCTCGCATGTGTGGAAAAGGAGAAAAATGCCGCCACCGCGATGGTCAAGGAGTGCAGAAGGGACTTGCAGATGCTACTTTTCTTCCACATGGGAATACCGCTGCTGAGATGTGAAGTGAATTCGTTCGAATGAGCGTTCTGTGGCACCAGCCGCCAAAGGACGGCTGGTGCATGCACGGAGAACTCAGACGTTATTGGTATGAAATGTTGAAGATGGCCTCGGAGTTTGCCTGCCCCGGAGCCAGGGACGCATTGGAGGCAACGTAGTACCTGGCCCTGAATCGCAGGGTACTGGTGCCTGCTGACAGATTGATTGGTCTGGAAGCATTGGCAATGTTCCAGGGGATGTAATTATTGGGGCTTGCCGGATCGGCTTCAAGCAGTTGAATGTGGAGGTTGGTGTGGCCCGTACTCAGGCGCCCAGCGGGCAGGACGTTGGACCCCGCGACCGAGACAAGGGCACTGCTTGGCTGCTGGTTCTGGCCGGGGGCGGAGCAGTTTTCCAGAGTGATTTGGATAGGCCTTTCATATGCCGGCAGGGCCGTGTCACCGGCAGCGTTAGCGTTGCCCGTAAAACCGGTGCTGTTGCCTGGAACGGTGCCAAAATCAATGGTCTGGTCTCTATCGGCGAGAATGACAGAGCAGGTCGTATTGGTGATTCGGCCCGTGAACGTGATTCTTGCGCTTGTGGCCGACTGTGCATGGGCTGCACCAAATGCCAGAATGGACAGGCCTGCAATGGAGGATTTGATCAGGAATTTTTTCATTTCAATGGAATATGTCTGGTGATGGAAGTGCTGCCGATCGCCAGGATCAGCCGCGATCTCGGGTTGCATTGCCTTGTGAAGTAATTGATTGTGATGTATGCCCTCCCTCATTGAATCTCCCGGCCTTTGGCTTTGAGAGTGCCAAGGCATGACTGCGATCTCTCCGTATCTGCGGGCTTTTCGGGTTGTCTGTTTTTCGCACCTGGACTGGCTGGGTGTGCACATGTTGAAGACGGCGCACCAGTGGATACTGGCATGGATACCGAGTGTGGGGGGCGTGCAGACGAAAAGAAATAGGACAGATTCTCAAAATGGCGAAAATTTTCTAGGAATATTCCTATTAATTTCGACTTTTATAGGAATATTCCTGGTCCATGGGGCGTGGCGGCCCCGCCTGGCGCGCATCCCCCCGGGCGCGCCATGGCCAGGGATCAAGGCGCCAGGGATGCTTCGTGCCGGGTGGAGGCGCCCCAGTCATTGAGGCTGTGGAAGATCACGGTACCTGTGGCCAGGGCGCGGCCATCGGCGCCCAGCATGGGGAAGGCGGCCGAGCCACCGGGCAGCACATGGCCGGCACCGGCTTCGAAAATGGTGCTGCCGGTCTTCAGGTCCACGGCTCCGAGGTTGACGACATAGGGCGTGGGGTTGGTGGCCTCCAGGACAGGGCGGCCATCCTCGCCGGCCCGCATCGACCATTGCAGCCGGGCGGGCGCATCCTGGGCGCTGCCCGGCAGGCCGGGCGGGCGGTACATGAGCTTGATGCGCGTGCTGAACACGAAGCGCAAGGCGCCCGGGGTGTCCTGCGCATCGGCCTTGCGCGGTATTTCCAGGATGTTGAGCCAGAACAGCGATTCCCTGTCCGTGGGCAGCGGTTGGTGCAAGCGCATGATGCGCAGCAGCTGCCTCTGGCCCGGGTCCACCCGGAACAGCGCGGGCGACACGCCCAGCGGGGCGTTGGCGGCGTCGGGCGGCTCGGCCCCGTGCCCCTGGTCCAGCCAGACCTGCACGAGTTCCGGCTGCCGGCCCGTGTTGCCCAGCTCCACGGTGACGTCCGGGGCCGTTGCGGGAAAGATGACGCGCGTGCCCTGGAGCACGATGCCGGCCTGCGCCGCGGTGCACAGCGCGAGCAGCGGCGGCAGTCCCCGCCGCGCCAGGCCCTGCAGGGTGAAGGGCCGTTGCTTGGGAAGAGGTGGGCATGCAGGCATGCGAAGACTCCATGGAATGTCGTGGTCGATGGCGTGCCAGGGGCAACACGCTCTATGGGTAGCTGACTTCGAATTTGATGGCGGCATCGGCCCTGCCGGCTTTCACAGGCAGGGCCACGGCGACATAGGCGGCGGAAAAGTCCAGGCTGCCACCGCCTTTGCGCAGGTCGATGGAGGCCTGCCTGCGTACGGGCGCATCGGCGGCCAGCGCGAGTTTTTCGCCCTGGGAATCCAGGATCCGGACCTCGACGCCGGAGGCCGTCGCGTCCTGCCCGGCATGCATGAGGTGCAGGTTGCTGCTGCGGGGATTGGTGCCGATGCCGCTGAGGCTGACGCTGGCACGCTGGGGGTGGTCGGGCTCGGGCGCGGAGCAGCCGTCAAGGTGCAGGCTGAAGCGTTGCTGCTCGCCCGTGTCTCCCACCTTGGTGAATGCCCGGGCGTTGACGGGGCCCAGGGGCACGACCTTGTCCTGGCCTGCCGTGGACAGCGTGCAGGTGGGGGGCGTGATGGCGCCCACGAAGGTGATCGTTCCTGCCTGCGCGCAGGCGCCGCTGCTGCCCAGGGCCATTGCGCTGGTCAAGACGGCAAGAATGGGCGTTGTCAGGGCTGTATGGGTCATTTCATTTCTTTCGCGGATTCGATGGGGGACGACTTGCGCAAAAGGGAACGAAACGGGCGATCCGCCCCAGGCTGCATGCGGCGTTGCATCCTTTTTGCGCAAGACCTGCGGAAACCCCACGCGCCATGGATGGTGCGTGGCCATGAATGGACAGACAGGTGATTCAGATGCGGCATTGCCTCCTTGGTCGGTTCATGGGGCGCGGGCGCGCTCCATGAACCGGACATCGGCAGCCCTAGGAAGAATCTGAAACCGCGAGAAAGAAGAGGTGGAAAACCCGGTTTTTCGCTAGCGACAACGCTTGATGAGCGCAAAAAACGTATGTCAAATGCAACGATCAGCCGGGGCGCCTGCAGAGGCGTCCAGGTGGCGGCCGCCAGGTTCACGCTGGCCTGGGCGGACGAGGGACGCAGGGGCGGGTGCTAGAGATAGCTCATGGAAGGTCGCGCGGGCGCGGACCTCGCCAGGGGTGATGCGGTCCCTGGTCTGTATGTAGCGGGCCTGCAGCGGGATGGAGAAGGTGCGCTGCCCCTGCGGGATGGTGCCCGCAAGCCACTGGTTCATGTTGCCTTGCGCGCTGGAGGCGGGTCCGAAGCGCACGGGAGTGCCGTTCCTCAGGACCTGGATGCCCACGCCCGTGGCCGCCTGCGCGCCGTTGGGCAGCCCGGTCTGCTGCGTTGCCAGCACGTCGCCTCGGTTGGAGGACAGGATGTCATCGGTGAGCGTGACGTAGGCCCGCACGGAGGTCCCCGGATCGCCGCCGGCGCATTGCAGTTGGATGTCGAAATCCTTTTGCCGCGCGGATACGCTGTTGGTCCCATTCAGTTCCGAGGCCCTGACGGTGCCCATGGGCACGTGGATGGAACTGGTGGCGACGCTGCAGGTGGGCACCCTGAGCTTGACTTGCAAGGGCGGATCGAACATGAACTCGGCAGTCGTGGCGTTGGAGTCCTTCTCGTAATATCTCATGTAGGTGCCGGTCAGATAGCCCGATTCTTTGATATCCCCGATCTTGACCAGTGTGATATCCACCTCCAATGAAGACGTGCGCCATTCAAGTCGATTGAAGCTTTGATTGAACTCGGGGCCTTTTTTCAAAGGTATGTAGCCATAGCCTTTGATGTATACCTTGACTCCAACACCGGGTATGCTGGTGGTGTAGGTGTAATCGGAGACTTGGTGCGTCACGCCGGCCGCCAGAATATGGACGGATGAGCAGGTGGATGTGGGGGTATCGTCCCGCGCATTGAAAAATGACGGATAGCCCTTTTTGGTCTGGATGTCTTGGCCGACGCTGTAGTCGCCCGGGTGGAATTCGTCGAACTCCGCGCCTGCCAGTTTCGCAATGAAATATGGAGTCCCTGTCGAAGTATGGTTGACGCAAGCGGCCGACCAGGCATTGGAAGCAAGGCATGCATGAAGCAGGAAAAGCATGCCAAACGATCTGACAAATCGGGTGATGATGGAATTCATGTCCTTGACCTCCGGTGGGGCGCAATTTTCCCCGGCAAGCATTGCGATGTTTCTGCTCAGTGGTAGCTGACGGTGAAAGTGGCCCGCGCGTAGATTTTCCCGGCGGTGATCTGCGGCCCCGTCTGCACATAACGCGCCCGCAAGGGAATGGTCAGGCCGGATTGGCCTTGGGCAATGGTGCCCGCATGCCATGTGCTCGGGGCACTGGGATCGACGGCATTGGAGAACGGCAGCACGGCATTGGAGCCGTCATTCCTGATGATCTGTATGCCCACGCCCCGGGCCGCGACCTCCCCGGCGGGCAGGCCATTTTGCTGCACCGTCAGCACATTGCCGGTATTGCCGGGCTGCATGCTGTCGGTCAGCGTGACAAAGGCGCGCGTGGCGGTGCCATTGTCGCCGCCGCCGCAAAGGAGCCTGATCTGGAAGTCCTTGCCCTTGGAAGATGCGCTGTTCACACCGCTCATTTCCGTTGAATAGACCTTTTCCAGCGTGACATGCTGCGACGAGCTGGCATCGACCGTGCAGGTGGGGGTCCGAGGTTTGATTTCTACAGCATTGCTGAAGCGAATTTCAACAATATTTTCCCCGAAGGCATTGCCTTCACGGTAATACATGATTGGACCTTGCAAAACTCCCTGTGCGGTAATTTCACCAGTCTTGATCCATTCGAGGATGAATGGCTGGTTGAAACTCCAGTAGAGGGTGCTATTTCCAGTGAAATTGGTGGTGAATAGCTTTGTGGGAATTGATGGGGTGTTCTGCCCTATTATCATTGAAATTGCCACGCCAAGTCCGTTGATGGAGGTGGGGAAGATTTGCCTGCCATTCAACATGGAAGGAGTCCCATGTCCCGTGACGATCACGGCTGTGGAAGGCGGGCAATTCGTGGTCAGGGTGTTGTTGTTGTTTTTAATGATTGTTCCTGTGATGGGGGTGCCAATTGTTTGACCGATGGCATAGTCGCCAGGGTTGAATTCAAGCCTGCCAATTACAGGGATGCTCGCAATGTGGAAAGGCACTTCATTGCCTTCCACTCTATTGATGCATTTTGCATATGCCTGTGGGTACAGCATGCTGCAGACAAGAAGCAGTGCCGCCGTGGGTAATGTTTTCCAATGCATGTTTTTTCGCTCCTGGCGGGCAGAGGTTGATGGAGGCGATGAGCGCCATCCATGCAAACCAGGCCGTGAAGGCCTGGCGCATGCTCATCCCTTGCTGGACGCCACGATGGTTGCCGGCGCCCGGTCCTTGTCCAGGCCGGCCAGCGTGCGTTCGATCTTCAGCGCACGCTTGACGTCAGCCTGCGGGGACGGGCGCTGCGCGTCGGCCACGGGCGGACGCGGCTTGGCGGTCTCGCCCGCGTTGTGCTCGGGCACCAGCACACGCACCGTGGTGCTGAGCCTGAGCCCGGCCAGCGTGCGCTCGGCGGCCGGCCGGGCCGGGGCGGCGGAGGTGGCTGCCGCGAGCGCCGCCAAGGCGCGCTCGGTGAAGGCGGCGGTGGCGGTGGCGGCGGCGGCCGGTGGCGCCGCCAGGGCCTGCTGCGTGCCGGCCCCGGCCGGCGCGGGTTCGCGCTGCGGCTTGGCCTGGGCGTACTGCACCTTGCCCGTGCATGGCAGGTCCAGGTTGACCATCGCCTGGTCGGCGCCGCGCCGCTTTTCCGGCAGGGCGTAGGCGAGGTTGCAGCTGGCCTGGCCCGCGGGGGTGTCCCATTTCACCTGCAGTTCGCCCTGGTCTTGCAGGCCGCGCGCCAGCAGCTTGCCGGCCTGGCCGACGATGGCCAGGTCCTGGCCCTTCATGTCCGACACCACGGCACCGAAGGGGATGGGCGTGCCGTCGGGCTGCTTGCCGTTGATCACGGCCGAGCGGCTGTACTGGGTCTTGAAGACCAGCAGCGGCACGCTGCCCGCCACGGGGGCGACCATCTGGCGGGTTTCCCGCAGTTCGAGGTCGGTGGACAGGCCCTTGGGGTCGATGGAGACCTCGTTCATGGCGTAGGGCGTCAGATAGGGCACGACGGCATAGCCGCGCGAATCGATCTTGACGCCCGAGGCGTTGGCGATCCTGGCGCCCTCGGCGTCCTTGGCCTGGACGATGGCGAAGGTCTCCCCCACCGGCTGCGACAGGGTGACGCCGCCCGGGTGGGCGACCACGGCGCCGCGCGCACCGGCGGAAAACTGCCGGTAGCCCGATCCTCCGCTGGCGCTGGCCGAGAGCTCGGCATAGCGGCCGCGGTACGAGGCGTTGGCGCTGGCATCGACCCGCGTGCCGCCTGCGCTGTTGAGGCCTTCGCTGGTGGTTTCATAGTTGCCGTTGAGCCCGTAGTACAGGTTGCTCTCGTTGCCCAGCGAGCCCGACAGGTTGGCCATGGCCCGGCTGCGGCCCTGGGAGTCGCGGCTGAGGTTGCTGGACAGCGTGGCGGGCCGCTCGGGGCCGCCCAGCGGGATGGACATGCCCGCATACAGCAGGGTGCTGGACAGGCCGTTGGCATCGCGCTGGCGCGTGGCCGACAGGTTGTAGGACACGCCGCGGAAGTGGTTGCCGTAGCCGATGGTGTAGTCGTTGCTGGCGCCCTGGCCGTTCCAGTACCGGGTCGTCGAGGCCACGAAGCTGAGGTAGCCGCCGCTGGCGCCGAACTGCTGGTTCAGGTTCAGCGAGGCGCGGCTGCGCGGCCGGCTCAGGCTCACCGAAGGCCGGTTGAGCAGCGCCTGGTCGCGCGCCATCAGCGCATCGTTGAGGCTGAAGAAGCCGTTGGTGGAATAGCGGTAGGTGGCCAGCGAGACGTTCGTGCCCGTGGCGGTGAAGGTTTTCGCGTAGCTGGCGCGCAGGCTTTGGCCCGAGTAGGACTTCTCGCCGGGAATGCTGGTGGTGGCATGCGCCAGGTCGGCGCCGAAGGCGCCCCATTCCGTGTTCAGCACCAGGCCCGCCATGGGCGAGAGGTAGCCCTTGGCGACGCTGATGCCGCCATAGCCGGTCAGCGCATTGGAAAAGCCGTACTGCCAGGTGCCCTGGGCGACAAAGGGGGTCGTGTGGGGCAGGTGGCGCGCCAGGCCCGCCGTCAGGCTGTAGCGGTGGCGGCCTTCGCGCAGGGACAGCGGAACGGATGCGTAGGGCACGGCGAAGCGTCGCACGGAGCCGTCGGCCTCGGTGATGCTCACCTGCAGGTCGCCGCCATAGCCCGTGGGATAGAGGTCGCTGATGGCGAAGGGCCCCGGCGCGACCGTGGTCTCGTACAGCTTCATGCCGTTTTGCGTGATGCTCACGCGGGCATTGGTGTTGGCCACGCCGCGCACGACGGGCGCGAAGCCGCGCTGCGATTCGGGCAGCATGCGGTCGTCCGAATGCAGGCGCAGGCCGCGGAAGGAGACGGAGTCCAGCAGGTCGCCGCCCGTGTAGCTGTCGCCGATGAGCATCTGCGAGGACCAGCCGGGCAGGTCGCGCTGCACGTAGGTCGAGATGTTCTGGTAGGTCTTGCCGCCCTGGTCGTTCCAGCTGAACGAGCCGTTGTGGCGCAGGTGCCAGCGGTCCATGTTGAAGCCGCTGTTGATGCCCAGATAGCCTTGCGTGCTGTTGGCGCCGTTGCCGCTGCGCGTGTGGTAGGTGTTGAGGTTGTAGCCGAGCAGGCCCATGGGCACGCCCGTGTCCCACTGTTCGGGGCTGACATAGCCGCGCACCTGGCGGCGCATGGAGATCTGGGGGATGGCCAGGTCCAGGCGCAGGCTGTCGAAGTCGAAGCGCGCCGATGCGCCGGCCACGATGTCGCCCACCGGCGCGCAGGCGCCCCCGGCCAGCCGGGACAGGGCGGCCTCGGGCAGCGCCGCCATGTCGACCCCGCTGGCTTCGACCAGGGCCTTGGCGAAGCAGGGCTGCGCATCGGCCTGCCCCGCCATGGCCTTGAACTGCACCTCGCGCCGGCCCATCCAGTTGCCGTTGACGTAGATGTCGGTGCTGTACAGGCCGGGCTGGATGGTGTTGCCCCGCGCAAAGCGCGACAGGTCCATGGCCTGGCCGCCATGCAGGAAGCTGTTGTCGAATTCGAGCAGGTCGGGCGCGGCGCCGGGCTTTTGCGCCGTGGGCACACCGGTCTGCAGCGCCTGTGTCTCGTTCTGCCAGCAGGCCAGGCTGGAAATGATCAACACGTAGATCGGCTTGAGCTGGTGGCGGCCCATCGACAGGGGCCTGGTGCCTTGCTGGTTCATGTTCAATCGTCTCTCATGAAAATCCGGCGCTTGCCCTGAAGTGAAGGTCGCTTGCAGGCAGGGACTGGTGGGTGAGGAAGGGCGATGCGGCGGGGCGGGCCGGGGCGCCGGCGTGGCTGCCGGCCGCAGCCCTGCGCCGTCATCGGGCGAGCGGGGCTTCGTGCGGGAGGGAGCCTCCCCAGTCATTGAGGCTGCTGAACTTCACCGTGCCGCCGCGCAGGCCGGCGTCCACGCCGTCGGGCAGCGCGAAGTCGGCGGTCATGCCGGGCAGGACATGGCCGGCGCCCGCGTTATGGCTTTGGCCGCCGGACTCCAGCGCAATGGCGCCGAGGTTGACGACGTAGGGCGTGTTGTTGCGCGCCTGCAGGGCCAGCTTGCCGTCGGCCAGGGTGTGCAGGCTCCATTGCAGCTGCGCGGGCGCTTCGGCGGCCGTGCCTGGCAGGCCCTTGGGCCGGTACATGAGCTTGATGCGCGTGCGGAAGGCGAATTGCAGGTTGGCGCTGTCGGCGTCGTTGGCCTGCACCTTGGGCGGCACCTCCAGGACGTTGATCCAGAACAGCGACTCCTTGTCGGCCGGCAAAGGCTCGCCCGAATAAATGATGCGCAGGGTCTGCCCTTTCTTGGCTTCCATGCGGAAAATGCTGGGCGTCATGACAAAGGGCACGCTGACGTTTTGCAGCGAGCCCTGGCTGTCGCCCGTGTCCAGCCAGGCCTGGACCAGGGATGGCGTATCCCCCGAATTCGTGATTTGCAGGGTGGCTTCCTTTTCACCGGCCGGAAAAACAAGGCGTGTTCCGGAAAGAACGACGCTTGCCTGGGCCATGGAGAAAAGCAATAGGAAAGGCAGGGCCAGAAAGGCCCGGCGTAGTTGGCGTATCGCCGGCATGGGAGATCTTTCGATAAAAGAGAATGGGCGGATTCGCCGGTTTCCCGGAATGCGCGCCGACCGCCGCAAAGGCCGTCGGCGCGTGGGGGCCGGTTACGGGTAGGTGAGCGAGTAGGTCAGCGCGGCTGCCACCTTGCCGGGCGTGACGGTGGCGCTGGTGGCCACGTATTCCGCGGAGTAGTTGAGCGTGGCCTTGCCGTCCGCGCTGAGGGTGACGAACTGCGACTTCGAATCCACCATGGGCTTGCCCAGCAGGATCTTCTCGTGCTTGTCGTTGAGAACGGCGATTTCCACGCCCGTGGCCTTGTCCGCGCCCGTGCCTGCCGTCAGCTGGTTGGTGACGGGGTTCACGCTGGCGCCGGGCTCGAAGGCCAGGCCGATCTGGGTGGGAGCACCCGTGCCTGTCGTGGCGCAACCGCTGACGGACACGCTGAAGCCGGTGCGGCCGGCCTTGTCGCCGATCGCCTTCAGGTTCTTGTTGGAGACCGAGCCCAGCGGCACGGTCAGGCTGCTGCCGCCTGCCTCGACCGTGCAGGTGGAGGTGACGACGTCGCCGGTGAAGGTGATGGTGCCGTCTGCCGCGTGGACGGAGCCCAGGGCGGCGATGGAGGCGAGGGCGATGGATGCCTTCAGTGCAAGTTTCTTCATTTGGATTGCGCTCTTTGAATGAGAAAGGATAAGCATCGGAAATCCCCAGGAATCTGGGTGATTGGCCGAAGCATTGGATTTCTGGATGTTGGAGTTCAAGAGTGGATTATTTTTGTCGCATTGGCACCTCGTCGGTTCAGGGTTGGGATGGATGGGGGAGGTTATGCTGACGCGGCAATGCCGGATTTCCGGTTTTCAATGTGGAGTGCAGTAAGATGGTTCCTGCGGTCCAGCGCCTGGAAATGGATTGACGGGTGGCTTGTCTGTTCGGGTGTCTGCAATGATTGAATTGAGGGGCCGGATACGTATGGCAATGATTGGCTGATATTGCAATATTGCTGCAATGAAAACAATAAGAAAGTTCTTAAAAGTGGATTCCAGTGCCGACTGGGTATTCATGGGCCTTGTGGCAAAGGCTTGAAAAGAATGGCGCAGCAATGGCCATCGGGCGCGGTGGGGGAGGAAGGGGGCGGGAAGGCGGCAGGCAGGCGGCGGGGCCTGTGCGCCTGTCCGCCTTTGGCGAAGCCGCCCGCGGCGGGCCGGCAAAGCCCGCAGGGCGTGCCCG
>JBHIXF010000053.1:0-45118 GCA_041984925.1 Comamonas sp.
CGCCTGTCCGCCTACACCCCCGAGCGCCTGGCCGATCCGCGCATCCGCGCCATCATGGCGCGCATGACCGCCGTGGTGGACCCGCAGATCGACGCGGCATTTCCGGGCCGCCGCGCGGCCCGCGTGGAGATCCAGGCGCGCGACGGCCAGCGCCATGCCTGGCTGCAGCCGGACCGCAAGGGCGACCCGGAACTCCCGCTGTCGGACGCAGAGCTGGAGGACAAGTTCCTCGAGCTGTCGGCCTCCGTGATCGGCAGGCAGGAGGCGTCCCGGTGGCTGCAAAGGCTGTGGCAATTGGACACGGCCGCCGATCTGGCGCTCCTGTGCCGCGCGCCGGGCCAGGCTGGCGCGCATTAGGCTCAGCAGGCGCAGCGGGGGAAGGCTGCATCGGATGCGAGGGCATTGGCCGGCGGTGGTACAAACGCCAGGGGTCTGTACCCTTTCTTTTCAAGCCCCCACCCCATGTCTTCCTCTTGTCCCTTGCCGGCGCTGCCGGCCCCTGTTCCGTATCTTTCCCAGGACTTGCGCAAACAGGCCGCAGCAATGCGCCGCAGCCCACGGCAGGCCGCTCGCTTCGTTGCTTCTTGCGCGAGTCGCATGGCCGATGCCTGCCGCCAAGGAAGCGTTGCATGAACGCCCAGCACCTGAGCCGGGGCGACTGGGCACGCGCGCTGCTGGTCATCGTCATCTGGGGCACCAACTTCGTGGCCATGAAGTTCGGGCTGCAGACGCTGTCGCCCATGCTGCTGAGCGCGCTGCGCTTCGTGGCGGCCTCGCTGCCTTTTCTGCTGTTCGTGCGCCCGCCCCGCAACGTGGGCTGGCGCTATCTGGCGGCCTATGGCGTGGTGCAGGGCGTGGGCCAGTTCGGCCTGCTGTTCCTGGGCCTGAAGCTGGGCATGCCGGCGGGCATGGCATCCGTGGTGCTGCAGACCCAGGCCTTCGTCACGCTGCTGCTGGCGGCCTTCTTCCTGAACGAGCCGGCGCGCATCTGGCACTGGCTGGGGCTGGTGGTTTCATTGGCCGGCCTGGTGGCCATCGGCAGCGCCCATGGCGAGGGCGGCGACGCCATGACGCTGGCGGGCTTTCTGCTGACCGTGGGTTCGGCCTGCATGTGGGCCGTGTCCAACCTCATCACGCGCTATGCGGCGCGCAACGGCTCCTACGAGCCGTTTCCGTTCATCGTCTGGAGCAGCGTCTTTCCCATCGTGCCGCTGCTGGCGCTGGCGGCCTGCATCGATGGCACCGGCGCGGTCGTGCAGCAGCTGCAGGGCATCGACCTGACGGCCATCGGCGCCATCCTGTACCTGGCGCTGCTGGCCACACTGCTGGGCTATGGCCTGTGGACGCGGCTGCTGCAGCGCTATGCGGCCAGCACGGTGGCGCCGCTGTCGCTGATGGTGCCCGTGGTGGGCCTGGTCTCGGCCATGCTGCTGCTGGGCGAGCGGCCCACGCCCATGCAGTGGCTGGGCACGCTGGCCGTGCTCGCCGGCATGTGCATCAACCAGTTCGGCGGGCGCTGGCTGGCGGTGCGCGCGCGGTAGCGGCCTGGGGGCGGCCCGGGCCCGTCCTGCAGGGTGGGCCGCAGGTTGTGCATTTCCTTGAGTGACTTATGTAATAAAAATCATTATCATTGCCGCTCTTTGAACATGGCGGGCCCTGCGGTCCGCGTCGGCGCCGCGCAGGCCAGGCCTGTGGCGGCGCCTTGTACGTCCGGACCCGGCCGGGGTGCGCGATCCACGCGCACAGGCGCGGCAGCGGTGCCCGGAGCGAGAAAGGCAATCCTCATGCAAACCTCCACCACCGGGGGGCCTCCATCCCTGCTGCGCTACCGCGCGGCCGTGGCCTCGCGCACCGTGGCCGCCATCGGCGGCGGCTACCTGCTGTCGGCCGCCAGCGCCGCCGTGGGCGCGCGCGCCCTGGTCTGGCTGGGCGTGGCGCGCGCCGACGCGGCGCTGGGCACGACCATGCTGGCCTTCATCGTCTATGCCGTGGCGGCCCTGTGGGCCTTCGGCTGCGCCAGCGCCTGGCGCGCCTGGTACGCGATCTGCCTGCCGGGCGCGGGCCTGGCCCTGCTGGCCTGGGGACTGTCTGCGGGGGCTGCGCGATGAGGGCCGATGGCAAACCCGAGGGACTGCGCCAGTCCATGTCCTGGCTGCACACCTGGAGCGGCCTGCTGCTGGGCTGGCTGCTGTATGCGGTGTTCTTCACGGGCACCCTCAGCTATTTCCGCGACGAGATCAACGACTGGATGCGGCCCGAGCTGCACGGCTCGGTGCAAGGCCCCGAGACCGCGCAGCGCGCGCTGGCCACCATGCAGCGCATCGCCCCCGGGGCTACGACCTGGACGCTGAGCCTGCCCGGCCCGCGCCAGGTGGCCGTCGAGGCCTCGTGGCGCGAGCCGGGCGCGGCCCAGGGCCGCGCGGGCACCCAGCGTGCCGAACTGGACGCGGCCACGGGCGAGAAGCTGCAGCCGCGCGAGACGCGCGGCGGCAACTTCTTCTACCGCTTCCATTTCGAGCTGCACGCCATGCCGCGCATCTGGGGCCGCTGGATCGTGGGCTTCGCGACCATGATGATGTTCGTGGCCATCATCAGCGGCGTGATCACGCACAAGAAGATCTTCAGCGACTTCTTCACCTTCCGCCCGCGCAAGGGCCAGCGCTCGTGGCTGGATGCGCACAATGCGACGGCCGTGCTGGCGCTGCCCTTCCACATCGTCATCACCTTCAGCGGCCTGGTGCTGCTGATGTTCCTGCTCATGCCCTGGGGCATACAGGCCGCCTACGACGGCGACACCAACGCCTACTTCGCCGACGTGCGCGCCTCGCGCGGGCTGCCGCCGGCCCAGGGACAGGGCGATGGGCGCAGGCAAGCGGGCGAGGCAAGCCAGGCGGCCGATCTGGCCGACATCGCGCCCATGATGGCCGAGGCCCGGCGCCGCTGGCCCGGGCATGGCGTGGGCAGCATCACCGTCGACGCGCCCGGCACCTCGCGCGCCACCATCGAGCTGCGCGAAGGCGGGGCCGAAAGCCTGGTCAACCGGGGCCTGCCCGACAGCCTGCTGTTCGACGGCGTCACGGGCCAGATGCGCGAGCGGCCGCAGGCCCAGCCCATGTCCTGGGTGCGCGCCACGGGCAACGTGGTCTCGGGCGTGCACCTGGGCCGCTTCGCCGAGCCCGCCGTGCGCTGGCTGCTGCTGCTCAGCGGGCTGGTCGGCACCTGCATGGCCGCATCGGGCATGGTGCTGTGGGTGGTCAAACGCCTGCCCGAGCGGCGCAAGCTGGGCCGCACACCCTTCGGTCACCGCCTGGTCGAGGTGCTCAACGTGGGCTCCATCGCGGGCCTGTCGGTGGCCGTGGCCAGCTACTTCTGGCTCAACCGGCTGCTGCCCGTGCCCATGCAAGGCCGCGCCGACTGGGAGATCAACGGCTTCTTCCTGGCATGGCTGCTGTGCCTGCTGCATCCGCTGCTGGTCTCGCACCGCAATGCCTGGCTGCAGCAGATGGGCCTGGCCGCGCTGATGTATGCGCTGCTGCCGCTGCTGGGCATGCTGGACGGCGGCGCCTCGCTGGCCGCCAGCGTGCTCCGTGGCCAGTGGAGCATCGCCAACTTCCACCTGCTGCTGCTGGCCCTGGCCGCCATCCACGCCAGCGTGGCCTGGTGGCTGCTGCGCGGTCAGCCAGCCGCCGCCGTCCGGAAGGCGGCAGACAAGGCGCAGAGCAGGGCACAGAACAAGCCACATGTGGCAGCAGTCCAATCCATGGAGCGCGCATCGTGATGGCCCTCGCCTCGATCTTGCTGGCCTTCGCGGCCTTCACCGTCATCGCCGCGTCCATGGACCGGCACCAGGACCAGCTGGGCACGGACCGGCTTCAACCCGCGCGCCTGATGGCCTGGCGCTGGTGCGGCTTCGCGCTGCTGGCCGTGTCGCTGGCGCCCTGCCTGCTGCGCTGGGGCCCTTCGGTGGCCGTGGCCGCCTGGCTGGGCCTGCTGACCTTCGCCGCCATGGCGCTGGCCCTGCTGCTGACCTATGCCCCGCAGTGGGGCCGGCGCATGGCGCCCGTGGCCGCCGCCGCTGCGGTGCTGGCCTGGGTGCTGGCGCTCTGAGGCGCTTTGCCACGGCTGGGCGCCCCCGCCTTTCGCGGGCACATAAGAGTGCCTGGCACGCGCTGGGCAGCCCCTGCACGCACAGGATGGCCGCGTACCCGCGCTGCCTCGGGAGGTTGCTATCCCAACCGCTGGTAACTCTGGTCGTTGAGCCGCTCGCTAATGGCGGCGGCCACTGACTGCACATGCTTGATGAGCGATGCATCCGGAACGGCCGGTATGCTGGTGCTGGTGCCCACAATCCCAATGGTGCCTGCAATCTTGCCGCCGTTGCGAAAGATGGGGGCTGCGAGGGCGCTGATGCCTTCCATGACTTCATCGTCGGCCACATCCCACATCCGTTGCCTGACGATTTCCAGACGCTTCCTGAGTGCCGCCGCATTGCTGATGGAGCGAGGCGTGACCTGCGGTAGCTTGCCGCGCAGAATCCGCTGCTGGGTTGCTTCATCTGAAAAAGCCAACACCACCCGACCTTGTGCCGAGCAATGGGCCAGCACGGCGTTTCCGGGCTTCACGGAGATGCATACATTGGACAATGAGTCTGCCGAGGCCACCACCAGCGCGCTGCCATTGGTGGCCACGGAGACCATGGCCGATTGCCCCGTCGCGTCCCGCAGTTTGGCGAGATAGGGGGCGGCAATGGCACGCAAATCGAACTGCTCGTTGGCGGCTTCGCCATAGACCACGAGGCGGGCTCCCAGGCGGTATTTTTCTGTTTGCTGGTCTTGTTCGATGATTCCCAGCTGCCTCATCGAAGCCAGGTGACGGTAGATGCGGGGTTTGGGCTCGCTCAGCATTTCTGCCATCTCGGTCACGCCCAAGGGGCTGCGCGCCTGCACCAGCTTGTCCAGCAAACGAAAGACGATATCGACGGATTCCAGAAGCGCTGGGCCAGATGATGCTTTTGGGGTGCTGCTCACAGGGGTCATGGAATGGCTCGAAAGAAGTCTTGTGTCGAAATGAGTTTCTAGAGCGCGTTATGCGCCTTATGCGCCTTATGCGCTTTTACGCGCCCGCGAAAGCCCGGTTGGCTCTGCGCGCAGGCGCTCGGCGAAGTTGCAGCGCTTGCCAGGGCATGGCGCTTGGCGGCGCGCTGCGCCCTGCGATCACCAGCGCGCAGGACCAACGCGGGTTCGCAAGAGCGCGTGGCACGCTCTCGCCACCGGACGCAGCCATGGTACCGCTTCCAGCACCTGCGCCTTCTGGGTGTGCGCCAGTTCGTTTCGATGGAAAGAATTTGATTTCGCTTATAGATCGGGATGCGGCGTTTTGCAACTGGGAAAGTACGGTCAAGCGGCCCCTTGACGGTGCGTGCCGGCGCGCTGACACTTCTTTTCAGCGAAATCAAATTTCTTTCAGAGAAACAAGGAGTCGAGAATCCACCGGTTCACATGGTGCTTGCCGTGCCATGGGTGGGACCCGTGCCGCCTCGTGCTCTGCCATCAGGAAGCCAGCCATGAACACAGCCGCCACACTTGCCGCCGATCCAGTCGAAGAACGCGTTGAACGCCTGATGAAGGGGGCCGTCGACCTGCATTGCCATAGTGGCCCTTCGGTGATGCCCCGCTATCTGGACCACCTGGAGGCGATGCAGGAAGCGTCGCAGGCAGGGCTGAAGGCGGTGCTGCTCAAGGATCACTACTATTCGTGCACTCCGGTGACCCGCATTTTGAACAAGCATTTTGGCCACCTGGGCGTCAAGATGCTGTCCGGCGTGCCGCTGAACAATGCTGTTGGCGGCCTCAACGTGCACGCAGTGGAGCACGGCCTCAAGTTGGGGGCCGATCTGGTCTGGATGCCCACGTTCTCGTCGGCCAACCACATTGCGCATCACCATGCCGACGTGAAATTTACCGAGAAATTTCCGCAAACCACGCAACGCATGCTCGAGCCTATTGCACTGACGGTGGTGGATGCGGATGGCAAGATCAAGGAAGAGGTCAAGGCGATTCTGGACTTGATCGCCGCAGCCGATGTGGTGCTTTCGGCAGGACACCTGCACATTTCAGAAATCTGGCCACTGTTTGAAGAGGCGCGCAAACGCGGTGTCAAACGCCTGCTGGTCAACCATCCCACCTACGTTGTCGATGCCACGCTCGACGACATGCGCCAACTCGCCCGGGAAGGCGTGTACATGGAGCACTCCATGTGCATGTGGGTTCCCGGCTCCAAGTTCAAGTTCTACGACAGCGAGTTCTTGCGGCAGGTGATTGAGGCGGGCACGGTTGATCTGACGATCCTGGGTTCGGACCTGGGCCAGCAAGGCAATCCCACAATCGCCAACGGATTCCGCTCCGTGATCCGCCAGGCCGTGGACATTGGCTACAGCGATTCAGACATCCGCAAGATGGTCTCCGGCAACGCGCAGCGGCTGATGGGCCTGGACGCCGCTTGACCAGAAAAAAAGCTTAACGCTGGCCCCATGGGTCACCACCCACGGCGCCCCCACCCACCGCAATTCACTCAGAGCAATGAAATCTGCCTTATCAGTGCTTCGATACAGTCTGGTCGCGTCTGTTTTGGCGTTCGCAGGGTCGAGCCAGGCCGCCGATGTGTATCCCAACCGCCCCATCCGTCTGATTGTGCCGTTCGCCGCGGGTGGCGCAGTCGATCTGCTGGGCAGGCAGATCGCGCAGTCTCTCACCGAGACGCTGGGGCAGGCCGCCGTGGTGGAGAACAGGCCCGGCGCTGGTGGCCTGCTTGCCATGGAGCTGGTTGCCTCGGCTCCCGCCGATGGCTACACGCTCGCCGTGGGCGCGGCAGGGCCCTTGTCTATCAGCCCCTCGCTGTATGCGAGCCGCAAGTTCGACCCGCTCACCCGGCTCAAGCCGGTCATCTGGTACGCCAGCACGCCAGGGGTGCTGGTTGTTTCTCCGCAAATGAAAGCAAAGAATGTGGATGAGCTGGTCAAGGAGTCCAAAGCGAAGGCCGGCAAGCTCAACATGGGCTCGGCAGGCTCGGGGAGCATCAATCACCTGATGGGAGAGTATTTTGAAGAGCGTGCGGGCATTCAATGGACCCATGTGCCGTTCAAGGGCAGCGCACCGGCATTGTCGGAGCTGATGTCCGGGCGTCTGGACGTGATGATGGACATTGTTCCAACGGCGGCTCCTTTGATTGCAAGCGGCAAGATCAAGCCATTGGCTGTGACCACTCCCGGGCGGTCCTCCATGCTGCCCGACGTTCCAACGCTTGAGGAACTGGGATACCAGGGTTTTGACGTCAGTTCTTGGATTTCGCTGATGGCGCCCGCCGGGACATCGCCCGAGATCGTGGCGAAATTGCATGGCGCGCTGGATGCGGCGCTCAAGAAGCCGCAAGTACGCGAACGTCTCGCCAGGGTAGGCGCCGAGCCAGAAGGCGGGCCGAGCGATCGCATCACCAGGCGGCTTGCCGTCGAGCTGCCGCGCTGGGCCGCCATCATCAAGAGTTCGGGTGCTACGGTCGAATAGGCTATTCGCCGCAAGCGCACGCAAATCCACCCCCTGTTCATCGAGACCTCACCGAATGGACCGCCTTTCCATACGTATCGGCCAACTGCCGTTCAAAAACCCCGTGATTTGCGGCTCCGGCGAACATACCATGGAGGCCGCAGGCATGCGCGCGGCGCTTGCCGCCGGTGCAGCCGCCGTCGTGGCCAAGTCGACCAACGAATCAGTGGCGGCCAAAAAGCAGCTGGATAAAACAGATTACGTGCTGTTGGACGCCAGCTGGCAGCGCTTGCCATGGAACCATCGGCCACCGGCGGACGCCACGTTGCTTGGCCGCTCGGGTCTGGTGCAGCGCGAGTTTGGCGAGTGGCTCAGGGAGTTGACGGCCCTGGACCTGGAGGCAAAGGCCCGGCAAGCCTATGTCATACCCAGTCTGATCCTTGCGGATCTGGAGCAGTGCGTCCAGCAGGCTCGCCAGGTCGAAGCCGCGGGCCTGCGCATTCTTGAGCTCAACATTGGCGCGCCGCATGGCGAAGAGGCTGCAAAAGGGGCCATCGTTCTGGAGCGCGGCCAGGCGCGTATCGAGCACATCGTCTCAACCGTGCGCAAGGCGACTGCGCTGCCGCTCTGGATCAAGCTGACGGGTCAGAGCGAAGATGTCGTGGGCTTGGCCGCGGCCGCCCAACGAGGCGGCGCCGACGCCGTGATTCTGATGGGGCGCTTCATGGGCTTCCTGCCGGACCTGGAGACGGGTCTGCCCGTATTGGGGACATCGGCTGCCATCGGCGGAAGCTGGGCCCTGCCGCTGACAGCCCGCTGGTTGATGCTCACCCGCAAAGCGCTGGGCGCGCAACTGCCCTTGCTGGCAACCAACGGGGCGCGCAATGGCCACGATGTCGCACGGTTCTTGTTGTCTGGCGCCGTGGCCACGGAAATGACTTCTGCGGTGTTCACGGGCGGCTATGGCGTGCTGCGCCAGGCGGTGGACGAACTGGATGCCTATCTGGCCTCAAGAAACACCACGGCCCGACAGCTGCTGGGAGCCGCTGCAGACGCGGTGCAAACCTACCAACAACAAACAGACCGGCCCGACTACTGGCGCGAGTTCGCGCCTGACACGGCTTTGAAGTGACCCTGTCCCTGCAATCGCTTTCTTGCGATGGACCCCAAGGATTCGCTGTACGGATCGATCGGCCATCGACAGGTCGTGACGCGCAGCGGGCCCCGGGTGTGACCTGCGGGTGCCGCCATGCGAGGGCTCACCTTCAAGCCCTCGCATGAGGCAACGGCTACCGGCAACCCCCAGCGCCAGAAGCCGGCATTGGGCTGCCTCCACAAGCTGGCCAGGCGCACGGCGCTGCATGCCTGCGCCGCCACCACGGCGGCCCACAAGTCAGGCCGTGGCGCAGACCTGGGGCGTGACACCTGGCGTGCTCCCACACTGAAAGGAAGGACATCATGCACAGCAGACACCGCGGCGACTCGCCGTCGCTACGTACCCGGTTGGCAAGCGGCGACGCATTGCTGGGAACGTTCATCAAAACGCCTTCCCCGCATGTGATCGAAGTGATTGGTGACGTGGGATTTGACTTCGTCGTGGTGGACGAAGAGCATGCGCCGTTTGATCGTTCTGCCATTGACCTGGCAGTGCTTGCCGCCAAGGCCTGCGGCATTCGTTGCCTGGTGCGCGTTTCCAGCACTGATGCCATCTTGTCTGCCGCAGACATGGGGGCTTGCGGCGTCATGGTGCCGCATATTCGCAACGCCGAAGCGGCCCGCCGCGCCGTAGCGGCCAGCCGATACCAGTCGGGCTCCCGAGGCTTCACCAACTCCTCACGTGCCGGCAACTATGGCCGCAAGACCATGCGCGAACACGTGGAGTTTGCAGACGCCCACACGGCAGTCATCGCCATGATCGAAGACGCCGAGGCGGTCGAGTCGATTGAAGAGATTGCTGCCGTGCCGGGGATTGACGCGTTCTTCCTGGGCCGGGGGGACTTGACCGTCGCGCTGGGTGAGCTGGACACCCATTGCATGCCCGTGCGCCAGGCGGTTGAGCGCATCGCGCTGGCCGTGCGCAACGCTGGAAAGCCCTTGTGCGCCTTCATCTCCAGCCTCGATGAAGTCACGAGCCTGAAGGCAGTGGGTGTGAGCGCCTTCATTTTTTCATCCGATCAGGGCCTGCTGCGCCAAGCCGCTGCCCTGGCACAGCAACGGTTTGCAGCATCCGCCACCCAGCAGGCCACTGCCGCGTTGTCTTCATCGCTTTCTCAATAACCACGAATGGGGATCATCATGGTCACGAAAACAGCCGCGCCCGCCAGAGCCGCCACGGTTGCCGCTCACTACAACGCCGCCCCGCAATTGCGCGAGCCGAGCGGAGCGTCATCGTGGATCACCCGCTCGGCCAATATGGTCGTGGTCATCACCGCTGCCAAGGCGGGACAGGTCCTTGCCCGAAACGCTGACGCCGACGAGTACATGCTGTTGCTCCCGGTTGGCGTGAGCGCACGCGTCAGCGCTGGCACGGATGCCTTGGACGCATCTGAAGACAGCCTGACGATCATTCCCCCAGGCGACAGCAGCGTCACATTGCTCAGCGACGGAATCGTCACGCGCGTCTTCACGCCCGCAGTCAGCGATCTTGCAGACCTTGCCATCAATCGTCTGGCCTACGCCCATGGCGCGCCTGAAGTCGGCCCGCTCCCCCCCATCACAGAGCCGCACACCGGATGGAAGCTCCGCAATTACCGGCTTGCCGAGTTCAGCGACCCCACCAAGTTCTCGAAAGTCTTTCGCAGCCAGCGCCTGATGCTCAGCATCTTCGAGCGAAAAACCGATCGCCGTGACCCGAGGTTGATGTCGCCCCACGCCCATGACGATCATGAGCAGATTTCCTTGGCACTGTCGGGGCGCTTCATCCATCACCTGCGCACCCCATGGACCGTGGACTCCACGGCATGGCGCGACGACGAGCATGTCGAAGTCGACAGCCCATCTTCCCTGGTCATTCCTGCCGGCCTGATCCACACCACCCAGGACATCGGCCCAGGCACCACCTGGCTGGTTGATGTGTTTGCTCCGCCAAGAGAAGACTTCTTGCAGATCGCCGGTCTGGTCCGCAACGCTGCCGAGTACTAGAGCGTGTGATGCACTTTGACGTGCCCCCGGCTTTCCCTGCGGATTGGCTCTGCGCGCAGGCGCTCAGCAAAGTTGCAGCGCTTGCCAAGGCGTCAGCCTTGGCGGCGCACTGCGCCTTGCGATCACCAGCGCTGCGGCCGCCCAAGCGTCCTGATGCCAAGCATGGCGACTGGTTGCCTGAGGAGGCTACGCATTCTTGAGTGCTTGCCAGAACTTGCCCACGGCCGGCCATCGGCATCGGCCGTGGCCAGCCGGCACAGCGCGCTCCTTGGTGCGGAGGCGAGGATGCCGGCGGCGAGCAGGGTCATGGCTTGGGCCTCGATGGAGATGCCGTGGCGCCTGGCTGCGGGCCGGCCTCGTATTTTTTGTAGACGGGCCAGGTGCGCAGGTGGCGCCAGTAGAGGAAAGCTCCGGCCCCCATGGCCAGCAAGGCCGTGCACGCCATCGCCAGCCACAAGGTGCTGGATGCGATCTGGGCGCGGGCCAGGAAGACCGCATAGAAAGGCAGCGGCAGCAGCACCAGCCATTTGTCCGTCCAATGGGCGTTTCTCGCCAGCAGCCCTTTGCACAGGGGGCAGCAGGCGATGGCCCGCATGGGCAGGATCTTGCGCTCGCCCGGCGCGGGGGTGCTGCGCACAAGCTGTCGCTTCAGTGATTTTCCGCAGTGGGGGCAGTCGTGGCGCATGGTGGTTGTCGGTTTTCCTGGCGCAGCAGCGTAGCAGAGGTCGAGGCCGTGGCGCGCCGCCTCAGCGCATGGTCACGAACTCTTCGGCCGCCGTCGGGTGGATGGCGACGGTGTTGTCGAAGTCGCGCTTGGTGGCGCCCATCTTGAGCGCGACGGCAAAGCCCTGCAGCATCTCGTCCATGCCGAAGCCGATGCCGTGGATGCCCACGATGCGCTCCTCGGGCCCCACGCAGACCAGCTTCATGCGCGCGGGCTGGCGATGGCGGGTGACGGCCGTGTACATGGCGGTGAAGGCCGACTGGTAGACCTTCACCTGGCCGTCGCCGAAGCGCTCGCGCGCCTGGGGTTCCGTCAGGCCCACGGTGCCTATGGGCGGGTGGCTGAAGACCACGGTGGGTACGTTCCCGTAGTCCAGGTGTTCGTCCGTCTTGCCGTTGAACAGGCGCTCGGCCAGGCGCCGGCCCGCGGCCACGGCCACGGGCGTGAGCTCCACGCGGCCGGTGATGTCGCCCACGGCATGGATGCCGGGCACGTTGGTGTCCTGGTATTTGTCCACCGCGATGTGGCCGCTGTCCGTGAGCGCCACGCCTGCGGCCTCGAGGTTCAGGCCCGAGGTGTCGGGCCGGCGGCCCACGGCCCAGACCACGCAGTCCACGGTGTGGTGGCTGCCGTCCTGCAGTTGCAGCTGCAGGCTGCCATCGGCGTTGCGCACCACGGCCTTGGGCACGGCCCGGCGGTGCACGGTGGGGCCTTCGGACTCCATGATCTCCATCAGGGTCTGGCTCAGCAGCGGGTCGAAGCCGCGCAGCGCCGTGTCCTGGCGCACGAACAGGTGCGTCTTCGAGCCCAGCGCATGCAGCACGCCCGCGATCTCGACGGCGATGTAGCCCGCGCCCACCACGGCGGTGCGCGCCGGCAGGGCCTTCAGCGCGAAGAAGCCGTCCGAGTCGATGCCCAGCCCGGCGCCCGGGATGTCGGGCCGGGCGGGGCGCGTGCCGGTGGCGATGAGGATGTGGTCGGCCGTCAGCCGCTGGCCGCCGGCCTCGACGGTGCGCGCATCCACGAAGCGGCCGAAGCCCTGGATGACATCGACCTGGTTGCGCGCCAGGCCGCTTTCGTAGGAGCCATGGATGCGGGCGATATAGGCGCTGCGGCTGTCCACCAGGCGCTGCCAGTCGAAGCGCTCGACGGTGGCGTCATGGCCGTAGTCGGGGCCGTAGCGGTGGATGGCCTCGGCGATCTGGGCCGCATGCCACATGACTTTCTTGGGCACGCAGCCCACGTTGACGCAGGTGCCGCCGATCTCGCCGGCCTCGATCAGCGCGCAGTGGCGCCCGTGCATGGCCGCGCGGTTGGCCGATGCGATGCCGCCGCTGCCGCCGCCGATGACGATGTAGTCGTAGTGTTTCATGGAAGATCCGTGCTCCTTGGGGGAGGCGGCCCGCATGCCGCCAACGCCGGATCTTGCCTTCTTCCGTGCACAGGGGTGCGCGCTGGGGACAATGCTCAGGCGCGCTGCGGCTCCAGGGTCTTGGTGTACAGCGCCTTGCCGTCCAGGTCCTTGAGCACCACGGTCAGTGCCTGGCTGCGGTGGTCGATGTCGAGCTGGCCGAAGAACTGGAAGCCTTCGCTGGGCGCGGAGTTGGCATGGCCCGCGCTTTTCTGGAAGACCACTTCGCCGCCGAAGGTCCGGTCCATCTCGTTGGGGCCGAAGCCGCCTGCGTTCAGCGGGCCCGAGACGAATTCCCAGAACGGGTCGAAGTCCTGGAAGCTGGCGCGCTCGGGGCTGAAGTGGTGGGCCGCCGTGTAGTGCACGTCGGCCGTGAGCCAGACCACGTTCTTGATGCCCGCGTCCTTGATGCCCTTGAGCAGGCGCGCCATCTCCAGCTCGCGCCCCCTGGGCGCGCCGTGTTCGCCGTTGGCCACGGCCTCCCACCGGTCGCGGCCCTCGGCGTCCTTGCCGTCGGGCACGAACAGGCTGATGGGCATGTCGCTGGCGATCAGCTTCCAGGTGGCGCGGCTGCGCTTCAGGCCCTCCAGCAGCCACTGCACCTGGGGCCGGCCGAGGATGTCGGTGTCCGGCCCTTCGGCGGTCTGCAGGTTGTGGGTGTTGGGGCCGCGGTAGCTGCGCATGTCGATCACGAAGATGTCGGCCAGCGGGCCCTGGGGCAGATGGCGGTACAGGCGCTGGTGCGTGGCTGCGCCGAAGGGCCGCATGGGCGCGTATTCCATGAAGGCGCGCTGGCCGCGTGCGGCCAGCAGCTGCACGTTCTTTTCGGTGTAGCGCGCATCCTGGGCCAGGCTCTTGCTGTCCGAGTAGTTGTTGGTGACCTCATGGTCGTCCCATTGCCAGATCTGGGCGACTTCGCTGCCCAGGGCGCGCACGTTGGCGTCCATGAGGTTGTAGCGGTGGCGGCCCCGGAATTCGTCCAGCGTCTCGGCGACCTTGGCCACTTCGGGCGTGACCAGGTTCTTCCACAGCGTGCCGTCGCGCAGCTTCACTTCGGCGGCGATGGGGCCGTCGGCATAGATGGTGTCGCCGCAGTGCAGGAAGATGTCGGGGCTGGTCTTGCGCATGGCCTCGTAGATGCGCATGCCGCCGAAGGCTTCGTTGATGCCGAAGCCCTGGCCTGCGGTGTCGCCGCTCCAGACCAGGCGCAGCGGCCGCGTGGCGGACGCGCCCGAGGCCTGCGGCGTGCGAAAGTGCCCCTGCATGGCGGGAGAGCGCACATTGGCGCTGGCCAGGTCCTCCAGCACGACGCGGTAGAAGATGTCCTGGCCCGCGGGCAGGCCGAGCAGGTCGATGCGGCCCGTGCCGTCGCTGCTGTCCATCAGCAGGTCCGGCCCGCGCACGCGCGTGGGGTCGGCGAATCCCGAGGTGGTGGACCACTCCACCCACATGCGCGCATCGCGGCTGGCGCGGGCCCAGACGATGGCGCGGTCGGCCAGCACATCGCCGCTTTGCAGGCCCGAGGGCAGCAGCGGCCGCGCCGCGTCGCGCGTGATGGCGGCGGGCGCGCTTTGCGCCTGAAGGATGGAGGGCAGCAGCGAGCTGCCGGCTGCGGACAACAGAAGGTGGCGGCGAAGCATCATGGCGGGGCGGTGGAAGGAATGATCTCCCCAGCCTAGCGCCCCCTGATGACTGCGCCGTGACCGTGGCGGCGGCCCGCGCGCTTGCCATCGGCGCCCCCTGGGCGCGCCGTGGCCCCGGTGCCTGCTAGCGGCCGATCGCGGCCGCGATGGCCTGGCCCACTTCGGTGGTGCTGGCCGTGCCGCCCAGGTCGGGCGTGCGCGGGCCGCTCTTGATGGTTTCCTCGATGGCGGCGACGATGGCGTCGTGCGCGGCGCGGCCCGCGCCCTGGCCCTGGGTCAGGAAGTCCAGCATCAGCGCCGCCGACCAGACCATGGCGATGGGGTTGGCGATGTTCTTGCCGTAGATGTCGGGCGCCGAGCCGTGCACGGGCTCGAACAGGCTGGGGAAGGTCCGGTCGGGGTTGAGGTTGGCCGAGGGGGCCAGTCCGATGGTGCCCGTGGTGGCGGGGCCCAGGTCGCTGAGGATGTCGCCGAACAGGTTGGTGGCCGCCACCACGTCGAAGCGGCCCGGCTGCAGCACGAAGCGCGCGGTCAGGATGTCGATGTGCTGCTTGTCCAGCGTGACCTCGGGGTAGGCCTGGGCCACGTCCTCGGCGCGCTGGTCCCACCAGGGCATGCTGATGGCGATGCCGTTGCTCTTGGTGGCCAGGGTGACATGCTTGCGCTCGCGGCTTTGGGCCAGGTCGAAGGCGTATTTGAGCAGGCGCTCGGCGCCCTTGCGCGAATAGACCGACTCCTGGATCACGATCTCGCGGTCCGTGCCTTCGTACATGATGCCGCCCAGCGAGGTGTATTCGCCCTCGGTGTTCTCGCGCACCACGTAGTAGTCGATGTCGCCGGGCTTGCGGCCGGCCAGCGGGCAGGGCACGCCCTCGAACAGGCGCACGGGGCGCAGGTTGATGTACTGGTCGAATTCGCGGCGGAACTTGAGCAGCGAGCCCCACAGCGAGACATGGTCGGGCACGGTGGCGGGCCAGCCCACGGCGCCGAAGAAGATGGCGTCCATGCCGGACAGCTGGGCCTTCCAGTCGTCGGGCATCATTTTTCCGTGGGCCAGGTAGTAGTCGCAATGGGCCCAGTCGAAGTGGTGGAGTTCGAGCCCGATGCCGAAGCGGCTGGCGGCGGCCTCCAGCGCGCGCAGGCCTTCGGGCATGACTTCCTTGCCGATGCCGTCGCCGGCGAGGACGGCGATCTTGAATGTGTCTTGCATGGTGTCTGTCCTTGGATCGAGTGGATGGCAAACAAAAGCCGCGCAGGTGGTGCGCCGCATGCATGCATTGTTGGCTGCGCACGGTCCAAATACAATCGGCCAACTGTGGTTCCATTGTTTACAGATCGTGAATAGACAACCGGCTCCCGAAGACCTGCGCGTGTTCACCGTGGTGGCGCGCAAATCCGGCTTTGCCGCTGCGGCCGAAGAGCTGGGCGCTTCGCCCGCCTATGTGAGCAAGCGCATCCGCCTGCTGGAGCAGGAGCTGGGCGTGAGGCTGCTGCACCGCACCACGCGCCGTGTGGCCGTGACCGAGGAAGGCGAGCGGGTGTTCCACTGGGCGCAGCGCATCCTGGACGACATGGACCAACTGATGCAGGAGGTGGCCATCACGCGCAGCGAGCCGCGCGGCCTGCTGCGCGTGAGCAGCAGCTTCGGCTTCGGGCGCCATGTGATCGCGCCCGCGCTGTCCCGGCTGGTGGAGCGCCATCCGGGGCTGCAGGTGCGGCTCGATGTGTTCGACCGGCTGGTGGACGTGGCGGGCGAGGGCTTCGATCTCGATGTGCGCGTGGGCGACGAGATTGCGCCCCACCTGATCGCGCGGCGCCTGGCCGACAACCACCGCGTGCTGTGCGCGGCGCCGGCCTACCTGGCGCGCCGGGGCGTGCCGCGCACGCCGGCCGAGCTGCCGGCCCATGACTGCCTGGCCATCAAGGAGCGTGACCAGGCCTTCGGCGTGTGGCGGCTGCGCGCGGGCGCGGCCGAGCAGGCGGTGAAGGTCACGGGGCCGCTGTCGGCCAACAACGGCGAGATGGTGGTGCAGTGGGCCGTGGACGGGCGCGGCATTGCGCTGCGCTCGCTATGGGATGTGGGCCCCCATCTGCAGGCCGGGCGCCTGGTGCAGCTGCTGCCCGAATGGCGCCAGGAGGCCAATGTCTGGGCCGTCTATCCGACGCGGCTGCAGCTGTCGGCCAAGGTGCGGGTGTGCGTGGAATTCCTGCAGGAGCATTTCCGGCAGGAGTGGATGGCCGGCGCACCCTGACAGGGCGGCGGCCATCCATGGATCAACCCGCCAGGGCGGCCTTCACGGCGGCGGAGACCTGGCCCATGTCGGCCTTGCCGGCCAGTTGCGCCTTGGCGGCGCCCATGACCTTGCCCATGTCGCCGGGGCCCGATGCGCCCAGCTCTGCCACGAGGGCCTTCACGGCGGCGGCCACTTCCTCGGCCGACATGCGCTCGGGCAGGTAGGCCGCGAGCACGGCCATCTCGGCCTTTTCCTTGTCGGCCAGGTCCTGGCGGCCCGCGCCTTCGAAGGCGGCGATGCTGTCCTTGCGCTGCTTGATCAGCTTGTCCACGATGGCGACGACGGCGGCGTCATCGAGTTCGATGCGCTCGTCGACTTCCTTTTGCTTCATCGCGGCCTGCAGCAGGCGGATGGTGCCCAGGCGCTCGCTGTCCTTGGCGCGCATGGCGGTCTTCATGTCTTCGGTGATCTGGGCCTTGAGGCTCATGGCATTTCTCCTGTGAAGGGGGCGGCGAAAAACAGAAAGCAAAAACAAAAAACCCGCGCCTGGCGTCCCGAGCGCGGGTTTGCGGCTGACGAGAGCCGGCTGGTCAAGCGCTGATCAGTACAGCTTCTTGGGCAGCTGCATGCTGCGAACGCGCTTGTAGTGGCGCTTGACGGCGGCAGCCTTCTTGCGCTTGCGTTCGGCAGTGGGCTTCTCGTAGAACTCGCGAGCGCGCAGGTCGGTCAGCAGGCCGAGCTTTTCGATGGTGCGCTTGAAGCGGCGCAGGGCAACTTCATAGGGCTCGTTTTCTTTGACGCGGATGGTGGTCATTAGCTAGATTTCCAGATATCTGTGCTGACAGCGGGTTCCCGGGAAGATCGGGCCTGGGAGCCATGAACAGCGGTTTGTGCCCGTCATGAGTTAACTAGTATTGGCCGACGGGGCAATTGCCAGCAAAGCGGGCGATTATACGCGACACAGAAGCAGCGTGACAACTTTGGGTTCCCGCTGTTCACGGGGCACACCCTGCGAATCGGCATGGCTCGGTCCAGGGACACCAAGGAAGGGCCTATGCCGGCCGCGCCGCCCCGCACCGAGGGTGTCGCCGGCTGCCCGTACGCCCCCTCCCTCGCGTAGCGAGTAGAGAGGGGGAAGCGGCGTCAGCCGCTCAGGGGGAGCGCGTGAGCGCAGGCGTGGCCACTGGCCCAGGCCCATTGGAAGTTGTAGCCGCCCAGCCATCCCGTGATGTCCACCACTTCGCCAATGCAATACAGCCCGGGCTGGGCCTTGCATTCCATGGTCTGCTGCGACAGGGCGCGCGTGTCCACGCCGCCCAGCGTCACCTCGGCCTTCTTGTAGCCCTCGGTGCCCGTGGGCACGATCTCCCAGCGCGACAGGCGCTCGGCCAGCTGGTGCAGCGCCTTGTCCGAGGCTTCTGCAATGGGGCGCTGCCAGGCCGCATCCTGCTGCACCCAGGCATCGGCCAGGCGCGCGGGCAGCCACTGCGCCAGTTCGTTGGCGATGCGCTTGCGCGAGCGCGACTTGGCCTTGAGCAGTTCGGCCTGCAGGTCCACCCCGGGCGCGAGGTTGATGGCCAGGGGCGTGCCGGGCTTCCAGTAGCTCGATATCTGCAGCACGGCCGGGCCCGACAGGCCACGGTGGGTGAACAGCAGGTCTTCCATGAAGGCCATGCGCTCCTTCTTGCTTCCGGTGCTTATCTCCACGGGCAGGGCCAGGCCGGCGAGCTGGGCGTAGGGGGCCCAGGCGTCGCCGTCGAAGGTCAGCGGCACCAGGCCGGGCGTGCGCTCGATGAGCGGCAGGCCGAACTGCCGGGCCAGGCGGTAGCCGAAGTCGGTGGCGCCGATCTTGGGGATGGACAGGCCGCCCGTGGCGATGACCAGGCTGGGCGCCTGCACGGCGCCACGGCTGGTGCGCAGGCGGTACAGGCCGTCCGCGTGCTCGACGGATTCCACCTTGCAGGGCTGCCAGCGCTGCACGCCGCCGGCCTGGCATTCGGCCAGCAGCATGGCGATGATGTCCTCGGCCGAGCGGTCGGCGAACAGTTGGCCCTTGTGCTTTTCGTGGTGGGCGATGCCATGCTTGTCCATGAGCGCGATGAAGTCGGCCGGCGTGTAGCGCGACAGCGCCGAGCGGCAGAACTGTGGGTTGGCGCCTACGAAATGCCTGTGCGGCGCGCGCACGTCCAGGTCGCGGTTGGTGAAGTTGCAGCGGCCGCCGCCGGAGATGCGGATCTTCTCGGCGACCTTCTCCGCGTGGTCGATCAGCAGCACCGACAGGCCGCGCTGGCCGGCCTGGGCCGCGCAGAACAGGCCGGCCGCGCCAGCGCCGATGATGATGGCGTCGAATGAGAGGCAGGAGGTCACAGAAACGTCACTCGGGGGGCAAAAGGGCGCCCATTCTCGCGCAATGGCGCTTTTTCCTAGAATCCTTCGATGAATTTCCCATCGCACCAGCTGAGCATGACCGTGCTCATGTCGCCCGACATGGCGAACTTTTCGGGCAACGTCCACGGCGGCGCCATCCTCAAGCAGCTCGACCAGGTGGCCTATGCCTGCGCCAGCCGCTATGCGGGCCGCTATGTGGTCACGCTGAGCGTGGACCAGGTGATGTTCCTGCAGCCCATCCATGTGGGCGAGCTGGTGACCTTCCTGGCCAGCGTCAACCACACCGGCAAGTCGTCGATGGAGATCGGCATCAAGGTGGTGGCCGAGGACATCCGCACCCAGGTGGTGCGCCATGTCAACAGCTGCTTTTTCACCATGGTGGCCGTGGACGAGAACAAGCAGCCGGCCGCCGTGCCGACGCTGGTGCCTTCCACCGACGAGGAAAGGCGCCGCTGGCAGGCGGCCCTGATCCGCAAGGACCTGCGCCGCGAGCTGGCCCAGCGCTTCGAGCAAAGCCGCGTGACGGCCAGCAGCTCGGTCAGGCCGGGCTGAGCGCCGGCGGCATCGGCGTCTGCCGCAACTGCTCTGCGGCCTGCGTGGTGACGCGCAGCAGATCGTGCATGGTCGCGGGCTTGCACAGCACTTCGTCGGCGCCGGCATCCAGGTAGCGCTGCGTCTCGGCCGGGTCGGCGCTGGCGGTCAGCGCGATGATGCGGCAAAAGCCGCGCTGGCCTTCGGCCTGCTGCGCGCGCAGCCGCTGCGTGAGTTCGGCTCCGTCCATGTACGGCATGCGGCCATCGGTGATGACCAGGTCGAAGGCTTCGGTCTGGCAGCGCTCCCAGGCCTGCAGGCCGTCGCCGGCCACGGTGGCGCGGTGGCCGATGGCGGCCAGCTGGCTGGCGATGAGTTCGCGATTGAACAGATAGTCCTCGACGGCCAGGATTCTGAGCTTGCCGGGCTGCCGCAGAAAGCTGGCCGTCGCAGGAGGCGGCGCGGGCTGCGTGGAGCCATCGGCCGGGCCTTCGGGGACGGCTTCGGCCATGGGCAGGCTCAGCCTCACCGTGAAGCATGAGCCCTGTCCCGGCGTGCTGTCGACGGCGATGGTGCCGCCCATGTGCTCGACCAGCCGGCGCGTGATGCTCAGCCCCAGGCCGCTGCCGAAGGCCTGGTCCCGCTGGGCGGCATCCACCTGGGTGTAGGGCTGGAAAAGCCGCACCTGGTCCTGGGCAGAGATGCCGATGCCCGTGTCCTGCACCTCCAGCTGCAGCAGCAGCCGGCCATGGCGGCATTCGCCCTGGGCGCGCAGCGTCACGCTGCCGCGTTCCGTGAACTTGACCGCATTGCTCAGCAGGTTGAACAGCACCTGCTTGAGGTGCAGCGGATCGGCCGTCACGCACTGGTCCGCGCCCGGCCCCACTTCGGTGCGCAGCGTCAGCTGCTTGCCATGGGCCATGCCCTGCAGCAGCGGGGCCATGTCCTCGATCAGCGGCCTGAGCGCGACGGCCTGGGGCGAGGAGTCGATATGGCCCGATTCGATGCGGTGCAGGTCCAGCACATTGCCCAGCAGCAGCAGCATGCCCTGGGCCGCCTTCTGTGCCGCAGCCAGCGTCTGGTGGTTGGACAGGCCCAGCCGCGCCTTGTCCTGGGCCAGCTCCAGCAGTCCCAGGATGGCGCTCAGTGGCGTGCGTATTTCGTGGCTGGTGGTGGACAGGAACAGGCTTTTGGCCTGGTTGGCGGCTTCGGCGCGCCGCTCGGCACGGCGCGTGCGGCGGATCTGCCGGCTCAGGGACAGGCCCCAGACCAGCGAGATGGCGGTGGCCAGGGCCAGGCCCACGGCAAGGCGCCGCAGCTGATCGCCATGCTGGTGCCAGAAGCGCCCGGCGCCGGCCGGGTAGCGGGGAGCCCAGTGGTGGACGATGTCGGCCACCTCCTCGGGGGGGATCGACAGTTGCGCCTTTTCCAGGATGCTGCGCAGCTCGGGCGAGCCCGCATGCATGGCCAGGCTGACGGGGCGCAGGTAGTCGTCCAGGATGCCGGTCAGCTGCAGCTGGCTGCCGAACTGCTGGGCGTTCACGTAGCGCGCCGCATAGTCGTTGCCCAGGAAGGCGTCGCTTTGCCCCGCCACCACGCTGGCCAGGGCCTCCTGCAGGTCGGCGTAGGTCTGCAGCCGGATGGCGGGGTGTTCGCGGCGCACGGTCTCCTCCAGGAAGAAGCCGGCCACGATGGCGATGCGCTGGCCCGCCAGGTCCTGCAGGTGGTGGGCGCGGCGCTGGCGCTGCGCCTCCTGGCTGGCGCGCGCCATGACCACCACCGAGCTGCGCAGATAGGGCGCCAGCGTCTCGATGTGGGGCAGGGCATGCGGGGGCGGTGTGAAAGCCGGCGTCAGCAAAGCCCTGCCGGAGCCGAGCATGCTCTGCAGTTCGAGGTAGTTGCGCGCAGTCTGGTAGGCGAACTGCAGGCCGGTGCGGCGGCCAATCAATTCCAGGTAGTCGGGGCCGATGCCCTGGGCCTGTCCATCCGCGTCCACCTGGCCCAGGGAGCCCATCGAGCCATTCAAGGCGACGGGAATGACGGGGTTGGCATTCAGCCAGCGCTGCTCCGCCGGCGTGAGCATCACGTTGTCGTCGCTCAGCAGCCGCCGTCCGCCACTCCAGCTGCGCAGGATGTCATCGCCATGCTGGGCGGAGATCAGCGGCAGGGCCTGGTCGATGTAGCTGCGCAGCTGCGTGTCCTCGGGGGCCAGCAGGAAACCGAAGCCCGGGCTCTCGATGGGGGTGAAGCTCTGGACCTGCAGGTTGAGCAGGTAGTTGGTGCGGATCAGGTAGTGCACGGAAACCGTATCGCCCACGAAGCCATCGATCTCGCCCAGGCTCAGCGCCTCCAGGGCGCGCCTGGGGCTTTCGTAGGTCAGCAGTTCGCTGCGCGGGTAGGCGGCTGCCACCTGCGACCTGAGCAGGAGGTTGGCGGTCATGGCCAGCCGCGTGCCCGGGCGCAGGGGATCGAAAGGCGCATCGGTGGCGGAGACCAGCACCGGCTGGCTGGGCAGGTAGGGCACGCTGCGCAGCAGGCCCGCGCGCGCCGCCTCCAGCGCGGTGCCTGCGCACAGCAGGTCAACCTCGCCGCGTCGCAGCGCGTCCAGTGCCGCGGCACGCGATGCATAGGTCTTGAAGCGGACCTGGTTGGGAAACAGCAATCCCAGATAGTCGGCGGTGATGCCCTGGAAGCGTTCGGCATCCACCATGGCCAGCGGCGGGTGGTCCGGCAGGGCAATGCCCAGGGTCAGGGGGCCGCGCCTGGACAGCCATTGCTGCTGGGCCGCGCCCAGCCAGGGCTTGGAGGCGGCTGCCACGCGCGCGGCCAGCACCATTTGCGCATGGGCCGCGAACGGGGCGGACAGGGCCAGGGCGATGGCGCAGCAGGCCAGTGCGAGCGCCCATGGACTTGCATGGGCGGGCGGCCTGGGTTGGCGATGTATGGGTTGGCCATGACAGCCTGATGCACTCATTGAACTTCCCTTGAAGACCCCTGTGCGCCGCCGCGGCACCCCGGGGCCCGCGCAGGCGGTAGGTGCTATTTTCGGCAGCGTTCGGGATTTTTGAAGAAAATTCCAATGAATTCCTATTTTCGATAGTTATTTTTGTGGGTCACGCCGCTGCAGCGGCTGGCGCCGGGAAGGCGTCCGGTTGCGCCAGGGCCCGCACGCCCCGCACCACATCGCCCACGACGATGACGCTGGGGCTGCCCAGCCCCGTGGCCTGCAGGCAGGCCGGCAGCGCGCCCAGCGTCGTGACCGCATGGCGCTGCTGGGGCAGGCTGGCATGCTGGATCACGGCCACGGGCGTGGTGCCGGGCAGGCCGTGCAGCAGCTCGGCGCTGATGTGGGAGACGCTGCTGACGCCCATGTAGATCACCAGGGTCAGCCGCGCATCGCGTGCCGTGGCGGCCAGCTGGCGCCAGTCGGTGCCGCTGTCGCCCGGCTTGGCATGGCCGGTGATGAAGACCACGCCGTGGGCATGGTCGCGGTGGGTCAGCGGCGCGCCCAGGCTGGTCAGCCCGGCCAGGCCCGCGGTGATGCCATTGATGACCTGCACCTCGATGCCCGCCTCGCGCAGGTGCTCGACCTCTTCGCCGCCGCGTCCGAAGATGAAGGGGTCGCCGCCCTTCAGGCGCACCACGGCCTCGCCTTCCTGCACGGCCGACAGCATGAGCTTTTCGATGAAGGCCTGGGGCGTGCTCTTGCAGCCGCCGCGCTTGCCCACGTAGACGATGCGCGCCGTGGGCGCGGCATGGGCGACGATGGCATCGCTGACGAGGTCGTCGACGAGCAGCACGGTGGCCGCCTGTATGGCCTTGAGCGCCTTGATGGTCAGCAGCTCGGGGTCGCCGGGGCCGGCGCCGACCAGGGTGCAGCTGCCGTGCGCGGCACGGTCGGGGGAGATGGGCGGGTTCGTCATGGCGGGGTTTCGTTGGTTGATGCGATCTGATCCACAAGGCGCAGGATGTGCTGCACCTGGCGCGTGAGGGCCGGGGGCACGGGCAGCTCTCCCGCGAGCACGGCCTGCGTGTAGCGTGCCGTGGTCTGCACATCGATGTCGGCGGGCAGGCCCGGCACGTCGCTGGCCGTGCCGCTTTGCTGCTCGGCCAGCAGCTGGTGCCGGCCGGCGACGAAGCCGTCGTAGCGCGGATGGCGGCGCGGATCGGCCGCCACCTCGCCTTCGAGGCCGCGCGACAGCAGGGCGTTCATGCCCATGGCGCCGAAGGTGCCGTGCAGCATGGGCAGGTATTCGGGGTGGGTGTAGGCCGTCACCAGCAGGGACGGCCCCGTGCAGGGCGCCAGCAGCTTGACCACGCTGTGGCCGGGGTTGCGCAGGCCGATGGCCTCGCGCACGGCCAGCAGTCTCGCCAGCCCGGGCAGCAGATGTCCGGTGGCGACATGGGCGAGCTGGCCTGCGGCGATGGCATGGGGTGCCGTGCTGGCATGCACGCCCAGGGCCTGGAGCACGTCGGATGCGAGAACGCGGCGCGCCTCGGTGCGCATGCCATGCAGCAGCACGGGCAGGCCTTCGCGCGCCAGCAGCAGGGCCAGCAGCGGCGTCAGCACGGGCAGCTTGCGCGCGCCGTTGTAGCTGGGCAGGACGACCACGGGCCGGGCCGGCGCGGCAAAGCGCGCCACGCGGGCCTGCACCGCATCCAGAAAGCCGCACATCTCCTCGACGGTCTCGCCCTTGATGCGCATCGCG
Source organism: Comamonas sp. (assembly GCA_041984925.1). Classification (GTDB taxonomy): domain Bacteria; phylum Pseudomonadota; class Gammaproteobacteria; order Burkholderiales; family Burkholderiaceae_C; genus Comamonas. Next base: position 24,320 of record JBHIXF010000053.1, read on the forward strand.
ATGCAGAAGGCGCCCGTTTCCAGGTCGCTGGTGCGGCCATCGAGCACCTGGCCCAGCAGGTCGGCCGCCTGCTCGCGGTCCAGGGCCTTGGCACCGCGTGCGCCGCGGCCGATTTCCTTGATGTAGTGGCTGATGCCCATGGCGTGGTCGTGGGAAGAGTGTGAATCCTGTGGGTGCATATTTTCAGGCAGGTTTCATGACTTTTCGCTATATGTGAAAACCTCCTGTGCCATCGGGGGGTGTCTCCCCTTGCCGGCGAATGCAAAAAGGCGTCCCTGCCGGCGCTGCCTGGACCTGCCTGGACGCCGGTGTCCTGGGGCCCGGCCGGCACGCCATTGCGCCGGCCGGCCCGCGGCCCCGTGCGGACCGCCGATGGAGGGCAGCGCAGCAATGCGCGTGCCAGGCAAGGCCGGGGAAGGGCCACCCGGTTGCGGGGGGGCGGATGCCCATTCTGGTGCATCTGTGCGCCAGGCTTGTGCATGGCCTTGCGCGGCAAGGCGGGCGTGAGAATTTGTGCGAAACGGTGTGTGCCAAACGCTGTTGTTTGTTGGTTTCAATGGTGAAAATTTGTTTGGAACGCATACCATTTTTCAACCGCGGCAAGCCTGGGACGCGTTCCATTTTTGCTGGGAGGGCATGCGGTGTTGGCGTGAAAGATTTTTCTTCTTCAAGGGATGCCTATGAGAATGAATCTGCCAGTCAGTGCGCGCGAGTACGCGTTCCCCAAGGGCCAGACATTGGTGTCCACCACCGATCTCAAGGGCCGCATCCTCTACTGCAACCCGATGTTCATCGAGGTCAGCGGCTACGAGCGGGAGGAGCTGCTGGGCCAGCCCCACAACATGATCCGCCACCCCGACATGCCTGAGGAGGCATTCCGCGACATGTGGGACACCATTGCCAACGGCCTGCCCTGGTCGGCGCCCGTCAAGAACCGCCGCAAGAACGGCGATTTCTACTGGGTCATGGCCAATGTGACGCCGCTTATGGAGGGCGAGCGTCCTTCGGGCTACATGTCGGTGCGCACCGAGGCCACGCGCGAGCAGGTCCAGGCGGCCGAAGGGCTTTACCGGACCATGCGCGAGGAGCAGCAGGCAGGCCGCCGCGTGCATGTGCTGCGCGCCGGCCACCTGCAGCGCAACAACCTGCGCGGCCGGCTGGGGCGGGCGCTGAGCCTGGGCCTGGCGGGCAAGCTGGGCCTGGCCTTCGCCCTGGTGCTGGCGATGGCCTTCGCGGCCTCGCTGGCCGGCAGCCGGTCGCCGGGTCCGTGGCCGGCGCTGGCCTGGCTGGCCACCTGCGTGTTCACGGTCCTGGCTGCCGCCTGGGCCTACCGCCTGACCGTGGCGCCGCTGGACCAGATGGTGCGCCAGGCCAACAGGCTGGCGGCGGGCGATCTGACCCAGACGATACGCAACACGCGCAACGACGTGATGGGCGATCTGGAAAAGGCGCTGGGCCAGCTCAACGTCAACCTGCTGTCCATCGTGCGCGATGCACGCGAGGAAAGCGACAAGATGCGCGCTTCGACGCGCGAGATCGCCCAGGGCAACCAGGACCTGTCATCGCGCACCGAAAACCAGGCCAGCAACCTGCAGCAGACGGCGGCCTCCATGGAGCAGATCACAGGCACGGTCAAGCTCACGGCCGATTCGGCGCGCCAGGCCACGGACCTGGCGACCCAGGCCGCCGAGGTGGCCGAGCGCAGCAGCGATGCCGTCGATGGGGTGGCCTCGACCATGAAGCAGATCCAGGCGGCCTCGGGGCGCATTGGCGAGATCACGCAGCTGATCGACTCCATCGCCTTCCAGACCAACATCCTGGCGCTGAATGCGGCCGTGGAAGCGGCGCGCGCCGGTGACCAGGGGCGCGGCTTTGCCGTGGTGGCCGCCGAGGTGCGCAGCCTGTCGCACCGCACGCTGGCTGCGGCCAGGGAGATCCGCGAGCTGATCGACGACTCCGCCGCCAAGGTGCTGGATGGCAACCAGCGCACCGAGGTGGCGCAAAAGACCATGTCCGAGTCGCTGCATCTGGTGCGGCGCGTGAACCTGCTGATCGGCGAGATCCACAGCGCCTCCAGCGAGCAGCTCAGCGGCATCTCCCAGGTCAACGCGGCCGTGGCCCACCTGGACAACATCACGCAGCAGAATGCGGCCCTGGTCGAGGAGAACGCAGCCTCGGCCATGGCCTTGCAGGTCCAGGCGCAGACCGTGGCCGAGACGGTGCAGGTGTTCCGCCTCGATGCCACGCCGCAGGCGGCCCCCGCCGATGCGGTGGCCCTGCGCCGGGCCATGCGCTGTGCCGGCCCCGATTCCCGGCGCGTGCTGAGCGCGGCCTGACGGCGTCCAACATCGTTGACAGTTGAGGGCGCGGGCGCCATGCCGCAGGCGCCGGCCGGGGGCTACCATGGCAGCCTTGTCTGTACCGGGCGACCGGATGAAGGAATGAGCATGAACTCCAGCCCCTCCCTGGCCGAGCAACTGATGGCGCAACTGCAGGGCGCGCCCCTGCAGCAACTGGCGGCCCAGCTCGGCGAAAGCCCTGCGCGCACCGAAAGCGCCGTGGGCCTGGCCCTGCCCATGCTGCTGGGCTCCCTGGGGCGCAATGCGGCCGAGCCCGCAGGCGCTGCCAATCTGCTGGGTGCGCTGCAGCGCGACCATGGCGCATCGGGCGCAGGGGCGGGCCTGGATCTGGGCGGGCTGCTGGGCTCGCTGCTGGGCGGTGGCGCGGCCGGCAGTGCGGCAGGGGGTGCGGCAGGGGGCGGCCTGGACGGCGCGGCCATCCTCGGCCACATCCTGGGCGGAAACCAGCAGCGCGCCCAGGAAGGACTGGGCCATGCCACGGGCCTGGGCAGCGGCGGTGCGGCGCAGCTGCTGCAGCTGCTGGCGCCCATCGTGATGTCGTTCCTGGCCCATCGCGTGAATGCCGGCGGCCTGGATGCAGGCGGCCTGGGCCAGGTGCTGGGCCGCGAGCATGAGCAGGCCCGCCAGCAGGGAGGCCTGGGCGGCGGCCTGCTGGGCAGCCTGCTCGACCAGGACGGTGACGGCCAGGTCGGGCTGGGCGACCTGCTCAAGATCGGCGGCAGCCTGCTGGGCGGGCGGCGCTGAGGTCTGCGCAAAGGCACAGGCCGCGCAGGTGCGCGGCCGGCCGGGAAAGAGGCCCTGCGGCCCGGGCTCAGGCCGCCTTTTCCACGTGCGCCTGGCGCGTGTACAGGAAGTCGATCACCGCTTTGCGGCATTGCAGGTAGCGCGGGTCCTCGGCCAGGGCGACGCGGTTGCGCGGCCTGGCGATGCCCACTTGCAGCACCTCGCCGATGGTGGCCGCGGGGCCGTTGGTCATCATCACGATCCTGTCGGACAGCAGCACGGCCTCATCCACGTCGTGGGTGACCATGACGACGGTGCTGCGCGTGCGCGCCACGATCTCCAGCAGCTCGTCCTGCAGCTTGGCCCGCGTCAGGGCGTCCAGCGCGCCGAAGGGCTCGTCCATCAGCAGCACCTGCGGCTCCATGGACAGGGCGCGAGCAATGCCCACGCGCTGCTTCATGCCGCCCGAGATCTCGCCGGGGCGCTTGTGCGCCGCGTGGCCCAGGCCCACCAGCTCCAGCGCGGCCAGGGTGCGGGCCTTGAGCCGGGCGCGGCTTTCGGTGCGGCCGAAGACGCGCTCGACGGCCAGGTGGATGTTGCCCTCGCAGGTCAGCCAGGGCAGCAGCGAATGGTTCTGGAAGACCACGGCGCGTTGCGGGCCGGGACCCCGGATCTCCTTGTTGGCGCACAGCAGCACGCCGGCCGTGGGCGAAGTCAGGCCCGCGATCAGGTTCAGCAGCGTGGACTTGCCGCAGCCCGAGTGGCCGATGAGGGCCACGAACTCTCCCGCGCCAATGGCCAGGTCGATGCCGCGCAGCGCGGGGAACAGGCCCTTGGGGGTCTTGAAGCTCTGCTCCACGCCCTGGATCTCGATGAATCTGGGGGATGCTGCGTTCATGCCTTCACCTCTTCGAACGTGAATGCCGTTGCCAGCTTGACCAGGGCCAGCTCCAGCAGCAGGCCGACGATGCCGATCACGAAGATGGCGATGATGATGTTCTTGACGTTGAGGTTGTTCCACTCGTCCCAGACCCAGAAGCCGATGCCCACGCCGCCCGTGAGCATCTCGGCCGCGACGATGACCAGCCAGGCCGTTCCCACCGCCAGGCGCACGCCCGTCAGCATGTAGGGCAGCACGGCCGGGAACAGGATGGTGGTGGCGACCTTCCATTCGCTGAGGTCGAGCACGCGCGCCACGTTCATGTAGTCCTGCGGAACGCGCTGCACGCCCACGGCGGTGTTGATGAGCATGGGCCAGATCGAGCAGATGAAGATGGTCCAGATGGCTGCGGGATGGGCCCCCTTGAACACCAGCAGGCCGATGGGCAGCCAGGCCAGCGGCGAGACCGGGCGCAGCAGGCTGATCAGCGGATTGAACATGCGCGACAGAAAGGCGAAGCGCCCGATCACGAAGCCGGCCGGTATGCCCACCAGGGCCGCCAGGCCGAAGCCCACGGCCACGCGCTGCAGCGAGGCCAGCACGTTCCAGCCCACGCCCTGGTCGTTGGGGCCGTTGCGGTAGAACGGGTCGCTGAAGACCTCGACGGCCTGCTGCCAGGTCTCCAGCGGGCCGGGAATGCTCTGGCCGGACCCCGCGGCCACCAGGGACCACAGGCCGGTGAGCAGGCCCAGCCCGCACAGCGGCGGCAGCACGGCCAGCCAGAAGGTGCGCGAGAGCGCGGCCCAGTCGCGCGGGTTGGCTGGCGCCTTGGACAGGGGCTGTGCCCTGGACGCGGAGGGTGCTGATATCGCCGCCGGCACGGCGGCCGTAGCGGGGGCCGTAGCGGGCGCCGGTGGCGTGGCGGCGGATTCGGCCGGGAAGTGGAAGACGGCGCTGACCATGGTGTGTTCCTCGGTGGGGTGGGTCTTCAAGGTGAAACTCTCAGGCCTTGATGGCGAAGCTGTCGGCGTACTTGCGCGGGTCCCTGCCGTCCCAGACCGTGCCGTCCATGAGCTTGCTGCTGCGCATCTCGCCCTTGGGCAGCGGCGCCTTGGCGGCGGTGGCGGCCTGCTGGTAGATGTCCAGCCGGTTCACGGAACGGGCCACGCCCAGGTAGTCGGGGTGCTCCTTGAGCAGGCCCCAGCGCTTGTGCTGGGTCAGGAACCACATGCCGTCGGACAGGTAGGGGTAGCCCACGCTGCCGTCGCCGTAGAACTTCATGGGGTCCGGGTCGTCCCAGGTCCTGCCCATGCCGTCCTGGTAGCGGCCCAGGATGCGCTGGCTGATGGCGTCCACGCCGGTGTTCACGTAGGCCTTGCCGGCGAGGGTGTCGGCCATGCGGCTCTTGTTGGCCAGGCTTTCATCGATCCATCGGCCCGCCTCGATGATGGCGGCCGTGACGGCGCGCGCGGTGTTCGGATGCTGGCGCGCGAAGTCGGCCGTGGTGCCCAGCACCTTCTCGGGATGGTCTTTCCAGAGGGCCTGGGTGGTGGTGGCCGTCACGCCGATGCCGTCCATGATGGCGCGGTGGTTCCAGGGCTCGCCCACGCAAAAGCCGTCCATGTTGCCCACGCGCATGTTGGCCACCATCTGCGGCGGCGGCACGGTGATGACCTTGGCGTCCCTGAGCGGATGGATGCCATGGGCCGCCAGCCAGTAGTACAGCCACATGGCATGCGTGCCCGTGGGAAAGGTCTGGGCGAAGGTGTATTCGCGCTTGTCGCCGGCCATCAGCCGGGCCAGGCCGGCACCGTTGACCGCACCCTTGTCGGCCAGCTTCTTCGACAGCGTGACGGCCTGACCATTGTGGTTGAGCGTCATGAGCACGGCCATGTCCTTCTTCGGCCCGCCCACGCCCAGGTGCATGCCGTACACCAGGCCGTAGAGCACATGGGCGAAGTCCAGCTCGCCGTTGGCCAGCTTGTCGCGCACGCCGGCCCAGCTGGCTTCCTTGGTGGCGACGATCCTGACGCCGTATTTCTGGTCCAGGCCCAGCGCCGAGGCCATGACCACGCTGGCGCAGTCGGTCAGCGGTATGAAGCCGATGCGCACCTCCTTTTTCTCGGGCGCGTCCGAGCCTGCCGCCCAGACGCCGTGATGGCCCAGGCTGGCATACAGGGCCGCGCCGCCGGCGATCGTGCCGGCGCGGCGCAGGAAGCCGCGCCGGGGCAGGCCGCCCGTGGCGGTGTCTTGGGGGAGCAGGGGCGCATGCGCCATGGTCGGACTCCTTCACTCGTGACAATGGAAAGCGGCCTGGTGGCGGCCCATGCAAAACGGCGTCCTTTCCGGCCTGCGCGCAGCAGGGGAAAGAGACGCCGTTGTCATGGGCCCTTGGCAGGGCCGGGGCCCGGCCGCCTTTGGCCGGGCTCGGCAGGGTCAATGCAGAAAGCGTGCCAGCCTGCATGTCCCCGGGCGGGCCCCGCGCTGCGGCCGGATGCCGGGCGGGCAGGCCGCGTTCTGGTGCGCGGGGTGCACCCCGCTGGTGCTGCGCTGCAGCATGGCGTGCATCAGGCCGGCGGGGGCAGCAGATCCGCCATGTCCAGCACGGCCTGCGCCACCTCGGCCAGGCGGCGGTTCTGGTTCATGGCGGTCTGGCGCAGCAGCTTGTGGGCTTCGCCCTCGCTGAGCTGGCGGCGTGCCATGAGCAGGCCCTTGGCGCGCTCCAGCGTCTTGCGTTCACCGAGGGCGGCACGCACGGTTTCGAGCTCGGCCTGCATGGCCTGCAGCCGCTGCGACTGCTCCTGCACCAGCGCGATCACCGAGCGGTCGAGTTGCGGACCCAGCTGCGCGGAGGGTGCCTGCCCTGCCTCGAAAAAGCGGGCCGCATCGCCCGCTGCCGGCGCGGCGGGGGCGGCCAGCAGGGCCTGCAGTGCCGCGCGGGCCTCGGCGATGCGGTGGGCGCACTGCTGCTGCAGCTCGGCCGCAAGCCCGGCTTCGATGCGCTGCATGGCATCCATGCGCTGCGTGCAACTGTCAAACCATGGCATGCCCATGCCGGGCTCCAGGGGCATGCCCGGCTCGGTGGTGCAGCCCACGCGGCGCAGGCGCTCGATCACGGCGACGGTGGCGTCGGCGGCGCAGGCCTCGCGCCACAGCGCCAGCGGCAGTGGCGGCGAAAACTCGGCGAAGACCTGAAAGCAGCGCTCCTGCGAGGCGATCAGGTGCAGCCAGTGCTGCTGGCGCGCCGCATCGCTGCGGCCGGCGACGAAGGCGGCCACGCCCGTGGCGCGCTCCTGCCCCGCGAATTCCTTGCCCTGCATGAAGTGGAAAAGGGCCACGAGCAGGCGCGAGATGCCCGGCTCGGGCGCGCTGTCGGCGGCTTCGAAGACCACGGCCAGCAGCCCGGCCACCAGCTGGATGAAGGCGCCCGTGGCGGCCTGCGGCGGCAGGCTGCGGGCGTCGATGCGCTCGCGCAGCGCGGGCAGGGCGTCCAGCCCCTGCAGCACGTAGGCGATGCGGCTGAACAGCCGCGCGCCATGGCCCCAGCGCCCGGCGCCGGTGTCCATCTGGTGGAAGCAGTCGCGCGCAGCCTGCGCGACATCCTCGCATTGCGCGATCTGCTGGAGGCGGGCCTGTGCGCCATGCGCGCCCGCGCTGGACAGGAACACGTTGGACAGGCCGCGTTCCTTTTGCAGCGCATGGATGAGCCGGCTCAGCAGCCCGACAAGCGCGCTGGTGCGCTGCAACTGCTCCAGTTCGGCGATTTCGCTCTGGCGCGCGGCCACGAGAAAGTGGATGACGGATTTCATGGGTGGATGCTCTGGTTGCCCGGCTCGATGCAATTGCCGTGCCCGCGGATGGCGGACAGGGTTGTTACCGGTGCGCCGGACATTGCATTCGGGCGCGTGCGCCGCGACACTGGAGCGGTGCGCACAGTGCGCGGACTTTCAAGGAGGAACCCATGACCACAGTGGCCGACATCCTGCGAGCCAAGAGCAGCGGCGCCATCCACAGCGTCACGCCCTCGGATACCATGCTCACCGCGCTGCAGCACATGGCGGACAAGGGCATAGGCGCGCTGCTGGTGCTGGAAGGGCCGGGCATCGCCGGCATCGTCACCGAGCGCGACTATGCCCGCAAGATCGCCCTGCACGGCCGCAGCTCGGCCAGCACCACGGTGGGCGAGGTGATGACGCGCAAGGTGCACTGCGTATCGCCCGAGCAGACCAGCGAGGAATGCATGTCGCTGATGACCACGCACCGCATCCGCCATCTGCCCGTCGTCGATGGCCACCAGCAGCTGCTGGGCCTGATCTCCATCGGCGACATCGTCAAGGAGATCATCTCCGCCCAGCAGTTCACCATCCAGCAGCTGGAGCACTACATCTCGGGCACCCCCCACGCCCAGGCCTGAGGCGGCACCACCCCTTTCGCAGCCCGCGCGGCATCCCGCCGCGCGGGCTGCGGGCCTTTGCTCGGCTGCCGCAAGCCGGCATCCCATGCCGCATGCGGGGAAACCGCAGGGCACGGGCTTTTCCAAGGATGTGATAGCATTTTTCAATTGGTTTGTTTTTGTGATGTTTTTTTCGTTGCGCTGATGGCTGGCCCGGCGCTCGCGGGGCAGCAAGCCGCCATGGCCAGGCAGCGGCAGCGATCTGTTACCGGGTGTCCGGAGTCTCACGATGATCCACAAATGGCCGAGCCTCCTTTCCGCCCTGGTGGTCACAGGCATCCATGGCCCGGCCCTGGCCGCTGCGCAACTGCAGGAGCAGATCGATGCCGTGGTCTCCAACGGCGAACTGGCGGTCCCCTTCCTGGGGCGGATGGCCCTGGTGGGACTGGTGCCGGCGCTGCTGCTGCTGGTGGTCTCCTGCTTTCTGTATGCCCGCATGCATTCCAAGACCCGGAGGCTGGCCCGCTCCCTGAGGGATGCCAACAACAGGCTCTTGCGCGCGAACGCCGAGCTCAAGAAGATTGCCTTCCACGACCCCCTGACCGGCGTGGCCAACCGCATGCTGCTGGAGCGCCAGCTGGAGCGCTCCATCCACCGCGCCACCGGGCCGCAGGGCGGCAGCGAGGACCCGGAGCCCGTGCGCGTGGCCTTGCTGTTCATCGATCTGGACGGGTTCAAGCCCGTCAACGACGTCGAAGGCCATGCGGCGGGCGATGCCCTGCTGCGCCAGGTGGCCGCGAGGCTGCGCAGCATGGTCCGCCAGACCGACACGCTGGCCCGGGTCGGCGGCGATGAGTTCGTGGTGCTGCTGTCCAGGCTGACGTCGGTGGCGGACGCGGTGGTCATGGCCAGCCGGGTGCAGAAGGCGATGCGCCGGCCCTTCGACCTGGCGGGCAAGCTGATCTCCATCAGCGGCTCCATCGGCGTGGCCGTGTACCCGGACCACGGCGGCAGGGAGCAGCTGATGGCGGCGGCAGACGCCGCCATGTACAACGCCAAGCGGGCCGGCGGCAACTCGTATGCCATATTCGCCGAGCACATGCGCCACGGCGTGGCCGCGCAGTTCGACCTGCAGCAGGCGTTGCGGCGCGCCGTGGCCAATGGCGAGCTGAGCCTGCACTACCAGCCCAAGATCGATGCCAGGACCGGCCGCATCCGCAGCGTGGAGGCGCTGGCGCGCTGGGCGCACCCCGTCTATGGCCAGATCAGCCCCAATGTGTTCATCCCGATCGCCGAGCGCTTCGGCCTGATCAACGAGATCGGCGAATGGGTGATCGACGAGGCCTGCCGCCAGGTGGCGCGCTGGGCGGGCGAGAACCGGTACATGCGGGTCTCGGTCAATATCTCGGGCCACCAGATCTTCCACACGCGCATCCATGACTACATCAAGGAGATGATCGCCAGGCACAGCATCGAGCCCCGGCAGCTGATTTTCGAGATCACCGAGTCCGTGGCCATGGAAGACGACAAGGCCACCATGGCCGTGATAGCGACGCTGACCCGGCTGGGCGTCAAGATCTCCATCGACGACTTCGGCACCGGCTATTCAAGCCTGGCCCTGCTGCGCCAGCTCAGCGCCGACGAGGTCAAGATCGACCGCAGCTTCGTGCGGGACGTGGCCGTCAAAAGGGATGCGCGCGCCGTGGTCGATGCCATCGTGCGCCTGGCCCATGCGCTGGACCTGCGCGTCGTGGCCGAAGGCGTGACCAACCAGCAGCAGCGCGACGTGCTGGAGGCGCTGGGCTGCGACGAGTTCCAGGGCTTTTACTTTGCGAGGCCCATGGATGCGCGCGCCCTGATCGCCAGCGAGATCTGGACATCCGACGGCTTCGAGCCTGTGCGGTTTTCGGGTTCTTCCTTCATCAACAACCTCTGAAAGCCCGTCTTGCGCGCTGCGGGCCATTGCCCCGCCGGCCTGCCGGGCCCGGCCGCAGGTTCTACACTTGCGCCCCATGAGTTTGCTGATCCTGGGAATCGAATCCTCCTGCGACGAAACCGGCGTGGCCCTGGTGGGGGCGCCGGACGATGGCGGCGTGCCCACCCTGCTGTCGCATGCCTTGCACAGCCAGATCGACATGCACCGCGCCTATGGCGGCGTCGTGCCCGAGCTGGCCAGCCGCGACCATATCCGCCGCGTGCTGCCGCTGACCGAGCGCGTGCTCGGCGAGGCCGGCCGCTCGCTGGCCGAGGTCGATGTGGTGGCCTTCACGCGCGGGCCCGGCCTGGCCGGCGCCCTGCTGGTGGGGGCCGGCGTGGCCTGTGCCATGGCTGCCGCGCTGGACAAGCCCGTGCTGGGCGTGCACCACCTCGAAGGCCATCTGCTGTCGCCCTTCCTGAGCGCCGACCCGCCGCAGTTTCCCTTCGTGGCGCTGCTGGTCTCGGGCGGTCACACCCAGCTCATGCGCGTGGATGGCGTGGGCCGCTATGCCATCCTCGGCGAAACCATCGACGACGCGGCGGGCGAGGCCTTCGACAAATCGGCCAAGCTCATGGGACTGCCGTATCCGGGCGGCCCGGTGCTGTCGCGCCTGGCCGAGGGGGGCGATGCCCAGGCCTTCAAGCTGCCGCGGCCGCTGCTGCACTCCGGGGACCTGGACTTCTCGTTCGCGGGCCTGAAGACGGCGGTGCTGACCCAGGCCAAAAAGCTCGGCGACGACCTGTCGGCGCGCAAGGCGGATCTGGCCGCGAGCACGCAGGCGGCCATTGTCGAGGTCCTGGTCAAAAAGACCCTGGCGGCGCTGCAGCAGACCGGCCTGAAGCGCGTCGTCGTGGCCGGCGGCGTGGGCGCCAACCGCCTGCTGCGCTCCCAGCTCGACGCGGCCTGCGCCAGGCGCAAGCTGCGCGTGCACTATCCGGAGCTGCATCTTTGCACCGACAACGGCGCCATGATCGCCATGGCCGCGGCCATGCGCCTGCAGGCAGGCCGCGAGGCGGCCCAGCGGCATTACGCCTTTGATGTGAAGCCGCGCTGGCCCCTCGACACCCTGGCCTGATCGCCCCGGGCGCTGCGGGCGCCTGAAGGCGCAAAAAAAGCCCGGCACATGGGCCGGGCTCTGGAAACGGGCAGCCGCCTTGCTAAGAGGATGGAAGAAAGGATGGCCGGCCGCCCGGGTACCCACTCATTCGATGGCCAGCGCGATGGCCTTGCTCTGGGGGGCGAGCTTGGCCAGCACCAGGGTCAGCACGCCGTGTTCGAGCTTGGCGCTGCTGGCGCTGGTGTCGATCTCATGGTCCAGCTCCCAGGCGCGCTGCACCTGGCGGGGGGCGCCCTCGACGCTGGACAGGCGGACCACGGCGCCTTCGATGCTCAGTTGCAGCTGTTCGCGGGACAGGCCCGGCACGTCGAGCTGCAAGGTGGTGGCCTTCTCATCGCGCTGCACCTGCACCGCCGGGTAGGCCGGTGCAGCGGCGCCCAGCGTGCCCTGCAAAAAGCGCTGCAGGGAGAGGTCGGCGGCTTGGGGAGCGAAAGTGTTGCGGCGGAGAACGGGCGTGAAGATCATGGTGACAGGCTCCTATAAACTGCGCGGCTTGATCGGTTTTGCTGCCGCATGAAGCCTAATTGAGCGGCGTTGGCAACATTTCAAGAGGGATGGGGCATGAATAAATTTGCGCCGCCGGGTCTTGAAATGCCGTGCCGAGGCGCTATCTGCTGCGCCCCCGTGCCGGCCTCAGCGGCCCATGGCCGCGCTGACCTCCTGCCCCAGCTCGATCACGGACAGGGCGTAGTAGCTCGACCAGTTGTAGCGCGTGATGGCATAGAAGTTCTCGGTGCCCGCGATGTACAGCGGCTGGCCTTCGGCGCCGTTGTCGAGCTTGACCAGGGCCAACGGCCCCTGGTGGGCCGCGCCGCTGCCCGGCAGCTGCACGCCGCGCGCGGCCATCTCGGCGGCGGTGAACTGCGGCAGGATGTCGGGGGCCAGCAGGGCGGCCAGATCGGCGCCCTGGGCCTGCATGACCACCGGATAGTGCGTGGGCATGCCCGGTTTCCAGCCATGGGCGACGAAATAGTTGGCCACCGAGCCGATGGCGTCGGCCGCGCTGCCGAACAGGTCGATGCGGTCGTCGCCGTCGAAGTCCACGGCCCATTTCACCCAGCTGCTGGGCATGAACTGGCCCATGCCCATCGCGCCCGCATAGCTGCCGCGCAGCGAGAACGGGTCCGTGCCGGCGCGGTGGGTGAAGCGCAGGAACTGCTCCAGCTCCCCCCTGAAGTATTCGGTGCGCGCGGCGGCGCGCGGGTGCGCGGCCGGGAAGTCGAAGGACAGCGTGGCCAGTGCGTCGATGACGCGGAAGTTGCCCATCTGCTGGCCGTAGATGGTTTCCACGCCGATGATGCCGACGATGATCTCGGCCGGCACGCCGTACGCCTTTTCGGCGCGTGCCAGCGCCGCCGCATTGGCCTGCCAGAAGCGCACGCCGGCACGTATGCGCAGGGGCTCGACGAAACGGCTGCGGTAGACGGTCCAGTTCTTGGCCGTGCCCTGCGCGGCCGGCGTCATCAGGCGCGGCACCTGGGGCAGGAAGCGCGCCTGGGACAGCGTGGAGCGCACCCATTGCAGCGGCAGGTCGTGGCGGGCCGCGATGTCGGCGGCCACCTGCATGGCATCGGCACGCTCGCCGTAGGGCGTGCCGCCCTGCACGGGGCTGGCGGCCTCTTTGGCCGCCGGTTTGTGCACGGGCCTGTTCACCGGCTTGGCGCTGGCACCGGAGTTGGCGTGGGCGGCCAGGCACAGGGCGGCACAGGCCACGCCCAGCAAGGTGGCGGAAAACTGTCGTTGCGGGATCATGGATTCGTGGGGAAACGTGGTGGTTCGGAAGGTCGCTCCAGGGGCCGGGGCCAGGGCAAGGCCCTCCATTGGCGGCGCAGTGCCGCGAGGTCGGAGGGGGAGCCGGGGGCCGCATAGCGCTGGCGCTCCATGCCCAGCAGCCAGTCGCACAGTGCGCGTACCGCGCCGGCCTGCTGCGCATCGCCTGCGAATCGGGCCTGCAGCTGCTGTGCCAGCGCGCGGGGCGGCAGGCTGGCGTCGGCGCGCAGGCCCAGGCGGCGCAGCCGCACGCGGGCCTTGTCCATCAGCTTGATCCATTCGTCGCGCTGGCGGTGGGTGCGGGCCATCCAGCCCAGCCACAGCAGGGCGGCGGCGCCGGCGAAGGCCCCCATCATGCGCAGCAGGTCCACCCAGGACGGCGCCTGCACGCCCAGGCTCTTGAGCAGGTCCAGCTGGCGGCTTTGCGTGTAGTTGAGCACCCACTGGTTCCAACTGTTGTTGACGGCTTCCCAGACGGCGCGCATCTGCTGGAGCATGCCGACGCTGACGAAGTTGCCCACGGCTCCGGCGATGGCACCCTGCGGCGCCCGCAGGCGCTGGAACTCGCCCACGCGTGCCGGGGACACGGCCGCCGTGGGGTCGACGCGCACCCAGCCTTCGTCCTCCAGCCAGACCTCGGTCCAGGCATGGGCGTCGGCATTGCGCACGGTCCAGTAGCCGTCCACGGGGTTGCGTTCGCCGCCCTGGTAGCCGGTGACGATGCGCGCCGGCACGCCCATGCCGCGCATGAGCACGGCGAAGGCGGAGGCGATGTGCTCGCAAAAGCCCTCCTTGCTGTCGAACCAGAAGTCATCGGCCGTGTGCACGCTGTCCACCACGCCGGGCTCCAGGGTGTAGGTGTAGCCGCCATTGCGCAGGCGTGCCAGGGCCGCCTGCACCCAGGCGCGCGGCGGGGCGTCTTGCAGCTGCGGGTCGGCGCGCATCTGCCGCGCCAATGCCAGGGTGCGCGGATTGCTGTCCTGCGGCAGTTGCAGGTAGCGGCCCAGCGCGCGCGTGGATCGCAGGGGGCCGTGGCTGAACTGGGTGTGGCTTTGCACGCTGATGCGCACCACGTCGGTGATGGGGCGCCAGGCCATCCACTGCAGCTGAGGTGTCATGCGGGCCGTGCCCAGGCCCTCGGGCAGTTGCGGTGCCTGTGCGGTGGCATCGAGCAGCGGCAGCCAGGTGCGCCGGCTGGGCTCGATGGTCATCTGGTAGCGCACGGGTTCGCCGGAAACGCGCAGCCGCGCCTCGTCCAGCGCAGCCTCCGTGTCCATCTCCCATTCCTGGCCGTCGAAACGGGAAAGCACAGGCCCCCGGAAATACAGGGTGCTGGCCGGCGGCGGCGTGCCGTCGGGCGTGTCAAAGCGCAGGCGCAGGGCGATATTGTCATCCAGCACCAGGGCGGCCATGGAGCCCACGCGCATGTTCTCCGACAGCCCGCTGCGGCCCGCCAGGTCGTTGCCCGGCACGCCCCACAGCGGTGCCACGCGCGGGAAAAGCAGGAACAGCGCCACCATGGTGGGCGTGCCCCACAGCGTGAGCATGGCGGCCGTGCGCATGGCCTGGGTCAGCGCAGGGCGGCCCGCCGTCATATGGGCATTGACCAGGGCCGTGAGCAGGCCCAGCAGGCCCAGCACCATGGCCAGGGCCAGCGGCAGTGACTGCGAATGGAAGAAATTGGCCAGCAGCGCGAAAAATCCCAGGAAGAAAACCACCATGGCATCGCGCCGGGCGCGCAGCTCCAGCGTCTTGAGCGCCAGCAGCAGCACGACCAGGGTCACGCCGGCATCGCGTCCGACGAGGGTCTTGTGCGATGCCCAGGTCGCCGCCACGGCGGCCAGCAGCAGGCCGCCCAGCATCCAGCGGCCGGGCAGCGGCTGGCCGGTCCAGGCCAGGCGGGCGCGCCACAGCAGCAGGCCGGCCGTGAAGGCCGTGGTCCACCAGGGCGTGTAAAAGGCCTGGGGGGCCAGGATCCAGGCGACCACGGCCAGAAGAAACAGCGTGTCGCGCGCGTCGCGGGGCAGGGCGGCGGCACGCTGGTGCCAGCGCGGCCGGGGCAGGGTGGAGGCGGGCACGGTGTTCATGGGCAGGCCGCCAGTGCTTCAAGGCAGCGGGTGGCATGGGCCGCGCCCTGGCCGGGCGCGATTTCGTGGCCGTCGGGCAGGCGCAGTCCCCAGCTCAGATCCTGCTGGCGGGCCATCAGCACCCAGGCCGTGAGCCGGCTCAGGCGGGCTTCCGGCTCGGCCAGCCCGGTGGCGCGGGCATCCAGCCACAGGCGGTGGTGCTGGGCCAGCGGTCGGTCGCGGCTCACGAGCTGGCCGCTGCCCGTCGTGAAGGCCTGCGCCGCCTTTTTCCAGACCACGAGCTTGAGCGGGTCGCCATGCCGGTAGGCACGCACGCCGTCGAATTCGTCGCCGTGCGCGGTGGTGGCCGCGCTGCGGCCGCCGGCATCGGCGCTGGCCGGCGGCAGCGGGGGCGGGTTGCGCTCGGGCGCCGGATAGATCCAGACCTCGCTTGCGGGGCGCCACAGCGCCCAGACGCGGAAGGTGCCCAGCGGGTAGCGCGTGGCCGCCGTCAGCGTGGGCAGGGCCTGCAGGCCGCGGCGTTCCGGCGTGAAGGCCAGCTGTGCCGCGCTGCTGCCCTGTCCGGGCACATCGACCCAGGTCCATTCGGCCGCGCCGGCCTGGCCGTGCACGGCCAGGCCCAGGCCCCAGCGCGTGGTGCGCCGGGCGTTGTGCAATACCACGTCGAAGCGGCAGGGCTGGCCCGCGAAGCCGCCGGCCGGGGGCTGCAGGTGCAGCGCCGTGCCGCGCAGATTGCCATGGCCCACGACCATGCCTGCGGCGGCGCTGCCGGCCAGCAGAAAGGTCAGCAGATAGCCGAGATTGAGCTGGTAGTTGATGGCGGCCACCAGCAGCACGCACAGCGTCAGCGCCAGAGCCCAGCCGGCCAGCGAGGGCAGGATGTAGACGTTGCGCTGCGTCAGCTGCAGCTGGTCGGTGCGCGGCAGGCGCTGCTGCCACCACTGGCGCAGCCGCCGCGCGGGGGACCAGCGCTCGCGCCACAGGGGCGGCAAGGACGGGGCTGGGCGGGCCTGCATCAGCGCAGCGCGACTGCGTCCAGCATGGCGCGCACCTGCTCCACGGCGCCGCGCCCCGATGCGCCGATGGGCACCAGCCGGTGGGCGGCGGTCTGCGGCAGGATGGCCTGCACATCGTCGGGCGCCACATAGTCGCGCCCCTCCATCAGGGCCACGGCACGCGCCGCGCGCAGCAGCGCGATGCCGGCGCGCGGCGACAGGCCCTGCACGAACCACTGGCCCGAGCGCGTGGCCTCGAGCAGGTCCTGCACATAGTCGAGCAGCGCATCGCTGGCATGCACCTGCAGCACGGCCGCCTGCAGCTGCTGCAGTTCGCCCGTGGCCAGCAGCGGCAACAGCGCGTCGGCCTGGGCGCGCCGGCCGTTGCCCGACAGCAGGGTGCGCTCGGCGGCGCGGTCGGGATAGCCGAGGCTGATGCGCATCAGGAAGCGGTCGAGCTGGCTTTCGGGCAGGGCGAATGTGCCCAGCTGTTCCTGGGGATTCTGGGTGGCGATCACGAAGAAGGGCTCGGGCAGGCGGTGCGAGCGCCCCTCTGCCGAGACCTGGCGCTCCTCCATGGCTTCGAGCAGGGCGCTCTGGGTCTTGGGGCTGGCGCGGTTGATCTCGTCGGCCAGCAGCACCTGGGCGAAGACGGGGCCCGGATGGAAGACGAAGGATTCGCTCACGCGCTCGTAGACCGAGACACCCGTCAGGTCGCTGGGCATCAGGTCCGCCGTGAACTGCACGCGCGAGAACTGCAGCCCGAAGCTGTGCGCCAGCGCATGGGCCAGCGTGGTCTTGCCCACGCCCGGTACGTCTTCCAGCAGCAGGTGTCCCCCCGCCAGCAGGCAGGCCACGCTGTCTCGCACCTGTGCCGGTTTTCCCACAACCACCGTGTTAAGCTGATCCAGAAGCGCCTTGATCTTGTGTGTTGCTTGCATGGCGCGACGTTATCCTAAAAAAAACATCGCGGAGACATGACTGTGGGCAAGACGGGTTATTTCACCCATAGGGAGTGCTGGCGGCATGAGATGGGGCCGGGGCACCCCGAATGCCCGGCCCGGCTCGATGCCATCGAGGACCGGCTGCTGGTGACCGGCGTGGCCGATGCGCTGGAGCGCCATGAGGCGCCGCAGGCCTCGCTGGCCGACATCGAGCTGGCCCATGACCGCATGCACGTGGCGGCGCTGCAGGGCCTGACGCAGCGCCTGGCCGAGGAGCGGCAGGCCGGCGGCCCCGAGTACTCCCAGATCGACACCGACACCTCCATCAACAGCCACACCTTCTCGGCCGCGCTGCATGCGGCTGGCGCCGCGCTGGCGGCCACCGATGCCGTGATGGCCGGCGAGCTGGAGAACGCCTTCTGCGCCGTGCGCCCGCCGGGCCACCATGCCACGCGCCACCAGGCCATGGGCTTTTGCTTCTTCAACAACGTGGCCGTGGGCGTGAAGTACGCGCTCAGCCGCCACCATCTCAAGCGCGTGGCCGTGATCGACTTCGACGTGCACCACGGCAACGGCACGGAGGACATCCTGTCGGGCGACGACCGCGTGCTCATGTGCGGCATCTTCCAGCATCCGTTCTATCCGTTCAGCGGCGACCAGCACCCGGCCGCCAACATGGTCAACGTGCCGGTGCCGGCCTACACCAAGGGCATGGACATCCGCGAGATCGTCGAGATGATGTGGATCCCGCGCCTGGAGGCCTTTAAGCCCGAGCTGATCTTCATCAGCGCCGGCTTCGACGCCCACCGCGAGGACGACATGGGGCAGCTGGGCATGACCGAGCAGGACTTCGCCTGGATCACCACGCGCATCAAGGACATCGCGCGGCGCTTTTCCCGGGGGCGCATCGTGTCCTGCCTGGAGGGCGGCTATGTGATGGGGCCGCTGGCGCGCAGCGTGGAAGCGCATGTGCGCGTGCTGGCCGACCTCTGAACCGGACCGGGAAAGCGACATGGACGACAAGCAAGACATGGCTCCACCCCTGCTCGGCGTACAGCGCGATGCGCGCGGCGTCGTGCGGCTCACGCTCGACGACCCGCGGCGCTTCAACGCGCTGGGCGAACAGATGCTGGAGCAGCTGCAGCAGGCGCTGGACGATGTGGCACGCGACGAGTCGGTGCGCGTGGTCGTGCTCGCGGCGGCCGGCAAGGCCTTCTGCGCGGGGCACAACCTCAAGGACATGGCGGCCCATCCGCAACTGGACTACTACCAGAAGCTGTTCGCCCGGTGCAGCCGCATGATGCTGTCCATCCACAGGCTGCCCGTGCCCGTGATCGCGCGCGTGCAGGGCATTGCCACCGCGGCCGGCTGCCAGCTCGTGGCCCAGTGCGATCTGGCGGTGGCGGCCGAGCAGGCACGCTTTGCCACCAGCGGCATCCACTACGGACTGTTCTGCGCCACGCCCAGCGTGCCCCTGGTGCGCAACGTGCCGGCCAAGCAGGCCATGGAAATGCTGCTCACGGGCGACTTCATCGACGCGCGCCAGGCCCTGGACCAGGGCCTGGTCAACCGCGTGGTGGCCGAGCAGGCGCTGGACGAGGCCGTCGAGCACTTCGTGCAATCCATCCTCGGCAAGCCGCGTGCGGCCGTGGCCATGGGCAAGGCCCTGGTCCACCGCCAGCGCGAGATGGGCATCGAGGCCGCCTACCAGCTGGCCGGCCAGACCATGGCCGCCAACATGATGGACGCCGACGCCCAGGAGGGCGCCCGGGCCTTTGCCGAAAAGCGCGAGCCGGCCTGGAAGACGGGCCGCTGACCGACCCGCTTGTAGGCGCAGGCCCGGTCGGCGCAGGCCCCGAACTGCGCGATGATGTCGGCCTGGCTTCTCTGGCGGCGCAACGGCCCTGATCCATGGACATCTTCGACAAGCTCATCAACGACTTCCAAAGCTCCAGCGCCTGGCTGGAGTTTTCCGTTCTGCTGGCCTGCCTGCTGCTGGCCTATGTGGTGATGCGCGGGCTGCATGCGCGGCTGCGCCACCTGGACGATGGCAAGCCCTCCGTATGGATAGGCCGCCATGCCGTCGATGGCGCCCTGTTTCCCTTGCTCGCCCTGGCGCTGGTGTACATCGGCCAGGAGGTGCTGGCGCGCTATTCCACCGTGTTCTGGCTGCGCGTGGCCGTGTCGCTGCTGGTGTCGCTGTCGGTGATCCGCTTCGTGGCGCGCGTGCTCAGCCGCACCTTCCCGCATTCCACCGTGGTGCGCCTGATCGAGCGCATCTTCTCCTGGCTGGCGTGGGGCGTTGCCGTGCTGCACAGCATCGGCCTGCTGCCGCAGGTCATGGAGGAGCTGGAAGCCCTGCAGTTCAACATCGGCAAGACGCCGGTCAGCCTGCTCAACCTGATCGAAGGCACGCTGTCGGCGGGACTGATGATGGTGGCCGTGCTGTGGGTGTCCACCCTGTTCGAGCAAAAGGTCATCAACCAGTGGGTCAGCGACCTGTCCATGCGCAAGGTGGCCATGAACATCACGCGCAGCGTGCTGATCCTGGTGGGCCTGCTGCTGTCGCTGTCCATGGTGGGCGTGGACCTGACGGCGCTGTCCGTCATGGGCGGCGCCATCGGCGTGGGCCTGGGCTTCGGCATGCAGAAGATCGCCTCCAACTACGTCAGCGGCTTCCTGGTACTGATCGAGCGGGCGCTGCGCATCGGCGACAACGTGCGCGTGGACGGCTTCGAGGGCCGCATCACCGACATCCGCACGCGCTACACCGTGATCCGTGCGCTCAATGGGCGCGAATCCATCGTGCCCAACGAGACGCTGATCACCCAGCGCGTGGAAAACCTCACCGGCTTCGACATCAAGCTGGGCCTGACCACCAACATCGTCGTGGGCATGGACAGCGATGTCGAACAGGTGCGCCGCATCCTGCTGGACGCCGCAGCCGCCCAGCCGCGCGTGCTCAAGACCCCGGCGCCCTCGGTCACCCTGGTCGATTTCGTGGAGCATGGCCTGCAGCTGAGCCTGAGCTACTACATCAACGACCCGCAGAACGGCCAGGGCAATGTGCGCTCCGACGTCAATCTGGCCGTGCTGCGCGGCCTGCGCGAGGCCGGGGTGCCGCTGCCCGTGCCCAGGCAGGTCGTGCAGATCACCGAGCGCGCCGGGCAGGGCCCGGCCGCCGGCTGACACCTGCCGGCATTTTTCCTAGGGCATACCCTGATTCCGGGGGAAGGGCCCGGTCCGCGCGGACTCTGTCGTGCTTAAAATGGCACGGTCGTTCGTTTTTGCGCCTGTCCCTGCGGCCTGCATTCGGCAAGGATTCCTGCCGCAGCTGCTGCAGCGCCGCATACAATGAATTCGGTTTACGTAAACGTCAATCTATCAATCAATCAGGAGCCGCTGCAATGAAGGTTTTGGTCCCGGTCAAGCGCGTGGTGGACTACAACGTGAAGGTCCGCGTGAAGTCGGACGGCACGGGCGTGGACATCGCCAACGTCAAGATGAGCATGAACCCCTTCGACGAAATCGCCGTCGAGGAAGCCGTGCGCC
>JBHIXF010000054.1:0-44398 GCA_041984925.1 Comamonas sp.
CTGCGCCAGCCAGCGCAGGCGGGTGGCGCCGCAGGTCATCGACCTCGCCGCGCCGGGCTGCACGGAGAAGGTGGTGGAGCGCGAGGACCCCGCGCGCTGGGCATTCCACGACCTGGACGAGCTGTGGACGGCCGACCCCTCGCTGTGAGCCGTCACGAGGTGGTTTGCAGATAGCGGGCCTGGACAGCGGGGCAGCCTGCGGTCTGTGCCGCTGGCAGGCCGCTTCACTCCATGGGATCGAGCCAGGCCGCCGCCGCCTGGATCACGCAGTCGGTCAGGCGCTGCAGGCTGGCCTGGGCATTGCGCGCATGGGCCCAGTACATGGGAATTTCCAGGTCGTTGCCGGGCAGCAGCTCCACCAGGCTGCCGTCGGCCAGCTGCGGGCCGATCATCAGCGGCGGGTGCATGCCCCAGCCCATGCCCAGTTCGCAGGCGCGCGTGTAGCCCTGGTTGGAGGGCAGGAAGTGGCGCGGTGTGCTGCGCCGCCCTTCCAGGCCCAGGCGCTGCAGCCACTGGTCCTGCAGGCTGTCCTTGCGGCCATAGCTCATCATGGGCGCGCGCAGCATGGCCTCGGGCGTCACGCCGTTGCGGAGGTGGCGGGCGATGAAGTCGGGGCTGGCGGCTGCCACATAGCGCATGCGGCCCAGCGGCCAGGTGTTGCAGCCGGGAATGGCCGAGGAGGTGGCCGTGACGGCGGCCATCACCTCGCCTTCGCGGATGCGCTTGGCCGTGTGGTCCTGGTCGTCGATGCCGATGTCCAGCAGCTCGTTGCCGTCGCGCGTGAAGGCGGCCATGGCATCCATGAACCAGGTGGACAGCGAATCGGCGTTGACGGCCAGCTTGAGCGTGGGCAGGGCGGTCTGGCCCTCGGGCACCAGCTCGGGGTTCTTGCGCCGCAAATCGTTTTCGAGCAGGGCGACCTGCTCCACGTGCAGGCACAGCCTGCGGCCGGCCTCGGTGCCGGTGCAGGGCTGGCCGCGCAGCACCAGCACCTGGCCCACGCGCTCTTCCAGCAGCTTGATGCGCTGGGACACGGCCGAGGGCGTGATGTGCAGCTTGCGCGCCGCGCGCTCGAAGCTGCCTTCGCGCACCACGGCCGCCAGGGCTTCGAGTCCGGCGTAGTCGAGCATTAGATTCTCTTCATTTGATTGAGATAATGTAATTTTACTTAACCATTTGCGAGCCAGACAATCCAGGCCCATGTGGACTGCGAATGTTTCTTCCTCCTGGCTGGCGGGCTTTACGGTGTGCCTGTCGCTGATCGTCTCCATCGGCGCCCAGAACCTCTATGTGCTGCGCCAGGCGGTGCGCGGCCAGCATGTGCGCGCCTGCGTGGCCTGGTGCGTGGCCAGCGATGTGGTGCTCATCGGCGTGGGCGTGGCAGGCATGGCCCGCCTGCTGGACAGCCGTCCGGAGCTTGCGCGCTACCTGACCCTGGGCGGTGCGCTGTTCCTGCTGGCCTACGGCCTGATGGCGCTGTGGCGCATGGCCATGGCTGCCGACGCGCAGCGGGCGGACTCCAGGCAACTGGCGCCGCGCGGCCTGCTGGGCGTGCTGTCCACGCTGGCCGTGATCACCCTGTTCAATCCCCATGTCTACCTGGACACGGTGCTGCTGATGGGGGCGGTCGGCGCGCGCCACGAAGGCGCGCTCAAATGGGTCTATGTGCTGGGTGCCGCATCGGCCAGCCTGTCATGGTTCGTGCTGCTGGCGGTGGCGGGCCGCCGCATGAAGCGGCTGTTCGACAAGCCGCGCGCGTGGCGGGTCCTCGATGGCCTCACGGGCGTGACGATGCTGGCGCTGGCCTGGTGGGTGGGGGCCAGCGCCTGAGATGCGGGCGGGGCTCAGCCTGCGGACTGCTCCGGCGCCCAGGTTCCCACCGCCTCTATGAGGTTCCAGCTGTTGCATTCGATGCGGTAGTGGCCCGAGGCGCCGGTCTTCTGGCTTTCCGCCTCGATGACCACCTGGTCGCCATGGCGCTGGGCCGGGGACAGCGGGCGGATCTTGTCGTACTGGTATTGCTCGGCCAGATCGCCCCGGAAGGAGATGGTGATGCGCTCGCGCTTGGGGTAGTAGTCGCGCTGGTATTTGTCCATGGTGCGCGCGGCAACGAGGCGGGCCATGCTGTCGGGTGAAGGTGCGCTCATGCAATCTCCTTGTTGGTGTTGATTTGTGTCAATTTGTTTCATTGTCGGGCATTTGTTCGCCCAATGGCAACTGCAGCCCGGTCTTGACGCGTTCCAGCGCGATGGAGGTGGTGTAGCGGCGGATGTTGTCGTCCCCCGCGAACAGCCGTGCCGCCAGCGCCTGGTACTCCTCCATATCGGCAGCGGTGACGATCAATGAATAGTCGGCTTCACCAGTCACGTAGTAGCACTGCTGCACGGCGGGCTCGCGCGCCACGCGTGCGCGGAACGCCAGGGACAGATCGGGACGTTCATTGACCAGCTGCACGCTGATGAGCACGGTGAGCGGCCGGCCGATGCGCACCGGATCGACGACCGCGATGTTGGCGGCGATCACCCCCAGTTCGTGCAGCCGCTTGATGCGCCGCTGCACGGCGGGGGCCGACAGGTGCACCTTTTCGGCGATCAGCCTCTGGGGCGTGAGGTTGTCGCGCTGCAGGATGTCGACAATGGCGCGGTCAAAGGCATCGAGGGAGATGGCGGGCATGGGCGTAACCTGGAAAGCGCGAACTGAACGAGCGAATCTTGCGTCCAGGGGGCGCAAAACGAGTAATTTCTGGCGCTGGCCTGCAATATCGTACGCGCCATGACAACAAACACCCCATGGACCCGTGTCTGGCCGCTGCTGGCCGTGCTGGGCTCGGTCACCTCGCTGGGCGTCGGCACCTCGCTGGCCAAGCAGCTTTTCCCGGTGCTGGGCGCCCAGGGCACCTCGGCGCTGCGCGTGGGCTTCGCGGCCCTGATCCTGGTGGCCGTCTGGCGGCCCTGGCGCTGGCCGCTGGCACGTGCGCAGGCCTGGGCGCTGCTGCGCTTCGGCATGGCCCTGGGCGCCATGAACCTGCTGTTCTACATGGCGCTGCGCACCATCCCCTTCGGCCTGGCCGTGGCCATCGAGTTCTCGGGGCCGCTGGCCGTGGCCATCTACCACTCGCGCCGTCCGGTGGACTTCGTCTGGCTGGCGCTGGCCGTCGTGGGCCTGGCGCTGATCCTGCCGCTGGGCGGCCCGGGGGCAGGCCAGCTGGTGCTGGACCCGGTGGGCATCGCCTGCGCGACGGGGGCGGCCATCTGCTGGGCGCTGTACATCCTGCTGGGCCAGCGCCTGGGCAGTGTGCCCAGCGGGCAGGCCGTGTCGCTGGGGCTGCTGTTCGCTGCCATGGTGGTCGTGCCTTTCGGCGTGGCCGAGGCGGGCTTGAAGCTGCTGCAGCCATCCGTGCTGCTGTTCGGCCTGATGGTGGCCGCGATCTCCAGCGCCTTGCCTTACACGCTGGAAATGCTGGCGCTGCGCCGGCTGCCGCCCGCCACCTTCGGCATCGCCCTGGCCACGGAGCCGGCCATCGCCGCGCTCATGGGCATGCTGCTGCTGCACGAGCAACTGATCGGCACGCAATGGCTGGCCATCGCCTGCATCATGGGCGCGGCCATGGGCAGCGCGATCACGCGACCGTCGTCGTCGGCGAAGGCCCCGGTGGACGCCACGCCCGCCAGCTGACGGGCGGGCGGCCCGCGCCATGGAAAAAAGCGCCGGCATGCGGCGCTTTCTGCTTTCGGGCCGTCCGGATCAGAAGGCCGGAACGACGGCGCCCTTGTACTTTTCGAGGATGAATTTCTTCACGTCGGGCGTATGCAGCGCATTCATCAGCTTGGCGATGCTGGGATCGTTGGCGCGGTCCTGGCGCGACACCACGATGTTGGTGTAGGGCGAGTCCGCGCCTTCGATGAACAGCGCATCCTTGGTCGGGTTGAGCTTGGCCTCGATGGCGTAGTTGGTGTTGATCAGGGCCAGGTCCACGTCACCCAGTGCGCGCGGCAGCAGGGGGGCTTCCAGTTCCTTGAACTTGAGCTTCTTGGGGTTCTTGGCGATGTCCAGCGGCGTGGGCGTCAGGCTCTTGGGATCCTTGAGTTCGATCAGGCCGTTCTTGGCCAGCAGGATCAGGGCGCGGCCGCCGTTGGAGGGGTCGTTGGGGATGGCGATGGTGGCGCCGTCCTTCAGGTCCTTGATGTTCTTGATTTTTTGCGAGTAGCCGCCGAAGGGCTCGACATGGACCTTGCCGTTGGGCACGGCCACCAGCGAGGTCTTGCGGTCCTTGTTGTAGCTGTCCAGGTAGGGCTGGTGCTGGAAGAAGTTCGCGTCCAGCTGCTTGTCCTCGACGGCCGCGTTGGGCTGCACGTAGTCGCTGAATTCCTTGATCTGCAGGTCGATGCCCTGGGCCTTCAGCGCCGGCTTGACGTGGTTGAGGATTTCTGCATGGGGCACGGCGGTGGCACCGATCTTGAGCACGTCGGCGGCCTGGGCCGTCAGGGCCAGCGTGGCCATCGCGATTGCGGAGAGGGCTTTCTTCAACATGACCGAAGGACTTTCTTCAACGGGTTGCAAAAAACGCCGCGGGCCCGGTCGAATGGTTCTATGTCGGGCTGCACGGCAGGCAGGCGCATAGTCTAGTGCGGCGCCAGCAGCCGCGATGAACAATTTTGCTATTTGGTTATAAGGCTGTGGTTTTTTATGCGGTTCCTTGTGTCCGGGCAACGCGTACCATGCGGCCATGGACTCCGAAATGCTGCAAAAGCTGGTGCAGGTGCAAATGCCCTATGGCAAGTACAAGGGCCGCCTGATCGCCGACCTGCCCGGCAACTATCTCCACTGGTTCGCGCGCGAGGGATTTCCCAAGGGCGAACTGGGCCAGTTGCTGGCGCTGATGCGGGAGCTGGACCACAACGGGCTGTCGCATCTGCTGCAGCCGCTGCGCGGCACAGCGCACCGAGGCTAGGGCGCCAGCCTTTCCACGATGTCCCGCAGCTGCTGCAGCACGGGGCCCAGCTGCGGCAGGGGCACCGAACTCAGGCCCAGGCGCAGTGCATGGGGCGCATGCGCCGTCGTGGCGTAGGCGCGGGCCTGCGAGACGGCGATGCCCTGTCCGGCCAGTGCCGTGGCCACCCGGTCCATGCGCAGTTCCTCGGGCAGGCGCAGCCACAGGAACAGCGAGGCTGGATGCCCGACCACATCCATGCCGTTCAGCATCCTGCGCGCGATGGCCTGCCTGCGGCGCGCTTCGCTGCGCATGAATTGTTCCTGCCGGCGCACCGCGCCGCCGGCCATCCAGCGCGTGGCCATGGCCGTGACCAGGCCGGGCATGCTCCAGTGGCTGGCACGGACCACGGCCTTGACACGGCCCGTCCAGGCCTCGGGCACGACGATGAAACCGAAGCGCAGTCCGCTGGCCAGGCTCTTGGAGAGGCTGCACACGTGCAGGCAGCGCTCGGGCGCCAGCGCCGCCAGCGGGGCAGGGGCCCGCCCGGCCAGGTAGGCATAGGCGGCATCCTCGATCAGCAGGCAATCGTGGCGCCGCGCAATGTCCACGAGGCGCCGGCGCCGGGCCAGCGGCATCACCCACCCCAGCGGGTTGTGCAGCGTGGGCATGCAATAGATGGCATGGATGCGGCGGCGCGCGCACAGTGCCTCCAGCGCATCGAGGTCGGGGCCGTCCTCGAGGCAGGGCACGGGCCGCAGCACCAGTTGCTGGAGCTCGGCCAGCATCCTGAAGCCCGGATAGGTCAGCGCATCCACGGCGACGGCATCGCCCGGCTTGAGCAGGGCGCGCACGGCCATGTCCAGGCCTTGCTGGGCGCCGTTGACCAGGAAAATGCGCTCCGGCCCGGCGGCCAGTCCGCGCTCGCGGGCCAGGAAATCCGCCACGATGCGCCGCTCGTGCAGGCGTCCCCCCGGTGGCTGCTGGTGCATGAGGGCGGCCAGGTCGCCGGCGGCGGCCAGCTCGCGCAGCATGGCGCGCAGCATCTCGGCCTGACCGGGCCAGACCGGGTGGTTGAAGGACAGCTCGGCCGCGGAGGCGCTCAGGCGGGCTTCGTCGCCACTGTCCCATTCGCGCTGCTGCGGCCGGTCGCGCACGAAGGTGCCGCGCCCGGTCTCGCCGACGACCAGGCCCAGGCTGCGCAGCCGCGCATACACCTTGCTGGCCGAGGCCACGGCCATGCCATGGCGGGCCGCCAGATCACGGTGCGTGGGCAGCAGCGTGCCGGGTGCCAGCCGGCCGGCGCGGATGTCGGCGGCCAGCGCTTCGGCCAGCCGTGCCACGGGAGAGTCAGCCATGGAATGTGACTAGGACAATTTTTTGATTGTTCCAGTCTAGGCCATCACACTGGCTGCCGGTGCGCAATTCCCACCTTGCCCCTGCCATCCGGCCAGGAAACCGAGGAACCCTTATCCATGTCTTCCATCCATCTTCCCGTGCTCGAATACCTGCGGCGCCAGATCGAGGGCCGGCTTGCCGGACACGAGTCCACCCACATGCGCTATCCCACGGCGATCTCGCAACTGCTGGGATTTCGCATCGTCGCCATCGGCGAGGCCATGGCCGTGGTGGAGCTGGACGCCGATGCGCAGCGCCATGGCAACCAGCAGGGCACGGTGCATGGCGGCCTGCTGTGCGAGCTGGCCGATGCGGCGATCGGCACGGCCCATTCCACGCTGATGGCCGAGGGCGAGAGCTTCACCAGCATCGACCTGAAGGCCACCTTCCTGCGCCCGGTCTGGCGTTCCACGCTGTGCGCGCGTGCCTGGGCCGAGCACCGCGGCCGTACCGTGAGCCACTACCGCTGCGACATCGAGCGCGACGACGGCAAGACCGTGGCCAGCATCGCCAGCGCGGTGATGACGCTGCGTGGCGAGCACGCACGGGGGCGCTGAAACGCCCGCCGGAAAAGACAAAGGCCGCGCAGGCGGCCTTTGTCGCTCCGGTGAAAGCGGTTGCGCTTACTTGGCGGCGGCGCGTGCCGCCTCGGCCTTGGCCTTGGCTTCGTCGGCCTTGCGCTGCAGCTCGGCCGCTTCGGCTTCGGCCGCCTTGGCCTTGGCCTCGGCTTCCTTGGCCGCCGCTTGCTTGTCGGGCGTCATGGCGCCGGCCAGGGCATTGCCGGCCATGGAACCGGCGACGGCGCCGACGGCAGCGGCGCCCAGCGTGCCCATCATGCCGGGGCCGGCAGCGGCGGGTGCCGCAGCGGCCGCAGGTGCCGCTGCGGGAGCGGCTGCCGCCGCAGGGGCTGCGGGCGCGGCCGGCGTGGAAGGCGTGGCGGGCTTGCTGGCAGTGGGGGCCGTGGGCGCCGCAGGCTGGGCCGGGGCTTTGCCGATCGAAGCCGGGCGCACGGACTTGCCGCCGCCCAGGCGCTTGGCCTGGGCCAGCGAGGGCACGGTCAGCGATGCAATGGCCAGGGCGATCACGGAGGCAGTGGCGCGGAACGAGGTCTTCACAGAGGTGTTTCCAATCAGGTGGTTCATGCAGGCGGGCGGCAGGCAGGCGCTGCCGGTCGTCCGGCCGCCGGCGCCCGAAAGCGCACTGGCAGGCCTTGCTGCATACATGGGGATGGCGGGGGAGATTCCAAGCACGGGTGCCTGCTTGCACCCGCGGCAGCCTGATGTTGTGGGGCGGCCATCGGCATTGCGGCGACGGCGGTTATGGGGCTGCGCCGGCCATTGTAGAAAAGGCCGGGCGCGCGGCGGCCTGCAAGCCCACAGGCCGCCATCGGCTATTGGCCCATGGCGGGGACGGGCCGGGCTTTCAGCGCAGCACTTCCAGCAGGCGGTCCAGGCCGCCCTCGTTGATCGAGACCCTGGCTTCGTTGCGCACGCGGGGCTTGGCGTGGTAGGCCACGGACAGGCCCGCCACCTGCATCATGGGAATGTCGTTGCTGCCATCGCCCACGGCGATGCACTGGTCGGCGCGGATGCCCAGCAGCGAGGCCACTTCCAGCAGGGTGCGGCGCTTTTCGGCGCCGTCGCAGATGTCGCCCCAGGGCTGCTCGACCAGGCCGCCGGTCAGCGCGCCGCCGCGCATCTCCAGCACGTTGGCGCGCACGAAGTCGATGCCCAGCAGGCCACGCACATGTTCGGCAAAGTAGGTGAAGCCGCCGGAGACCAGCAGCACCTTCAGGCCGGCGGCCTGGGCGGCGCGCACCAGGGTGTCGGCACCGGGCGTCAGGCGCAGGCGCTCGGTCAGCACGCGGGCCATGTCGGCCTCGGTGACGCCGACCAGCTTGCCCACGCGCTGGCGCAGGCTGTCCTTGAAGTCGGTGATCTCGCCGCGCATGGTGGCTTCGGTGATGGCCGCGACCTCGGCCTTCTTGCCGGTGGCGTCGGCGATCTCGTCGATGCATTCGATGGTGATCAGCGTCGAGTCCATGTCGAATGCGATGAGCTTGTAGTCGGCCAGCTTCAGTGGGGGCTGGATGCCGCGGATCATCAGTCCGGGCGCGAATTCGGTGACGTCGGTCATGGGTGGGGCAGCAAAACGGGAGGGGCCGCCGGTATGGCGGATGCCAGCCGCGCATCATAGCCAGTGCAGAGCGTGCGCGGTGCCGCGGCGCGGCTTGGCACAGCGGCCCGCACAGGCTTGCGGTCAGCGCGATGGCGGCCGCGGCAGGTAGATGGTGTCGGACCAAGTGGCCAGCCACTGGGGCCGAAAGACCACGAAGATGGCCGTGACCATGCCGGTGACCACGGCGTCGCCCCAGGCCATGAGCCAGCGGGCGATGCGCGACAGGTCTTCGTTGACCCCCGGCAGGGCATGGCCTGCGGCATGGGCCATCAGCCCGGCGATGAAGACGCACAGCACCGTGCCCGCGAAGCCCCGCGCGAGGATGTAGACGAAGATCTGGTGCGGCAGCCAGCGCCGCAGCGCCGCGCCCCAGAGCATGGCCAGCGTCGCGGGCACGATGCCCTGCCAGACCGCGATGCCCAGCGCGTCGCCCCAGCCCAGGGCCGGCGACAGCAGCGCCGCCAGTCCGCCGACGACGAGCAGCAGCGGCACGGCCAGGGGCCAGCCCAGCATGAGCACGACCAGGGGCGCCGAGGACCATTGCAGTTGCAGCGGCATGCGGTGCAGCGTGGGCAGGGCCCAGATCCAGGGCAGCAGCACCAGCACGGCCAGCAGCGGCGTGGCCAGTGGCGATGCGATGCGCTCGCGCGCACCGCCCGGCCCGGGCCGGCCGGCCAGCATGCGCCAGGGGCGCAGCCACAGCGCGGTGGCCAGCGCCAGCAGGGCGATGCCCGCTTCGAGGAACATGCCTGATGCCTAGGCGGGCTGGGCCGCTTTCGCTTCCACCAGCGGCTGGCCCAGGCTGCGCAGTACGTCGCGCACCATCTGGGCACGGTCCTTGGGGTTGTCCAGGGCGCGCTCGATGCGCAGCTTCTCGTTGCCGGCCAGCTTGATGTGCCTGTTCTTCTGGATGAGGTGGATGATGGCCATCGGGTCCACGGGCGGCTGGGGCTTGAAGGTGATGTGGATGACGCCGGGCGCGGCATCGACCTTGACCACGCCATAGGGCTGGGACAGCACGCGCAGGCGGTGCACGTCGATCAGCGTCTGGGCCTGGGGCGGCAGCTTGCCGAAGCGGTCCACGAGCTCTTCGAGCAAGGTGTCGATCTGGTCGGCGGTGCGCGCCGTGGCCAGTTTCTTGTAGAAGGACAGGCGCAGGTGCACGTCGCCGCAGTAGTCGTCGGGCAGCAGGGCCGGCGCATGCAGGTTGATGTCGGTGGAGGCCGACAGCGGGCTGAGCAGGTCCGGCTCCTTGCCGGCCTTGAGGCTGCGCACGGCCTCGGACAGCATCTCGTTGTAGAGCTGAAAGCCCACCTCCATCATGTTGCCGCTCTGGTTCTCGCCCAGCACCTCGCCGGCGCCGCGGATCTCCAGGTCGTGCATGGCCAGGTAAAAGCCCGAGCCCAGCTCCTCCATCTGCTGGATGGCTTCCAGGCGCTGCTGGGCCTGCTTGGTCAGGCTGTCCAGGTCGGGCACCATGAGGTAGGCATAGGCCTGGTGGTGGCTGCGGCCCACGCGCCCGCGCAGCTGGTGCAGCTGGGCCAGGCCGAACTTGTCGGCGCGGCTGATGAGGATGGTGTTGGCGCTGGGCACGTCGATGCCGGTCTCGATGATGGTCGAGCACAGCAGGATGTTGTAGCGCTGGGCCACGAAGTCGCGCATCACGCGCTCCAGTTCGCGCTCGGGCATCTGGCCGTGGGCGACGGCGATGCGTGCCTCGGGCAGGATGGCCTCGAGCTTTTGCTTGCGGTTCTCGATGGTCTCGACCTCGTTGTGCAGGAAGTAGCACTGGCCGCCGCGCTTGAGTTCGCGCAGCACGGCTTCGCGGATCACGCCCGTGCCTTCGTTGCGCACGAAGGTCTTGATGGCCAGGCGCCGCTGGGGCGCGGTGGCGATGACCGACAGGTCGCGCAGGCCCTCCAGCGCCATGCCCATGGTGCGCGGGATGGGCGTGGCCGTCAGCGTGAGCACGTCCACCTCGGCGCGCATGGCCTTCATGGCTTCCTTGTGGCGCACGCCGAAGCGGTGCTCCTCGTCGATGATCAGCAGGCCCAGGTTCTTGAACTGCGTGGACTCGGACAGCAGCTTGTGCGTGCCCACGACGATGTCCACCGAGCCATCGGCAATGCCCTTGACAGCCGCCGTGATCTCCTTGCCCGAGCGAAAGCGCGAGACCTCGGCCACCTTGATCGGCCATTTGGAGAAGCGGTCCACCAGGGTCTGGTAGTGCTGCTCGGCCAGCAGCGTGGTGGGCGCGAGGAAGGCCACCTGCTTGCCGCCCGTGACCGCCACGAAGGCCGCGCGCAGGGCGACTTCGGTCTTGCCGAAGCCCACATCGCCGCAGACCAGGCGGTCCATGGGCCGGGGGCTGATCATGTCCTGGATCACGGCGTGGATGGCGGCGCGCTGGTCGGCCGTCTCCTCGAAGCCGAAGTCGTTGGCGAACTGCTCGTAGTCCTGGGGCGAGTAGCGGAAGGCATGGCCCTGGCGCGCGGCGCGGCGCGCGTAGATGTTCAGCAGTTCGGCCGCCGAGTCGCGCACCTGCTCGGCCGCCTTGCGCCGCGCCTTTTCCCATTGGCTGCCGCCCAGCTTGTGCAGCGGCGCGTCCTCGGCCGAGACACCGGTGTAGCGGCTGATCAGCTGCAGCTGGCTGACGGGCACGTAGAGCACGGCATTGCCCGCGTACTCCAGGTGCAGGAATTCCTGCAGCGCGGGCGTGCCGTCGGGGTTCTTCTGGCCCATGTCCATGTGCACCAGGCCCTGGTAGCGGCCGATGCCGTGCTCGGAGTGCACCACGGGGTCGCCCACCTTGAGCTCGGACAGGTCCTTGATCAGCGCCTCGACGTCGCTGACCTGTTCCTGGCGGCGGCGCCTGCGGCCCGTGGGCGTGGTGGCGAACAGCTCGGTCTCGGTGACGAAGTCCAGGCCTTGCTCGACCCAGGCGAAGCCATTCATGAGCGCTGCCGTGGCAATGCCGATCTTCTCGGCCGCATCGCCCTGGAACTCGGCCAGCGAGTCGAAGACCGGCGGGTTCACGCCCGAGGCGCGGAAGAAGTCCAGCAGGCTTTCGCGGCGGCCGTCGGATTCGGCCAGCAGCAGGATGCGGTGGGCGCTGGTGGCGATGTGCCTTTGCAGCCTTGCCAGCGGGTCCTCGGCGCCGCGCACCACGGACAGGTCATCGAGCTTCTGGAAGAGGGCGCTGTCGGCCACGTCTTCGGTGCCCTGGCGCAGCGCCAGCTGGGCATGCTCCTTGGCGCGGGTGTAGAACTGGTCGGCCGAAAGGAACAGCACCTCGGGCGGCAGGGCTGGGCGCTCGGGGTCGCCCTGCACCAGGCGGAAGCGCTCCTTCGTGTCCTGCCAAAAGCGCTGGAAGGCGGGCTCCAGGTCGCCGTGCAGCACCACGGTGGCATCGGCGCCCAGGTAGTCGAAGACCGTGGCCGTGTCGTCGAAGAACAGCGGCAGGTAGTACTCGATGCCGGCCGTGGCCAGTCCCGCGCCCATGTCCTTGTAGATGCGGCTGCGCGTAGGGTCGCCTTCGAGCAGCTCGCGCCAGCGCTGGCGGAACTTGGCGCGGGCGTCCTCGTCCATGGGGAACTCGCGGCCGGGCAGCAGGCGCACCTCGGGCACGGGATAGAGGCTGCGCTGGGTGTCGGGGTCGAAGGTGCGGATGGAGTCGATCTCGTCGTCGAACAGGTCCACGCGGTAGGGCTGCACCGAGCCCATGGGGAACAGGTCGATCAGGCCGCCGCGCACCGCGTACTCGCCATGGCTGACCACCTGCGAGACATGCTGGTAGCCGGCCAGGGTCAGCTGGGCCTTGAGCCGGGCCTCGTCCAGCTTCTGGCCGGTCTTGAACTCGAAGGTGTAGCCGGCCAGGAAGGAGGGTGGCGCGAGCCGGTACAGCGCCGTGGTGGCGGGCACCAGCACCACGTCGGCGCCATGATCCTTGTCGCGCTGGTTGATGCGCCACAGCGTGGCCAGGCGCTCGCTGATGAGGTCCTGGTGGGGCGAGAAGCTGTCGTAGGGCAGGGTCTCCCAGTCGGGAAACAGCGCGCAGCGCAGGCCCGGCGCGAAGAAGGCCATCTCGTCGATCAGCCGCTGGGCATCGGAGGCATCGGCCGTGACGATGGCCGTCACGCGGCCCGCCGCCTTCTCGCGCTCGCCCAGGCGGGCCAGCAGCAGGGCGTCGGCGCTGCCCACGGGGCGGGGCAGGGTGAAGCGTTTTCCGGGAGTGAGCTTGGGCAGTTCCATGGTGCGTATGCGCTGGCGCCTTGGCGCCATGACGAAGTAACGACAAAACCCCTCGGCAGGTGCAGAGGGGTATCGGGCCATTTTAGCCAGCGTGCCGGCAGGGCATGCGGGCATGCCCGCAAGGCCATGGTGGCGCATGGCGGTCACTACAATGCGCCACCATGACAGATCTGCTTGCGGCGGCAGTGCCCGCATCCCTGGATTCGGCGCGCCTTTGGGCGTTGATCCCCTGCGCCGGCACGGGCTCGCGCGCGATGGCGCCGCGAGCGCCCGGCACGCCCGTCTCCGAACCCGAGCTGCCCAAGCAGTACCACCTGGTGGCCGGTGCCCCCATGGTGGCGCACACGCTGGCCGCCTTTGCCGGCGTGGCGCGCGTGCACCACACGCTGGTGGTGATCGCGCCGGGCGATGGTTTCTGGGGCCAGGGCCTGCCGGGCCCGTCCCCCACGCGCTACTGCACCGTTGCCTGCGGCGGCGCCACGCGGGCCGAGTCCGTGACCAACGGCCTGCAGGCCCTGCTGGCCCGCGGCGCCAGCGCGCACGACTGGGTGCTGGTGCACGATGCCGCGCGCTGCCTGGTGACGCCCGCCCAGATCGATGCCCTGATCGATGCCTGCGCGCAGGACGCCGTCGGCGGGCTGCTGGCGCACAAGCTGCCTGACACGCTCAAGACCGCCGTGGCGGGCCCCGGCGGCGTGCGCGTGGCCTCCACGCTGGACCGCAGCGACAAATGGCTGGCGCAGACGCCGCAGATGTTCCGCATCGCGCCGCTGCTGGACGCGCTGCGGCATGCGGGCGCATCGGTGACCGACGAGGCCAGCGCCATGGAGGCCGCGGGCCACAGGCCCCGGCTGGTGCCGGGCAGTGCCCAGAACGTCACGGTGACCTATCCCGAGGATTTCGCGCTGGCCGCGGCCGTGCTCGCCCAGCGCGCGCATGGCGCCACGCTGCAGCGCTACCGGGGCCAGCGCGATCAGCGCCACGCCGCCGGCAATCCTTTTTTCTGAATCGGCCGCTGCCCCTGGAGCCGGGGCCTGCGGCGCTTGCATCCGAGGTGTGTGAGATGAATTTCCGTATTGGTGAAGGCTGGGACGTGCATGCCCTGGTGCCGGGCCGCAGGCTGGTTCTGGGGGGCGTCGAGGTGCCCCACGAGCTGGGTCTGCTGGGCCATTCCGATGCCGACGTGCTGCTGCATGCCATCACCGATGCGCTGCTGGGCGGCGCGGCGCTGGGCGACATCGGCCGCCACTTTCCCGATACCGATCCCGAGTTCCGCGGCGCCGATTCGATGGCGCTGCTGGTCGAGGCCGCGCGCCGGGTGCGCGCGACGGGCCTGGAGATCGGCAACATCGACAGCACCATCATCGCGCAGGCGCCCAAGCTGGCGCCGCACATCCCCGCCATGCGCGAGCGCATCGCCGCCGCGCTGGGGCTGGCGCAGGACCAGGTCAACGTGAAAGCCAAGACGGCCGAGAAGCTGGGCCCCGTGGGCCAGCAGCAGGCCATGGAGGCGCGCGCCGCCGCGCTGCTGTACCGCGCCTGAGCGGCGCAGAGCTCCTCAGGACGGAGCCTCTTCCTGCGGGCGCGGCGGCAGCTGGCGCTTGATCTGCGGGCGCTGCAGGCGCTGCTCGGGCTCGGCGCCCTTGGTGACGGCCGACGCACGCTGCAACTGCACGTGGGCGACGAGGCCGCCGGTGGAGGAATTGGACAGCGCGAACACGCCGCCCATGCGCTGCACCGTCTTGTCCACGATGGACAGGCCCAGGCCGGCGCCGGCCGCGGCCGTGCGTGCCGAATCGCCCCGGAAGAACGGCTGGGTCAGGTGCGCCAGCTGCTCGGGCGGCACGCCCTTGCCATGGTCGCGGATGCGGATCACGACCCAGTTCTCGCGTTCCGTGACGCTGACATCGACTTGCGTGGTTTCGGTCTCGGGCGTCTTGCCGTAGCGGCGCGCATTCTCGAACAGGTTGGAGATCACGCGCGCCAGCTCGACCTCGTCGGCCATCACGTAGACGCCTTCGGGCACGTTCATGCCGATCTGCAGTTCACGGTGATCCTGCACGGCATAGACGCAGGACGAGACCACGGCATGCAGGTTGACCGGGTTGAGCGTCACATGGTCGGGGCGGGCGTAGTCGAGGAACTTGTCGATGGTCGCGTCCAGCTGGACGATGTCGGCCACCATGTGCTCGCGCGCCACGTCGTCGACCACGCTCATCTCGGTTTCCAGCCGCAGGCGGGCCAGCGGCGTGCGCAGGTCGTGGGAGATGCCCGCCAGCATGACGGCGCGGTCCTGCTCCAGCTTGGCGAGCTTTTGCGCCATGCGGTTGAAGCCGATGTTGACCTCGCGGATCTCGCTGGTCACGGCCTCCTCGTCGAGCTGGCTGGCGTCGAAATCACCATCGCGCACGCGGTTGGCCGCGTAGCTCAGCTGCTTGAGCGGCCGGTTGATCAGGCGGGCGATGGCGGCCGCGCCTGCCAGCGACAGCAGGCCCGCCGTGATCAGCCAGATCAGCCAGGTGCGGCCGCTGGCGGGGGTGAAGCGCGAGCGGTCCATCAGCAGCCAGGTGCGATCGCCATTGATGGTGAAACCCACCCACAGGCCGGGCTCGCCGTTGACGCTGCGCGCCACGATGGTGCCGTAGCCCAGGCGGCGCGTGAGCTCCTCGGTCAGGCGCTTGCCCAGCGTGCTCTGGTCCAGCAGCTCGAAGCTGTCGCCCGGCTCGCGCGGCAGGATGCGCACGCCTTCCTGGTCCGCCATGGTCTTGATGAGCGAGACGCGGTTGATGGCATCCGAATGCACCAGGGCCGCACGGCTCAGGTTGACCAGCGAGGCGATCTGCTGCGCCGTGTGCAGCGTGCGCGGCTCGAACTCCAGCGCGCGCAGCGTCTGCAGCCACGCAAGAATGCTGCCGACCAGCAGCAGGGCCAGCAGGCAGAAGGTGCGCCAGAAAAGATTGAGTCCCAGCGGGGAGCGCGTGGTCATGCGCCGCTCGTATTCGAGGGGCGCCGGGCTGGTGGCGTCGGCTGGCGGAACGGAGAATGAGCTCATGGAATGCGGGTTGTCATTCTAGGGGCCGGCTGCAAGATTACGCCCGTGCCGGCCGGCTTGCGTTACCGGGTGTCTCCAGGACAAGCCAACGTGCCATGCGTCAGTTCGCGCCATCCGGCACGAACACGTAGCCGACGCCCCAGACGGTCTGTATGTAGCGCGGGGCGGCCGCATCTTCCTCGATGAGCTTGCGCAGGCGCGAAACCTGCACGTCCAGGCTGCGGTCGAAGGGCTCGAACTCGCGCCCGCGCGCCAGCAGCGCCAGCTTCTCGCGCGACAGCGGCTGGCGCGGATGGCGCACCAGGGCCTTGAGCATGGCGAACTCGCCCGTGGTCAGCGGCAGTTCCTCGCCATTCTTTTGCAGCACGCGGGTGCCCAGGTCGAAGGTGAAGGGGCCGAAGCTGACCACCTCGTTGTCGCCGGAGGGCGCGCCCGGCGCTTCCTGCGGGGGACGGCGGCGCAGCACGGCATGGATGCGCGCCAGCAGCTCGCGCGGATTGAAGGGCTTGCCCAGGTAGTCGTCGGCGCCGACTTCGAGGCCGACGATGCGGTCCACATCCTCGCCCTTGGCCGTCAGCATGATGATGGGCGTGCGGTCATTGGCCGAACGCAGCCGGCGGCAGATGGACAGGCCATCCTCGCCGGGCATCATCAGATCCAGCACGATCAGGTCCACGGTTTCACGCAGCAGGATGCGGTTCAGCGCCTTGCCGTCTTCCGCGATCATGATCTCGAAGCCTTCCTGTGTCAGGTAGCGGCGCAGCAGGTCGCGGATGCGCGCATCGTCATCCACCACCAGGATTTTGTCGGTGCGGTTGGTTGCAGTTGCCATGGTCAGCCTCGGTCCGTCATTTGTAACAGCGGCCATTGTTACCAGCTTGCGGCAAAAAGTCTGGAAGAAATCGGCGGAATTTGCGTTAAGTTACATATGTTGCGTTTGTATTTGGGACGAAAAATGTTTCTTGACCATGTTTGACTATGAAATATTGGCAATGATGCATTTGTCGTTGCAATAATGTGATCAATTTCGGGTGCAAAGGCTGCAAAACGCAGCACTTGCATCCGGCAGCGCGCAGCCGAAGCGAAGGGGCGGCATGCGGCTGTATTCCCAAAGCTCCTTTCTTTTCAAAGGGTGAACGCATGAGCAAGCTTTCCAAACAACTGTCCCGCCGCTGGGCCAAGTCCATGGTGGCGGCCACCGCCCTGGCCTGCGCGGGGGGCGCATGGGCGCAGAACGCGCCGGGTGCCATGGCGCAGCCGATGAACGTGGTGCAGTTGTCGGCGGAAGGTTCCGTCGAGGTGGTGCAGGACCTGCTGACGGCCACCTTGTCCGCCACGCGCGACGGCAAGGATGCGGCCATGGTCCAGTCCCAGCTGCAGAAGGTGGTCGAGGCGGCCATGGCGGTGACAAAGCGCAATGCCCAGCCCGGGCTCATGGATGTGCGCTCGGGCAGCTTCGGCATTTACCCGCGCTACAACAAGGACAACAAGATCGACGGCTGGCAGGGCCGCGCGGAGATCGTGCTGCAGGGCCGCGACTTCTCGCGCATCACGCAGGCGGCGGCGCAGGTGCAGGACATGACGCTGGCCCAGATCGGTTTCGGGCTCTCGCGCGAGGCGCGCGAAAAGGTCGAGGGCGAGGCGCAGGCCAAGGCCATCGAGCAGTTCAAGCAGCGTGCCGCCACGCTGGCCAAGAGCTTCGGCTTTGCCAACTACAGCCTGCGCGAGGTCAGCGTCAACAGCAGCGATGCCTCCATGCCCATGCCGAGGCCGCGCATGATGGCCATGTCGGCCAAGGCCGGCGGCGCGGAGATGGATGCCGTGCCCGTGGAGGCCGGCAAGGCCCAGGTCGTGGTCAATGTAACGGGCTCGGTCCAGATGCACTGACGGGCGCCCGCCCCCAGGCGAAGGAGGCCGGCAGGCCTCCTTTTTTCCGTGTCCCTGGGCCAGGCCTGGGTCTGGCCTCGGCCTGGCGTTACTGCGCTGCCCAGCCGCCGTCCATGTTCCAGGCCACGCCGCGCACGTTGGCGGCGGCAGGCGAGCAGAAGAACACCGCCAGCTCGCCCAGCTCTTCGGGCGTGGTGAACTGCATCGAGGGCTCCTTCTCGCCCAGCAGCAGCTTCTTGGCTTCCTCGTTGCTGATGCCGTGCTCCTCGGCCTTGGCGTCCACCTGCTTTTGCACCAGCGGCGTCAGCACCCAGCCGGGGCAGATGGCGTTGCAGGTCACGCCCGTGGTGGCGTTCTCGAGTGCCGTGACCTTGGTCAGTCCGACGATGCCGTGCTTGGCCGCCACGTACGCCGCCTTCTGGGCGGAGCCGACGAGGCCATGCACCGATGCGACGTTGATGATGCGGCCCCAGCCCTTGCCGCCATCGGCCGCCTGCATCATCGGCAGGACCAGGCGCGAGGTGTGGAAGGCGCTGGACAGGTTGATGGCGATGATGGCGTCCCAGCGCTCGGTCGGGAAGTCCTCGATGCGCGCCACATGCTGGATGCCGGCGTTGTTCACGAGGATGTCGATCTGGCCGAAGTTGCGCACGCTGTACTGGACCATGTCCTCGATGTCGGCCACGCGGCCCATGTCGGCGCCATGGTAGGCGACCTGGGCGCCGGCCGCCTGGCCTGCGGCGAGCACCTCGGCGCGCGGACCGTCCACATCGCCGAAGCCGTTGAGCACGATATTGGCGCCCTGTCGCGCCAGGGCCTTGGCGATCCCGAGGCCGATGCCGCTGGTCGAACCGGTCACGAGGGCCGTCTTGCCTTTCAACATAGAGAGTCTCCGAATGAATGTACGATGCAACACAGCCATTATCGGCGCCGGTTCCGTGAATGCGCTCCCATGAATCATCCTACGCTGAACTACGTATCCTGCCCGGCAGCCGCCGGGCGACCCGCATCCTGGAGCCTCGCTGCGGACCGGCCCATGGCCGGATCCGGGCAACTGTCCCCGCGCCGAATGGCGTACTGGGAGTGGAACCGCACCGGTGATCCGCACCATCCCCATGTGGTCGTCTGCGTGCACGGACTGTCGCGCCAGGGGCGCGACTTCGACGCGCTGGCCGCGCAACTGAGCCAGCGCGCGCGCGTCGTCTGCCCCGATGTGGCGGGGCGCGGCGAAAGCGACTGGCTGCAGGATCCGTCCGGCTACCAGGTTCCGCTGTATGCGGCCGACATGCTGGCGCTGCTGGCCGGGCTCCATGCGCAGGCGCCGATCCGCACGCTGGACTGGGTGGGCACCAGCATGGGCGGGCTGATCGGCATGGCGCTCGCGGGCCAGCCCGGCCTGCCGCTGCCCGTGCCGATCCGCCGGCTGGTGCTCAACGATGTGGGGCCGGCCATCGAATGGCAGGCGCTGGAGCGTATCGGCCAGTACCTGGGTAAAAGCCTGCATTTTGCTGACGAGGGCCAGGCTGCCGATGCGCTGCGCTTGATTTCCACGGGTTTCGGCCCACATGGCGACCAGCAATGGCTGCGGTTGACGCGCCCCATGCTGCGGCCTGCGGCCGGGGGCGGGGTGGTGCTGCACTATGACCCGGCCATTGCGGTGCCCCTGGGCGCGATGACGCGGGAGATGGCGCAGGCCGGGGAGGAGCTGCTGTGGACGCTGTATGACCAGATCACGGCACGCGTCTTGCTTGTGCGTGGCGCGCAGTCCGATCTGCTGACGCAGGCCACGGCGCAGGCCATGGCGCAGCGCGGGCCGAAGGCGCATTGCGTTGAATTCGAAGGAGTGGGCCATGCGCCCACTTTCGTGGCAGCGGGCCAGGTGGCCCTGCTGCGCCAGTTCTTATGGGGAGAAGATCGCTTGCCAAGCACATTGAATCTTGCCGAGCAGGCCGGGGAGGCATATGAAGACCGCCAGTAGCGCCGTGCCCGCGGGTGCCCAGCCGGCACCGGGCGTGCAGCAGGCCCTGCCGCACCTGATCGCGGCAACCTCGCAGACCCTTCCCGAGCAGGTCAACGCGCTGGCGCGCGCGCGCAGCTTTGCCGAGCCGCTGATCGCCGGCGAAACCATGGAGACGGGCGAGAACACGCTGGCCCATGCCGATGCCGTTGCCGCCATCCTCAAGACCATCGGCGGCTCCGAAACCATGCAGGCGGCCATTTATCTGGTGCACGCCAGCGTGCACCTGAACCGCCCGCAGGAGGTGATCGCCAAGGCCTTCGGCGAGAACTTCGCGACCCTGGCCGTGGAAACCAACAAGCTCATGCGCGTGCAGGAGCAGGCGCGCAGCGCCGAGCTGGGCGGCCAGCACATGGACGAGGAGGCCACGCAGACCGAGAACGTGCGCAAGATGCTGCTGGGCTTCTCGCGCGACCTGCGCGTGGTGCTGCTGCGCCTGGCCTCGCGGCTGCAGACGTTGCGCTTTTATGCGGCCAGCAAGCGTCCGGTGCTGCCCAGCATCGCGCGCGAGGCGTTGACGGTTTTCGCGCCGCTGGCCAACCGCCTGGGCATCTGGCAGATCAAGTGGGAGCTGGAGGATCTGTCCTTTCGCTTCCTGGAGCCCGAAACCTACCGCGAGGTGGCGCGCCTGCTCGATGAGAAACGGGCCGAGCGCGAGGCCTACATGGAGCAGATGCGTGCACGGCTCGAGGCCGACCTGCGCGCCCACAGCATCAGCGCCACTGTCCAGGGCCGGCCCAAGCACATCTACAGCATCGTCAAGAAGATGCGCGGCAAGTCGCTGAACTTCGACCAGGTGTTCGACATCCGCGCCATGCGCGTGGTCGTGCCCACCATCAAGGACTGCTATGCGGCCCTGTCGTGGGTGCATGAGCAGTTCACGCCGATCGAGGCCGAGTTCGACGACTACATCGCCAAGCCCAAGCCCAACGGCTACCAGTCGCTGCACACCGTGGTGCGCGACGAGACGGGGCGCGCCATCGAGATCCAGATCCGCACCCAGGCCATGCACGACCATGCCGAGCATGGCGTGGCCGCGCACTGGGCATACAAGGAGGCCGGCACCAAGGGCTACGCGGGTGTGACCGCCAGCAGCGAGTACGACGCCAAGATCGCCGTGCTGCGCCAGTTGCTGGCCTGGGGCAGCGACCTGGCCGGCACCCACCACCGGGGCCTGTTCGAAGACCGCATCTACGTGCTCACGCCCGATGCGGCCGTCATCGAGCTGCCCCAGGGGGCGACGCCGGTGGACTTCGCCTATTCGGTGCACACCAGCCTGGGGCACCGCTGCCGGGGCGCGCGCGTCGATGGCGTCATGGTGCCGCTGAACACCGCGCTGCAAAACGGCCAGACCGTGGAGATCACCACGGTCAAGGAGGGGCGGCCTTCGCGCGACTGGCTCAATGCCGACCTCGGCTACCTGACCAGCAACCGCGCCAAGGCCAAGGTGCGCGCCTGGTTCAACGCCCAGGCCACCCACGAGACCGTGGCGCGCGGGCGCGAGGCGGTCGAAAAGCTGCTGCAGCGCGAAGGCAAGACGGCGGTCAAGCTGGAGGACCTGGCCGTGCAGCTGGGCTTCAAGTCGGCGGACGCCATGTTCGAGGTCGTGGGAAAGGACGAATATTCGCTGCGCAACATCGAGGCCGTGCTGCGCCCCGCCGAGCCCGAAGAGGAGCCCGAGGACTTCTCGCCCGTGCGCAAGGCGCGCGGCACCGACTCGCCCAAGGGCGGGGTGCTGGTCGTCGGCGTGGATTCGCTGATGACCCAGTTGGCCAAGTGCTGCAAGCCTGCGCCGCCCGACGACATCCGTGGCTTTGTCACCCGTGGCAAGGGGGTGAGCGTGCACCGCTCCGACTGCTCCAACTTCCGCGAGATGGC
Source organism: Comamonas sp. (assembly GCA_041984925.1). GTDB lineage: Bacteria > Pseudomonadota > Gammaproteobacteria > Burkholderiales > Burkholderiaceae_C > Comamonas. Next base: position 21,592 of record JBHIXF010000054.1, read on the forward strand.
TGCCCGCAATGCCGAGCGCGTGATCGATGTGGCCTGGGGCGTGCCCAAGCCGGCGAACGTGGCGTCGGCCGTCTATCCGGTGGACGTGGCGGTGGAGGCGGCCGACCGCCAGGGGCTGCTGCGTGACATCTCGGAAGTCTTCGCCCGCGAGAAGACCAACGTGATCGGCGTGCAGACCCAGTCCGTCAAGGGCACGGCCTGGATGACGTTCACGGTGGAAGTCGCCGATTCGGGGCGCCTCAACAAGGTGCTGGGCATCGTCGCCAGCGTGGCAGGCGTGCGCTCGGCGCGCCGGCGCTGAGGCCTGCACTGTTTTTCTGGAGGCGCTCAAAACCCGTGCTAGAATTGCGTTCTCGAACAAAAACAGGCGCGTAGCTCAGCTGGTTAGAGCACCACCTTGACATGGTGGGGGTCGTTGGTTCGAGTCCAATCGCGCCTACCAACTAACCATTGGTACCAAGCCCTTCAGATCCACGGTCTGAAGGGCTTTTTCTTTTGCATGGCCGGTTGCCGCGGAGGGGGTGCGCGCATGCCTGGGCTGTGTCGCGGCAGCAGCAGCAGCGCTGCCGCCGCGCGGCGCGGTGGGTGGTAAAAAACCGTAACATTTTCACAAAAATGCATGAGAATCCCTGGCATGTTGGGTCCGTTCACGAGAAACAATGCAAAAGCCCGTCAGATCATTTGTCGAGGCACTGGTCCGCGGCGTTGCCGGATTCGTGCTGGTGGTGGGCATGGCAGCATTGGCGGGCACGGTATGGCTTGCGATCTCCAACACCCGCGAGGCTGCGCAGCATGATCTGATGCGTTCGCTGGACCGGTCCGCAGAGCGGCTTCGCATGCTGATCGGCGCGGCCGAGCTGACGGCGGCTTCGGTGGAGCGCGTGGCGCGGACCTCCGGGGTTGCGGCCGACGCGGCCTTGCGCCCGGCCTTGGAGAAATCGCTGGCGGCCTTCGAGCAGCGGCCCGAGCTCAGCTATCTTGGCCTGGTGCTGGCCCGGCACGGGGAGTACGGCAATCTCGAGCGGACGGCGGACGGCCGCATCTTGCTGTGGCTGCATCCGGGCATGCGGCCGGGTGCTGCGCTGACCCGGAATTTTCTCCTGACGCAAGAAGGCTTTCAGCCGCACCTGGAGCAGCCGTCCAGCGGCTATGACGCGCGCAAAAGGCCGTTCTACCAGGCCGCGCTGCAAGGTCCGGCGCAAGGGGTGTGGATGCCTGCCTACCAGTGGGTCGTGCATACCTCGGAGAGCGCCCCCTTGTGGGGGCTCAGCTATGTCAAGGCCCTGCATGGCGCGCAGGGGCAGTTGATCGGCGTGCTGGATGTGGATTTCGATCTGCCTGCGCTCAACCGCTTCCTGCAATCGATCGCCGCGGAGTATGGCGTGCAGTTGCAGGTGGTGGAGCAGGGGGCGCAGCCTCGGCTGATCGGCGGCTCCGGCGTGGTTGCCGAGCCTCTGGCGGTGCCCGGCGAGCTGGCCGCCTTGCTGGAGCGCAGTGGCGGCGAGGCGGTCCGGAAGCTGAAGCTGTCCCATGAGGACCAGTGGGTGGCGGCCCGGACGATCGAGCTCGGCGGCGGCATGCAGTGGACCGTGCTGGCCCACCGCACCGTGCAGCTGATCGACGGGCCTCTGCTGAGCCAGTTGCGCCAGATGGCCATCATGGCGCTGGCCATGGCACTGGGGCTGATGCTGGTTGCGGCGCGCATGGCACGGCGCATCGGCCAGCCCCTGGCCGATCTGGAGCAGAGCGTGGAGCGCGCGGGAGAGTCGGGAACGGCGCAGGCGCTGGTTCTTGCGCCGTCCTCCGGCCAGTACAAGGAGACGCAGCGCCTGGGGCAGGCTCTGGTGCGGATGGCGCAAGCCATCCGGCTGCGCGAGACGCAACTGGCCGCCCAGACCGTCGAACTGCTCGAATCCAAGGAGCAGCAGGTGGCCGCGCTGGCGCTGAAGGGGGGCATCTTCGAGGCCACGGATACGGCGATCTTCAGCCTGGATGCGTCCTACCGCATCGTCGAATGGAACGGCGGTGCCGAGCGCCTGTTCGGCTGCCGCAGGGAGCAGGCGCTGCACCGGTTCGTCGTGGAGGTGATCGCCTCGCCCACGGGGCCGGCGAACTGGCGGGACATCATTGCCACCGAGGATGCGGTCATGCACCCGCTTGAAGGCGCCGGCGGGCCCTTCGATGCGGAGATCCGCAGCGTGGCGACCTGCCAGCAGTCGCACATGATCTACACGCTGATCATCAACGACGTGTCGGTACGCCAGCAGGCCAGGCGGCGCCTGGTGCAGGAGCGCGATTACGGGGATGCGGTCATCAACAGCCTGCCCGGCGTGTTCTATCACTGCGATGAGAATGCGCGGCTGCAGCGCTGGAACCAGAACCTTGAGCGCATGACGGGCCTTGGCGCGCAGCAACTGGCGGGCATGGAGCTGACCCGCCTGATTCCCGCGGACGAGCGGGAGCGCGCTGCCGCGAAAATCGCGGAGGTCATGACCAGGGGCATGGCGCATTTCGAGGCCAGCTATGAACTGCCCGATGGCCAGCGGGTGCCGTGCCTGTTCACCGGCGTGCGCTTCGTGCATGAGGGCGTGCAAGGCTTTGTCGGCCTGGGCAGCGACATCTCGGAGCGCAAGCTCGCCGAGCGCAGGCTGCGCCATCTGGCGACGCATGATGCGCTGACCGATCTGCCCAACCGGCATCTGCTGCAGGAGAGGCTGGAGCGCCTGATCGGCCATGCCGCCGGTTCGGGCAGGACGATTGCCGTGCTGCTGCTGGACCTGGACCGCTTCAAGGTCATCAACGATGCCTACGGCCATCCTTTCGGAGACGAGGTCATCAAGGCTGTCGGCGCGCGCCTGGTGGCGACCCTGCCCGATGGCCATACGGTGGCGCGCCATGGCGGCGACGAGTTTCTGATCGTTCTGGACGGGTTGCGGGATGTGCAGGAGGCGCATGCCATCGCGTCCAGGATCATCGCCTGCATCCGCCAGCCGCTGGTGCTGCACGGCCGCGAAATCCACCTGTCCGTCAGCATCGGCGTCAGCACCTTTCCCCACGATGGCGGCGACTCCGAGCGGTTGATCAAGAACGCCGACCAGGCGATGTACCGGGCCAAGCAAAGCGGACGCGGCACCTACGTCAATTTCGAGCCTGCGATGGATGCGCAGATGCAGGAGCGCGTGCACCTGGAGACATTGCTGCGCCTGGCGCCTGCCGCCGGCCAGCTGCGCCTGGTCTACCAGCCCAAGGTGAACCTGCGCAGCGGCGAAATCATCGGCTGCGAGGCGCTGGTGCGCTGGCACCATCCCGAGCTGGGCGTCATTGCGCCGGGCAAGTTCATTCCGGTCGCGGAAGAGTCCGGGCTGATCGCCCCGATCAGCGACTGGGTGCTCCGAACCGCCTGCATGCAGGCCAGGTCCTGGTCCGAAAAGGGGCTTGCCCGCATTCCGGTGGCGGTCAACATCTCCGCGGGCCAGTTGCTGCAGCAGGACCTTGCGGCCTGGGCGCTTGGCATGCTGCAGGAAACCGGGCTGGAGCCGCAACTGCTGGAGCTGGAACTGACGGAGAGCCTGATCGCCCAGGACGTCGAGCGCATGATCGCCACCTTCGACCGGCTCAAGGCCGCCGGGGTGAGGCTGTCGATCGACGACTTCGGCACCGGCTATTCCAACCTCAGCTATCTCAAGAACTTCCGCGTCGACACCTTGAAGATCGACCAGTCCTTCGTGCAGAACATGCTGGAGCGCGCGGATGACGAGACCATCGTGCGCGCCGTCATCACGCTGGCCCACAACCTGCGGCTCAAGGTCATCGCCGAAGGTGTCGAGACGGAGCAGCACTGCCGTGTGCTGCGCGCGCACCAGTGCGACGAGATCCAGGGCTACTACTTCAGCAAGCCGGTGTCCGCGCAGGAGTTCGAGGACATCGTCCGGCGCGGCCGCAGGCTGGGCATCGCCGAGGCGCAGGACGACATGCACGGGGCCGGCCACGTGTGCCAGTGAATGTTCCAGAAAAACGGCGTTTTGTCCGGCGGGCGCCAAAAGCTCTGCTATAGTTGCGGCTTCGGCAAACGACAGGCGCGTAGCTCAGCTGGTTAGAGCACCACCTTGACATGGTGGGGGTCGTTGGTTCGAGTCCAATCGCGCCTACCAAACAAAGCAGTCTTGCCAGAGGCTGCGAAAAATCCCGCTTCAGGCGGGATTTTTTTTGCCCGCACGCCTGAAGGCTTTGCCCGGGCCGCCCAGGCGACATCATCAGGGTTACTGCTGCGCCAGGGGTTTCGGCCACTGCCTAGAATCTGTTGCACTGCAATAGACTGGTTGCCTGTACGAGAGGAGAAGCTTGCCATGCAAGAAACCACGAAAGACGCCGCCCCCAGCGCCCAGCGCGTGATCAAGAAGTACCCCAACCGCCGCCTCTACGACACCGACACCTCCTCCTACATCACGCTGGCCGAAGTCAAGCAGCTGGTCATGGCCAGCGAGCCCGTGGTCGTCAAGGACGCCAAGACGGGCGAGGACCTCACGCGCAGCATCCTGCTGCAGATCATCCTGGAGGAAGAGGCGGGCGGCGCGCCCATGTTCTCCGAGGCCGTGCTGGCCAACATCATCCGCTTCTACGGCCATGCCATGCAGGGCTACATGGGCTCGTACCTGGAGAAGAACGTCCAGATGTTCACGGACTTCCAGAGCAAGCTGGCCGAGCAGGCCAAGGGTACGTCGCCCGAGGCCTGGAGCCAGTTCATGCGCATGCAGCCGCCGGCCATGCAGAACATGATGAGCAGCTACCTGGAGCAGTCCCAGAGCATGTTCAGCCAGATGCAGGAGCAGATGCAAAAGCAGACCGAGCAGATGCTCAGCGCCATGGGCATCAAGCGCAACGGCTGAGTCCCGCCCCGCGTTGCCGGGGCAAAGTTCCCGGGCCAAAGTTCCCCGGCCGTGTGCCAGGTTCGCCCAGACCTGGGACAATACCGCCCCTATGAACCCCACGAGCGACGCAACAACCATGACAACCCCTGCCGGCGCGGCCGCGCCGCGTGTGGGATTCGTATCCCTCGGGTGCCCCAAGGCGCTCACCGACTCCGAGCTCATCCTCACCCAGCTCAGCGCCGAGGGCTACCAGACCTCCAAGACCTTCGAGGGCGCGGACCTGGTGATCGTCAACACCTGCGGCTTCATCGACGATGCGGTGCGCGAGAGCCTGGACACCATCGGCGAGGCCCTGGCCGAGAACGGCAAGGTCATCGTCACGGGCTGCCTGGGTGCCAAGGCCGGCAAGGACGGCGGCAACCTGATCCAGGAGGTGCATCCCAGCGTGCTGGCCGTGACCGGTCCCCATGCCACGCAGGAGGTGATGAACGCCGTGCACACGCACCTGCCCAAGCCGCACGATCCGTTCATCGACCTGGTGCCCGGTGCCTTCGGCGAAGCGGGCATCAAGCTCACGCCCAGGCATTACGCCTACCTGAAGATCTCCGAGGGCTGCAACCACCGCTGCACCTTCTGCATCATCCCCTCCATGCGCGGCGACCTGGTCTCGCGCCCCGTCGGCGATGTGCTCAAGGAGGCGCGTGCGCTGTTCGAAGGCGGCGTCAAGGAGCTGCTGGTGATCAGCCAGGACACCTCGGCCTATGGCGTGGACGTGAAGTACCGCACGGGCTTCTGGGACGGCAAGCCAGTGAAGACGCGCATGCTCGAACTGGTGCAGACGCTGGCCCAGATCGCCGAGCCCTATGGTGCCTGGGTGCGCCTGCACTACGTCTATCCCTACCCCAGCGTGGACGAGATCATCCCCTTCATGGCCACGGGCCGCGTGCTGCCCTACCTGGACGTGCCGTTCCAGCACAGCCATCCCGATGTCCTCAGGCGCATGAAGCGCCCGGCCAACGGCGAGAAGAACCTGGAACGCCTGCAGCGCTGGCGCGAGATCTGCCCCGACCTGGTGATCCGCTCCACCTTCATCGCGGGCTTCCCGGGCGAGACGGAGGCGGAATTCGAGCACCTGCTGCAGTTCCTGCGCGAGGCCCAGATCGACCGCGCGGGCTGCTTCGCCTACAGCCCCGTGGAAGGTGCCGCCGCCAACGACATTCCCGGCATGCTGCCTGATGAAGTGCGCGAGGAGCGCCGTGCGCGCTTCATGGCCGTGGCCGAGGAGGTCTCCACCGCACGCCTGCAAAAGCGCGTGGGCCAGACGATGCAGGTGCTGGTGGACAAGTCCGTGGGCCTGGGCAAGAAGGGGGGCGTGGGCCGCAGCTATGCCGATGCGCCCGAGATCGACGGCCTGGTCCATCTGCTGCCGCCCGAGAAGGCCAGCAAGACCTACAAGGTGGGCGACTTCGTGAAGGCGCGCATCGTGGGCACGCAGGGCCACGACCTGGTGGGCCAGCCGGTCTGAGGCGGCGCGGCCCCTCGCGCCCAGGCAAAAAGCCAAGGCCATCCTTGCCTTTTTTGCTTTCCGGAGGGTTCTTGATCTTGATCAGGGCGGCCGGGCCGCTTCGCTGAAATGCTGTCCCCATCGTTTGAAGTCGAGAAAGGATGGCGCGAATGAACAGGACCATGAAGGCCGCCGTGGTGCGGGAGTTTGGCAAGCCCCTGACCATCGAGGAGGTGCAGGTGCCCCGGCCCGATCCCGGCCATGTGCTGGTGAAGATCGAGGCCTGCGGCGTCTGCCACACCGACCTGCATGCCGCGCATGGCGACTGGCCGGTCAAGCCCAATCCGCCCTTCATCCCGGGCCATGAAGGCGTGGGCTATGTGGCTGCCGTGGGCGCGGGTGTCACCCATGTCAAGGAAGGCGACCGCGTCGGCATCCCGTGGCTGTACACGGCCTGCGGCCATTGCGAGCATTGCCTGGGCGGCTGGGAGACGCTGTGCGAGCAGCAGAAGAACACCGGCTACTCCGTCAACGGCGGCTTTGCGCAGTATGCGCTGGCCGATGCCAATTTCGTGGGCCTGCTGCCCGGCAACGTGGACCTCATCGAGATCGCTCCCGTGCTGTGCGCGGGCGTGACCGTCTACAAGGGGCTGAAGGTCACCGACACCAAGCCTGGCAACTGGGTGGTGATCTCGGGCATCGGCGGCCTGGGCCACATGGCCGTGCAGTACGCCAGGGCCATGGGCCTGAATGTGGCAGCGGTGGACGTGGACGATGCCAAGCTGGAGCTGGCCCGGCGCCTGGGCGCACAGGTCACGGTCAATGCCATGACCACGGACCCGGCGGCCTACCTCAAGAAGGAGATCGGCGGCGCCCACGGCGCCCTGGTGACGGCGGTGTCGCCCAAGGCCTTCGAGCAGGCGCTGGGCATGGTGCGCCGTGGCGGCACCGTGTCGCTCAACGGCCTGCCGCCCGGCAGCTTCCCGCTACCCATCTTCAACATGGTGCTCAGCGGCGTGACCGTGCGCGGCTCCATCGTGGGCACGCGGCTGGACCTGCAGGAGTCGCTGGACTTCGCGGCCATGGGCAAGGTCAAGGCCACGGTGGCCACCGACCGGCTGGAGAACATCAACGACATCTTCTCCCGCATGCACGAGGGCAGGATCGAGGGCCGCATCGTGCTGGACCTGAACGCCTGAGCGTTCGCCGCAGGCAAGAAAGGCTTCCCGCGGGAAGCCTTTTTTCTCAGGGTGGCACAGGGTCCGTCACACCATCCGCCGGATCGGCTTCTTTTTCCAGACCAGCCGGTAGTAGGCGGTCTGCAGGCACAGGGTGATGGTGTAGGACAGCGGAAAAGCCATCCAGATGCCCATGAGCCCGAAGCCGCGGCTCAGCCACCAGGCCAGGGGCAGCTCCAGCACGGCCAGCACCGCAATGGTGATGGCGGTGGGAATGACCACGTCGCCGCTGGCGCGCATGACCGAGGACAGCGCGATGAAGCAGCCCAGCAGCAGCCCGCTCCACAGCACGATGTACAGAAGCTCGATGGCCAGCACCAGCACCTGCCCGTCGGTGATGAACAGGCCCAGCAGCGGCCGTGCGAACAGGCTGCCGATCAGCGCCAGGGCCGCGCCCAGCGCGAGGTTCATGCGGATGGCCGTGGCCGTGATGGCGCCCAGGCGCTCGCTGCGGCCCGCGCCGATCGCCTGCGCACCGAGGATGGAGGCCGTGATGGCCACCGAGATCACGGGAAACTGCGCGAACGAGTTGATCTGGTTGACCGCGCCGTAGGCCGCCGTGGCGCTGGAGCCGAAGCCGTTGACCAGGGAGACCACGACCAGGCCCGCCATGGACGAGGCGATCATCTGCACCCCGGTGGGAATGCCCACGCGCAGAATGCTCTTGAGCAGGACCTTGTCGATGCGCATCGCCTTGCACAGCGCGGCATTGGGCGCCAGCGGGCTGGCGATGCGGCGCAGCCGCCAGCCCAGCCAGCCCAGCGCCAGCGTGAAGCCGATGATCATGGACACGCCCGCGCTGGCCACGCCCAGGCGAGGCAGCCCGCCCCAGCCCGCGATCAGCGCCGGCGTGCAGATGAGGCCCGTGGCCGTGGAGATCAGCAGGGCCAGCATGGGCGAGACCGTATCGCCCACGCCGCGCAGCAGCGAGGTGGCCAGCAGGAACACGAACAGCCCCGGCATGCCCAGCAGCACGATGCGCGAGTACAGCGTGGCCTGCTCCATGATGTCGGGCGGCGTGCCCAGCAGGCGCATCAGCGGCTCGGTGAACAGGCCGCCGAACAGGGCCACGAGGGCGCCGAACAGCAGGCCCACGCACATGGCCGTGCCGGCGATGGCGCGCAGCTTGTCATGCAGGCGTGCGCCATAGGCCTGGCCGATCAGCACCGAGGCACCGGCGCCCAGGCCTATCACGAAGGCGATGAACAGGAACATCACCGGAAAGAAGGCCGCGACCGCGGCCAGGGCCTGCACGCCCAGCATCTGGCCGATGAAGACGCTGTTGATGGTGCCGGACAGCGACTGCAGGATGTTGGCCAGGACCATGGGGCCGAGGAACACCAGGAAGATCCGCCACAGCGGCTGGCTGCCGGAGGCGATGGGCGGTCCCGCAGGGGCGGGCGAGGCAGGCGCGGCGGCCTGCGGCAAGGGGGTGTCGGACTTCGTCATGTGTTGTGTGTCTGGTATTGCGACGAGAAATCGGAGGCGGGCGCGGGGCGTTCAGTCCTGCGTGGGCCACAGCGGCCGGCTGAGCTGGCGCAGGTAGCTTCGCACGTCCTCGGGCCAGGCGGCGGTGTGTTGTGCAAAGGCGTCGGCCTGGCGTGCGAACAAGGCGCGGCTGGCTTCCTCGAAATGGGGGAGATCGCCCGCGATCTCGCTCATGAACCGGTAGCTGGCTTCGGTGGCTGCGCGCATGGCGTCCTGCTCGGCATGTTGGCTGCGTGCTTGCTCGACCAGCCGCCGCAGCGCACCGGAGGCGCCGCCGGGCTGGCGGTTGAGCCAGTCCCAGTGGCGCGGCAGCAAGGTCACCTCGCGGGCCACGACGCCGAGCCTGGGCCGGCCCACGCTGCGTGCGGCCGGCGCTTGGGCAGGCGCAGCAGCAGTGCTGGCATCGGCCAGTTCGCTGCGCCAGTCCAGGTCCAGCCGCATGCCGCTGTGGTCGTCGAAGACCCATGGCGCGGGATCGGCGGCGCTGGCGCCCGCCTGCTGTTCATGGTTTTGCAAGAAACGCAGCACGGCCTGGCGGTCGGCCTGCAGCAGGCGCCGATGGCCCTGGAAGACGGTGTAGCTGGCTGGCTGTTCCGTATCGGATGCATGGGAGTGTGTCGTCATGGCGCTGAATATTACCTGGGTAAAAATGCCAAGTCAATTAAATCCGGGTAAATTTTCGCGGCGCTGCGTCGGCAAACAAAAAGCCCCTGGCAGACGGGCTGCCAGGGGCTTCGCAGGGGGCGTGCAGGCGCCGCTCAGACGCGCTTGCGGTATTCGCCGGTGCGGGTGTCGATTTCGATCTTGTCGCCCTGGTCCACGAACAGGGGCACGGGCACTTCGAAGCCGGTGGCGATCTTGGCGGGCTTGAGCACCTTGCCGGACGTGTCGCCCTTGACGGCGGGCTCGGTCCAGGTGATCTCGCGCACCACGGAGGTGGGCAGCTCGCAGGAGATGGCCTTGCCGTCGTAGAACACGACTTCGGCTTCCATGCCGTCTTCCAGGTAGTTGATGGCGTCGCCCATGTTGGCGGCTTCCACTTCGTACTGGTTGTACTCGGAGTCCATCCAGACGTACATCGGGTCGGCGAAGTAGGAGTAGGTGCACTCCTTCTTGTCCAGGATCACGTTGTCGATCTTGTCGTCGGCCTTGAAGACGACTTCAGTGCCCATGTTCGACAGCAGGGCCTTGAGCTTCATGCGCACCGTTGCGGCGCCACGGCCACCGCGGGCGTATTCGGTCTTCAGGACGATCATGGGGTCCTTGCCCTGCATGATCACGTTGCCGGCGCGGATTTCTTGAGCGATTTTCATAGCTTGCTTGGCTGGGGTTGGAGCCGCTCAACAGGGCAGGCAAGCGAAGTCGCTGGGACGGTGCGCCTGCCGCATGTTCCGCGGCGGGTGCAACCCTGGTCGTCGGCGCCCGGCTGGCGGTCGCCCGCAGTGGCGCCTCTCCAGGGAGGCAAAACGTGCATTCTAGCTTTTTTCGGCTGCAAAAGCTTGCAGCTGGTCAATCAGGGGGGGCTGTCGCAGCAGTTGCACGCGTGCCGCCTGGATGCATTGCTGCCATTGTCCGAGCAGTGCGGGCGTGAGCGCCGGCAGCGTGGATGCGGGCGCCATGCCGTTCCAGGCATGGTGGAAGGCGCGCAGGCTGGGCGGCGCCTGCAGCCAGTCCAGGAAGGCATCGAGCTTGCCGTGATGGGCATCGTCGTGCTGGGGGTAGATGTGCCAGACCAGGGGCTGGCCCGCCCATAGCGCGCGCACCAGGGAATCCTCGCCGCGCACCAGATTCAGGTCGCAGGACCAGAGCATCTCGTCGAACTGGCGCTGGGGGCAGGGCGCCAGCGCATGGTGCCTGACGGCACCGTGCCCCGTGGCGGCTGCGGCGGCTGCGGCGTGCAGGGCCGCCAGCCAGCCGGGCAGGGCGGCCGGCTCATAGCAGAACAGCGAGATGGCGCAATCGCCAGGCGCGATGGCATGGCGCGCGCGCCAGGCGCTGCGGCCTTCGCCCGCAAAGGCCTGCTGGCGGGCGGCCAGGTCGCCCTCGCGCAGCAGCCCGCCCGTGGCAGCCGTGAAGCCGGGGTAGAAGAACCAGCGCGTCAGGCCCGCGGCCGGGCCGGACATCAGCGGCGAAGGCAGGCGGTGGCAGCGCTGCACATAGTCTTCGGCCGACAGGTATTCGAGATTGATCCACAGCGGCGCCCGGCGGGCGATGGCGGCCACAAAGGGCGGCGGGATCTCGCAGCCGAAGGCTTCGATGACCACGTCGCCCACCACGGGCGGCACATCCGCCGCCTGCACGGGCCAGCCGTGCACGCTGAGTCCTTCGGGGTGGGGCAGCGGTGCCATCCAGGCCAGCGCGCTGGCATCGTCCATCCACAGCCGCACGCGCTGGCCGCGCGAAGCCAGGTCGGCCGCCGCGCGCCAGCACACGCCGATGTCGCCGAAGTTGTCTATGACCTGGCAGAAGATGTCCCAGGTCAGTGCGGGCCGGGGTGGCGGGCTGCGGTCGGGGGGCAGGGGAATGAAGGGCAGCATGGGGGTCAGGGTTGGCACAGGTGTTCGGCCAGCAGTTGGGCCACGGGGGGCAGCGCCTCCTGCGAGCGCAGGCACAGCATCAGTTCGCGCTCGGCCCAGGGCTCGTCCAGCGCGATGCAGCGCAGCGGCAGGGCGCCCAGGTACAGGCGCGCGCTGCCCTGCGGCAGTATGCCGATGCCCAGGCCCGAGGCCACCATCAGGCACAGCGCGTCATAGCCCGTGACCTTCATGCGCAGCCGGGGCTGCAGGCCCAGGTCGGCCGCGGCTCGCGTGATCTGGTGGTTGAGGGCGCTGCCCGCATGCATGCCCACGAGGTCATGGTCCAGCACCTGGGCCAGGCGCAGGCTGCGGCGGCGCGCCAGCGCATGGCCCTGGGGCACGATGACGATGAGGCGGTCGCGCCGGTAGGGGCGCAGGCGGATCTTGCCGCCATAGCTGCCCTGGTTGAGGATGCCGATGTCGGCCTCGTTGTCGGCCACGGCGCGGGCGATGTCGCTGCTCACGCGTTCCTGCAGGCGCACGTCCACGTGCGGATGCTGCTCCAGAAAGCCCTGCAGCTGGGAGGGCAGGAACTGCGTGATGGCCGAGATGTTGGCCATCACGCGGACATGGCCGCGCAGGCCCCGGCCGTAGTCGCGCATCTGCCCGGCGATGCCGTCCAGGTCGTTGAGCACGCCGCGCGCCATGTTCAGCAGCGCATAGGCCGCCGCCGTGGGCACGCTGCCGCGGTTGCTGCGCGTGAACAGCTCCACCTGCAGCTGGCCTTCCAGCTCGGCCAGGCGCCGGCTGGCGGCCGAGGGGGCGATGTGCTCGCGCGCGGCGGCGCGGGCGATGGCGCTTTCCTCCATCACGGCCACGAACAGGCGCAGCGAGATCGGGTCGAGTTTCATGGGGTGGCGATTATCCCCCCCGCATCCCCCCCGCTGCCGCCTTGCCATGCCGGTTTGCGATGGCAGCGTCGCGCTTGAGCGTTTTGCGGCCGGCGCCGGCAGCGGCAAGATCGGCGCCGCGAGCCGGCGATCCGCTGCCGGCCGCAGGAGACACCGAGGAAGGATCATCGATGGCAGAACAGACAATGCAGCCGGCACCGGGCGCGCTGGCCGGCGTGCGCGTGGTCGAGATGGGGCAGTTGATCGCAGGGCCGTTCTGCGGCAAGACGCTGGGCGAGTTCGGCGCCGACGTGGTCAAGATCGAGGCGCCCGGCGCGGGCGATCCGCTGCGCAACTGGCGCCTGATCAAGAACGGCACCTCGGTCTGGTGGCAGGTGCAGTCGCGCAACAAGCGCTCCGTGGCGCTGGACCTGCGCCAGCAGCAAGGGCAGGACATCGCGCGCCGCCTGATCGCCGAGGCCGACGTGCTGGTCGAGAACTTCCGCCCCGGCACGCTCGAAGGCTGGGGCATGTCGCCCGAGGAACTGCATGCGCTCAATCCCGGCCTGGTCATCCTGCGCATCTCGGGCTATGGCCAGACCGGCCCCTACCGCGACCTGCCGGGCTTCGGCGTGATCGGCGAGGCCATGGGCGGCCTGCGCCACCTGACGGCCGAGCCGGGCCGCGTGCCCGTGCGCGTGGGAGTGTCCATCGGCGACACGCTGGCCGCGCTGCATGGCGTGATCGGCGTGATGATGGCCCTGTACCACCGCAAGGTGAATGGCGGCGCGGGCCAGGTCATCGACGTGGCGCTGCATGAGGCCGTGTTCAACGTCATGGAAAGCCTGCTGCCCGAGTACAGCGCCTTCGGCGCCGTGCGCGAGGCGGCGGGCAGCGCGCTGCCGGGCATCGCGCCGTCCAACGCCTATCCCTGCCAGGACGGCTGGGTGCTGGTGGCCGGCAACGGCGACTCCATCTTCAAGCGGCTGATGGCCACCATCGGTCGCCAGGACCTGGCCGACGATCCCCAACTGGCCGACAACGCGGGCCGCGTGGCGCGCGTGGCCGAGATCGATGCCGTCATCGGCGGGTGGACGAAGGCGCAGAGCGTGCAGGCGGTAATGGACCAACTGGCCGCCGCCCGCGTGCCGGCCGGCAAGGTCTACACGGCCAAGGATATCGCCGAGGACCCGCACTACCGCGCCCGCGACATGATCCTCAGCCAGCGCACACGCGATGGCGACGACATCGAGGTGCCGGGCATCGTGCCCAAGCTGTCGCTCACGCCCGGCACGGTGCGCAGCAGCGCGCCCCATGTCGGCGACGACACCGATGCCGTGCTGGCCGAGGCCGGCCTCACGGCCGAACAGATCGCGCTGCTGCGCAGCAAGGGAGTGATCCAATGAATGCCGCCACCCATCAGGACACCTGCCTGGACATCTGGCAGGGCGCGGGCCGCCGCGTCTTCTTCAACGAGGTCGGCATGCGCGACGGGCTGCAGATGGAGCAGGCCTTCGTTCCCACCGAGGACAAGATCGCCCTGGTCAACGCGCTGTCGCAGGCCGGCCTGTCCAAGATCGAGGTCACGGCCTTCGTCTCGCCCGCGGCCATCCCCGCGCTGCGCGATGGCGAGATCGTGATGCGCGAGATCGAGCGCCGCCCCGGCACGGTCTACACCGCCCTGGTGCCCAATGCGCGCGGCGCCGAGCGTGCCATCGAGGCGCGCACCGATGAACTCAACCTCGTCATGTCGGTCAGCGAAACCCACAACCTGTGCAATCTGCGCATGCAGCGCAGCCAGTCGTTCGCGGCCCTGGCCCAGGTCGTGGCCATGGCGCGGCAGGCGGACGTGCCCGTCAACGTCTCGCTGTCGTGCTGCTTCGGCTGCCCCATGGAGGCAGATGTGCCGCAGCAGGAGGTGTTCGACTGGGTGCAGCGCTTCGCCGACCTGGGCGTGCAGGGCATCACGCTGTGCGACACCACGGGCATGGCCTTCCCCACCCAGGTCCGCGCCATGGTGGCCGCCTTCCTGCAGCGCTGGCCGCGGCTGGGCCTGACGCTGCACTTCCACGACACGCGCGGCATGGCCCTGGGCAATGTGCTGGCCTCGCTCGCGGCCGGCGCCGATCGATTCGACGCCTCCATCGGCGGCCTGGGCGGCTGCCCCTATGCGCCCGGCGCCTCGGGCAATGCCTGCACCGAGGACATCGTGCATGCGCTTGAGCTCATGGGCTACGACACCGGCGTGGACCTGGCGCGCATCGTCGCGGCCGCGCGCAGCCTGCCCGCGCTCATCGGCCACGACACGGCCAGCCAGGTCGCCAAGGCTGGCGCGCGGCTGGACCTGCACCAGCCGCCCGCCGACTTCGCGGCCATCCGCGAGCGGGCACTGGCCCGGGCCTGACCCGGTTTTTCGCACCACAACCAAGCAACCACCCAAGGAGACAAGCATGAGGAACATTCAACGCCGGCAGATCGCGGCCGTGGCCCTGGCCATCGCCGGGCTGGGCCTGGGCGGCACGGCCGCGCTGGCCCAGGGCGGCTACCCCGCCAAGACCATCACCATGATCGTGCCGGCCGCCGCCGGCGGCACCACCGACCTGGCCGCGCGCATGGCGGCCCAGGCGCTGGCGCCCGTGATCGGCCAGTCGGTGGTCGTGGACAACAAGGGCGGCGGCAACGGCGCCATCGCGGCCAGCCTGGTCAAGCGCGCCGAGGCCGATGGCTACACGCTGCTCATGCAGTACTCGGGCTACCACGTGATCTCGCCCCACCTGACCAAGGCACGCGCCTGGGAGCAGGGCGACTTCCAGCCCGTGGCCAATGTGCTGTCCGCGCCCCAGATCATCGTCGTGCGTTCCGAGCTGCCGGTGAAGACGCTGGCCGAGCTCGTGGCCTATGCCAAGGCCCATCCCGCCAAGCTCAACTACGCCTCCTCCGGCAACGGCTCGCTCCAGCATGTGACGGGCGCCATGCTGGAGCAGCAGGCCGGCATCAAGATGGTCCACGTGCCCTACAAGGGCACGGGCCCCGCGCTGCAGGACCTGCTGGGCGGCCAGGTGGACCTGACCTTCGGCACCGCGCCGCCCTTCATGCCCCACGTGCACAGCGGCAAGCTGCGCGTGCTGGCCGTCACGGGCGCGCAGCGCCTGCCCAGCCTGCCCGATGTGCCGACCACGGCCGAAGCGGGCTATGCGGGCGTCAACGCCACCTCCTGGTTCGCCGTGTTCGCGCCGGCTGCCACACCCAGGCCCGTGGTCGACAAGCTCACGGCCGACCTGAAGAAGGTGGTCGAGAGCTCCGCCTTCCGGCAGAAGGCGCAGGAGCAGGGCGCCACGGCGGACTACATGAACCCGCAGCAGCTCGGCGCCATGGTCAAGGCCGAATGGAGCAACTGGGCCCAGGTGGTCAAGACCTCCAGGATCGAGGCCGAGTAAGCCCCCGGGCCCGCTGCGGCGGGCCCGGGCAGCGGCCACAATAGGCGCATGTCCGAACCCCATTCCGATGAACTGCTGGCCCAGGTGGCTGCGCTGCCGGGCCTGCCCGGCGTCTACCGTTATTTCGATGCGGCAGGCAGCCTGCTGTATGTGGGCAAAGCCATCAACCTCAAGCGCCGTGTCTCCAGCTACTTCAGCAAGAACCATGGCGGCACGCGCATCGGCCACATGGTGGGCAAGATCGCGCGCCTGGAGACCACGGTGGTGCGCTCCGAGGCCGAGGCGCTGCTGCTCGAAAACAACCTCATCAAGACGCAGCACCCCAAGTACAACATCCTGTTTCGGGACGACAAGAGCTATCCCTATCTGAAGATCACCGGCCTGGCCACGCACGACGGCAAGGGCGGCGAGCCGGCGCACCAGCGCTTTCCCCGCATGGCCTACTACCGCGGCGCGGTGGACAAGCGCCACCGCTACTTCGGCCCCTATCCCAATGCCTGGGCCGTCAAGGAAACCATGCAGCTGCTGCAAAAGGTCTTCCGGCTGCGCACCTGCGAGGACACGGTCTTCGCCAACCGCTCGCGCCCCTGCCTGCTCTACCAGATCAAGCGCTGCAGCGGCCCCTGCGTGGACCTGATCTCCCCCGAGGCCTATTCGCTGGACGTGCGCAACGCCGAGGCCATGCTGCGCGGCGAGACGCAGGAGCTGCTGCGCCAGCTCGAGGCCCGCATGATGGAGCATGCCGAGCGCATGGAATACGAGCAGGCCGCCGAGGTGCGCAACCAGATCACGGCGCTGTCGCGCGTGCTGCACCAGCAGGCCATAGAAACGGCCGACGACCGCGACGTGGACATCCTCGCCGTGAAGGTGCAGGGCGGGCGCGCCTGCGTGAACCTGGCCATGGTGCGCGGCGGCCGCCATCTGGGCGACCGTCCCTACTTTCCTGCCAACCTGGGCGATGCGGCATCGGTCTATGCGGACGAGCAGCAGGCCAGGGCCGCGCGGCCGATCGAAGACATCGTGCTCGATGCCTTCATCGCCCAGCACTACACGGGCGTGGCCGTGCCGCCGGTGCTCATCGTCAGCCATCCGGTGGACAAGAAGCTGCTGGCGCTGCTGGCCGAGCAGACCGGCGTGCGCATCACGGCCGTGCAGCAGCCGCGCGAGCAGCGGCGCATCTGGCTGGAGATGGCGCAGAAGAACGCCGACATCCAGCTGGCGCGGCTGCTGGCCGAGGAGGGCTCGCAGCAGGCGCGCACGCGCGCGCTGGCCGAGGCGCTGGATCTGCCTGGCGACAACCTGGACGAGCTCACCATCGAGTGCTTCGACATCTCCCACACGGCCGGCGAGGCCACGCAGGCCTCGTGCGTGGTGTTCCACCACCACAAGATGCAAAGCAGCGAATACCGGCGCTTCAACATCGAGGGCATCACCGGCGGCGACGACTACGCGGCCATGCGCCAGGTGCTGATGCGCCGCTACAGTCGCGTGGCCGAGGCGCAAAGAGAGGCCGGCGGCGCCGAGCTCACGGGCAAGCAGCCGCAACTGCCCGACCTGGTGCTGGTCGACGGCGGCAAGGGCCAGGTCAGCATGGCGCGCGAGGTGTTCGAGCAGCTGGGCCTGGATGTCTCGCGCATCGTCGGCGTGGAAAAGGGCGAGGGCCGCAAGGTGGGCCTGGAGGAGCTGGTCTTCGCCGATGGGCGCGAGAAGATCTACCTGGGCCATGATTCGGCGGCCCTGATGCTGGTGGCCCAGATCCGCGACGAAGCCCACCGCTTCGCCATCACCGGCATGCGCGCGGCGCGCGCCAAGGTGCGCATGGGCGGCGGGCAGCTCGAGGACATTCCCGGCGTGGGGCCCAAGAAGCGGGCGCGCCTGCTGCAGCGCTTCGGCGGCGTGCGCGGCGTGGCCGAAGCCAGCGTGGAGGAGCTGAGCCGCGTGGACGGCATCTCGGCAGCCCTCGCCGAGGACATCTACCGCGCCCTGCACTGAACGCCTGCCAGCGCGCCGGCCCGGCGCTTCGGCGGGGCCCGGCCGCCCCTGCTACGTGACACAATGACGTCCATGTTCCTCACCATTCCCACCTTGATGACCTGTACGCGGATCGTCGCGATTCCGCTGATCGTCGGGGTGTTCTATGCGCCGATCGACCTGGCCACCCGCAACCTGGTGGCCACCGTGATGTTCGTCGTCTTCGCCGCCACCGACTGGCTCGACGGCTACCTGGCGCGCAAGCTCAACCAGACCTCTGCCTTCGGCGCCTTCCTGGACCCGGTGGCGGACAAGTTCCTGGTCTGCGCATCGCTGCTGGTGCTGGTCCATCTGCAGCGCACCGACGTGTTCGTGGCGCTGATCATCATCGGCCGCGAGATCGCCATCTCCGCGCTGCGTGAATGGATGGCCCAGCTCGGCGCCAGCAAGAGCGTGGCCGTGCACATGCTGGGCAAGCTCAAGACCACGGCGCAGATGGTGGCCATTCCCTTCCTGCTCTACGACGGCCCGCTGCCTGGCGGCATCGACACCGGCGTCTGGGGACAGGTGCTGATCTGGGTGGCCGCCGTGCTCACCGTCTGGTCCATGGTCTACTACCTGCAAAAGGCCGTGCCCGAGATCCGGGCGCGCGTCGCCAGGCAAGGCTCTTGAGGCAAAGGCCTTGTGCTCCATGTTTGATAGCATCCCCCTGCCGGGTGCGGCCTCCGGGCCGGGCTTTCGCTTTGTGAATCCTTGTCAATCCGTGAAGCCGCCAGGGGCCGGGCCGGCGCAAAAAACCGGCCGCAAAGCCAAAGCTGGCGCCAAAACCGCATAGAATCGTTGCCTGTCGCTGTGTTGCACGGCAATGAATTGACACATGGAAGGTCCATGGCTTTAATCGTAGGCTCTTGCCGCATCCCGGCAGGCGCCGCGCGGCAAGCCAGATCCGTATCCTTCGCGCCGGGTTTCTGGCTGGTCCGCGCTGGCCACAGAGACTTCCATTCACTTATTTCTCGAGAGGCATCTTGTGAATAAAACCGAACTGATTGAGCACATCGCCAACAACGCCGACATCTCCAAGGCCGCGGCTGCTCGCGCACTGGATTCCACGATTGAGGCTGTGAAGAAAACCCTCAAGAAGGGCGGCACAGTGTCTCTCGTTGGTTTCGGCACATTCGCCGTCGGCAAGCGTGCCGCCCGCACCGGCCGCAATCCCCGCACCGGCGAAACCATCAAGATCAAGGCCGCCAAGGTGCCCAAGTTCCGTCCGGGCAAGGCATTGAAGGATGCCCTGAACTGACACCAGTCACGGTGGGGTGCTTAGCTCAGTCGGTAGAGCGGCGCCCTTACAAGGCGTAGGTCGGCGGTTCGACCCCGTCAGCACCCACCAACCCACCGAGAAAAAGGGCCTGGAGCAATCCAGGCCCTTTTTCTTTGCAGGGTCCGTGCGGCGGTCCTGCGCCCGCACTACCGGCCAGCGTGGATGTGCCGTGCCTCCAGCCTTGCCACGGCTTCGCGAAAGGCCGGTCCTGCAAGCAGCTGGCGGTAGCGCTCCAGGCCCCGCAGGTACTCTGCGGACTGCTGGCCCAGCTCGCGATCGGCCAGATGGGGCATGCCGGCGCGCTGCCACATCTCGAGGTCGGCCAGCACTTCGGCCCGGCTCATGTCGCGGTCTGCCGCAGCTGAAACGGTTGGCGCATGGGGCAGGGCGGGGGCCTGCTGGGCCATGGCGGTTGTGGACAAGGCCAGCGTGGCCAGGGCGAGCGAAAGAGCGTGCATGGAAAGTCCTTTCATGAGGCACTGTGGATGAGGCTGCATCGTGGCGCGCCGGGGCGCGCCCGCCCAGCGCCTTGCGACGGACGGCTGCCGCAAGGGTGCCGACGGCCCGCAGGCCGCGTGAACTGCGCCGCCGCGCGGGCTGGCAGGCCGGCGCAATGTCCGCACGGCAAATACGACCAGGAGACCGCGACAAAGTAGAATCGTCGTTTCGGCCTCCCTTTGTTGGTGGGAGACGTTGGCAGGCCCGGCAGGCTGTTGGTTTGTGAAGGCGTTGGAGCCCCTTACAAGACGCAGGTCGGCGGCTCGAATCCGCCAGCGCCCACCCTAGGACAAAAGGCGGACAGAGGTTCGCCTTTTCCATTTCTGCCACTGAAAGACAGACCATGTTCGAATCCATCCGCAAGCATTCCAAGTTCGTGATGATCTTGTTGTTCTTGCTGATCATTCCCTCGTTCATCTTTGTGGGCGTGAACCAGAACTACTTCACCGAGTCCAGCGCCACCGTGGCGCGGGTCGACGGACATGACATCAAGCAGTCCGACTGGGACAACGCCCACCGCGCCGAAAGCGACCGCATGCGCGCCGAGAACCCTGGCATCGATGCCAAGCTGCTCGACTCCCCGCAGGCCCGCTATGCGACGCTGGAGAAAATGGTGCGCGACCAGGTGTTGGCCGCGGCCGTGCAAAAGCTGCACCTGACCGCCTCCGATGCCCAGCTGGTGCGCACGCTGCAGGAGATCCCGGCCATCTCGGCCCTCAAGAAGCCCGATGGCACGCTGGACGCCCAGGCCTACCGCGCCCTGGTCGGCGCCCAGGGCCTGACGCCTGAAGGCTTCGAAGCCAATCTGCGCCGGGAACTGTCGTTGAACCAGGTGCTGGGCGGCGTGACCGGCACCGCCTTCGCGACCGATGCCCAGGTCAAGCAGGCCGTCAATGCGCTGTACCAGCGCCGTGAGGTGCAGGTGGCGCGCTTCGATGCCTCGGCCTATGCCGCCAAGGTGCAGCCCACCGAGGCCGATCTGAAGGCCTACTATGCCGCGCACACCAGCCAGTTCCAGCAGCCCGAGCAGGCCTCGGTCGAATATGTGCAGCTCGATCTGGCCAGCGTGCAGGCCGGCATCGTGCTGAACGAAGACGACATGCGCACCTATTACAAGGAAAACGCGGAACGCCTGGCCGGGCCCGAGGAGCGCCGTGCCAGCCACATCCTGATCAACTCCGCCAAGGACGCACCGGCCGCCGACCAGGAAAAGGCCAGGTCCAAGGCCGAGCAACTTCTGGCCGAACTGCGCGCCAACCCCAAGCGCTTCGCGGAACTGGCCAAGGCCAATTCGCAAGATGGCGGTTCGGCGGCATCGGGGGGCGACCTGGGCTTCTTCGGGCGGGGCGCCATGGTCAAGCCTTTCGAGGACGCCGTCTTCGGCATGAAGGTCGGCGATATCAGCGACGTGGTCCACAGCGACTTCGGCTACCACGTCATCATGCTGACCGACATCAAGAAGCCCAAGGTGCCGGGCTTCGAGGAAATGCGTCCCAAGCTGGAAGCTGAACTCAAGCAGCAGCAGGCCCAGCGCAAGTTCGCCGAACTGGCGGAATCGTTCTCCAACGCCGTCTATGAGCAATCCGACAGCCTGCAGCCCGTGGCCGAGAAATTCAAGCTCACCGTCCACAAGGCCGAGCATGTGACGCGCCAGCCCCAGCCCGGCGCAACCGGCCCGCTGGCCAGCCCGCGTTTTCTCGAGGCGCTGTTCTCCAGCGACTCTCTCAACAGCAAGCGCAACACCGATGCGATCGAGCTGGCATCCAATCAGCTGGTGGCTGGCCGCGTGACCCAGTACACCGCTGCGCGCACGCTGCCCTTCGAGGAAGTGGGCGACAGGCTGCGCACGCTGTACGTGGCGCAAAAATCCTCCGAGCTGGCCAAGGCCGACGGCGAAGCCAAGCTCAAGGAGTGGAAGGACAAGCCCGACACGGCGCGGCTTCCTGCCGCCAAGGTGGTGGGCCGTGACCAGCCCGAAGGCCTGTCGCGCGACCTGGTGGATGCCGTGCTGCGCGCACCCGTGGCCCAGCTGCCTTCCTGGAGCGGAGTGGATCTGGGCGCCCAGGGCTATGCCGTGATCAAGGTGGTGCGCATCGTCGAGCGTGCGCCCGAGGATGCGCAGGCCCTGGCACAGCAGAAACAAGAGTTCACACAATGGTCTGCAGTGGCCGAAGCTGTGGCATACTACGAGCTTCTCAAGAAACAGCTCAAGGTGCAGATCAAGGTCCCGCGCCCCTGATGAGAGAAATTTTCAGGAAAATGAAAATTTCAAAATCAAGCAAGTTTTTTGACATATAATAGAGTTCTTCTCCGGTGGCTGTAGCTCAGTTGGTAGAGTCCAGGATTGTGATTCCTGTCGTCGTGGGTTCGAGTCCCATCAGCCACCCCAAATAAAAAAGGCCAGTGCCAAAAGCACTGGCCTTTTTCTTTATGTCCCCTTCTCGCCCGATAATGCCGTGCGCCATATCGGATATGGGGATTTCATTCAATGACCGGATACGCCGATGCGTGGCCCGGACAGGCCCAAGCGCGGGCTGCATCGCCTTCACTGGGCAGGGAGCATCGAATATGGGCAGGCTCATGGGGATTTTGGCCGTGCTGGGGGTGGTGGCGGCGGCCTATTTCGCGTACCGCTACGCCGTTTTCTGAAGGCGGCTGGCATCGCGGTGTTGCCGCGTGGCGGCCGTGGGCTTGCACCCGGGTTCAGAAAATGTGCGTGAAAGGCCCTGGCAAGGCTTGATCCGGTCGCGTCCTTCTTCGTTGGCGCATGAATACCGTGTTTTCCGGGAAGCCGCGCCTCGAACTTGCAGGATGACTGCGTCCTGGAATGTCTACAGTGTCTCCATCCGCAGCCAATGGCTGTCCACAATGAATGGAGACACTGCATGACCGATCTTTTCGACAATCCCATGGGCCTGATGGGCTTTGAATTCGTGGAGTTCGCATCGCCCACGGCCGGCGTGCTCGAACCCCTGTTCGAGAAACTGGGCTTCACCCTGGTGGCCAGGCACCGCTCCAAGAACGTGCTGCTGTACCGCCAGGGCGGCATCAACTTCATCATCAACAACGAGCCGGG
>JBHIXF010000055.1:0-43350 GCA_041984925.1 Comamonas sp.
TGATGCCTGGCGACAACGTGTCGATCACCGTCAAGCTGATCGCCCCCATCGCCATGGAAGAAGGCCTGCGCTTCGCCATCCGCGAAGGTGGCCGTACCGTGGGCGCTGGTGTGGTTGCCAAGATCATCGCCTGATTGATTTCGTAGGGGTATAGCTCAATTGGCAGAGCGTCGGTCTCCAAAACCGAAGGTTGTAGGTTCGATTCCTACTGCCCCTGCCACCTGATGGTGGAATCGCAGCGAGCCCGCCCCCCAGGCGGGCTTCTGTGTCTTGGCGTGGCGCCAAAGACGGTGCATGAGAAATGAAATATGGCCACTACTCAGGTTGAAACGGTCAGCTCAGGAGCTGACAAAGCAAAGCTTGCCGCAGTCGCGGCTTTAGTCGTTGCTGCGATCGCCGGCTTCTATCTGTTGGGCAAGCAAGGTCCCGTCGTTCAGTGGGCGGTGCTGCTGGTGGGGCTGGCCGCTGCTGTGGGCGTGTTCCTGGTTTCCGAGCTCGGCAAACGCTTCGTGGCCTTTGCGCAGGATGCCTGGCGCGAAGTCAAGAAGGTCGTCTGGCCGACGCGCAAGGAAACCATGCAGATGACCTTGTACGTCTTCGGCTTCGTCGTCATCATGTCGTTGTTCCTGTGGTTCACGGACAAGACGCTGGAGTGGGTCCTGTATGACCTGATTTTGGGCTGGAGGAAGTAATGGATGCTGTCGAAACAGGTGTGAACGACGGAGCGGCAGCGCCTGCCAATCCGGATCTGCGCTGGTACATCGTCCATGCCTACTCGGGCATGGAGAAGGCGGTCGAACGCAACATCATCGAGCGCATCGCGCGCTCGGACATGCAGTCCAAGTTCGGCCGCATCCTGGTTCCCACCGAGGAAGTGGTGGAAATGAAGAACGGCCAGCGCCGCACCACGGAGCGCCGTCTTTTCCCGGGCTATGTGTTCGTCGAGATGGTCATGGAAGACGACACCTGGCATCTGGTCAAGCACACCAGCAAGGTGACCGGCTTCGTGGGTGGGGCCAAGAACCGTCCTGCGCCGATCTCGGAAGAGGAAGTGCGCAAGATCGTCAGCCAGATGCAGGAAGGCACGGAAAAGCCGCGCCACAAGATCGAGTTCATGGTGGGCGAGCTGGTGCGTGTCAAGGAAGGCCCGTTCACGGACTTCAACGGCTCGGTCGAGGAAGTCAACTACGAAAAGAACCGCCTGCGCGTCTCGGTCATGATCTTCGGCCGTTCCACGCCGGTCGAGCTTGAATTCGCCCAGGTTGAAAAAACCTGAGCTACCGCTTACAATCTCTGGCTCTGCATTTTTAGGCTCGGTGCAGGGCGTGTCAGCAAGAGTCTTTCAACCCCCGGGGAGCTGCCGGCTGCAACCATCGTGCGTTGGGCCGGCGGCGCTATACCCGCAAGGAGCATTCAATGGCGAAGAAAATCGTCGGCTTCATCAAGCTGCAAGTGCCAGCTGGTAAGGCCAATCCCTCTCCTCCGATCGGTCCGGCGCTGGGTCAGCGCGGCCTCAACATCATGGAATTCTGCAAGGCGTTCAACGCCCAGACCCAAGGTGTCGAGCCCGGCCTGCCCCTGCCCGTGGTCATCACGGCCTTTGCCGACAAGAGCTTCACCTTCATCATCAAGACGCCTCCGGCGACTGTGCTGATCAAGAAGGCCATCAAGCTGGACAAGGGCTCCTCCAACCCCCTGAAGAACAAGGTCGGCAAGATCACCCGCGCCCAGCTGGAAGAAATCGCCAACACCAAGCTGAAGGACATGAACGCCGCTGACGTCGACGCCGCCGTGCGTACGCTGGCTGGTTCGGCCCGCTCGATGGGCGTGATTGTGGAGGGCGTGTAAATGGCCAAGTTGACCAAGAAGCAAAAGGCTCTCCAGGGCAAGGTGGAGTCCACCAAGCTGTACGCTTTCGCCGACGCCGTGGCGCTGGTGAAGGAAGCCGCTACCGCCAAGTTCGATGAGTCCATCGACGTGGCCGTGCAACTGGGCGTGGACGCCAAGAAGTCGGACCAGGTCGTGCGTGGCGCCGTCGTGCTGCCCCATGGCACCGGCAAGACCGCACGCGTGGCCGTGTTCGCCCAGGGCGCCAAGGCTGAAGAAGCCAAGGCCGCCGGCGCCGACGTGGTCGGCATGGACGACCTGGCTGCCCGCGTGAAGGCTGGCGACATGCCCTTCGACGTGGTCATCGCCGCCCCCGACGCCATGCGCGTCGTCGGTACGCTGGGCCAGATCCTGGGCCCGCGCGGCCTGATGCCCAACCCCAAGGTGGGCACGGTGACTCCCGACGTGGCCACGGCCGTGAAGAACGCCAAGGCAGGTCAGGTGCAGTACCGCGTCGACAAGGCCGGCATCATCCACGCCACCATCGGCCGCCGCTCGTTCGACAACGAGAAGCTGCAAGGCAACCTGGCTGCCCTGATCGACGCCCTGAACAAGTCCAAGCCCGCTTCCAGCAAGGGCCTGTACCTGCGCAAGGTGGCTGTCTCCTCGACCATGGGTGTGGGCGTCCGCGTCGACACGCAAACCATCTCGGCCTGATAGCCAGGAAATCTTGAGGCACCTTCCGGGGTGTCTCAGTGGTGGGCCGGCGCAGCGATGCGCCGGGTCATCCAAGACCGTTGGTGTGCCTCGTGCACTTAAACCCCAGGGGCCAACGCAGATGGCGATCCCGCTGCAGATGGATGCATTTCCAAAACAGTTGGTCGCTGCAACAAGAGCGCGCATGAGGGGCTTGCCCCGAGTGTGCATTTGAAGGAGTAGACCTTGAGTCTTAATCGCAGTGAGAAAGAAGCGGTCATCAATGAAGTGACCAGCCTCGCCGCTAAAGCTCAAACGCTTGTGATCGCGGAATACCGCGGCATCACGGTCGCCGACATGACGAAACTGCGTGTTGACGCCCGCAGCAAGGGTGTGAGCCTGAGCGTGTTGAAGAACACGCTGGCCCGCCGTGCTGTGGCTGGCAGCCAGTTCGACGTCGTCGCCGACCAGATGACCGGCCCTCTGATCTATGGCTTCTCTGAAGACGCAGTGGCTGCCGCCAAGGTGGTGGCCGACTTCGCGAAAACCAACGACAAGCTGGTGATCCGCGGTGGTGCGTTTGCAGGCAAGGCCCTGGACGTGAACGGTGTGAAGCAACTGGCGAACATCCCCTCGAAGGAAGTTCTGCTGGCACAGCTGTGTGGCTTGCTGATGTCGCCTGTTTCGCGTACGGCCGTCGTGCTGGGCGCCCTGGCGG
Organism: Comamonas sp.; assembly: GCA_041984925.1. Taxonomy (GTDB): domain Bacteria; phylum Pseudomonadota; class Gammaproteobacteria; order Burkholderiales; family Burkholderiaceae_C; genus Comamonas. The sequence continues at coordinate 3,242 of JBHIXF010000055.1, forward strand.
CGAAGAAGAGCGAAGGCTCTGCCGAACAACCGGCAGCCGAAGCAGTCGCAGCCTGAGCGCGCGGCAGTTAACCAATATTGTTAGGAAATCAAAATGGCATTCGATAAAGACGCATTTCTGACCGCTCTGGACAGCATGACGGTCCTGGAACTCAATGACCTGGTCAAGGCCATTGAAGAGAAGTTCGGCGTGAGCGCTGCCGCCATGGCCGCTCCCGCTGCCGGTGGTGCTGCTGGCGGCGCTGCCGCTGCTGAAGAAAAGACCGAGTTCAATGTGGTCCTGACCGATGCCGGCGCCAACAAGGTGTCCGTCATCAAGGCCGTGCGCGAAATCACCGGCCTGGGTCTGAAGGAAGCCAAGGACCTGGTCGACGGCGCTCCGAAGAACGTCAAGGAAGGCATTGCCAAGGCTGACGCCGAAGCCGCTGTGAAGAAGCTGGTGGAAGCCGGCGCCAAGGCTGAACTGAAGTAATTCGGTCCCCTCAAGGGCTGGAGGCTCCCAAAAGGGCCTCCAGCCTTTGGCGCTTGTGGAGAGCGCATCCATAGAGCACACTGGAAAGCAGTCTGTCGAAGTCTGTTTTTCAGTGTCTTCTGACAACCCGACAGCAGAAGATGCCTTGGTTCGGGCGATGTGCAACGCATCGCCGTCAGCCATGGTTGGTAGTGGCCAACCGCCAAGCCCGCAGGGAGCTTTCCATGTGGGGCAGTCGTCGCAGACCCAGGACTCATGTCTTTGCCCGGAGATCTCATGGCCTATTCTTACACCGAACGCAAGCGAATCCGCAAAAGCTTCGGGAGCCGCGACAGCGTGCTCGAAGTGCCTTACCTGCTGCAGATGCAAAAAGATGCATACACCGCATTCTTGCAGGCAGATGTAGCCCCCAAAAAACGCACCATCGAAGGCCTGCAAGCGGCCTTCAACTCCGCTTTCCCCATCGTCTCCCACAACGGCTTCGTGGAGATGAAGTTCGTCGAGTACAACCTGGCCAAGCCTGCCTTCGACGTGCGCGAATGCCAGACCCGCGGCCTGACCTTCTCCTCGGCCGTGCGCGCCAAGGTGCAACTGATCATCTATGACCGCGAGTCCTCGACCTCCCAGTCCAAGGTGGTCAAGGAAGTCAAGGAGCAGGAAGTCTACATGGGCGAAGTGCCCCTGATGACCGACAAGGGCTCCTTCATCATCAACGGCACCGAGCGCGTGATCGTCTCGCAGCTGCACCGCTCGCCCGGCGTGTTCTTCGAGCATGACAAGGGCAAGACCCACAGCTCGGGCAAGCTGCTGTTCTCGGCGCGCATCATTCCCTACCGCGGCTCCTGGCTGGACTTCGAGTTCGACCCCAAGGACCTGCTGTTCTTCCGTGTCGACCGCCGCCGCAAGATGCCCGTGACCATCCTGCTCAAGGCCATCGGCCTGACGCCGGAATCGATCCTGGCCAACTTCTTCGTCAACGACAACTTCCGCCTGATGGACAGCGGCGCCCAGATGGAGTTCGTCTCCGAGCGCCTGCGCGGCGAAGTCGCGCGCTTCGACATCACCGACAAGTCGGGCAAGGTCGTGGTCGCCAAGGACAAGCGCGTCACCGCGCGCCACACGCGCGAGCTGGAGCAGTCGGGCACCAAGTTCATCAGCGTCCCCGAGGACTTCCTGATCGGCCGCGTGGTCGCCAAGAACATCGTCGACCCGGATACGGGCGAGATCATTGCCAAGGCCAACGACGAGCTGACCGAAGCCCTGCTCAAGAAGCTGCGCAGCGCCGGCATCCAGGAACTGCAGTGCATCTACACGAATGAGCTGGACCAGGGCGCGTACATCTCGCAGACCCTGCGCACCGACGAAACCGTGGACGAGTTCGCCGCCCGCGTGGCCATCTACCGCATGATGCGCCCCGGCGAGCCGCCGACGGAAGACGCCGTGCAGGCCCTGTTCCAGCGCCTGTTCTACAACGCCGACACCTACGACCTGTCGCGCGTGGGCCGCATGAAGTTCAACGCCAAGATCGGCCGCGAAGGCGCCACCGGTCCCATGGTGCTGTCCAACGAAGACATCCTGGCCGTGGTCAAGATCCTGGTGGACCTGCGCAATGGCAAGGGCGAGGTCGACGACATCGACCACCTGGGCAACCGCCGCGTGCGCTGCGTGGGCGAACTGGCCGAGAACCAGTACCGCACGGGCCTGGCGCGTATCGAGAAGGCGGTGAAGGAGCGCCTGGGCCAGGCGGAGCAGGAACCGCTCATGCCGCATGACCTGATCAACAGCAAGCCGATCTCGGCCGCCCTGAAGGAATTCTTCGGCGCCTCGCAGCTGTCGCAGTTCATGGACCAGACCAACCCGCTGGCCGAAATCACGCACAAGCGCCGTGTCTCGGCCCTGGGCCCGGGCGGTCTGACCCGCGAGCGCGCAGGCTTCGAAGTGCGCGACGTGCACGTGACCCACTATGGCCGCGTGTGCCCCATCGAAACGCCTGAAGGCCCGAACATCGGCCTGATCAACTCGCTGGCCCTGTACGCCCGCCTGAACGAATACGGCTTCATCGAGACCCCGTACCGCCGCGTGGCCGACGGCAAGGTCACGATGGAGATCGACTACCTGTCGGCCATCGAGGAAGGCAAGTACATCATCGCCCAGGCCAATGCCGAGCTGGACGCCGAAGGCCGCCTGATCGGCGACCTGGTGTCGGCCCGCGAAAAGGGTGAATCGACCCTGGTGTCGGCCGAGCGCGTGCAGTACATGGACGTGTCGCCCGCACAGATCGTGTCGGTGGCGGCCTCGCTGATCCCGTTCCTGGAGCACGACGACGCGAACCGCGCCTTGATGGGTGCCAACATGTCGCGCCAGGCCGTGCCCGTGCTGCGTCCGGAAAAGCCCATGGTGGGCACCGGCATCGAGCGCGTGGCCGCCGTGGACTCCGGCACCGTGGTCACGGCCACCCGTGGCGGCATCGTCGACTATGTCGACGCGACCCGCATCGTGGTGCGCGTGAACGACGACGAGGCCGTGGCCGGCGAAGTGGGCGTGGACATCTACAACCTCATCAAGTACCAGCGTTCCAACCAGAACACCAACATCCACCAGCGTCCCATCGTCAAGCGCGGCGACAAGCTGGCCAAGGGTGACGTGGTGGCCGACGGCGCATCGACCGACCTGGGCGAGATCGCCATCGGCCAGAACATGCTGATCGCCTTCATGCCCTGGAACGGCTACAACTTCGAGGACTCGATCCTGATCAATGAGCGTGTGGTGGCCGAAGACCGCTACACCTCGATCCACATCGAGGAACTCGTGGTCATGGCCCGCGACACCAAGCTGGGCCCCGAGGAAATCACGCGCGATATCCCCAACCTGTCCGAGCAGCAGCTCAACCGCCTGGACGAGTCCGGCATCATCTACGTGGGCGCCGAAGTGCAGCCCGGCGATGTGCTGGTCGGCAAGGTCACGCCCAAGGGCGAGACCACGCTGACGCCTGAAGAGAAGCTGCTGCGCGCCATCTTCGGCGAGAAGGCTTCCGACGTGAAGGACACCTCGCTGCGCGTGGACCAGGGCTCGTCGGGCACGGTCATCGACGTGCAGGTCTTCACCCGCGAAGGCATCCAGCGCGACAAGCGCGCCCAGCAGATCATCGACGACGAACTCAAGCGCTACCGCCTGGACCTGAACGACCAGCTGCGCATCGTCGAGGCCGACGCCTTCGACCGTATCGAGAAGCTGCTGATCGGCCGCGTGGCCAACGGCGGCCCGCAAAAGCTCGCCAAGGGCGCCAAGATCGACAAGGCCTACCTGGACGGCGTCGAGAAGTTCCACTGGTTCGACATCCGTCCCGCCGAGGACGAGGTCGCCACCCAGCTCGAGTCCATCAAGAACTCGCTGGAGCAGACCCGCCACAGCTTCGACCTGGCTTTCGAGGAAAAGCGCAAGAAGCTGACCCAGGGCGACGAGCTGCCCGCCGGCGTGCTGAAGATGGTCAAGGTCTACCTGGCCGTCAAGCGCCGCCTGCAGCCCGGCGACAAGATGGCCGGCCGCCATGGCAACAAGGGCGTGGTCTCCAAGATCGTTCCGGTCGAGGACATGCCCTACATGGCCGACGGCTCCACCGCCGACATCGTGCTGAACCCGCTGGGCGTGCCTTCGCGCATGAACATCGGCCAGGTGCTGGAAGTGCACCTGGGCTGGGCCGGCAAGGGCCTGGGCCAGCGCATCGGCGACATGCTGCAGCAGGAGGCCCGTGCCGCCGAAATCCGTGCCTTCATGGAAGAGATCTACAACTCGCGCGGCCGCAAGGAAGACCTGTCGCAGCTCGATGACAAGGAGATCATGTCCATGGCGCAGGCGCTGACCACGGGCGTGCCGTTTGCCACGCCGGTGTTCGATGGCGCCTCTGAGCAGGAAATCACGGACATGCTCAAGCTGGCGTATCCGGACGACCTCAAGGAACGCAAGGGCCTGACCGAGAGCCGCACCCAGGCCTACCTGTACGACGGCCGCACGGGCGAGCGCTTCGAGCGTCCGACCACCATCGGCTACATGCACTACCTGAAGCTGCACCACCTGGTCGACGACAAGATGCACGCCCGCTCCACGGGCCCGTACTCGCTCGTGACGCAGCAGCCGCTGGGCGGCAAGGCCCAGTTCGGTGGCCAGCGTTTCGGTGAGATGGAAGTGTGGGCGCTGGAAGCCTACGGCGCCGCCTACGTGCTGCAGGAAATGCTGACCGTGAAGTCCGACGACGTGGTGGGCCGCACCAAGGTGTACGAATCCATCGTCAAGGGCGAGCACGCCATCGAGGCGGGCATGCCCGAGTCGTTCAACGTGCTGGTCAAGGAAATCCGCTCCCTGGGCCTCGACATCGAGCTTGAGCGTTCTTAAATATTGAAAAGGGAAAGAGTCTTATGAAATCTCTACTCGACCTGTTCAAGCAATTCACGCCCGATGAGCATTTCGATGCCATCAAGATCGGCCTGGCCTCGCCCGAGAAGATCCGTTCCTGGTCCTTCGGCGAGGTGAAGAAGCCCGAGACCATCAACTACCGCACGTTCAAGCCCGAGCGCGACGGCCTGTTCTGCGCCAAGATCTTCGGCCCGATCAAGGACTACGAGTGCCTGTGCGGCAAGTACAAGCGCCTCAAGCACCGCGGCGTGATCTGCGAGAAGTGCGGCGTCGAAGTGACCCAGACCAAGGTGCGCCGCGAGCGCATGGGCCACATCGACCTGGCTGCGCCCTGCGCCCACATCTGGTTCCTGAAGTCCCTGCCTTCGCGCCTGGGACTGGTGCTGGACATGACGCTGCGCGACATCGAGCGCGTGCTGTACTTCGAAGCCTACGTGGTGACCGACCCCGGCATGACGCCGCTGAAGAAGTTCAGCATCATGAGCGAGGACGACTACGAGGCCAAGCGCACCGAGTACGGTGACGAGTTCGAGGCCAAGATGGGCGCCGAAGGCATCAAGGACCTGCTCGAAGGCATCGACATCGACGTCGAGATCGAGCGCCTGCGCGGCGACCTGACCGGCTCCGAAGTCAAGGTCAAGAAGAACGCCAAGCGCCTGAAGCTGCTCGAGGCGTTCAAGAAGTCCGGCATCAAGCCGGGCTGGATGGTGATGGAAGTGCTGCCCGTGCTGCCCCCGGACCTGCGTCCGCTGGTGCCGCTGGACGGCGGCCGCTTCGCCACGTCCGACCTGAACGACCTGTACCGCCGCGTCATCAACCGCAACTCGCGCCTGCGCCGCCTGCTGGAGCTGAAGGCTCCGGAGATCATCGCGCGCAACGAAAAGCGCATGCTGCAGGAAGCCGTGGACTCGCTGCTGGACAACGGCCGCCGTGGCAAGGCCATGACGGGCGCCAACAAGCGCGCCCTGAAGTCGCTGGCCGACATGATCAAGGGCAAGAGCGGCCGCTTCCGCCAGAACCTGCTGGGCAAGCGCGTCGACTACTCGGGCCGTTCCGTGATCACGGTGGGCCCGTACCTCAAGCTGCACCAGTGCGGCCTGCCCAAGCTGATGGCGCTGGAGCTGTTCAAGCCCTTCATCTTCGCGCAGCTCGAGCAGCGCGGCATCGCCACCACCATCAAGGCGGCGAAGAAGGAAGTCGAATCCGGCACGCCCGTGGTCTGGGACATCCTGGAAGAGGTCATCAAGGAGCACCCGGTCATGCTCAACCGTGCTCCCACGCTGCACCGGCTGGGCATCCAGGCCTTCGAGCCCATCCTGATCGAAGGCAAGGCCATCCAGCTGCACCCGCTGGTCTGCGCGGCATTCAACGCCGACTTCGACGGTGACCAGATGGCCGTCCACGTGCCGCTGTCCGTGGAAGCGCAGATGGAAGCCCGCACGCTGATGCTGGCCTCCAACAACGTGCTGTTCCCGGCATCGGGCGAGCCCTCCATCGTTCCCTCGCAGGACGTGGTGCTGGGCCTGTACCACGCCACCCGCGAGCGCATCAACGGCAAGGGCGAAGGCATGGTCTTCGCCGATCTGGCCGAAGTGCAGCGCGCGCTGGACGCGGACCAGGTCGAGCTGGCCGCCAAGATCAGCGTGCGCCTGACCGAGTGGACCAAGAACAAGGCCAGCGGCGAATTCGAGCCGTCGGTCAGCCTCGTGGAGACCACGGTCGGCCGTGCGCTGCTGTCCGAGATCCTGCCCAAGGGCCTGCCGTTCAGCCACATGAACAAGGCGCTCAAGAAGAAGGAAATCTCCAAGCTCATCAACGCCTCGTTCCGCAAGTGCGGCCTCAAGGCCACGGTGGTGTTCGCCGACAAGCTGCTGCAAAACGGCTTCCGCCTGTCCACGCACGCCGGCATCTCCATCGCCATCGGCGACATGCTGGTGCCGCCGCAAAAGGCCGAGATCATCGGCCGCGCCGAAGCCGAGGTGAAGGAGATCGAGCAGCAGTACGTCTCCGGTCTCGTGACCGCCGGCGAGCGCTACAACAAGGTGGTGGACATCTGGGGCAAGGCCGGCGACGAAGTCTCCAAGGTCATGATGGCCCAGCTGGCCAAGGAAAAGGTCGTCGACCGCCACGGCAACGAAGTCGAGCAGGAGTCGTTCAACGCCATCTACATGATGGCCGACTCCGGCGCCCGCGGCTCCGCGGCCCAGATCCGCCAGCTGGCCGGCATGCGCGGCCTGATGGCCAAGCCCGACGGCTCCATCATCGAGACCCCCATCACGGCGAACTTCCGTGAAGGCCTGAACGTTCTGCAGTACTTCATCTCCACCCACGGCGCCCGCAAGGGCCTGGCGGACACGGCGCTGAAGACCGCGAACTCGGGCTACCTGACGCGCCGTCTGGTGGACGTGACCCAGGACCTGGTGGTCAACGAGGAAGACTGCGGCACCTCCAACGGCACGGTGATGCGCGCCATCGTCGAAGGCGGTGAGGTGATCGAGTCGCTGCGCGACCGCGTGCTGGGCCGCACCACGGCCGAGGACGTAGTGCACCCCGAGACGCTGGCCGTGCTGCTGCCCGCAGGCACGCTGCTCAACGAAGACGTGATCGACGATCTCGAAGCGCAAGGCGTGGACGAGATCAAGGTCCGCACCGCGCTGACCTGCGAAACCCGCTATGGCCTGTGCGCCAAGTGCTACGGCCGCGACCTGGGCCGCGGCGGCCTGATCAACCTCGGCGAAGCCGTGGGTGTGATCGCCGCCCAGTCCATCGGCGAGCCCGGCACGCAGCTGACCATGCGGACGTTCCACATCGGCGGCGCCGCCTCGCGTGCCGCCATCGCGTCCAGCGTGGAAGCCAAGTCCAACGGCTCCATCAGCTTCAACAGCACGATGCGCTACGTCAGCAACACCAAGGGTGAGCTGGTCGTGATCTCGCGTTCGGGCGAAATCGTCATCAGCGACAACGGCCGCGAGCGCGAGCGCCACAAGGTGCCGTACGGCGCCGTGCTGACGGTCAAGCCCGACCAGCAGGTCAAGGCCGGCCTGGTCCTGGCCAACTGGGACCCGCTGACCCGCCCCATCATTACCGAATACGCCGGCCAGGTGAAGTTCGAGAACGTGGAAGAGGGCCTGACCGTGGCCAAGCAGGTCGACGAAGTGACCGGCCTGTCCACGCTGGTGGTGATCGACCCCAAGCGCCGTGGCTCCGCCAAGGTCGTGCGTCCCCAGGTCAAGCTGGTCGACGCCAACAACCAGGAAGTCAAGATCCCCGGCACCGACCACTCGGTGACCATCGGCTTCCAGGTCGGCGCGCTGATCCAGGTGCGTGACGGACAGGACGTGGGCCCCGGCGAAGTGCTGGCCCGCATCCCCGTCGAAGGCCAGAAGACCCGCGACATTACCGGCGGTCTGCCCCGCGTGGCCGAGCTGTTCGAAGCCCGCACGCCCAAGGACAAGGGCACGCTGGCCGAGATGACCGGCACCATCTCCTTCGGCAAGGAAACCAAGGGCAAGGTGCGCCTGCAGATCACCGATCTGGACGGCAAGGTCTGGGAAGAGCTCGTGCCCAAGGAAAAGAACATCCTGGTGCACGAAGGCCAGGTGGTCAACAAGGGCGAGTCCATCGTCGACGGCCCGGCCGATCCGCAGGACATCCTGCGCCTGCTGGGCATCGAGGAGCTGTCGCGCTACATCGTCGATGAAGTGCAGGACGTCTACCGCCTGCAGGGCGTGAAGATCAACGACAAGCACATCGAGGTGATCGTCCGCCAGATGCTGCGCCGCGTCGTGGTCGAGAACTCCGGCGATTCGACCTACATCGCCGGCGAGCAGGTCGAGCGCTCGGAGATCCTCAACACCAACGAGGCGCTGCACAAGGAAGGCAAGCTGCCGGCCACGTACTCCAACGTGCTGCTGGGCATCACCAAGGCCTCGCTGTCGACCGACTCCTTCATCTCGGCCGCATCGTTCCAGGAAACGACCCGCGTGCTCACCGAGGCTGCCATCATGGGCAAGCGCGACGAGCTGCGCGGCCTGAAGGAAAACGTCATCGTGGGCCGCCTGATCCCGGCCGGCACGGGCCTGGCCTACCACCAGGCACGCAAGGCCAAGGAGGCCATGGACGATGCCGAACGCCGCGCCATCGCCGACGCCGAAGCCGCCGAACTGGCAGGTGTGTCGGCCGATGAGGGCGCCGAAGTCGCCGGTGACGCCACCGCCAGCTGAGCACGGGTCCGCCCGCGCCTGACAGACGCTCCCGTCCTGCCCTGCGCAGGCGGGGGCGTTTTTCTTTGATTTTTTCCCGGCCGGCCCGCACCCTTTGCGGGCCGGCCGCTGCAGACGATGTGGTCTTTGTCTCTTGAATGGATGCTGCTGGCCCTGCTCGTGTTCTGGGCCGTCGGCGCATACAACCGCCTTGCCCGGCTGCGCAGCAGCTGCGTGCAGCAATTCGGCGTGCTCGATGCCCATCTGGGCCAGTGGCATGCCATGCTGCAGGAATTCGAGGCCTGGCAACCGGCGGCGGACACGCAGCCGCCCTCGCTGAACCATGCCCGTGCCGCGCTGGGGCAGACAACGGCGCAGCTGCAGGCGGCCCTGGCCGATGCCCGCGGCAGGCCTTTGCGCGAAACCGCGCTGGCATCGCTGGAACATGCATGCACGGCGCTGGATGTCGCATGGCAGGCCATGGTCAAGGTGGCTGCCGACAGCGCCGCAGGCGAAGCGCCTGGCAGCACCGATGCGCCGGGCACGGCGGCTGCGCTGCAGCCCTGGCTGCAGCGCTGGACCGAGCACCAGGTGCGCAATCGCCTGGGCCTGCAGCAGTTCAATGCCGCCGCCGAGCGGCACAACGCCGCCATCGGCCAGTACCCCGCGCGCCTGCTGGGGTGGCTTCTGGGTTTCAGGCCCGTGCGCTGCCTGCAGCTGGAGCCTGCGGCCGCCAAGGTCCAGGAAAGTGGAACATGAACCATCGCAAGCCCTTCTCCCGAACGCCATCCCGAACGCCATCCCGGCCGCAGGCCAGCGGCGCGGCGCCCTCCGCCCCATCCGCCACGGGGCCTGCGCTGTGGCAGCAGCTCGATGCCGTGGCCCAGTGCCTGCAGCAGGTGCTTGGCGGCCAGTCCAGCCGCAGCGTGCTGGCACAGGTGGGTGCACCGCTGCGGCCGGGCGTCCAGGCCCTGCTGTTCCAGGTGCTGCGCCAGCTGGGCCGTGCCCAGGCACTGCAGCAGCAGCTGGCGGCGCGCACGCCGCCGCCGCGGGTCGCCGCGCTGCTGAATACCGCGCTGGCGCTGTCCTGGGACGAGGCCCAGGCGCCGTACGCGCCCTTCACGCTGGTCAACCAGACCGTGGAAGCGGCCAAGCGCGGTGCCGCGCAGGCGCAGGCCGGCTTCGTCAACGCCTGCCTGCGCCGCTTCCTGCGCGAGCGCGACCTGCTGGTCGCCGCCACCGAGGCACAGCCGGCGGCGGTCTGGAACCATCCGGCCTGGTGGATTGCCCGCCTCGGAAAAGACCATCCGCAGGACTGGCAAGCCATTCTTCAGGCCAACAATGCGCAGCCGCCGATGACGCTGCGCGTCAATCTGCGCCAGGGCAGCCGCGCGCAGTACCAGGCCATGCTGCAGGCGCAGGGCGTGCAGGCCCTGCCCGTGGCCGATGCGGGACTGCAGCTCGCCCAGGCCCTGCCCGTGCAGGCGCTGCCAGGGTTTGCCGAAGGACGCGTCTCCGTGCAGGATGCCGCCGCCCAGTTGGCGGCGCCGTTGCTGCTGCAAGGGCTGGAGCCCGTCCCCGGCCGGCCCCTGCGTGTGCTCGACGCCTGCGCCGCGCCGGGCGGCAAGACGGCCCACCTGCTGGAATTCGCGGCGCCGCAGTCCATCGCGGTCACGGCGCTGGAGATCGATGGCGAGCGCGCACTGCGCATCGAAGACACGCTGCAGCGGCTCGGCTTGCAGGCGCAGGTGCTGGTCGCCGATGCCTCGCAGCCTGCGCAGTGGTTCGAGACGCAATGCGCGGGCCAGGCGTTCGACGCGATATTGCTCGACGCGCCCTGTACGGCCTCGGGCATCGTCCGGCGCCAGCCCGACGTGCGCTGGCTGCGCCGGGAAACCGATGTGCAGCAACTGGCGCAGATCCAGGCCAGGCTGCTCGACACCCTGTGGCCGCTGCTGGCGCCGGGCGGACGGCTGCTCTACTGCACCTGCTCCGTGTTCAGGCAGGAAGGCGAGGCGCAGCTGCAAGCGTTTGTTGCGCGCAACAGTCAGGTCCGAACACTGGCTGCGCCAGGGCATTTAATCCCGGGCAAGGCCGACAAAGCCGGAATGCTGGCTGACAATGGCCTGGGTGACCACGACGGCTTTTTCTACGCTCTGTTGCAAAAGGCGCCCTGATCCAGGGGTGATCCGCAGGCCTTCGGCATGGCTGGGCCTGGCGGCCGGCCTGCTGCTGGCCTGCCTGCTGGCGCTGGCCGCCATGCGCACTGCCCAGGCCAATCCGGCCGCGGCCGAGATCAGCAGCATGCAGCTCGAGCGCAGCGAGGACGGGCTGCTGCTGTCCGCCCACCTGCAGTTCGAGCTGCCGCTGCAGATCGACGACGCCCTGCGCCAGGGCATTCCCATGTATTTCGTGGCCGAGGCCCAGGTGCAGCGCGAGCGCTGGTACTGGTCCGATCAGCAACTGGCCTCTGCCAGCCGCTATTTCCGCCTCAGCCACCAGCCGCTGACGCGCCGCTGGCGCCTGCATGTCTCCAACACGCCCTTCTCCAGCGCCGGGCAGGGCCTGGCGCTGGGCCAGACCTTCGAGCATCTCGACGATGCACTGGCGGCCATACAGCGCATCTCGCGCTGGCGCATCATGGAGTCGCCGCCCACGCAGTCCGGTGTTTCCGTGCAGCTGCGCTTTCGCATCGACCTGTCGCAGCTGCCCAGGCCTTTGCAGATCGGCGCCCTCGGACGCTCCGGCTGGAACCTGCAGCTGTCGCGCAGCCAGACGCTGGAGAGCGCGCCATGAAAGAGGGCAGCGCCGCGCCGGACGCGGACCTTCCGGCATCCGCGGGGCTGTCCCGTGCCGCACGCTGGGCCGTGGGCATCGGCGCGGCGCTGATGGGCGTGGTCGGCGTGCTGCTGCTGTTCCTGCTGACGCTGGCCACCAACAACCGCCTGGCCTACGAACGCAACTACAACTGGCTGTTCGCCGCCAATGTGGTGGTGGCCGGCCTGCTGCTCGCCATCGTGCTGTGGGGGGGGCTGCGCCTGGCCATCCGCCTGCGCCGGGGCCGCTTCGGCAGCCTGCTGCTGCTCAAGCTGGCAGGCATCTTCACGCTCGTGGGCCTGGTGCCGGGCCTGCTGATCTACATCGTCTCCTACCAGTTCGTCTCGCGCTCCATAGAGAGCTGGTTCGACGTCAAGGTGGAAGGCGCACTGTCGGCCGGCGTGAGCCTGGCCAGTGCCACGCTGGACACCGTCGCCAACGACATGGCCAACAACACGCGCACGGCGGGCGCCCAGCTGTCCCAGGTCTCGGACGCCGGCGCGGCGCTGATCCTGGAGCGCATCCGGGACCAGCTGGGCGCCACCGACGTGGTGCTGTGGAGCGCCTCCGAGCTGGCGGCCGCCGGCGCCTCGCAGCGCGGCAGCGACGCCACGGGCCTGCGCGCCATCGCCAGCGCGGGACAGTCGCGCTTCAATCTGCAACCCGACCGCCCGAGCGTGCAGATGCTGCGCGCACTGCGCGAGCAGCGCGCAGTGAGCAGCATCGAGGGGCTCGACGACGTCAGCACCGCCGAGCCCGGCAGCACGGTGCCCTCGGCCCAGGTGCGCACCCTGGCCCTGGTGCCCAACCCCAGCGTGGGACTGCTGGCCGAGCCGCGCTATCTGCAGGCCACCATCGCGCTGCCGCCCGCCCTCGTCACGAATGCGCTGGCCGTGCAGGCCGCCAACCGTGAATACCAGGAGCGTGCGCTGGCGCGCGGCGGGCTGCAGCGCATGTACATCGGCACGCTCACGCTGAGCCTGTTCCTGGCCGTCTTCGGCGCCGTGGTGCTCGCCATCGTGCTCGGCAACCAGCTGGCCCGGCCGCTGCTGCTGCTGGCCCAGGGCATGCGCGACGTGGCCCGCGGCGATCTGCGGCCCAAGCCCGCGCTGCAGACCAAGGACGAAATCGGCGGACTCACGCGGTCCTTCGCCGTGATGACGCAGCAGCTCGCCGACGCGCGCGCCGAGGCCAACCGCAGCATGGGCCAGCTCGATGCCGCGCGCGCCAACCTGCAGACCATCCTCGACAACCTCACCTCGGGCGTCATGGTGCTCGACGCCCACGGCGCCATCGTTCTCAGCAACCCCGGCGCGACGCGCATCCTGCGCATGCCCATGGCCGTCTACGAAGGCCGGCCGCTGGCCCAGGTGCCGGGGCTGGAGCATTTCGGCGAAGCCGTGCAGGAGCAGTTCGCCCTGTTCCTGGGCGAGCAGGGCCGCGACCGCTGGCAGCAGGTGCACGAGCTGCATGGCTCCACCGAAGGCGACGTGGTGCAGCACACCACCACCCTGGTCATGCGCGGGGCCGAACTGCCCGACGCCCAGCGCCTGCTGGTGTTCGACGACATCTCCGAGATCGTCTCCGCCCAGCGTGCCCAGGCCTGGGGCGAGGTGGCGCGGCGCGTGGCCCACGAGATCAAGAACCCGCTGACGCCGATACAGTTGTCGGCCGAGCGCATGGCCATGCGGCTGACCGACAAGCTGCAGCCCGCGGAGCAGGCGCTGCTGGCCAAGTCCGTCAAGACCATCGTCGACCAGGTCGGCGCGATGAAGCGCCTGGTCGACGAATTCCGCGAGTACGCGCGCCTGCCCGCGGCCAACCTGCAGCCGCTGGACCTCAATGCGCTGGTGGCCGACGTGCTGCAGCTGTATGGCGAGGAGAATGCCGCCGTGCGCGTGGAATCGTCGCTGGACATGCAGTGCCCGCAGATCTCCGGCGACGCCCAGCAGCTGCGCCAGGTGATCCACAATCTTCTGCAAAATGCCCAGGACGCAACCGACCAGCGTGCGCACGACAGCGGCGAGCCGGCCGGCCCGGTGCGCATCGAAACCCGCTGGAACGAGGCCACGCGCCGCGTGCGGCTGACCATCAGCGACAGTGGCACGGGTTTTGCTGCCAACATCCTGCAGCGGGCTTTCGAGCCCTATGTCACGACCAAGGCGCGAGGTACCGGCCTGGGACTGGCCGTGGTCAAGAAGATCGCGGACGAGCATGGAGCCCGCATCGACCTGGGCAACCGGGTCGACGACGGGGTGGTTCAAGGCGCGCAAGTATCGCTATCATTTGCGCCTGAGCGTGTGGGGGCGCCCTGACGCCCAGGCACCGCAGCACATAGGCTTTAGACACATGGCAAACATATTGGTGGTCGACGACGAACTGGGGATCCGGGATCTGTTGTCGGAAATCCTCAACGACGAAGGTCATAGTGTGGACGTGGCCGAAAACGCCGGCCAGGCCCGCCTGGCGCGCGCGTCGCATATGTACGACCTCGTGCTGCTCGACATCTGGATGCCCGACACCGACGGGGTCTCGCTGCTCAAGGAGTGGGCGTCCTCGGGGCTGCTGACCATGCCCGTCATCATGATGAGCGGCCACGCCACCATCGAGACGGCCGTGGAGGCCACGCGCATCGGCGCGCTGTCCTTCCTCGAAAAGCCCATCACCATGCAGAAGCTGCTCAAGGCCGTGGAGCAGGGCCTGGCGCGCAACAGCGCGAGCCCGGCGCCCGCCGCCGCCCCCGCCGCCGTGGCCGCGCCCGTCGAGACGGGCGCGCTGGCGATGCCGGCCTCCAGCCGCATGCTGGGCGACAACGTGCCGCATTCGCACCAGGGCTTCGACCTCGACCGCCCTCTGCGCGAGGCGCGCGACGGCTTCGAGAAGGCCTACTTCGAGTTCCACCTGGCCCGCGAGGGCGGCTCGATGACGCGCGTGGCCGAGAAGACCGGCCTGGAGCGCACCCACCTTTACCGCAAGCTGCGCCAGCTCGGCGTGGACCTCGGCCGCAACAAGCGCGGCTAGGTTTTTGAAGAAATTTTGGCTTTTTCGTTTTTGGCCCCGAAAAACCTGCATATAATCTAGTTCTCGGCCCGGTAGCTCAGTCGGTAGAGCAGAGGATTGAAAATCCTTGTGTCGGCGGTTCGATTCCGTCCCAGGCCACCAAACAAACCATGCACCTCACCCGGCCTTGCGCCGGGTTTTGTGTTTGGGTCCGGCGCTTTTCCTGCGCTGTCCGCGCTGTCCGCGCTGCACGGCCAACGCAGCGGCGTGCTGCGTCTCCGGCAGGCGCATGTGCAACTGCCCGTCCAGGCGCGGGTACCCGCCGCATTGCAGCGCTGGCCAGGGCTTGCGCCTTGCGATCACCGGCGCGCAAAGCCAACGCGGGTTCGTCAAAGTGCATAACCCGCTCTAGGGTGAACTACTAATTTTAGTAGGTTACATGCCCACGGATATTGAACACAATCGCTCCGATCATAACGGGATGGGAGAAATTGGCGTGCATTCATCTGGCAGCAGAAAATTCCCATGCCCCTCGCAGGGGCCTCTGGGAAATGGATTCCACCGGCTTGCTCCATGAATAATCGGGCCATATTGGTTTCCGCGGTCCATCGGCCGTGCGGGAAATCAAGATGCCGGCAGATGAAAAGGCGCATCTATGGCTGATGGCAGCCACTCTTCTTTCGGGAAAATATTCCCTTCGCTTTGAAGCGGTTTTGCGCTGGGGTGCGTGTTGCCAAAACGTATGGCAGCGCAATCCCCGGGTGTTGGTTTTCGAATGGATGCAGGAGGTTTTCTCATGCGGAAGATGGTGGGAATTGGCTTGGCGCTGTGTTCGCTGAACGTGGCTGCTGCCGAACTGGCAGGCACGTGGCAGACGGTCAGCGACAAGGACGGCAAGCCTGAGTCGATCGTGCGCATCGAGCAGCAGGGCGATGAATTCGTCGGCACGCTGGAGAAACTGTTGCGGCCCACGCGTGAAAATCCCAGGTGCGACAAATGCCCAGGTGAATTTGCCAACAAACCGGTGGAAGGCCTCAGGTTCATATGGGGATTGCGACCGGTTTCCGATGGATACGAGGGCGGAAGCATACTCGATCCCGCCAGTGGGGCCATCTACAGCCTCAAGGCTTCCCTCTCTCCTGACGGAAAAACGCTTACTGTCCGGGGATATCTCGGCATAAGCCTCCTGGGCCGCAGCCAGTCCTGGCAGCGGATTTCGGATTAAAACCAATCATATCGACATGGTCTGCTCCGATACTGCGATGCTCATCGACCAGGTTTATCAGTTGGCGCATACGCGGCCCAATGATCCTGCTTTCATCTTCGTTCAGGACCGATATCTGCACGACGAAGTCATGTCGTACAGCGGATTGTGGGCCAGGGTCGGCACGATCGCTGCCGCGCTGGAGGATCAGAGGTGCGGGCGCGGAGATCGCGTCTTGCTGGTCTACCCGTCCGGCCTCGAATACATCGCTGCCTTTTTCGGCTGCCTGGCGGCAGGCGCGATCGCGGTGCCCGTGTATCCGCCCGCGAGCGAACAGCACCTCGACCGGCTGCGCAAGGTGATCGATGACTGCCGCCCCGCCGTGGTGCTCACGCAGGCGTCCATATGCCCGCGCCTTGAACGGCTGTTCGAGGAACTGGGTGTCGCTTCCCCTCGCCTGTGCTGTACCGACGCGCTGGCGGCCGACCATCCGGCGCGGTCCGCGCCTCACCGGGCCGAGTCCGGGGACGTGGCCTTGCTGCAGTACACCTCCGGCTCCACCGGCCATCCCAAGGGCGTGGTCGTGACGTACGGCAATCTGTCGGCGAACCAGCGCTTCATCCATCGCGCCCTTTCGGGCGAGATGCCGGGGGCCGGTGTCGGCTGGCTGCCGCTGTATCACGACATGGGCCTCATCGGCTGCGTGATTCAAAGCGTGTTCTGGGGCTACCCGTATGTCTTCATGTCGCCGCTCACGTTCTTGCAGCACCCCATCGTGTGGCTGCGGGCGATCACGAAGTACGGCGCGGTGCGCAGCGGCGGTCCCAGCTTCGCCTACGAGCTGTGTGCCGGCAAGATCCGCAGCGATCAGCTGGAAGGGATCGACCTCGCGCACTGGCGCATCGCCTTTTGCGGGGCAGAGCAAATCCGCCATCCTACGCTGCAGCGCTTTGCGGAACGCTTCGCGCAGGTCGGCTTCGATGCGCGGGGCTTTCTTCCCTGCTACGGGCTCGCCGAAGCCACGCTGTTCGTCTCCGGCTCTCGGGCCGGTGCAGGACTGCAGCTGTACACGCCGCAGGCGGGTGCCGACGCTGAAGCGGCGCACCCGGGCTTTGTCGGTTGTGGCGAGGTGGCCTCCGAACTGGATCTGCGGATCGTGGACCCCGCGGCATGTGTCGAGCTGCCGATGGGGCAGATCGGTGAGGTGTGGGTGCAAGGCGGCAATGTGGCGCAGGGCTACTGGCAGCAGCCGCTGGTCAATCGCAGCGTATTCGACGCCAAGCTCGCTGGCCGCGAGGACGGGCCCGGCTACCTGCGCACCGGAGATCTTGGCTTTCTGTGCGACAACGAGCTGGTGATCGCGGGGCGGCTCAAGGAAGTGCTGATCGTCGGCGGCCGCAACCTGTATCCCCAGGACATTGAAACCTTGGTGGAGGCGCAAAGCCCGGCATTGCGCCCTGGCCACACCGCTGCGGTCATGGTGGGCGGCGAGGCCACGGACGGCTTGGCGATCGTCTCGGAAGTGAGCCGTGCCCATCGCAACACGGCGGACCTGGACGGACTGGCGGGTCGTATCGTGGCGGCCATCGTCACCGCGCATGGGGTCGCCCCGCGCCAGGTGGTCTTTCTCTTTCCTGGCGGACAGCTCAAAACCTCCAGCGGAAAGCTGCGGCGTACCGAGATCGCGCGGCTGCTCGCTGCCGGTTCGCTGGAGGCGCTGCACGCATGGCCCGGCCCGCCCGGTGCGGCCGCGCCCCTGGCCGAAGACGCGGCGGAGGCCAGGGCGTGAACGGGATGCTTGTTGCGGGCGCCGCGCTGGAAGAGTTCCTCGGCGACCCCTGCAACCCCGACAGCGCCTTGAGCTATGCCCAGGCGCTGCACACGGACGAGACCGAATCGTTTCCGCAAAGTGCCATCGATGTGCTGGATGCCTGGGGGCTGCCGGAGTTCTACATACCCGAGCAGGCGTTGGGAGGCCGGTTCGCGCGCATGGACGAAATGCTCTACATGCTGCGCGCCATTGCGCGCCGCGATATTGCGACCGCCATTGCGCATGCCAAGACATTCCTGGGGTCGGCGGCGGTATGGGTGGCCGGCTCCCCATCCATCCAGCAGCGCTGTGCCGCCCTCATCCGGGCCGGCGAAGCGGTGTCCCTGGGTCTGACCGAGTTCGACCATGGCGGCGATCTCGTGAGCAACGGCTGCCGCCTGTCGCCCCTGGGCGCGGGCTCATGGCGGCTTGACGGCGAGAAGTGGCTGGTCAACAACGCGACGCGCAGTGCGGCGATGACCGTCTATGCCAATCAGTCGCAGCGCCAGGGAGCCGCCGCCGGCACGTTGTTGTGGGTGGAGAAAAGCCGCATCGGCGCCTGCCATGGCACGGCGACGCCCAAGATCCGGACGCTGGGCGTGCGTGGCGCGGACATCAGCGGCATCCGCTTCACGGCCGCGACCTTGAGCGACGGCGACATCGTCGGCAAGCCCGGCCAGGGGCTGGAGACCACGCTGCGCAGCCTGCAGCTGTCGCGCACCTTGTGCTGCGGCCTGTCCACGGGTGCGGGGGACTTGGCCGTGCGCACGCTGGCCCTCTTCATGCGCGAGCGGGTTCTTTACTGCAAGCGCTTGATCGATCACGGCTTTGGACGTGCGCGCCTGGCGAACGCCTTCCTGCTGCAGCTGATTGCCGAAAGCGTCTCGTTCGGAGCCTGCCGTATGGTGCATGTGCAGCCCCGCTCGATGTCCGTCGTCTCCTCGATTGCGAAATATCTGGTCCCCGAGTTGATCGACGATGTCTACGAGCAGTGCGAGCAGGGCCTGGGCGCGAGGGCCTACCTGCGCACGGCGCCCTGGTCGCACTTTCAGAAAGCCAAGCGCGACCATCGGCTGGTGGGCTTGTTTGACGGCAGCACGGTGGTCAACCTGCAGGCCATCGCCTTTCAATTGCCCCGTGTCATGCACAGGAGTGTGGCGCCGCTGGCAGGCCTGTCCGACCGGGTGGCGCTGGGCGAGCGCCTGCGCCAGGTGTTCGACGTGCAGGCGCGGCTGCCCGCGCTGGATCTGTCCGCACTCTCGCTTTTGAGTACGCAGCCGGATGCCGGGCTGCAGTTTTTGCTGCACGGGATCGACGATGCGCAGCGCCAGGCCTTGCCGCAGCCGCTCGCCGATTGCGTGCAGCGGATGCAGACGGACATCCTGGCGTTCGACGCTCACGTGCGCCACACGCTGCGGAGCATGCCCCCGGATGCCCCGCAGCAGTACGATGCCGCGCGCAAGTTCGCCAGGCTCCATGCGGCAGCGTCCTGCTTCTTCGTCTGGTACTTCAATCGCCTCCCGGGCACGGCCGCATGGGATGCGGACTTCCTGAAAGGGGCATGGGTCGGGCATGCCGTCGAGTGGCTGTTGGCGGGGGAGGCCGGCGCCTCGCTGCAGGACGACCTGCAGCCCTGGCTGGAGCGGCTGGTGCAGGGGCAGAAGGCCTTGTCCTTCCAGCCCTTGGCCAGCCCTCACGCGAGCGGCTGGGATGCGCAGCATCTTGCCACGTGCCGGGAGCATCCATGAGCCGCCTGGCACAGCATCTGGACCGCCTGGCCCACCTCGAGCAGGGACTCGGTTCGCCATCCGATCCCCGCATGCCCCTGTCGTTTGCGTCATCGCTGCACGCCGACGAAACAGAAACCGCACCGGAGCAAGCCTATCGAGCGCTGCGTGCGCTCGGACTGCAGGCGCTTTTCGTGCCCGCGGAGCTTGGCGGCCAACTGCACGATCTCGACCAGATGGTGCTGGCGCTTCGCAGCATCTTCCGCCGCGATCCCGCCATCGGCCTGGGCTTCGGGGTGACGACCTTCATGGCCGCGCTGCCGGTATGGCACAGCGGGACGCCCGCACAAAAGCAATGGCTGGCGGACACCATCCTCACTGGAAAGCCCGTCAGCGTCGCCTTCCACGAACCCGCCCACGGCAACGACCTGGCGGCCTGCGAGTTCGCTGCGGTGCCAGGCGAGGCCGGCTTCACGCTCACCGGCAGCAAGAACGTCATCAACAACGTTGCGCGTGCGGCAGCGGCGACGGTTTTCGCGCGAACAGGCGCGCACCCCCATCGCCACGGCATGCGCGAGCACTCCCTGCTGCTCCTGGACCGTGGCGAATTGGCCCAGGGACAGCTGCTGGCGCGCACCCCGACGCTGGGAGCCCGTGCCTGCGAGCTGCGCGGATGGCGAGCCCGGGATCTTGCCGTGTCGCGCAAGGCCCTGATCGGAACGCAAGGGCACGGATTCGAGATCGCGGCCCAGGCCTTCCAGGTCACGCGGGCCGTGCTGCCCGGCATGGCCGTGGGCATTGTCGATACCGCGTGGCGCCTGTGCCACCGGTTCCTGTCGGGCCGCATGCTTTTCGGTGGCCGCGCTCTCGACCTCCCGCTGGTGCAGCGGGATCTGTCAGGCGTCTTCACAGACTTGCTCGCGGCCGATGCCGTGTCGCTGGCATCCGCGCGCATGGCCCAGGCAATGCCGGGGCAGCTGAGCCTGGCCTCCTGCATCGCCAAGAGCTGGGTGCCGCAGGTCCTCGCAGGTGCCATGAAGCAGATGTCGGTGATGCTGGGGGCGCGCCACTACGTGCGCGAAGGCGACTATGGCTACTTCCAGAAGCTGCTGCGCGATCTGCCCGTGGTGATGATCGGGCATGCTTCGTCGGATCTCTGTCTGGCGCTGCTCATACCGCAGTTGCAGGCGCTGGCCCGCTTCGCCCGCATGCAGGCGGGCGGCGGGCAGCCCCGCCCGTTCGACGCGCAAGGCCTGGAGACCGTGTTCCGCCTGGGCAGTGCACTGCCGGCGCTGCGCATGGATCAACTGGTGCTGGTCACCCGTGGTCGCGATGCCGTGCTGCAGGCCTTGCCGGCGTACGTCGTCCAGGCCGCAGCCCTCGCTGGCCAAGACCCCGTGCAGGCGCGGGCCTGCCTGCTGGCGCGGGAGATCTGCGAGCGCCACGAGGGGCTCGTCAACGACATCCTGCAGCGCGCAGGCGCAGAGCCGATGGACGGGCCCGGCTGGATCGGCCTGGCCCGGCGCTACGCACAGATCTACGCCGCCACCTGCATCTTGTACGTGTGGCACTTCAACCGGGATGACGCCTTGTCCGGCGCGGGCCTGCCCTTTGACGCGGCCGGCTTCGATGTGCAGATGCTGCACGCCGTCGAACGGCAATTGCGCTTGCAGGCAAGCGCGCCGGCTTGGATCGCCTCGGCCCTGGACTCCATGGAGCGCTGCGCGGCGGGGGAGCTCAGCGCCGGACTGCTGCGCATCGCCTATGCGCCAGGGGCGCCGCGATGAATTCCTTTCCCATTTTCTAGCAATGGAGCACATCAAATGAGCCAACCCCAGATTCCGGAACTTGCATCGGAAAACGCCATGGTGCATTGGGTCACCGGCATGGTTGCGAATGCCAGGGGCGTGCGGCCGGATGACATCGATCCTGACAGGCCGTTCGTCGAACTGGGGCTGGACTCGATGTCGGCCGTGTCCTTGTCGGGCGACATGGAAATGCTGCTGGACGTGGACCTGCCGCCCACCCTGCTGTGGGAGCATCCCACCATCAGCGCGCTGGTCTCGCATCTGTGGCCGCTGTGGCAGGCCCGGCAGAACGCGTCTGCATCCGTCTGAGAGCCGGCATGCAGGAAATCGCGATCATCGGAATGGCATGCCGCTTCCCCGGCGCGCCCGACCTCGAATCGTTCTGGACGCTGTTGGCGCAGGGGCGCAGCGCCATGTGCGAACCGCCGGCGGACCGCTGGTCCGCGCAAGCGGTCTACAGCCCCGTGCCCAAAACGCCTGGGCGCAGCTATTCGCGCCAGGCCGGTTTCCTGCAGGACATCCGCAGCTTTGACGCCCGTTTTTTCGGCATCAGCGACAAAGAGGCTGCCGCCATGGATCCCCAGCAGCGGCTGCTGCTGGAGCATTGCTGGCATGCGCTGGAGGATGCCAACCTCGATCCCCACAGCCTCGGCGCCACGGCCACCGGCGTGTTCGTGGGATCCATGTCCAACGAATACCTGCGGCAGAGCCTGGGTGACAGCGACAGGATCACCGCCTTCACCGGCGTGGGCAATGGACTGTCGATGCTGGCCAACCGCATCTCCTACGCGTTCAACCTGCGCGGCATCAGCCTGACCGTGGACACGGCGTGCTCATCGTCGCTCGTCGCCCTGCACACCGCCTGCCTGCATCTGGACCAAGGCGACATCGATCTGGCAATCGTTGCCGGCGTGAACCTGATGCTGGATCCGGCCATGGATATTTTCTACAGCCAGGCCGGCCTCATCTCGCCCACCGGACATTGCCGCACCTTTTCGGCAGCTGCCGACGGCATCGCGCGGGGGGAAGGCGTGGGCGTCATCGTGCTGCAACGCGCCAAGGAAGTGCCAGCGCGGCACGCACCGCTGGTGTACGCGCATGTGGCCGGATGCGCCGTGAACCATGGAGGGCGCAGCAACGGCATCACCGCCCCCAACCTGGCCATGCAGACCGAGGTGATCCGCCGCGCGCACCGCCGCGCCGGCATCTCGCCGGGGCAGATCGGCTACGTGGAACTGCATGGCACGGGCACGCTCCTGGGCGATCCCATCGAAGCCCAGGCATTGGGCGCGGCGCTGCAGACGGAATCCGGCACAGTGCGTGCCAGACCCTGCCTGGTGGGCAGCGTCAAGTCCAACATCGGCCACCTTGAGGGAGCGGCCGGCATCGCCGGCGTGATCAAGGCCGCCCTGGCATTGAAGCGCGCGCAGATCCCTGCGAGCCTGCATTGCGACACCATCAATCCGCTGCTGCGCCTGCAGGCCGGCGGCATGGAGATCGTGTGCGAACTGACCGACTGGCCCGCAGAGGGCGCGCGGCGCCATGCCGCTGTCAGCTCATTCGGCCTGGGGGGGACCAACGCGCATGTGGTACTGAACTGCGGCACGCCGCCCGAGCCGGTGGCGGCCGTGCCATCGGCTCCCGCTCCCCGGCTCTTCATGCTGCCGCTGTCGGCCAGGAGCCCGGCGGCGCTGAGCGCGCTGGCGCAGCGGCACCTGGATGTGCTGCCGGCGGGGGACCCGCAGCGCTTGGCGGCGCACTGTGCCACTGTGGCCGATGGCCGCAGCCGCTTCGAATACCGCTTGCTCGCCATCGGCTCCGATGCCGAATCGCTCGCTGGCGATCTGCGCCGGCAGGCGGCCCTGCAGCCTGCCATGCGGCCGGCCTTTCGCCGCCACAACATGCCCTTGGTCGTCTTTGCGTTCTCCGGCCAGGGCTCGCAATGGGCCGGCATGGGCCGCGCCCTGTGCCAGCGCTTTTCCGCGTTCGACGACGCCATCTCCGAGTGCGACGCCCTGTTCCGTCCGCTTCTGGGGGAGTCTTTGCGCACGCTGATGCAGGCCGATGGCGACGCCGCGCGGATTGACGACACAGCCATTGCCCAGCCCCTGATCTTCAGCCACCAGTACGCGATGACCCGATGCCTGGCCCGCTTGGGCGTGCACCCCGGCGCCGTGGTCGGGCACAGCATCGGCGAATACGCCGCAGCCGTCGTGTCGGGCGTGATGGATCTGCCGACAGCGGCACGACTCGTCGCCGCACGGGGGCGCCTGATGCGAGACCATGGCCTGCGCGGCGCCATGGCGACCCTGCAGGCCGGCGTGGCGCTGGTCAATGAGCTGATGGGCGACCTTGCGGGTGAACCCCTGTTCATCGCGGGCTACAACAGTGACCAGCACACCACGGTGGCCGGTTCCTGCGAGGCGGTGCAGCGCCTGGGCGATCTTGCGCGGGCCCAGGGCGTGCGCGTGACCCCGCTGCGCGTCACCCGCGCCTTCCACACGCCCATGCCCGCCCAACCCCTGGCCGCCTTCGGCGATCTGGTGGCCGCGCAGCGCCTGCAGCTGGCGCAATTGCCTTTCGTGTCCACGCTGACCGGCACCTTCGAGCGCGAAGCGCTCACGGCCGCGGACTACTGGTGCAGGCAGATCACCGAGCCCGTGCGTTTCGCCGATGCCGTGCGCACGGCATGCAAAAGCATGAAGCCGCTGTGGCTGGAAATCGGGCCGCGCCCTGCGCTGTCGGCACTGCTGGCCGACATCCATGCGGCCCAGGACTGCGTGGTCACGGCCACCAGCCATCGCCGCCTGCCTGAAGACGAGGCAGCGATGGGTGCGCTCAAGGACTTGTACGTGGCGGGCATCGATCCGGACTGGAGCGGCCATGTGGCCGGCGTTCAGACGCGCTGCAGGGTGCCCGCCTATCCCTTCGAGGGCGTGCCCTACTGGCATGACGTGCCCATGCACTGGCCGCAGACCCCGCCCACGCGCCTTGCCCCGGCCCCTGCCGGACACCTGCCGCCCACCGCCGCACCGGCCGCCGAGCCGCCGGCCGCCACAGCGGCGGCCACCGACTTGCGGGCCGTGCTGCGCCAGGCCGTCGCGCGGGTTGCCGGCACCGACCCCGCATCCATCAAGGCCCACCATGCCCTGATGGAAGACCTGGGTTTCAACTCGCTGATGTTCGCGGAGCTGAAGCTGGATTTGCAGCAGACGCTGCCTGCCATCAAGGCGGTGAGCTTCCGGGACCTGAGCCTGGTGGTCACCATCGACGACCTCGAAACCGTGGTCGGGCGCCACCTTGCCGGGCACCGCCCGAGCCGGCCCGAAACATTGGCCCATTGAACCTGACGAAGCTTTTGTACCAGGAAGAAGTTCATGACCCCAGAAATCCACTGTGACGTGTGCATCGTCGGCGCCGGACCGGCCGGCATGATGGCGGCCGTCAAGCTGTGCAGCTATGGACTGAAGGTGGTGCTGCTGGAGCGCTCGCCAAGCTTCCCCGCCGCGCGCGAATTCCGGGGAGAGAGCATTTCACAGCAGTCGATCGCGCTGTTCGACGGCATCGGCGTGCTCAAGTCGCTGGAGAAGTACAACTACCTGAAGACCGAGCGCCTGGAGGTGGTGCAAGGCGGCAAGCTGCTGCTGCACATCGACTTCACGACCATGGGATTCCAGCACAAGTGCCCCATCGACATTCCGCAACCCATCCTGCTGGCGGAGATGCTCGAACTGCTGCAGGGGAGGGAGAACTTCACCTTCATCAAGGGAGCCACTTGCACGGCCCTGCTGAAGGACGGCGACGAGATCAACGGCGTGCAGGCCGCCACGGCCGATGCGACGCTGGCGATACGCTCGCGCCTGGTGGTCGGAGCCGATGGCCGCTACACCAAGACCCGCAAGCTGGCGGACTTGCCGGCCACCATCACCCCGGCCGCGCGCGACGCACTCTGGTTCAAGCTGCCCCGTCCCGCGCAGTGGGGCAATGTGGGCCGCATCATGATGGAAGGCGGCGGCAGCATGATCGTGCTGCCCACCTATCCCGACCTGCTGCGGGTCGGGCTGAGCATTCCCAGCGGCACCTTCCGGCAATGGCGCGCGCGTGGAATCGGATCGTTCCATGCCAGGATCGAGGCCATGGACGCCCAGCTCGGCGCGCTGGCCCGGGAGCATGTGCCAGATACGGCGGCGCTGTCGCTGCTGGACATCTTCACGGCGCAGGTGCCGCGCTGGCACAGGCCTGGCTTCGTGCTGATAGGCGACGCAGCCCACACGATGAGTCCCATCCTGGGCCAGGGCGTCAACCAGGGCATCCTGGACGCCGTGCATCTGGCCCCGCTGGTGTTTCAGGCCCTGGACGCGGGCCGGGGCGTGGTCGGCGGGCGGACACTGGAGGAATTCCAGCGGCAAAGGCAGGCCCACATCCGGTTCGTTCATGACTTCCAGGTGCGCCAGGAATGGATGATCGGCCTCGGGGGCTGGCATGCCGACGTCTTGCGCAGCGCCTTCTACCGGCTTGTCGGCCATCTGCCGCCGATGCGCAGCCTGCTCACGAGGCAGCTCTACTACAGCGATGCAATCGCGCGAAAGCTCGAGCAGGCCGAGACGGCCGTCTTCTCGAAGGTCGCGCAGGCAGGGGGCCTGCATGCATGAGCCTGCAGCCGCCTCGCTGAGCCTGCGCGAGCTGGCCGATCTCGTGCACCTGCACAGCGGCGCGCAGGGCCTGGACCGCCGATGGGTGGACGCAGTGCTCCAGCGCATCGGCCAGCCGCACGGCGACGGGCCGGCTGCGTGGGCTCCCGTGTGGATGCGCGAGGCCCGCGCCGCGCAGGCGCGCGGCGACTGGGCGCAGGTGCTCAAACTCTGCAACCTCGCGCGCTTTCCGTTCATCGGCGAGCCATCGCGCCAAGAGGCCCACGAGATGGCCCTGCAGGCCTGCCGCGAAGTCACGGGCGCGCGCCATGCGCGCTCGCCCGTGACGCGCATGGAGCTACGGTTGCGCGGCTTTTGCCTGCCGTTCTACCTGCGGCGCAGCCAAAGGGCCCGGGCGCCGCTGCTGCTGGTGTTTGGCGGCATCGTGTCCAGCAAGGAGCAGTGGCTGGGCTTTCTCGATCTGGCCGACCGGCTGGGCATGGATGTCGCGGTCGCAGAGTTTCCGGGCGTGGGCGAAAACCGCCTGCCGCTGGATGCGCAGTCGCACCAGATGGTCGGACACATCATCGATGCCGTGCAGGGCGCGGCGGCGCAGGACTGCTTTGTCGTGGCGCTGAGCTTCGGCGGCACGTTGGCCTTGCGCCAGGCCGCGCAGGACCCGCGCATACGCGGCATTGCCACCGTGGGCGCGCCCGTGCGCAGCTTCTTCGAGGATGCCGCCTGGTGGGAGCGCATCCCGTCCACCACGCGCCTGACGCTGCAGCACATCCTGGACGTGCCTGCGGCCGAGGTGGCCGCCCGGCTGGCGCCCTTGGCGCTGTCGCCCCGGGAGCTGGCGGGCGTTCGCATCCCCGTGCATTACGTGCAATGCGTGCACGACGAAATCATCCAGAGCGCGGACGCCGGGCAACTGCAGGCCATTGCGGGTCCGCTGCAGGTGCTGCGCGTCAACGATGTGCATGGCGCACCCCGCCATCTCGCAGCCGTGCGGCTGTTTATCGCGGCAGGCGTATTGCGCGCACTGCGGCCGCGCTGCAGGCAGGCCCTGCTGCTGAGCCTGGGCACCAGGGCGCTGGGCTGCTTGCCTGCATTCCGACTGTTGAAGAAATCGCAAGCCACCACCTGACCATGTCCAAAGAAATCCTCACCCAGATCACGATTGCAGCCAAGCCCGACGATGTCTGGGCCGTGCTCTCCGACTTTGCGGCCCATGCCGACTGGAATCCCTTCATCCGGCAGATAGAGGGCCGCTGCGAGACCGGTGCGCCGCTGCGTGTCACGCTGTGCCAGCCTTCGGGCAAGCTGTATGTCTTCAAAGCGACCCTGACGGCATGCGAGCCCGGGCGGCTGCTGCAATGGCGGGGGGCGCTGGCGGGCATGCACTGGCTGTTCAGCGGCCTGCACGGCTTCGAGCTGCGGCCCGCGCCCGATGGCGCGACCGTGCTGGTCCACAAGGAATCGTTCGCCGGCTTGCTGGCGGCCCCGGTGCTCGCCAGCATCCGCAACGACACCCGGCGCAGCTTCGAGGCGATGAATCTCGCCTTGCGCGACCATGTCGAAGCGGCGCTGGCCCTGTGTGAAGGTCCGTGCCATGGCTGAGGTGTACTTCTGCGGCCCGGCCTACCACCTGCCGGGCGAGCCCATCGGCAACGATGCGATCGAGTCGCACTTCCAGCTCGATGGCGAGTGGATCCGGATGTTCGTGGGCACCGAGTCGCGCCACCTGGCGTTCGACTTCGAGCGCTGGCAGGCGACGCACACGCTGGCGTCCCTGGCCACGCTCGCCGCGCGCCGATCGCTGGAGCGCGCCGAGGTCGACAAAAAGCAGATCGAATTCGTGCTGCTGTCCACGGCAACGCCCGACCAGCTGATGCCCGCCACGGTCAACCAGGTGGCCGATGCATTGGGACTGAACGGCATCGCCACATACCAGCTGCAGTGCGGTTGCGTGGGGGCGCTGCAGGCCATGCAACTGGCGTCGCTGCTGATCCGCTCCGGCGCGTTTCGCTGCGGCCTCGTGATCGGCGCGGACATCTGTGCCAAGTTCATCCGCACGCGCGAGCAGTGCGGGAAGCTGTCCGCTTCCGAACTGATCAACTACGCCCTTTTCGGCGACGGTGCCGGCGCGGTGGTGGTCGCCAGCGCGCCGCAGTCCCGTGCCTGGCGCCTGGACGAGTGCCGCGTGCGATTCGAGGGTCAGGGCATGGCCGCGGGCCAGGAAGTCAACTGGTTCGCCGTGGCCCAGCCTTCTACCTACGTGTTGAAGGAGGACTACAAGGCCATCCAGGCCCGGGTGCCGCAGCTGACGGCCGACATGGTGGATGAGCTTTTGCTGGCGCTGGACATGCGCCTGGACGACTTCCGCCACGTGCTGTTGCCGCAGCTGTCGAAGAACATGTCGACGCTGATCCGCGAGCACCTCGGGGTGCCCGAAGCGCAGGCGATCCAGCCCGTCGATACCACGGGCAACAACGGCAACGCGCTGCCTTTCCTGCAGTTGGGGATGCTCGACCAGAAGGCCGCGCCTGGCGACAGTGCGCTGGCGGTCGCGGTGGAATCGTCCAAGTGGCTGGTCGGTGGCCTTGCCCTGACCCGGATGTGAGGAAATCGGCATGCAAAACATGGATGATCATCCGCCCGCCCCGCCCGCCCCGCCCGCCCCGCCTGCCTCCCGCGCTTCGGCCAACGCACCGATGCAGGCCATCTTGTCTGCCTTGCATGAGCAGCGCATGGCCGATGCCATCGACCTGCTGATGCGCCATGCGCCGACGCTCGGCGCCGCCGAGCTGGGCAGCATCGGCATGCGGCTCGGCGCCGCATGCGACCCGCAGGCGGCGCAGCTCGAACTGGTGCTGATGTCCTCCAGCCAGCCCATGGACATGGCCAACCTGCTGCATGCCAGCTTCGCGGCCAATGGGCTGCGGGCCGTGGTTCGCGACACGGGCTATGACCAGTGGCGCTTCGCGTTGCGCGAGTCCCGCGATGCCGCGCCCGGCGGTGCGACGCGGCTGTATCTGTGCATGCTGGATGCGACCATCGCCTATCCGCGCATGGCCCTCGATACCGATCTTGACCGCCTGCAAAAGGTGCTCGCCGCGGTCGGCGAGGAGATCGAGGACGTGGCGCGCCACACCGAAAAAAGCGGTGCGATCCTGGTCCTCAATACCGTGGCCGTGCCAGCGCAGCAGTTCGACGTATTGCTCGACTTTCGCTCGCGCGCACGGGCCATGCGTCTTTGGCATGCGTTCAATGCGCGCCTGCTGGGCCTGGTGGAGGACTTTCCCCATCTGCAGGTGCTGGACGCCGCACACCTGCTCCAGGGCCAGGTGCCTGACGGCCGTTTCTGGGACGCGCGCATGGCCACGCTGGCTGGCGTGCAGTGGACGCCGCAGGCCATGCGCGCCTTCGCGAACGCCTACGTGCGCACAGCGCGCGCGGTGCTGGGGCAGGCGCGCAAATGCCTCGTCCTCGACCTGGACAACACCCTGTGGGGCGGCGTTCTGGGCGATGACGGCATCGAGGGCCTGGAGATCGAGGAGGGCGCCCACGGCAATGCCCACGCCCGCTTGCAGCAGGCGGCGGCGGCTTTGGGCGCGCAGGGGGTGATCCTCGCCATCAACAGCAAGAATGAACAGGAACTGGTCGAACAGTGCTTCGCCCAGCGTCCCATGCCCCTGGCACGCAGCGATTTCGCGCTGGTGGTGGCGAACTGGCAGCCCAAGCACGACAACCTGCAAAGCATCGTGCGCACCCTCAACATCTTCGAAGATGCGGTGGTCTTCGTCGATGACAGCCCGTTCGAATGCCAGCTGGTGCGCGAGTCGCTGCCCGGCGTGCGCGTCCTGGAGATCGGGGAAGAGCCGGCCCATGCCGTCGAGATGCTGCTTGGCAGCGGCATGTTCGACCGAGTCAGCGTGACCGACGACGACCGGCTGCGCAACCGCAGCTACGCCAGCGAGGCCCGGCGCGCGCAAATGCGGTCGGACACCCAGGACTATGGCGAATACCTGCGCCGCCTGGAAATCGTCGTCGGGGTACAGCCACTGGGGCCGCGCGACATCCAGCGCGCCGCGCAGCTGAGCCAGCGCACCAACCAGTTCAACCTGACGGGGCGGCGCTTCTCCGAAGCGGAACTGGGACAACGCCTGGAGTCGCCGGATGGCATGGACTTGCTGTTCTCGGTGCAGGACCGCTTCGGTGATTCCGGCATCGTGGGCGCCGTCTTTGCGCGCCGCGAAGGCCGCCTGCTGCAGATCGAGAACATGGTCCTGAGCTGCCGTGTTTTCTCGCGCGGCGTGGAGCACTGCATGCTGGCCGAAGTCGCGCGGCGCGCAGCGCAGCACGGCTGCGACACCCTGCGCAGCTGCTACGTGCAAAGCGCGAAGAACCGGCAGTTCAGCGTCTTTCATGGCCAATGCGGTTTCGAGCCCGCCGCCTCCGAGCTGCCTGGCGAATGGTTCGAACTGCCGTTGTCCAGGCCGCCCCAGATTCCGGCCTGGATCTCTTTATCGACCCGTGAGGCATGACATGGCACTTATCGATACCGTCCACCAAACCGTCTGCGACACCATGACGTGGTCCCCCCGGGAGGTCCATGGCCATACGCTTTTGCGCGACTGCCCGGGCTGGGACTCCGTCAACCAGCTGCGCGTGCTGATGGCGCTCGAAACGGCCACAGGCACGCGCATTCCGGTCAAGCGCTTTCTCGGGGCAGACACCACCGACCATATCGCCGCACTCGTGAAAAGCCTGGCCAGCCAGGATGGGCAGGCATGAGCCCGCACGGCTTTCCCCGGGTGAGGCGGCATACGCTGTATTTCCTGGAGGATGCCCGTGCGGTGGCGCCGGTATACCTGGACACCCTGGTCCACATGGAGCCAGCGCTCGCCCTGATCGGCGCATTGCGCACGCAGGGGCAGCGGGTCGGTGTCAACAGCGTATTGATCTGTGCCATTGCACGTGCCATGGAGCGCATGCCGCAGGTCAATGTGGGCGTGTCCGGCCGCATACGCGCGCGCCAATGCGCGCAGAACACCGTATTTGCCAAGTTCACGCTGGACAAGGAGATCGGCGGGCAGCGCATCGTCTGCTCCGCCACCATCCCGGGGGCCGAACGCATGTCCCTTGCCGAAATCCAGTCCTACATCGACTTCTACAAATCCGCGGATGCGGCGCAGGCCCCTTGCTTTCAGCCATTGCGCCTTCTGCAGCGGCTGCCACCGACGCTGGGCTACTGGCTGTACCGGCGCATTGTCGGGCGGCCTGGCAAGCGTGCTGCCATCCACGGCTCGTTTGCCCTCACCGCCCTGGCCCGTGGCAGCGTGTCCGGTTTCTATCCCCTGGGCGGGGGCACGTTGACTTTCGGCGTGGGCCGGATCGCCGAAACGGCGGCCGTCCTGGACGGGGCGGTCGTCGTCCGCAAGGCGCTGCGGCTGTGCATGGCGTTCGACCATCGCGCACTCGATGGCGCCGTGGCGAGCGAGTTCATGGACTGCGTCAGGCAGAACCTGGAATCGTTGCAGCTGCCGCCATGACAGGGGCCAAGCCTTCGGCGGGGCATGCATCGCCCCTTCTGCCCGCTGCGCCCGCCCGGCACGCCGCTGCGGCAGCGCCGCCTGCCATGCCGGCTCGGGGGGCCTACCTTCTCAGGCTATCGGCCTGCGCCCACCCCATCCACCGGCTGTTCTGCTTTGCGCCGGCGGGAATGGGCGCGGCCTCCTTCATGGGATGGCGGCCTTTGCTGCCGCCGGCTGTGGAGTTGATCGCAATCCAGTTGCCAGGCCGTGAAAACCGGCTGCGGGAGCCGCCCTGCAACAATCTGTCGCTGGTGATCGAAGGCATCGTCGCCGAGATGGAGCCGCTCGTGGGTCCGCGCAAGGGGGCGGCCATCGCGCCGCCCTTCTCGTTTTTCGGTCACAGCTTTGGCGCCCTGCTTGCCTATGAATGCTGCGGGGCATTGCAGCGGGCGGGCTTGGCCGGACCGATGCATCTTGCCGTCTCGGGGGCGAATCCTCCGAACTGGCCGCTGAAAGCGGACTCCCGGACCGTCTCCCAACTGGCGCTTGAGCGGCTGAGGGCCCGCTTTGGCTGGCAGTGCGCCGAAGAGGTGGACGAGGCCATCGTCTCCCTCGCCCTGGAGGTGCTGGGGGCGGATCTGGACATGATGCTGCAGCATCGATTCTCCGAAGAGCCGCTGGCGATGCCACTGACCGTGCTCGGCGCCACGGACGACCCTCTCGTCAGCGTCGAGGCGCTGCGGCACTGGGCCTCGTTCGCCCGTTCGCATGCATTGTCATTGACCACCGGAGGCCACTTTTTCTTCGAGGCGCAGAAAGAGCGCATCGTCCGGCTGCTTTTGGCCCAGGCCGCCAGGACCTGTTGACAGCGCGCCCTGTCGCCGGGTGGGCGTGCCGGCATGCACGGGGCCGTGCCGGCGCGGATGGGCCGAGGGATTGCGAGAAAAATCAGATGATTCTGATTTCAAACACCTGCCTGCATGGCAACGGCTGCATTCTCCGGTCCATTTCCCGCGGTGCATTCGATGCTTCGCGGGGCAGGAAGGCGGCTCTTCGCAGCGGCGGCGCAGCGCGCCATCCCGGGAGTCCGTCCTAAGGCCCGGCCCTGGGCGAATGGCGGTCCGCCGAGGGGAGATGCGGGCGGGCGCCGGCTCGCCATTTCGCACGGTTTCTGATGGATGGCCTTAAAAATCAGATTATTCTGATTGCAAACGCCTGGCCATTCCCATAGCATCAGCCGCACTCGTTGTTTCATTTCCTGCTTTTCCTCCAAAGCCTTGCAGGGCGTGAAAAGGCAGTTCTTCGCGCCGGGCGGCGGTCCGCCGGGAGGGCCAAATAATGGCTGCATCCTGATTCCAATATCCATCTTGGTCCGTGGCAGGCTGTTTTTTGTATTTTGAAAGGCCATGGGCCGGGCTCGGCAACCTGGCAGCCAGGGAGGCTTCTTCTGGGATACCACTGCCCTGATTTCCGACAGGGCGACATCGAACGGGAGGACAGGAGCGAACTGGGCAAGCAATGCATTCAAGACAGGATTTGCGCACACAGCATGCAGCCGCGCAACGCGCCTGGCGGTGGTTCATGTGCGTTGACGGCGCTTGCAATCTGCGGGCGGGCGAGCGTGGTATGGAAGGCGATGAGCCAGGGGATGCGATGAAATTCGACAGGATGGAAATAATCCCGGAAGCAGCCACGGATTGCGGCGAGATTGCCGGCGTATGCCATTGCATGGCCGCAAAGGCCGTGCCTGCAACCGCCTGGCGATTTCGGCCATCCAGGGCGCCTGTATACCTGGGTGACGGTGCAATACCAGTGGCATCGAGTCATTATGGTGTCAGCGATGGATATCTTTGCTCCCCATTTTCCCCCAGTGGCACAGAAACTATCGCAGGGTTTTCGGCAATTCCCACCATGTGGGGCGGCCGGTGGACGAAGGGCGCCATGTATTCATGGAGATGTTTCGGAAAAAAGGATTTGAAAATCCAACCCTTGCGCTGGCGCCAGGATGGTTCGGAAATCCGGGTCATATGGAAGACGCCGGATATTTCACAGTCCTTGCAGCAGGACAGCGGCGTCTGCGGCCCGCAAAAGCTGCGCTGGCTGGTGCAGGTGACGCATCTGGCCTTTTCGCGGCTGGCGCGGGACAAGGCGGCCGCCAAATCGCTGGGCCTTACGGAGCGGGAACTGGAGGTCATGAAATGGACGGCCGATGGCAAGTCGGCCCAGGATGTGGCCGACATCCTGCTGGTGTCCAAGCATACGGTGGATTTCCACATCAAGAATTCGGTCGTCAAGCTGGAGGCGCCGAACAAGACTGCCGCCGTGGTGCGCGCAGCCTTGCTGGGGCTGCTCACCTGAAAGCCGGGGTCGGCTGGCCGCGCAGGGGCGCGCAGTGGACCAGAGGCTCCACCAGAAGCGGCTGCAGCGCACTGCATACCGCCAGGTAGCCGGGCGCCGGTCTGCGTGCCTGCCAGTGCCAGGCTGAGGCGCCCTCCAGCAGGCAGTGGCCGCGCATGCGGGCCTCTGCCCGAATCTGAAGCTGGTCCATGGCCTGGCTCAGTCCTTCCCCGTTCACCTTGAGGCACGCTTCCTTGACGGTCCACAGCGCCAGGAGGCGGCGCCGTGCACGTTCGCCGCCCGCGCGCGCCTGCCAGGGCAGCTCCGTGCGGTGCAGGCAGTGCGCGGCCAAGCCCTCATGGCAAGCCAGCGGCCGCTGCATCTGCTCCACGTCGACGCCGACGGGATGGGTGGACAGGGCGCAGACCACGAGCTGCCCGGAGTGCGAGATGTTGAAATGCGGCCAGGTCAGGCCGCTGCAGTCCTGCCACATCGGCTTGCCCCGTTCGTCCAGCGCAATCCGGTAGCGCTGCGGGGAGCCTGCGCAAAGCCGCACCATGGCCTGCCGGAGCATGGCCCGTGCGACCAGGGTCTGGGCGCGCACCAGGGGCAGGCGAATGCGCCGGGCCCGCGCCATCTCTGCGGGATGTATCCACCCATGCGCCAGCCACGCGGCGGCCGCCCCGTCCAGCAGCGATGCCAGTCCGGGCTCCGCAGGCAGGTGCGCCACCCACAGCTGCACACGCGCACGGGCTTCAGCGGCCCGGCTCGAAGGGGCCATGCGGCTTGTGGGCAGCATGCCCTGCACGGTGGCGCTCACTGGCTATCTACTCCCTGCTGTCTGCGTGGATGGATCGGAGCAGGGAATCTAGTGGGCTGACCTGTTTTTTGTAACCT
This sequence comes from Comamonas sp., assembly GCA_041984925.1. Taxonomy (GTDB): domain Bacteria; phylum Pseudomonadota; class Gammaproteobacteria; order Burkholderiales; family Burkholderiaceae_C; genus Comamonas. The sequence goes on from JBHIXF010000055.1 coordinate 38,093, forward strand.
ACCAAAAATCGTAGGCCGCCCCATCTGCAGAGTCTGGCACCGCGTTAAGCTCGCCGCTGGTGTGGTTTGGAACACAGGAGTTGGGGTGGCATCGCATTGGCAACCGGGATTGATCGCCCTGCATGGAAACCAGACCGAGGTCCTGGCGGACACGGTGCTGGCCTGGCTGGGCGCGCACCCGCTCGATGTGCTGGAGCCCGAAGTGGTGCTGGTGCAAAGCAACGGCATGGCCGAGTGGTTCAAGATGCGCATGGCCCTGCAACTGGGCGTGTGCGCCGCCGCCAGCGTCGAACTGCCGGCCCGCTTCGTCTGGCGCAGCTACCGCCAGGTGCTGGGACGCCAGGCCGTGCCGCGCGATTCGCCGCTGGACAAGACCCCCATGACCTGGCGGCTGATGCGCCTGCTGCCGCAGTGCCTGGAGGATCCGGCGTTCGCGCCCATCGCGGGCTTTCTGCGCCCGGGCGAGCCCGAGCGGCTGCTGCAGCTGGCCCAGCGCCTGGCCGACCTGTTCGACCAATACCAGATCTACCGCGCCGACTGGCTGGACGCCTGGGAGGCGGGCCGCGACGGCCTGCCGCAGCGGCCCGGGCTGGCCGATGCGCCGCTGCCCGAAGGGCAGCTGTGGCAGCCGCGCCTGTGGCGCGCGGTGCTGGCCGAGCTGGACGAGGGCGAGCGCGGCGCCACGCGGCCCGCGCTGCATGCCCGGGTGCTGCAGGCGCTGGAGTCGGGCCAGGCGCCCGCATCGCCGCTGGCGCGCCGCGTGGTGGTGTTCGGCATCAGCCAGCTGCCGCTGAGCCTTTTGCAGTTCCTGTCGGCCATGGCGCGCCACAGCCAGGTGCTGCTGGCCGTGCCCAATCCCTGCCGCTTCCATTGGGCCGACGCCATCGACGGGCGCGAGCTGCTGCGCATGCAGCGGCGGCGCCACCCGCTGCGCGGCGGCCGCGATCTGTCCCAGGTGCCTTTGCAGGCCATGCATGCCCATGCCCACCCGCTGCTGGCGGCCTGGGGCCGGCAAAGCCGTGATTACGTGCGCCAGCTCGACGCTTTCGACACCACGGGAGCCGCCGCCGGCATGCAGTGGCCCCGCGTGGACCTGTTCGAGGAAAGCGATGCCGATGACCTGCGCGAGGCGCCGCTGCTGGTGCAGGTGCAGCAGCGCATCCGCGATCTGGTGCCGCTGCCCGAGCACCCGGCCCTGGAGGTCGCGCGCAGCGACCGCTCCATCGTCTTTCACAGCGCCCACAGCGTGGTGCGCGAGCTGGAGGTGCTGCACGACCAGCTGCTGCAGATGCTGGCCGCGCCAGCGGCGCCGGGCCAGCCGCCGCTGGCGCCGCGCGACGTGGTGGTGATGCTGCCTGCCATCGACACCGCGGCGCCCTCGATACGGGCAGTCTTCGGCCAGTACGGCCGCCATGACCCGCGCTACATCCCCTTCGACATCGCCGATCTGGGCGCGCGCGCCAGCAGTCCGATGGCCGTGGCCTTGCAGTGGCTGCTGCGCCTGCCCCAGCAGCGCTGCCGGCTCAGCGAACTGTGCGACCTGCTGGACGTGCCCGCCATCGCGGCACGCCTGGGGCTGCAGCCCGAGGACCTGCCCCTGCTCACGCGCTGGATGGCGGGCGCCGGCATCCGCTGGGGGCTGAACATGCCCCAGCGCGCATCCCTGGGCCTGCAGGCCTGCGGCGACCACAACAGCGCCTGGTTCGGCCTGCAGCGCATGCTGCTGGGCTACGCCAGCGGCAGCGCGCAGGAGGACCAGGCCTTCGGCGGCATCGAGCCCTACGACGAGGTCGGCGGCCTGTCGGCCGAGCTGACCGGTGTGCTGGCGGCGCTGGTGCAGCGCCTGCTGGACTGGTGGTCCACGGCGGCCGTGCCGGCCGCGCCCGATGCCTGGGCACAGCGTTTCCGGACGCTGCTGCAGGATTTCTTCAAGCCGCAGGGCGAGGAGGACGAGGCCATGCTGGCTGCGCTGGACGCGGCGCTGGCCCGCTGGCAGGACGCCTGCGCACAGGCAGGCTACGGCGCCGCCGTCGAACTGGCCGTCGCGCAGGAGGCCTGGATGGCGGCGCTGGAGCAGCCTTCGCTGTCGCAGCGCTTTCGCGCCGGCGGGGTGACCTTCTGCACGCTGATGCCCATGCGCGCCATCCCCTTCGAGGTGGTCTGCCTGCTGGGCATGAACGACGGCGACTATCCGCGCCGTGCCGCGCGCAGCGACTTCGACCTCATGGCGCTGCCGGGCCAGCAGCGCCCCGGCGACCGTGCGCGCCGCGACGATGACCGCCAGCTCATGCTGGAAGCCCTGCTGTCGGCGCGGCGCACGCTCTATATCAGCTGGACCGGCCGCCATGTGCGCGACAACAGCGAGCAGCCGCCGTCGGTGCTGGTCTCGCAGCTGCGCGACTACCTGGCCGCGGGCTGGTGCGGCGAGGGCAGCGCGCACCTGGCGCGCATGGAGCGCGGCCAGGCGCTGCTGGCGCAGCGCACGCAGCACCATCCGCTGCAGCCGTTCAGCCGTGGCTATTTCGAGCAGGACTCGGGCTGGAGCACCTATGCGCGTGAATGGCGCGCGGCCCATCGCGCGCCTGAGGGCTGCGCGGCGGAGGCGGCGCCCGTGGTGCGGCGCCCGTCCTTCGTGCCGGATGCCCAGGCGCCGCTGACGCTGGCCCAGCTCACCGACTTTCTGCGCCATCCCGCGCGCGCCTACCTGCGCCAGCGGCTGCAGGTGCGCTTCGAACTGGAGGACAGCGTGGTCCGGGATGAAGAACTGTTCCAGGTGGACGGCCTGACCGAATACGGCCTGGTGCAGCAGCTGCAGCGGCAGGTGGCCGAGGCCCTGGACGGCGGCGCGCTCGACCCCGTGGCGCAGGAGGCCGTGCAGTACAGCGTCCGGCAACAGGTGCGGCGGCTGGTGCGCTCGGGGCAGCTGCCGCTGGCCGGCCTGGGTGAGCGCGAGGCCCGGTCCCTGGTCGAGGCGGTGGCGCCCTCGCTGCGCGCCTGGCTGGCGCAGCGGGCTGCCCTGCCGCATGCGGCGCCGCGCCAGCGCCTGCGCATCGAGCAGGAGGATCTGGTGTTCGACGACTGGATCGACGGCCTGCGCCATGCCGGCGATGACCCGGCCGCGCCGTGCGCGCTGCTGCTGGATCCGCGCAAGCTGGTCAACTCCAAGGGGGCGGCGCAGGCCGACAAGCTGCTGTCCATCTACCTGCGCAGCCTGGCGCTGGCGGCCAGCGGCACGCAGGGCCGCCTGTGCGTGGTCGCGCGCGACGCCCTGCTGTGGGTGCAGCCCCTGGCCGGCGACGAAGCGCTGGTGCAACTGCGCACGCTGATGCAGCTGTGGCGCCAGGGCCAGGACGGCCCGCTGCCGCTGCCCCTGCGAGCCGGCGTGGCACAGGCCGAAGGCACGCCCGGGGCCGCCGCCCAGGCCTACGAAGGCAGCCACCTGATGGGCGGCGAATGCGAGGACCCGGCCTGGGCGCGCTGCTATCCGGACTTCGAGGCGCTCAGCGCCGATGGCCGCTTCGAGGCGCTGGCGGCCACGGCCTATGCGCCGCTGCTGGACTGGGTGGCGCACTGCGTGCAGGCCCAGCCGCTGCAGCAGGACCAGGAGCAGGAGCCGGCATGAGCATGGAGGCCGAAATCCGCCCCCGCGATGCCGCCGGCCATTGGCTGGAGCCGCTGCGCTTTCCGCTGTGGGGCAGCCGGCTCATCGAAGCCAGCGCAGGCACGGGCAAGACCTGGACCATTGCCGCCCTGTACCTGCGCCTGGTGCTCGGCCACGGCGGCGGCAACGGCTTCGGCCGGCCCCTGATGCCGCCCGACATCCTCGTCATGACCTTCACGCGGGCGGCCACGCGCGAACTGTCCGACCGCATCCGCCGCCGCCTGCTGGAGGCCGTGCAGTGCTTTCGCGGCGAATGGGAGCCACCGCCGCATGACAGCTTCCTGCGCGCGCTGCGCGACGGCCACGCCGAGGGCGCCGAGCGCGAGAACGCCGCCTGGCGCCTGGCCATGGCTGCCGAATGCATGGATGACGCCGCCATCCACACCATCGACGCCTGGTGCCAGCGCATGCTGCGCGAACATGCCTTCGACAGCGGCAACCTGTTCGATGAAACGCTGGAGCCCGACGAGACCCAGCGCCAGACCGAGGCCGCGCAGGACTACTGGCGCCAGCAGTGCTATCCGCTGTCGGGCGAACTGCTGGATGCGGCGCTGCAGGTCTGGCCGCATGTGGGCGCCCTGGTGCAGGACATGCGCTCGCTGCTGGGCCAGGAACTGCCCGAGGATGCGGGCCGGGGCAGCCTGGCCGAATGCCTGCAGCGCGCAGGCGATGCCCACCGCCAGGCCGTGCTGACCCTGGCCGAGGGCTGGCAGGACAAGGCGCAGCGCCTGCAGGCCTGGCTCGACGGCCAGCTCGGCGCGCAGGGCGCGCTGTGGGACAGGCGCAAGCTGCAAAGCGCGCGCTATACGGCCTGGCTGCAGGCCATCGCCGCCTGGGCGCGCGAGCCGCTGCAGGCGCCGCCGGCCCTGACCGAGGCCGCCATCCGGCGCCTGAGCCCCGAGGGCATGGCCGAGGCCTTCAAGGGCGCCGCCAGCGACCTGCTGCTGCCCCCGGAATTCGCCGAGCTGCAGCAACTGCTGCAGGACCTGCAGCGCCTGCCGCCCGCCAGCGTGGCCGTGCGCCTGCACGCGGCAGCGCGCGTGGGCCAGCGCCTGGACCAGCTCAAGCGCCAGGCCGGCAGCTTCGGCTTTGCCGACATGCTGCGGCGGCTGGACCGGGCCCTGGCCGGCGACAACGGCGCCGTGCTGCGCGAGCGCATCCTGGCCCAGCATCCGGTGGCGCTGATCGATGAATTCCAGGACACCTCGCCCCTGCAATACCGGCTGTTCGACAGGATCTACCGCACGGCCGACAACGACCCGCGCAGCGCGCTGCTGCTGATCGGCGACCCCAAGCAGTCCATCTACGGCTTTCGCGGCGCCGACATCCACAGCTACCTGCAGGCGCGGCGCGCCACCGAAGGGCGGCACTATGTGCTGGGCACCAACTTCCGCTCCACCGAGGCGCTGGTCGCATCGGTCAACCGCTGGTTCGAGCGTGCCGAGCAGCGCCCTGGCGAAGGCGCCTTCATGTTCCGCGGCGGGGCTGGCAACCCGTTGCCGTTCGAAGCCGTGGCTGCCCAGGGCCGCAGCGAGCGGCTGTGCACGCGCGACGGGCCCATGCCCGCCATCACCGTGGCCTGGAGCGCCGGCCGCGA
>JBHIXF010000056.1:0-43234 GCA_041984925.1 Comamonas sp.
ATGCGCTCTATCCCGGCCGGCAGGAATCCTGCCGGAGCGGCCCTGAAAACATCACGCCATCTTTTGCAGCAATGCGTTTTCGAATTCGTATAGCAGCGCCTCCTGCGCCTCGGACTGCACGTACTGGGCATCGATCAATCGCACACGACGCAAAGCCTCTTCGGCAGTCAGGCCCTCGCGCACCAGCCAGGCCGCCAGCACGGTGCCGGTGCGGCCCAGTCCGGCAAGGCAGTGCACCGCCAGCACCTCTCCACGGCGCAGAGCGGCAGACATGCGCGCCAGCAGCATCTGCATCTGCGCCACCGTCGGCGGCTCGTGGTCATAGACCGGCAGGTGAAAGTTCCTGAGTCCGTTGCGGGCCAGCGCATCCTGCGGAAAGTCCTTCTCCGTCAACGTGATCAGCATGGTGATGCCGCAGCGTTGAAGCGCCTTGAGATCGGCGTCCATGTCGTACACCACGCCCGGCCAGGGAGTACCCGCCAGCCGCCCTGGCACCAGCCAGGAAAACCCGCTCGGGCCCCGGCTGGCAGGCACGGCATTTTCAGCGGCCTGCAATGGCTGCATCTCCATCAGCACGGCCGCACTGACGGTGCGAGCCTGATAGCGGTATCCAGAGATCTCGCCAGATGCTGAAAGCACCAAGGCTGCGGCCGGTCCAGACGCCCCCGGCTCGGGTGCCGCGACAAACTCCGGCGCAGGCCGCTCGGGATCCTCCACCGCGACCGGCGACGATGGACACGGCTCCGAAAATTCAGCGATGGCCGCCAGAGCTGCAGCAGGCAGCGGCGGTGGGGGCAGCACATCATCGGCCAGCTCCTGCACAGGCGTTCCCGGCATGGGTACGGCGCAGCTGCCGCTACGCACGAACTGCTGGCCGGCAGCGCTGAGCGGATGCTGGATGAACTGCGCCATTGCTGCGGCCTCCTGGATACGCCCGCCTGCGAGCAGCAGCATCTGCTGCGCAGCAGCCTGTGCATGCTGCTGCTGGTGCGTCACCATCAGCACACAGCGGTGCTGACCGATCTGCTTGATCACGTCCAGCAACAAAAATGCCTCATAGCCCTCCAGCTCGGCCGTGGGCTCATCGATCATCAGCACTGCCGGCCTGGCCCAGGCCTCGCGCAAAATGGCCACGGCGCGCTGCTGCAGCGGCGACAGCTCCAGCGCGGGCTGGTCCAGCATCAGGCCCAGCTCCGGAAATCCGAAGTCCTGCACCTGCTGGCGGCACCAGTCGCGCAGTTCGTGGGGCACCATCTTGAGGTGGGGCCTGGCCAGTTCCACGATGGCATCCAGGGTGCTGGCCCGCATCAGCCGGGCCTGCTGCTGCACCAGGCGCGGCGCCGGCATGCCCGGCTGCCAGGGCCGGCCCGCATAGCGCAGGCTGCCCCAGCGGCGCGAGCGCGGGTTGGCCGCATTGAGGTCGGCCAGCGTGCGCAGCAGCGTGGATTTGCCCGAGCCGGAAGGCCCCATCAAGGCAGTGATGCCACGCGCGGGCAGCGTGAAATCCACCTCGGCCAGGATGACGCGCGCACCGAACGATGCGCCCAGACCCGTCACCTGCAAGCTGTAGTCCTGCTCCAAAGCCATGCCCTCCCTGTCAAGCCATGCGCCCTCAGGGCGTTTGATTGGAAATCGAGGCGGCTTCAACACGCTTCGATGGGGCGGCAGTCTAAGCGGTTTCCCTTAATGCAATACGTCACAAAAAGAAACACGATTAACGCAAAAGGACGTTATTTCACAAAATACAACCACCCGATTGCCCGGCAGATCACAAAGGCTGCGGATTGCAATTGCCTGGGCATGAAAACAAAAGCCACGGCGCATTGCCGCGCCGTGGCTGCCGTGCACGCGCGCGTGCCACGGGCCGACCGGTCAGAGCGATGCCTCGATCTGGGGCATGGCCATGCGCGCCTTGGTCAGCGCCATGCCCAGGTTCGCCGTGCGGCGGCAGACGAAGACCGCGATGTAGTCGGGCGTCTGCCTGCCGCGCAGGAAGACGTGGATCAGGTTGTCGCTGTTGACGATCAGTTCCTGGAAATAGTGGTGGCCGTCGTCCTTGAGCCCTCTGGCCTTCCTGAAAAGCTGCTCGATCATGGACACGTTGGGGCCATTGAACAGGTCGGCCGTCGCGGCGGCGACGAGGTCGATGACCTCGCGCGGATGCGAATCCACCGTGCGCATTCCCAGCAGCATGCCGGATGCCGCATCGACATAGCCGATGGCGACGCATTCAGGCACCGTGCCCACCACCTGTCCCAGTGTGTTTTCCAGGCTCATCGTGCTTTTCCCTTCCCTTGTGCGTTGATTGGTGATTTATGAAACCGGATCGCTCCGGCGTTGCCCTTGGCCGCCACGCGGCCCTCTCACGGCGGGCCGGACGAAGGAGGCAGGGCATTGGCAAGTGCCGCAGTCTAGGCGGGGGACAGGGATTCGGGGCCGGGCATACACATCTGGAAATGGAAACCAGAATATTCCTAGCGCGCGCAATGCAGCTTTCACGCGCCCGCGAAAGCGGGAAAAGCCTGGCAGCGGAGCGCGGCAAGCGCCCCTGCAAAAAAGCCCGGCGCGTGGACGCCGGGCCCCGGGGGGATCCCTTCGAAGGCATGCGGCATGCAGCCTGCCGCCTCGCCCCCGTCAGCCGAGATGCACGGGCACGAAGATCCTGTTGCCGTCGCGCCAGATCAGCAGGGCCACGGTCTTGCCGGCCTTGGCCATGGCGGCGCGCACGGCGTCGATGTCGCCGGCCGGCGCGCCGTTGATGGACAGCAGCACATCGCCCTGGGCAATGCCGGCCTCGGCCGCAGGCCCTGCGGCATCGGCCACCACCAGCCCCTGTTTCACGCCGATCTGCTGCTTCTCGTCGGGCTGCAGCGGCCGCAGTGCCAGGCCCAGCTTGCCCTGGCCGGGCTCGGGCTTGTCCTGGGCCACCTTGGCGGCCTTGTCGCTGGCATCGCCGAGCACGGCGTTCAGCGTGCGCGCCTCCCCGTTGCGCCAGATCTCCAGCGTGACCTTCTGGCCCGGCAGGGCCTGGCCCACATAGGCCGGCAGATCCCCCGAGCCGACGATGGCCTGCCCATCGATCTTGCGCACCACGTCGCCGGGTTCCAGGCCCGCCTTGGCGGCCGGACCGCTCTTGTCCACGCTGGACACCAGGGCGCCCTCGGGCCGGTCGAGCTTGAAGGAATCGGCGAAAGCCTGGTTCACTTCCTGCACCGAGACACCGAGCCGCGCATGCTGCACCTTGCCCGTGGCCACGATCTGCTGCTGCACGCGCGTGGCCACTTCGATGGGGATCGCGAAGGACACGCCCTGGTAGCCGCCCGAGCGCGAGTAGATCTGGCTGTTGATGCCGACCACCTCGCCACGCGCATTGAACAGCGGGCCGCCGGAGTTGCCGGGGTTGATGGCCACGTCGGTCTGCAGGAAGGGCACGAAGGAGTCGTCGGGCAGGGTGCGGCCCTTGGCGCTGACCACGCCGGCCGTGACGCTGCTCTCGAAGCCGAAGGGCGAGCCGATGGCCAGCACCCAGTCGCCCACGCGCAGGTCGGCGGTCCTGCCCAGGTGCACGGTGGGCAGGTCCCTGGCGTCGATGCGCAGCACGGCCACATCGGTCTTGGGGTCGGCGCCCAGCACCTTGGCACTGAATTCGCGCCGGTCGTTGAGCTTGACGGTGACTTCCTTGGCGCCGCGCACCACGTGGGCATTGGTCAGGATCAGGCCATCGCTGGAGACGATGAAGCCCGAGCCCTCGCCGCGCACGGGCACATCGCGCTGGGGCTGGCCCGCGCCGGGCATTCCGGGCACGCCGAAGCGGCGGAAGAACTCATAGAACGGATCGCTGGGGTCCAGGCCCGGCACGCCCTGGCCCTGGCGCGCAGCGGCCTCGTCGCCGTCCTCGCCCATGCTGCGGGAGCTGCCGACCACGCTGATGTTGACGACGGCTGCGCCATTGCGCGCCGTGATGTCGGCGAAATTGGGAGCAGCCAGCGCGGCGCCGGCAGCGGCAGGCTGGGCCAGCGGCGCGGACTGCGCCGGGGCGGCATGCGCATCGCCGCGGGCCGCGCCGACCAGGCCGGCGCCCGTGGCGCCCAGGGCACCGATGGCGCCAGCGGCCACCAGGGCCAGGACCAGTCGGCGGGGAGTGGACAGAATCTCATTCATGGCAGACCTTTCCTCAAAAGCAGCGTTTCCTGCTGCGTTGGGAAGAAGTCTGCGTCGCGAGACTTAGGCGAGGCTTAGGCGAGGCATCAGGCAAGGCATCCGCATCGCAGGCAGCACGGGTGGCACGGCAAGATGCGGCAACGATGCCGCAAGGGCCGTGCCAGCCGCTCTGGGGCGGGCCGTGGGCGCTCAGATCAGCGCCAGCACCCTGTCCGGCGGGCGGCACAGCGCCGCGCCCTTGGACGTGACGACGATGGGGCGGTTGAGCAGCACGGGATGGGCGGCCACGGCCTCGATGAGCCGGGCATCGCTGACGTCCGCGTCGCCCAGGCCCAGCTCCGCGAACACCGCTTCCTTGCTGCGCAGCAGTTCGCGCACGGGCAGGTCCAGCCGCTCGAACAGGGCCTTGAGCTGTGCCGCGTTCAGGGGCGTTGCGATGTAGTCCACGATGGCCGGCTCGATGCCCCGCTCGCGCAGCAGGGCCAGCGCGCCGCGCGAATTGCTGCAGCGGCTGTTGTGGTAGATGGTGACGTCGGTGCGGGGTGCGGTGCAATTCATGCGCGCAGTGTAGGCCAGGGGCATGCGCACCAGCCGCGCTCAGCGCGCGGCGCGCAGCGTGCGGCTGAGCATGATGACCGGCACCAGGCCCACCAGCACCAGGGCCAGCGACGGCAGGGCCGCCTCGCCCAGGCGCTCGTCGCGCGCCAGCTGGTAGGCGACCACGGCCAGGGTGTCGCTGTTGAAGGGGCGCAGCACCATGGTGGCGGGCAGCTCCTTCATCACGTCCACGAAGACCAGCAGGGCGGCCGCTGCCGTCGACCGCCTGAGCAGCGGCCAATGCACGCGCGCCAGCAGGCCCCAGGGCCCCGTGCCCAGCATGCGGGCCGAGTCGTCCAGGCTGGCCGGAATGCGCGCATAGCCGCTTTGCATGGACTGCAGCGCCACGGCGCAAAACCGCACCAGGTAGGCCCAGACGATGCCCGTGGACGTGGCCGTGACCAGGCCTGCCAGGCCCCATTCAGGGCGCGCCTGCTGCACCCAGCCCACGGGCAGCAGCAGTCCCACGACGATGACGGCGCCCGGCACCGCATAGCCCAGGCTGGCCAGCTGGACCACGCCGCGCGTGAAGGCCGACTCCCTGCGGCGGCGCACGGCGAACGCCAGGGCCAGGGCGATGGCCACGGCCAGCACCGCCGTGATAACGCCCAGGCGCACGCTGTTGAGCGCCCAGTCGAGAAAGCGGTCCCAGGGCAGCACCGACCAGTCCGCGGCCAGCGGCCGCAGCATGAAGAACACGGGCGCCACGAAGCCCATGAGCACGGGCAGCAGGCACACCAGCCAGGCCAGCGCGCCGCGCCATCCGCGCAGGCGCAGCGGCTGGGCCTCGGCCGATCCCGCGCGGCCCGTGCCGCCGGTCACGAAGCGCATGCGGCGCTGCGCGCGCAGCTCCAGCTGCAGCAGCAGCACGACCAGCACCAGCAAAAAGGTCGCCAGCTGCGCGGCGGCAATGCGGTTGTCCATGGACAGCCAGGCCTTGTAGATGCCCGTGGTGAAGGTGGGTATGCCGAAGTAGCTGACCACGCCGAAGTCGGCCAGCGTCTCCATCACCACCAGGGCCACGCCGGCGGCCACGGCCGGGCGCGCCAGCGGCAGCGCCACCGCCCAGATCCGGCGCGACAACGGCGCGCCCATGAGGCGCGCGGCCTCCATCAGGTGGGCGGCGCGCTCGCCCAGGGCCGTGCGCGCCAGCAGGTAGACGTAGGGATAGAGCGAGAAGATGAAGACCCAGACCGCGCCGCCCAGGCTGCGCACCTCGGGCAGCAGCCGGCCTTCCAGGCCCCAGGCCTCGCGCAGCCAGGTCTGCAGCGGGCCGCTGAACTGCAGGAAGTCGGTGTACGCATAGGCTGTCACATAGGCCGGCATGGCCAGCGGCAGAAGCAGCATCCATTCGAGCTGGCGCCGCCCCCGGAAGTCGAACAGCGTCACGGCCGCCGCCGTGCCCGTGCCCACGATGGCCGCGCCCAGCGCCACCAGCAGGCCCAGCCAGACCGTGGTCCACAGGTAGCCGGGCAGCACGGTGGCGGCCATCTCGCGCAGGATGGCGCCGGCCAGGGCATCGCCCTGCCCCACGGGCAGCCAGGAGCCGAGCACGGCCAGCACGGGCAGCATCAGCACCAGGGCCAGCAGCAGCAGGGGAAGGGAGCGGACAAGGGACGGCAGACGGCGCAAGGCGGCAGGCTCTCAAGAAAGGGGGACGGGCGGGGCAGGATGCTCGGCGGTCCGGTGCCAGGCCCGGTCGTCTGCGCGCATGCGCGCACTTTGCTCAGTACACGCACGCCCGCCAATGCAAATGCGAATTCTAGTCATTTGCGCCGCTCTACAATCCCCGCATGTTTTTGACCGTCTCCCAACTCGATGTGCGCTACGCGGGCCGTGACAAGCCCGCCGTGCAGGGCGTATCGCTGGATCTGGCCGCCGGCGACATCGGTGTGCTCATCGGCCCTTCGGGCTGCGGCAAGACCACGCTGCTGCGCGCGGTGGCGGGGCTGGAGTCCGTCAGCGCGGGAGAGATACGCATCGATGGCCAGCTCGTGGGCAGCGCCAGCTTCTCGCTGCCGCCCGAGCGCCGCCGCATCGGCATGGTGTTCCAGGACTATGCGCTGTTCCCCCATCTGAGCGTGGGCCGCAACGTGGCTTTCGGCATCCACCACCTGCCCAAGGCGCGCCAGGCCGAGCGCGTGGCCGAGGTGCTGGAGCTGGTGGGCCTGGCTGGCAGCGCCGCACGCTTTCCGCACGAGCTGTCGGGCGGCCAGCAGCAGCGCGTGGCGCTGGCGCGCGCGCTGGCGCCCAGCCCGCAGCTGATGCTGCTGGACGAGCCGTTCTCCAACCTGGACGTGGACCTGCGCGAGCGCCTGGCGCATGAGGTGCGCGGCATCCTCAAGGCGGCGGGCGCCACGGCGCTGTTCGTGACGCACGACCAGCTGGAGGCCTTCGCCATCGGCGACATGATCGGCGTGGTCCACCAGGGCCGGCTGCAGCAGTGGGACGATGCCTATTCGCTCTACCACCGGCCCGCCACGCGCTTCGTGGCCGACTTCATCGGCCACGGCGTCTTCGTTCCCGCGACGCTGGCGCAGGACGCCGGCGGCGCCGTGGTGGCGCGCACGGCGCTGGGCGACCTGGCGGACCCCGCCAGCTGCCCCCTGCCCTCGCGGTTCAAGGACGGCCAGTGCGACGTGCTGCTGCGCGCCGACGACGTGGTCCACGATGACCGCTCGCCCGTGCAGGCCCGCATCGTGCGCAAGGCCTTCCGGGGCTCGGAGTTCCTCTACACGCTGGAGCTGGCCAGCGGCCACAGCGTCATGGCCCATGTGCCCAGCCACCACGACCATGCCGTGGGCGACTGGGTGGGCATACGGCTGGACATGGACCACGTGGTGGCGTTCGAGCGCGAGGAGCAGGTCGCCGCCCATTCGCAGCCTGCCCCGTCGCCGGCACGCCAGCGGCAAGCTGATCCAGGGCGGCCGCCGCCGCGGTGAGCCTGCCGCGGCCCGCCGGTACGCCTGCGCCTCAGGCCGCACCCGGCTGCACCAGCGGCTTGCCCATGAGCACCGTGGTCAGCCCGCAATCCCATTCCTCGTCGGGATAGGTGGCCAGCGTGGCGTAGCCGCAGGCCGTGTAAAACCCCAGGGCCTGGGTGTTGAAGCTGTCGGTTTCCAGGCGCACCCGCTCATGGCCCGCGGCGCGCAGGGCCGCCTCGGCATGGGCCAGCAGCGCGCGGCCCACGCCGCGCCCCTGCCAGGCGGGCAGCACGTGCAGGGCATCGATGAAATCGTCCACCCAGTCCACGAAGCCGGCCACGACGCCTTCGCATTCAGCCACCCGAAAAAGGTGGCCGCGCGATCGCACGTACTGCGCGGTCCGGCCCGAGGCGCGGAACTGCGCATCCCTGGCTGCCGTCAGCTGGGGCCGCCAGGTGCTTTCGTAGGTGGCCCAGAGCACGGCACGCAGGGCCGGCGCGTCCTCGGGCCGGGCGGCCCGCACGGTGACAGGGGGTCGGAAAGCTTGCTGCATGGCGCGGTCGGGGCTCAGGCCTGGCGCAGCCGGTCCACTTCGGCATGCAGGTCCAGCGCCCAGGCGCGGCGGTCGCGCCCGTCGGCGCACTGCGGTGCGCCATAGTGGACGGCAGCCACCAGGTCCTCGGCGCACAGCGTGCGCCAGATGGAGCCCAGCAGGGTTTCGTCGCCCTCGTAGCTGGGCGCATGGCTGATCTGCCCCGTGGCGCCGTCGATGAAGCGCAGGCCCACGGGCAGCACGGGCGCGTTCACCTGCACCGCCGCCTGCAGCAGGTTGGCATGGAAGGGCAGCAGCTTGCGGCCGTCGCCCGTCGTTCCCTCTGGGAAGATGGCCAGGATCTCGCGGCGCTGCAGCGACTCCTCCATGCTCTGCACCATGCGCCGCGCATCGCGGCGCGAAGTGCGTTCGATGTACAGCGTGCCCGCCGCCGTGGCCAGGGTGCCGATCAGCGGCCAGCCCTTGACGTCGGACTTGGAGATGAAGCGGCAATGGCGCGCCGCGTGCAGCACGGGAATGTCCAGCCATGAGATGTGGTTGCTGACCATCAGCACCGGGCCGGACTGCGGCGGCCCGCCCTGGATCTGCAGCCGCACGCCCGCATGGGCCAGCAGTTGCATGGACCATGCCTGGACATGGGCATGCTGGCGTTCCTCGGACAGCTGCGGAAAGCGCAGGGCGACGATCCACAGGCCCTTGCAGACATGGCCGAACAAGCGCACTGCGCGCAGCGCGGCGCGCCCTCCCCGGCGCAGGCGGCCCATGTCAGCGGCGCTCGAATGCCACCAGGCCGTTCACCAGCGTGCAGCGCACGCGGGCCGGCAGCTCGTAGCCCCCGAAGGGCGTGCTCTTGCCCTGGCTGGCCAGGGCCTGCGGCTGCACGGTCCAGGCGGCCTGGGGATCGACGATGCACAGGTCGGCCACGCCGCCCTCGGCCAGCCGGCCCAGCTGCGCCTGCAGCCCGCCCAGCGACGATCCCAGCACCTGCACGGGCGATGCCGTGATGGCGGCCAGCGCGCGCTGCAGCGGCACGCCGCCGTCCTGCGACCACTTGACGGCCAGCGACAGCAGCAGCTCCACGCCCGTGGCGCCGGGCTCGGCCTCGGCGAAGGGCAGGACCTTGGCGTCTTCATCGACGGGCGTGTGGTCCGAGACCAGGGCGTCGATGGTGCCATCGGCCAGGGCGGCGGACAGCGCATCGCGGTCGCGCTGCTGGCGCAGCGGCGGCGTGACGCGCGCGCTGCTGTCGAAGTAGCCGATGTCGGTGTCGGTCAGGTGCAGCGAGTTGATGGACACGTCGGCCGTGACCTGCAGGCCCTCGGCCTTGGCACGGCGCACCAGTTCCACGCCGGCGGCGCTGGACAGGCGGCACAGGTGCACGCGCGCCTGGGTGCCGCGCATCAGCTCGAAGATGGTGTGCAGGGCAATCGTCTCGGCGGCAACAGGCACGCCCGACAGGCCCATGCGCGTGGCCAGCGGGCCGCTGGCGGCCACGCCCTTGCCCAGGTGCAGCTCCTGCGGGCGCAGCCAGACGGTGTAGCCGTAGGTGGCGGCGTACTGCAGGGCCCGCTGCAGGGTCTGGGTGCTGGTCATGGGCACATCGGCCTGGCTGAAGCCCACGCAGCCCGATTCGGTCAGTTCGGCCATTTCGGTCAGCACCTCGCCCTTGAGGCCCAGCGTCAGCGCGCCCAGCGGGAACAGGCGCGACTGGTGCAGCTTCTCGGCGCGGAACTTGAGCATCTCGACCAGGCCCTGCTCGTCGAGCACGGGGTCGGTGTCGGGCGGGCAGACCAGGCTGGTCACGCCACCGGCCACCGCGGCCGCCATCTCGGACTGCAGCATGCCTTCGTGCTCGTGGCCGGGCTCGCGCAGGCGCACGGCCAGGTCCACCAGGCCCGGCAGCACCCAGCAGCCGGCCGCATCGATCTCGCGCTCGGCCGAAAAGCCCTCGGGCGCCTTGCCGATGGCCAGCACCTTGCCGCCATCGATGGCCACGTCGGCCTGCTGGTCGAAGCCCCGTGCCGGGTCCATCACCCGGCCGTTGCGTATGAGTATCTTCATGGTTTGCTACCCCAGGGTCCGCAGGCTGCGCCCGGACGGCGGCCTGCGGCAATCAAGAACATCTGTGTTTGCGAAAGCTCAGGCTTCATTGCCCGCGACGATCGACATGACGGCCATGCGCACGGCGATGCCGAACGACACCTGCGACAGGATCACGGCCTGCGGACCGTCGACGACCTCGGAGTCGATCTCCACGCCGCGGTTGATCGGCCCGGGGTGCATGACGATGGCATCGGGCCTGGCCAGGCGCAGCTTCTCGGCCGTGAGGCCGAAGCTCTTGAAGTACTCCTGGCTGGAGGGCAGCAGCGCGCCGCTCATGCGCTCGTTCTGCAGGCGCAGCATGATGATCACGTCGCAGTCCCTGATGCCTTCTTCCAGCGTGTGGAAGACGCGCACGCCCATCTGCGACAGGTCCGAGGGCACCAGGGTGCGCGGGCCGACCACGCGCACCTCGGCCGCGCCCAGCGTGGTCAGGGCATGGATGTCCGAGCGCGCCACGCGCGAGTGCAGCACGTCGCCCACGATGGCCACGCGCAGGTTGGCGAAGTCCTTCTTGTAGTGGCGGATGGTGTACATGTCCAGCAGCCCCTGCGTGGGGTGGGCATGGCGGCCGTCGCCGGCGTTGACCACGTGGACATGGGGCGCCACATGCTGGGCGATGAGGTAGGGCGCGCCCGACTCGCTGTGGCGCACGACGAAGAGGTCGGCGGCCATGGCCGAGAGGTTGGCGATGGTGTCCAGCAGCGACTCGCCCTTGCTGGCCGAGCTGCGCGCGATGTCCAGGTTGAACACGTCGGCCGACAGGCGCTTGGCCGCGATCTCGAACGTGGTGCGCGTGCGCGTGCTGTTCTCGAAGAACAGGTTGAACACGCTCTTGCCGCGCAGCAGCGGCACCTTCTTGACCTCGCGGTCGTTGACGCTGACGAAGTTGGCCGCCGTGTCCAGGATGTGGGTCAGGATGTCCTTGGACAGTCCCTCGGTGGACAGCAGGTGGATCAGTTCGCCGTTCTTGTTGAGCTGGGGATTGCGCTTGTACAGCACGTCAGGCCTCTTGGATGCGGAATTGGAAGACGCCGGCGTCATCGCGCGCCAGCGACAGCAGGCGGCCGGCCGGCAGCGCCACGCGCGCGGCGGCGAAGTCGGGCTGGAAGGGCAGCTCGCGCCCGCCGCGGTCCACCAGCACCGCCAGGCGCACACAGGCCGGGCGGCCGTAGTCATAGAGTTCGTTGAGCACGGCGCGCACGGTGCGGCCCGTGTAGAGCACGTCGTCCAGCACCAGGATGTCGGCGCCATTGACCTCGAAGTCGATCTGGGTCTGGGCCGTGGTGGCCATGCCGCGCTGCGCGAAGTCGTCGCGGTGCAGGGCCGAGGACAGCACGCTGGGGCTGCCGGGCAGGTTCAGGTCCTTGTGCAGGCGCTCGACCAGCCAGGCGCCGCCCGAGGTGATGCCGGCCAGGCGCGTCTGGGGCCCCATGAGGCTGCGCACGCCGCGCAGCAGTTCGCGGTACAGGGCCTCGGCGTCCAGCACCAGGCTGCCGGCTCCCGCAATGGTTTCACTCATGGAAGACTCCTCAAAAACTGTTCAAGAATGATGCAGGCGGAGGCCGCATCGGCATCCGATGCGCCACCGGCCAGCGCCTCGGTGGTGCTGTAGCGTTCATCCACCTCGTAGACGGGCAGGCCGAAGCGGCTCTTGAGCTGGCGGCCGAATTTCCTGGCCCGCGCCGTGTTCTCGTGCGCATTGCCGTCGGGGTGGTAGGGCACGCCGATCACCAGGGCATCGGGCTGCCACGCCTTGATGCGCTCGCCGGCCTGGGCCAGGCGCGCCTCGCCGGCCTCGGCACGTATCGTGGGCAGCGGGTTGGCCGAGCGCAGCATGCGCGTGCCCACGGCGCAGCCCGTGCGCTTGGCGCCGAAATCGAAGGCCACGAAACTCTGGAAATGGGAGGGAACGGCGGGCGGCATGGCCGTGCCGGCCGCGGCTGCTGCCTGGGGCGCGGGAGCCGGCGCGGTCATGCGCGTCCCGCCTCGGGCGAGAGCATCCAGCGCTGCAGGCCCAGCAGGCCCAGGGCACGGTCATAGCGGTCGACGACCGGCGTGTCGAAGATGACCTGGGCATCGGCGCCCACGGTGAGCCAGGCGTTTTCGGCCAGCTCCGATTCGAGCTGGCCCTCGCCCCAGGAGGCATAGCCCAGCGTGACCAGCAGGCGCCGGGGCCCGGCGCCATCGGACAGGGCCTCCAGCACATCCTTGGAGGTGGTCATCTCCAGTCCGCCGGGGATCGTCATGGTCGAAGCGTAGGCCGACTCGTCCTCGCCCGCCCCTTCGATGACCATGGGGTCGTGCAGCACGAAGCCGCGGTCGGTCTGCACGGGGCCGCCATGGAAGACAGGATTGCCGCGCAGGTCTTCGCGGCCCAGCGCCAGATCGACCTTTTGCAGCAGGCCTTCGAGCGTGAGGGGGGAAGGTTTGTTGATAATCAGGCCGAGCGCTCCGCGCTCGCTGTGTTCGCACAGGTAGACCACACTGCGCGAAAACGCTTCGTCTTCCAGGCCGGGCATGGCGATCAGGAAGTGGTGCGTCAGGTTGATAGGCGCAGTTTCAGCAGACATACATCCGATTTTACGGCGATCCATGCCACCTTCTTACCCTGTGGGCTTGGTCTGGCTGCGGCGCGATCTGCGCCTGGCCGACCACGCCGCCCTCTACCACGCGCTGCGCCAGTGCCGCCAGGTGCATTGCGTGTTCGTGTTCGACGACGACATCCTGGCGCCGCTGCCGCGTGCGGACCGGCGCATCGAGTTCATCTGCCAGAGCCTGGCGGGGCTGGACGAGGCGCTGCGCGAGGCCTCGGCCCGCGCGGAAACCGGCCTCATCGTGCGCCGGGGCCGGCCCGCAGAGCAGATCCCGGCCCTGGCCCGGCAGCTCGGTGCGCAGGCCGTGTTCTGCAACTGGGACGACGAACCCGACGCCCTGGCCCGCGATGCCCGCGTGCGCCAGGCCCTGGCCGCCGACGGCGTGGCCCTGCACAGCTTCAAGGACCACATGGTCTTTGCGCGCGACGAGGTGATGACGCAGGCCGGCGCGCCGTTTTCGGTGTTCACGCCGTACAAGAACGCCTGGCTGCGCCAGGTCACGCCCTTTTTCCTGTCGGCCTACCCCAGCGAGCGCGCGCTGCCCGTGCGCCTGGCGCCGCGTCCCGAAGGCGAGCGCCGCGCCGTGCCCACGGCGGCGGAACTGGGCTTCGAGCCCGGCACGCTCGATGGCCTGCGCCTGCCCACCGGCACGCAGGGCGCCGAGGAACTGCTGGCCGACTTCCTGCCGCGCCTGCCGCGCTACCAGCAGGCACGCGACTTCCCCGCCGTCAAGGGCCCCAGCTACCTGAGCGTGCACCTGCGCTTCGGCACCGTCTCCATCCGCCGCCTGGCGCGGCTGGCCTGGGAGCAGGTGCAGCAGCAGCCCCATGGCAGCGAGGGCGCGGCCACCTGGCTGTCCGAGCTGGTCTGGCGCGATTTCTATTTCCAGATCCTGGCCCACCATCCGCATGTGGTGCATGCCAGCTTCAAGCCCGCCTACGACGCCATCCAATGGGATACCGGCCCGCAGGCCGACGCCTTGTTCGCCGCCTGGTGCGAGGGCCGCACCGGCTATCCGCTGGTCGATGCGGCCATGCGCCAGCTCAACGCCACCGGCTACATGCACAACCGCCTGCGCATGGTGGCGGCCAGCTTCCTCGTCAAGGACCTGGGGATCGACTGGCGCCGGGGCGAGGCCTGGTTCGCGCGCCAGCTCAACGACTTCGACCTGGCCGCCAACAATGGCGGCTGGCAATGGGCGGCCTCCACGGGCTGCGACGCCCAGCCCTGGTTCCGCATCTTCAATCCGGTCACGCAAAGCCAGAAGTTCGATGCCGACGGGCGCTTCATCGAACGCTACGTGCCCGAGCTGGCGCGCCTGCCCGCCGCGCTGCGCCACGCGCCCTGGCAGGCCCGGCCGCTGGAGCTGGCCCAGGCCGGCGTGGCGCTGGGCAAGGACTATCCGCGGCCCGTGGTGGACCATGCGGCCGCACGCGAGCGCACGCTGGCGCGCTACGCGGTGGTCAAGCAGGCCGGCTGAGGCCGAAAGCCCCCCCGATGCTGCCCCGCGAGGGGCCGCTTTTTGCCTTGGGGGGCCGGCCCCTTGCTTCAGGCCTCTTCTTCGCCCTGGGGCCCGGGCTCCGCCTGCAGGGGCTGCGGCAGCGGGCCGGAACTGCCGCCGCTGCCGGCCTGCAGCGAGGCGTAGTGCTGGATCAGGCCCAGCAGTTCCTCGTCGGAATACGGCTTGCCCAGGTAGTGGTTGGCGCCCAGCTGGCGGGCCAGCTCGCGGTGCTTCTGGGCGATGCGCGAGGTGATCATGACCACGGGCAGGTCGCGCAGCGCGTCGTCGGCGCGGATGTTGCGCAGCAGGTCGAATCCGTCCATGCGCGGCATCTCGATGTCCGACAGCACCAGGGTCGGGCGCTCCTCGGCCAGCCGTTCGATGGCCTGCAGGCCATCGGCGGCCAGTGCCACGCGGTAGCCTTCGCGCTGCAGCAGGCGCTGGGTGACACGGCGCACGGTGATGGAGTCGTCCACCACGAGCACCAGCGGCACCGAGGCCGGGCCCTTGCCGTCGGGCAGCGCATTGCCGCCCGCTGCGGCGCCCTCTTCGGCCGCGCGCTCGGCCGCCTCGGTCATGGCGCGCACTTCGTCGCCATAGACGTTGGCCAGCGCCACCGGGTTGTAGATCTGCACCACGGCGCCCGAGGCCAGCACCGACATGCCCGTCAGCCCCGGCAGGCGCGCCAGCTGCGGCCCCAGGTTCTTGATCACGACTTCCTGGTTGCCCAGCACTTCGTCCACGTGCAGCGCGATGCGCTGCGCCGCGCTGCGCAGGATGACCACGGGCCGCGTGCGTCCCACGGTTTCCTCGCTGCGCAGCGCGCACTGCCACAGCGCACCGCCCCAATAGAACGGCAGCGATTCGATGCCATCGTCGAAGGCATGCGACTGGTAGGCCTGCTGCAGCTGGTCCAGCGTGGCGCGCCGCACGATCTCGACCAGGCTGGCCGGCACGCCGACCAGCAGCCGGCCCACGCGCAGCATGACCACCTGGGTCACGGCCGTGGTCAACGGCAGCACCAGGCGGAAGGCGCTGCCGCGCCCGGCTTCGGTATGGGTTTCGATGCGCCCGCCCAGCGCATTGACTTCGGAACGCACCACGTCCATGCCGATGCCGCGGCCCGCCACGCCGGTGACCTCGGTGGCCGTGGTGAAGCCCGGCTCGAAGATCAGGCGGCCGGCATCTTCCGTGCCCAGCGGCTGGTCCGCCGGCCACAGGCCCTGGGCGACGGCCTTGTCGCGGATGCGCTCGATGTTGAGGCCGGCGCCGTCGTCCTCGACCGACAGCGCCACGTCGTTGCGCTCCTGGCTCAGGATGATCTCGATGGTGCCCATGGCGGGCTTGCCGGCCTCGGCCCGCTGCTCGGGTGTCTCGATGCCGTGGGCCACGCAGTTGCGCAGCAGGTGCTCGAACGCCGGCATCATGCGGTCCAGCATGCCGCGGTCCATCTCGATGGTGCCGCCCAGGATGTTCAGGCGTACCTGCTTGCCCATCTCCTTGGAGGTCTGGCGCACCACGGCGTACAGGCGCTCGGCCAGCGAGTCGAACTCGACCATGCGCGTGCGCAGCAGGTCGCGCTGCAGGTCGCGCGCCTGGCGGCCCTGGGCGACCAGGTCGTCCTCGGCGCCCGCCATGTCGCGCTGCAGGTTGCGCTGCACCGTGGCCACGTCGTTGACCGACTCGGCCATCATGCGCGTGAGCTCCTGCACGCGCGTGAAGCGGTCGAACTCCAGCGGATCGAAGCCGGCCGCCGAGTCCTTGGACAGCGCCAGGCGCGACTGCATCTGGCTCTCGGCCTGCACCTCGATGTCGCGCAGCTGCATGCGCAGGCGCTCCAGGTTGCCGGCCAGCTCATCCAGCGAACCGCGTGCCTGGGCCAGGCGCGCATCGACGCGCGAACGCGCGATGAGCACCTCGCCGGCCTGGCTGATCAGGCGGTCCAGCAGCTGCGCACGCACGCGCACCGTCTGCTGGGCGCCTGCGCGCAGCGGCGCCATGGCCGGCGCGGGCAGCGACGGCGCCTGTTCGGCAGCCGCCTGCCCCGATGGCGGCGGCACGGGGTGCGGCGCATCGGCCGCGGGCTCGGGCGGCGCAATCTCTTCGGTCATCGCCAGCGGCGCATCCTGCGCCTGCTCGCCGACCACGCGCAGCACATCGAAGGCGGCCTGCAGTCCGTCGAAGCGGCTGAGCAACGGCTCGATCTGCTCGGGGGACGGTGCATCGCCATCGACCTGCTCTGCCGCCGACTCCAGGCGGTGGGCCATTTCACCCAGGCGCATGGCGCCGGCCAGGCGCGCGCTGCCCTTGAGCGTGTGCAGGGCACGCAGCGCCTCGTTGCGCGCTTCGGCCAGCGCAGGGCGGCCATGCCAGCGGCGCAGGGCCGATCCCAGCTGCGGCAGCAGCTCGATCGCCTCTTCCTCGAAGATGGGGAAAAGATCGGGATCGACCTCGTCGAAGGCGTCGATGTCGTCGTCCAGCTCGCTGCCCACGGCCACGGCGTGGGCGATGGCATCGTCGATGCGGCGCTGCAGCTCGGCCTCCTGCTGGACATTGCTGACCAGCGGACGCATCGAGTAGGCAATGGCGGGCCCGCTATCGGCCTGCAGCGCGGCATCGAGCACCGCGTCCGCCGCCTGCGGCGGTGCCTCGGCTGCGTCCTGGGCCCGGTGGGGCGCAGCGCCGCCGGCATCCGCCAGCTCCGGGTCGGGATCGGGCTGCGGGCTGTCCACCAGCAGGTCGTGGCCACCGTCGGACAGGTCCGCAGGCTCGATGTCGAGTGCCAGAATGGCCTGCAGCGCATCTTCCACGGCCGGCAGCGGCGCCTTCAGGAAACCGGCCGCGAACTGGTGCAGCAGGCGCTGCACCTCGTCCGAGGCCGCCAGGCAGTCGGCCACCTGGGCCGGCGTGCCGCAACGCTGCGGCTGCAGATGCGCCAGCGCATGCTCCAGCAGACGGGCGAGATCGGACAAGGCCTTGAATCCCACGGTGGCCGAGCTGCCGGCCAGCGAGTGCGCCAGCGCGATGGCCGCTTCGGGCACGGGACGGCTCGGATCGGCCGCCCATTGCTGCAGCGACAGGTCCAGGCGCCGCGACCACTCATCGGCCTCGTTGAGGTAGACGTTGTACAGCGGCGCGCTGATGCGCAGGCCATCGACCACCTTGAAGCCATCGCCGTCGGCGGGCGCGGGCCCATGGTCCTGTGGCGCTGGCGCCGGAGCTTGCGGCGCCTGGGGATCGGACACCGCTTCGGGCTCGGGCGCGGCACCAGGCGCATCCGTGTCCGCCGTGTTCGTCGTATCCGTACCTGTGTCCGCATCCAAGCCCTGCGGCTGCTCCGGCCCCGTCGCCAGGACCGGCTCCAGGTTCAGATCGATGCCCTCGAACGGGGAGGACACTGGCGGCACCGGCCCGTGCGCCATGGCAGGCGCTTGCGCGCCAGCGTCCCGCTCGACCCCGGCGCCGGATGCCGGCTCCTGCGGGCTGGGCAGCGGCGGCTCAACCTGCACGGCGGCCAGCGACTGCTGCTCGCTGTCGCGCATCGCCGCCTCGAAAGCCGAGAAGTCGATCTCCTCGACGGCGTCGGCCTCGGGCAAGAAGGGCGCCTCGGACTCCGGCGCGGGCATCTGTGCAGGCAGGTCTGCGGCTGCATCTGGCCCGTCCGCCGGCAGGCTGGGCTGCGCCGCTGCGGCCTCGGCGGCGTCGGTGGCCCCGGCAGATTCCACCACCGGCGCGGCCTCCGTGGCCGGCGGTTCAAGCAGGCTGAAATCCAGCGGGGCATCGAGCCCAAGGGCTGCCGGCGCATCGTCGCTGGACTGGGGCGCGAAGCCCTGCACTTCGGCGGCCTGGGCGCGGCGGCGCGGCACCAGGGCGACTTCGGCACGCTCGCCGTTCAGGCGCATGGCATCGGCGGCTGCACGGAAAGGGGTGGCCTGCCAGTCGCCGGCCTGGCCCTGGCCGATGGCCTGCGCCCAGGCAGCGAAGGCACGCAGCGCATCGCCCGCCAGCGCCCGCATGGGCTCGGGCATGGGCCGCTGCTCGGCCAGCCAGGCATTGAGCATCTGCTCCATGGCCCAGCCGGCTTCGCCGAATTCATCCAGGCCGACCATGCGCGAGCTGCCCTTGAGCGTGTGGAAGGCACGGCGCAGCGTGGTCTGCTCGCTGAGATTGCCGGGCTCATCGGCCAGGGCCTGCAGGGCCTGCAGTCCGTTGTCGACGACCTCGCGGGCCTCTTCGAGGAAGATGCCCAGCAGCTCGTCATCCGTCTCCTCGGCGGACACCGACAGTTCGGCGGCCGGCGCCGAGGCCGCCTGCGAAGCGGCAGGCGCTTGGGCATCGGCGGGCAGCGGTACAGGGGGCGGGGCCGCAGGCAGCTCGGCAACGGCCGGTTGGGCCGCAGACGGTTGGGCCGCAGACGGTTGGGCCGCAGACGGCTGGACCTCGGAGGGTGCGGCCTCGGCAGGCCCGGCTGCAGGCAGCGGGACCGCAGGCGGCTCGGACGTGGCCAGCCCCTGCACCGGCAGCGGCCCGGCTGCCACCGGCTCCGGCTGCGCGCCGTCAGCGGTCGCCGGTGCCTCGGTCGCCTCGGCGCGGGGCACGGGCAGGGGCTGTGCCACGGCCACCGCATCGCGCTGCGGCGCCACGGCGTCCGCGACCGCCCTGGCCGGCCCGGCCGCATCGCCGGCGCGCTGGCTGCGACGGCCCATGACCATGCGCAGTCCGCCTTCGGATTCGTCGTAGACGAAAAGCTTGCGCGCCATGCTGCGCTGGTAGCTCAGCATGTCGATCAGAAAGCCCATGGCCCCCAGGCTGTTGCCGAGCTTGTCGAAGACCTGGGGCCGCTCCGCCTCGGCGATCTCGCCCAGCACCAGCCGGTCCACGGTATCGCGCATGCGCTGCATGGCCTGCGTGGCCTGCTCCAGGCCCAGCACCGACAGCACGCCGCGCATCTGGGCCATCTGGCCCGACACCGGCGCCAGCAGCGTGGCGTCCGCGGGGTTGCGGAAATACTGGTCCAGGTGGCGCTCGGCCTCGGCCAGCGTGGAGCGCAGCTCGCCGACCACGGAGCCCATGGTCTGGTGGTCGCTGGCCTGGCGGTACAGCTCCTCCATCCAGGATTCGAGGGGGCGCGAAGGAGCGCCCTGCAGCGACTCCTCCAGCCGGTGGACCAGGCTGGCGGACTGGCTGGCCAGGTCCTCGTCATCCATGTCCATCGTGGAAAAGGCCGCCTGCAGATACAGCACTGCGGTCGCCACCTCCATGGCCAGTTCGGCCGGCGGCGGCTCGCCGATGCGCGCCACCGTCTCGGCGACGCGGATCAGCATGCGCGCCAGGCCATGGCTGGCCGGGTGCAGCTTGACCAGCGATTCGGCCACCTGGGCGAACTGGTCGACGACGATCCTCGTGCGCGCACGGTCGCCGCCGGCCAGGGCCGACCAGGTTTCGGCCGCCGTCGTGATGCGCTTGCGCGCCTGCTGCAGCACGGCCGGATCGAAGCGGCCAAAGCGCGTGACCTGGTAGTTGGCGGTGGCCAGGCCGTGCATTGCATAGGCCTCGTGCACCGCCCGCAGGGCCGGGCCGGCCTGTTCGGCAGGCTGGGCCTGGGCGCAGAAGAACAGCAGGTCCTGCAGCAGCCGCGCGGGCGGCGTGGGGTCGCCCTTGGCCATGGCTGCGTACTGCATGAGCACGCGCGATGCCATGCGCTTGACGTAGATGTCGACCGCGATCAGCCCGCGCGACTGGCCGTCGAAGAAGCCGGCCGCCACCTTCCAGAAGCTGCGCGCCGTGACGTCGTCGTGCTGGCCGGCGGAAAAGCGCAGGCACAGGTCGCGCATCTGCGCGGCCGCCTCGCGGTCATCGCTCTTGACCATGCGCAGCACCACGCCGTCCAGCAGGGCCCGCGCATGGGGCCCGTAGGCCAGCGGCTCGGGCCGCTCCTGCGCCCACTGCGGCTCGCGGGCGCGCCGCTCGGCAGGCCACAGGTCGGCCGGGTGCACCTTGTCATTGCCCGCCAGGGCCTGGGTTTCGCGGTATTGCGGAAACAGGGCGACGGCCGATACGTTCTTGCCCGCCAGCACGGTCTCCAGGTATTCGATCAGCGCGAAGCTGGCGCGCTCCAGCGTCGCGGCCGCCTGGTCGGTGCACAGCTCGGGGCGCTGCACGAAGCGCTGAACGGCGGCCTCCATGCCGCGCAGCACCAGGGCCGGACTGCCGAGCCCCACCATGTCGAGGGCGCCGCAGGCCTGGTGCAGTTGCTGGCGCGCAACGCGCAGCGAAGAGGTGTCCAGGCTTTCGAGGTCCGAGGCACGTGCCGCATCGGCATCGCGCACGAAGCGGCCCACGGCCTTGCTCGCGCCTTCCAGCGACTTGCGCAGCTCATCGAGCACCCAGGCCAGCGGGCCCAGGTCCTGTTCGGTGTGCACGGCCTGCGCCGTGCCGGTTTGCGAGTCGACAACCTCAGACATGGACAATTCCCCAAGCCCCGCGGGCCTGTGCATAGGTAGATGGGCAGGATCAGGCAATCTTGAATCGCGCCACCGACTGGCGCAGTTCTTCAGCCATGTGGGACAGTTCGCGAACCTGCTGCGCCGTGGTGCGCGTGCCCTCGCCGGTCTGCTCGGTCACCGCGAAGATGTGCTGGATGTTTTCGGCCACGCCGTTGGCCAGATCGGCTTCGCGCGAGGTGGACGAGGAGATCAGCTCGATCAGCTCGGCCAGCCGGCGCGACACGGTGTCGATCTCGGTCAGCGCCGTGCCGGCGGAGTCGGACAGGCGGGCCCCTTCGACCACGCCCTGCGTGGAGCGCTCCATGGCGGCCACGGCATCCTGGGTATCGGTCTGGATCGCCTTCACCAGCGCCGCGATCTGGCGCGTCGCGTCGGCCGTGCGCTCGGCCAGGCGCTGCACTTCTTCCGCCACCACCGAGAAGCCGCGGCCCGCTTCGCCGGCCGACGCGGCCTGGATGGCCGCGTTCAGCGCCAGCACGTTGGTCTGTTCGGTAATGTCGGAGATCAGCTCGGTGATTTCACCGATCTCCTGCGAGGACTCGCCCAGGCGCTTGATGCGCTTGGAGGTCTCCTGGATCTGGTCGCGGATGGAGTTCATGCCGCCGATGGCGTTCTGCACGGCCTTCAGGCCCGAGTCCGCGGCCTGCAGCGACTGGCGCGCCACCTGGGCCGATTCCTGGGCCTGCGTGGAGACGTCGTTGATGCGGCCGGCCATGTCCAGCACCGAGCGGCCGGTTTCGCGGATCTCGCGCAGCTGCTCGGTGGAGGCCGCCAGCAGCTCGGTGGAGTTGGCGTCCACCTGGGCCGTGGTCTGCGCCACGCGGGTGGCCGTGTTCTGCACGCTGCCCACCAGGGCGCGCAGTTCTTCCACCGTGTAGTTCACCGAGTCGGCGATGGCGCCCGTGATGTCCTCGGTCACCGTGGCTTCCTGCGTCAGATCGCCCTCGGCCACCGACTGCAGCTCATTCATGAGACGCAAGATGGCGGCCTGGTTGGCGTCGTTGATGCGCTTGGCCTCCTGTTCGAGCGCACGGGCCTCGGCCTGGCGGCGTTCGGCCGCCTGCTCGCGCGCGCGGCTGTCCAGCAGCTGCACGCGCGACAGGCCGATACCGCACAGCAGCACCAGCGCGATCACCAGGGCCAGCAGGCCCATCTGCAGCGCGCCGATGCCGGCACTGGCCTGCAGCCGGGTCTGCAGCGCTTCCAGGTGGCGGCGCAGCGGCTCGCTGTCGGCATTGATGGCCGTCTGCGCTTCGCGGGCGGACACCAGGCCCTGCAGATTGCCCAGGATGGCGCTGGCCTGGGTGCGCGTTTCTTCATAGAGCTTGATCAGGGACTCGATCTGCTCGCGCGTCTGCGCATCGCGCGTGGGCGGCAGGCGCAGTTCGCTGCTGCCGCCCAGCAGGCTTTCCGAGATTTCCTTGAACGAATTCAAGTCCTTGCCCAGCAGGAACACGGCCTCGGGGCTGACGCCTTCGGCG
This sequence comes from Comamonas sp., assembly GCA_041984925.1. GTDB lineage: Bacteria > Pseudomonadota > Gammaproteobacteria > Burkholderiales > Burkholderiaceae_C > Comamonas. The sequence goes on from JBHIXF010000056.1 coordinate 22,421, forward strand.
GTCTGGAATTCGTTGGCCGACTTGCCGATACGCTGGGTCAGCATCACGAGCTGGCCGGCGGCCGAGATCTCGGCGGGGCTGGCGCCCTGCTGCAGCTTGAGCGAGGAAATGGTCTCCGCGATCTCCAGCAGGTCCGACGACTGGCGGTTGATGGTGCGCAGCGCGTCGCCCACCTGCGTCAGGATCGGCTTTTGCTCCATGACGACCTTGGCGCTTTGCTCGGCGCGCTCCATGAGCGGCGAGATCTGGCCCAGTTCCTCGGCGTAGGCGTCGCCCAGGGGGCGCACATCCATGGCCTCGTCGCCCGAGGCGACGGCCCGCACGTTGCGCGCAAGCACGCCCGCGCTGTCCTGGACATCGGCGAATGCGGGCGCCGCGCCGGTCAGCGCCTGCGAAACGGACTTGGCCAGGCGCTGCGACTGCATCAGGGCCTGGCCCGTGGCCGCCAGCTGCTGGGCCGTGCCATCGGCCTGGCGCAGCGCCCAGGCGGCCGCCAGCACCAGCACCAGCACCAGCACGCCGAGCATGGTGGACAGCGTGCGCTGATGGCGTGCCGCAGGCGCCGTGCCCAGCAGCGGCAGCGTCACCTGGTCATGCTCGGCCACGCCGTCCTGCGGGCCGCCGTCGCCACGGTGCCCGCCCGGCGGCGTGTCGATCGCATACATGTCCTGGGAGACCGTGTCTCCAAGCATGCTGTCGCCGCCAGAGCCGCTATCGGCCTGCTTGCGTTGGAAACGATTTGCAATACGTTGCAAGAATGACATGGAACGACCTTCAGAAACTCAGGCGCGGATGCTCAGGAACTCGGAGGTTTGGGACAGGCGCTGAAGCTGCAACTCCTGCCAGCGGTTGCCCGCTTCATCGATGTGGACGGGGCCGAAGAACGCAGGGGAGTTTTCGGGCGCAGGCTCGCTGCCCACGAAGGCCTCGGCGCCGCGCAGGCCCTGCAGGCGGTCCACCAGCAAGGCGGCGTTGACCTCCAGCGCCGCATGCAGGGCCAGCAGGCTGCATTCGGCCAGCGCAGCCTCGCTGCGCTGGCCTGCATGGCCCAGCATGGCCGACAGGTCGATCACGCCGGCCAGCGTGCCGCGCAGGTTGGCAATGCCCAGGAACCAGGGCTTGGTGTAGGGAACGGGCTGCACGCCCGCCCAGGGAAAGATCTCGCCGGACTGGCTCAGCGGCAGCAGGTAGCCGCGGCCACCCGCCTGCACGGCCAGCCAGGCGGCGACCTTGACACCTTCGCTGCGCGCGGCCTGCAGACGGCCGGCAAGGCGGGACTGCAGGTCCCGCAATGCTTCACGGTTCGCCATGGGGAGCGCGCTGCGTCAATTCAGGGCCGCGATCTTGGCCTGCAGCTCGCCCGCATCGACCGGCTTGGTGATGTAGTCGCGCGCACCCTGGCGCATGCCCCAGACGCGGTCGGTTTCCTGGTTCTTGCTGGTGCACATGATGATCGGCAGGTCGGCGTACTGCGGATCGCGGCTGATGGCCCGCGTGAGCTGAAAGCCGTTCTGACCGGGCATGACCACATCCATGAGGATCAGGTCGGGACGGTCTTCGGCCAGGCTGCGCAGCGCTTCTTCGCCGTTTTCGGCGGTACGCACCTGCAGGCCCTGCTTTTGCAGCATGTCGGACAGGAACATCAGTTCGGTCTTGGAATCATCCACGACCAGGACTTTGCGGATGGGCATCAATGTGCTCCTATGGGTTGCTTGCCAAACTGCTCCACGGCCTGCAGCAGCTGGTCTTTGGTGAAGGGTTTGGTGAGGTAGTCCTGGCAGCCAACCATGCGCCCGCGCGCCTTGTCGAAGACACCGTCCTTGGAAGAGAGCATGACGACCGGCGTGTCGGCAAAGCGCGCATTGCGCTTGATGATGGCGCAGGTCTGGTAGCCGTCGAGCTTGGGCATGAGGATGTCGCAGAAGATCAGCTGCGGCTGATAGTCGTTGACCTTGGACAGCGCATCGAAGCCGTCGTCGGCCAGCAGCACTTCATGCCCGCCCTGCTTGAGAAAGATTTCTGCGCTGCGGCGGATGGTGTTGCTGTCGTCCACCACCAGGACCCGCAAAGGTGTACCCGATGTCGTCACTGTGAAACCTCCCTGAATATCGGTTGCGGCGCGGGTGGTCCCGCGCTCGGTTCTAGATTTCGACCATCTCGAAGTCTTCTTTACGTGCTCCACATTCGGGACAGGTCCAGTTCATGGGCACGTCCTCCCAACGCGTGCAGGGTGCGATGCCATGCTCGGGGCAGCCTTGCGCCTCGTCATAGATCCACCCGCAGATCAAGCACATCCAAGTTTTAGGGTCGGTCACAGCTTAAAGGGCCTTCACATAGAATGCAACGATTGTATCTAGTCACAACTGCCCGGCCGGGCCCGCGCCAGCCGGGTGCAAACTGGGCTGAGCCATGGCATCGAACCCCTCCAACTCCCCCAGCCCCGACACTGAAGCCACCGACGACGCAGCCCCGGTCTGCGTGCTCGTGTTCAACGCCAGCGATCCCAGCGGGGCCGGCGGCCTGTCGGCCGACATCTCCACCATCGCCTCCGTGGGCGGCCATCCGCTGCCCGTGGTCACCGGCGCCTATGCGCGCGACACCGCGAAGATCTTCGAGCATTTCCCCCTGGACGACGAAGCCGTGGCCGAGCAGGCGCGGGCCGTGCTCGAGGACATTCCCGTGGCCGCCATCAAGGTCGGCTTCGCAGGCAGCCCGGGCAATCTGGCGGCCATCGCCGAGGTCGCCTCCGACTATCCCGACATCCCCATCGTCAGCTACATGCCCGAGCTTTCCTGGTGGGACGAGGACCGGCTCGACGAGTACCTCGATGCGTTCAAGGAGCTTGTGCTCCCGCAAACCTCGGTGTTGGTTGGAAGCCACAGTACGCTGTGGCGCTGGCTGCTTCCGGACTGGAGCAGCAGCCGCAGCCCCACGGCGCGCGACATCGCCATGGCCGCCGAGGCGCTGGAAGTGCCCTATGTGCTGGTCACGGGCATGCCTTTGCCCGAGCAGTTCGTGGACAACGTGCTGGCCACGGCCCAGTCCGTGCTGGGCAGCAGCAAGTACGAGATGTTCGACGCCACCTTCACGGGCTCGGGCGACACGCTGTCGGCCGCGCTCACGGCGCTGGTGGCCAGCGGCAACGACCTGGGACTGGCCACGCAGGAGGCGCTCGAATACCTGGACCGCAGCCTGGACAGCGGCTTTCGCCCGGGCATGGGCCACTTCGTGCCGGACCGCATGTTCTGGGCCCAGCCGGAGCCCGAGGATGGGCAGGCGCCAGCGGATGGCGGCCCGGCGTCCCCCGATCCGGCATCCGACGCCAGGCCCGCCGAGGGCTTCGTGATGCCGCCCCACGGCACCAAGCATTGACCCCCCGGGCAGCGCGCCGCCCGCTTGCGCGGCGGCCGCCGTGCCCTACCGAGTGTGTCCAGCAACATGACCAATGACCTGAATCTTTCCCTGTTCGAACGCGCCAAGGCCGTCATCCCCGGCGGCGTCAACTCGCCCGTGCGCGCCTTCAACGCCGTGGGCGGCACGCCGCGCTTCGTGCGCCGCGCGCAGGGCGCCCATTTCTGGGACGAGAACGCCCAGCAGTTCACCGACTACATCGGCTCCTGGGGCCCGATGATCCTGGGCCACGGCCACCCCGAGGTGATGGCCGCCGTGCAGGCCGCCGCGCTGGAAGGCTTTTCCTTCGGCGCCCCGACGGAGCGCGAGGTGGTCCTGGCCGAGAAGATCCTCTCGCTCATGCCCTCCATGGACATGCTGCGCCTGGTCAGCTCGGGCACCGAGGCCGGCATGAGCGCGCTGCGCCTGGCGCGCGGCTTCACGGGCCGCAACAAGATCATCAAGTTCAACGGCTGCTACCACGGCCATGCCGATGCCCTGCTGGTCAAGGCCGGCTCGGGCCTGGCGACCTTCGGCGCGTCCTCGTCGGCCGGCGTGCCGCAGGACGTGGTCAAGGACACCGTGGTGCTGGAGTACAACGACGTGGGCCAGCTCGAACAGGCCTTCGCCCAGTTCGGCGGCGAGATCGCCTGCGTGATCATGGAGCCCATCGCGGGCAACATGAATTTCGTGCGCGCCAGCGTGGAATTCACGCGCCGCATCCGCGAACTCACGCGCGAGCATGGCGCGCTGATGGTCTACGACGAGGTCATGACGGGCTTTCGCGTGGCGCTGGGCAGCGCGCAAAGCCTGTATGCGCAGCAGATCGAGGGCTTTGCGCCCGACATCACGGTGCTGGGCAAGGTCATCGGCGGCGGCATGCCCCTGGCGGCCTTCGGCGCGCGCCGCGAGATCATGGAAAAGCTCTCGCCGCTGGGCCCGGTCTACCAGGCCGGCACGCTGTCGGGCAATCCCATCGCCACGGCCTGCGGCCTCAAGACGCTGGAGCTGATCAGCGCACCCGGCTTCCACGAGGCGCTGCACGCCAAGACCGGCCGCCTGATGGCCGGCCTCAAGGCCGAGGCCGACGCCGCCGGCGTGCCCTTCAGCGTGGACCACCAGGGCGGCCTGTTCGGCTTCTACCTGCTGCCCGAGCTGCCCCGCACCTGGACCGAGGTCATGAAGACCGACGGCGCGCGCTTCAACCGCTTCTTCCACGGCATGCTGGAGCGCGGCCACTACTTCGCGCCCGCGCTGTACGAGGCCGGCTTCGTGAGCGCGGCCCACACGGACGAAGACATCGACAAGACGGTCGAGGCCGCGCGCGAGGTGTTCAGGACACTCTGACCCCGCCCCTTGCCTACGGAGCCCGCCCTGGCGGGCTCCTTGCATTTCAAGGCCGGCGAAAGGCCTGGCGCGCCTGCTCCACCTGCTCGCGCACGGCGCAGCCCGGCGCATGGTCGTTGACCAGGCCCATGGCCTGCATGAACGAGTACACCGTGGTCGGGCCGACGAACTTCCAGCCGCGCCTTTTCAGCTCCTTGGACAGGGCGCGCGATTCGGCCGTCTCGGAGACAGGCGCGCCGCCCTGCACGGGCTGCGGCGCATGGCGCCAGAAGAAGGCGGCCAGCGAACCTTCCTGGCCGACCATCTCCAGTGCACGCCGGGCGTTGTGGATCACCGCCTCGATCTTGCCGCGATGGCGCACGATGCCGGCGTCGGCCAGCAGGCGCCGCACGTCCTCTTCGCCAAAGCGCGCCACGGCATGGAAGTCGAACCCCGCGAAGGCGGCGCGGAAGTTCTCGCGCTTGTTGAGGATGGTCAGCCAGCTCAGGCCGGACTGGAAGCCTTCGAGGCTGAGTTTCTCGAACAGCCGCCGGTCGTCGGCCACGGGATAGCCCCATTCATGGTCATGGTAGGCCTGGTAGCCGGGTGTGGCCGCGCACCAGTGGCAGCGCGGCCGGCCGTCGGGGGCAAGAAAGAGGTCTGGCATGGGCTGCAAGAATAGCCGAACGCCCCGGCGCGGCGCAGACCCGTCAGATGACCGCGCGCCGTGCGGGCCACGATGCCACGACCCCCATCAGCAGCGCGAGGAGCACATAGGGCGCCACCGGCGACAGCCCGTGCAGCAGCGTGCCTGCCAGCGGGCCGCTGACGATGCCCAGCCCTTGCGCCGCGCCGACGCTGCCCGCCGCGGCGCCCTGCTCGTTCGCCTGGACGGCATTGGCCGCCATGGCCTGGAAGGCCGGGAAGACCCAGCCCATGCCGGCGGCCATGGTGGCAAAGGCCAGGCACAGCGGCACGCTGGACTCGACGAACCACATGCCCGCACCGCCAGCGGCAGCCACCAGCCCTCCCACGCGGATCATGCGCTGCGGCGTCCAGGACAGGCGCGTGGCCACCACCTGCGCGGCGATCAGGGCCACGCCCACGCAGGTCAGGGCCAGGCCTGCCGTGCGCGCGGCTTCGGCCGGCGGCAGGGCCAGGCGGTCGAGCGCGAAAAAGCCCACCGTGGCCTGGGCCACGCTCACGCTGAACATGGCCGCGAAGGCCACGCACATGGGCCGGCGCAGCCGGGGATCGGCCAGGGCCAGCATCTTGGGCGACACGCCCTGTTGGGGCAGCCCGCGCGGCAGCGCGCGCCACAGCACGGCCAGCGCCACCAGGGGCAGCAGGCCCGTGGCATACAGCGGCAGGCCCAGGCCCCGCGGCGCCAGCGCGGCGGCCAGTGCCGGCCCCGCCACCATGCCCACCGCGCCGGCCGCGCCCAGCGCCGCCATCGAGGCCGCACGCCGCTCGGGCGCCACATGGTCGGCCACCAGGGCCTGGCCCACGGCGGGCACGGCCGCGAAGAAGGCGCCGATGCTGCCGCGCGTGAGCACCAGCCCGGCGAACACCCACCCTGGCGGCGGCAGGCGGTTCAGCGATACGTCGATCACGGCCACCATGGCCCAGTAGGCGAGCGCGAACCCGGCCACTCCGATCAGCAGCACGGGCCGGCGTCCGTGCCGGTCGCTGGCCGCCCCCCAGGCCCGCGCCAGCAGCATCCACAACAGGCCGCCCGCGGTGACGCAGGCGCCGGCCTGCCACGGTGCCAGCCCCAGCAGCCGGGCGATGGGACCGACCAGGGACACGAAGGCCATCATGGCCATGGCGCAGGCCAGATGAGTGGCCAGCAGCGGCCGCAGGCTGAAGGCGCCGGCGGACGTTGCGGCATGCGGCGCCGCGGCGCTGCGTCCAGCCTCCATGGCGGTATCGGTGTCGGGCCTCATGGCAATGGTCCTTGGTGAAGATGGAATGATAACCATTCTCAATCATGGATCCATCAACCCTGGCGCGGCAAGGGTCCGCGGACCGTCAGGACTGCGGGGAGGCCGCGGCCGGCAGCGACAGCAGCCAGCCGGCCATGAGCAGCGCTTGCTCCTCGGTGATCTGGGGGTGGCGCGGCATGATGGCGCGGCCCCATTCGCCGGCACCGCCTTCGCGGATCCTGCGCGCCAGGTATTCGGCGGCATCGGCGCGGTCGCGGTAGCGTCCGGCGATCTGCTGGTAGGCCGGGCCCACGTAGGGGCGCGCCAGGCCGTGGCAGCGCATGCAGTCGCTGCCCTCGACCAGGGCCTTGCCCGCGGCGATGCGGGCCTCGGCCGGCGCCGAGGCGGCGGGCGCCGGCGTCTGCGCCGGCCCGCGCATGATGCGCCAGCCGATGTTGAACACGCCCAGCGCCACCATCAGCATGAAGACCACGAGCGCCCAGCCCAGCCAGCGGGGCCGGCGGGGGGCGTCCTCGTCCTCGTCGGGAGGCAGGTGGCCGGCCATCAGTGGCGGAAGTGGCGCACGCCCGTGAAGACCATGGCGACGCCGCGCTCGTTGGCGGCATCTATGACCTCCTGGTCGCGCATGGAGCCGCCGGGCTGGGCCACGCAGGTGGCGCCCGCATCGACGACCACGTCCAGGCCGTCGCGGAAGGGGAAGAAGGCGTCGCTGGCCACGACCGTGCCCTGCAGGCTGAGCTTGGCGGCCTCGGCCTTGATGGAGGCGATGCGCGCCGAGTCCAGGCGGCTCATCTGGCCCGCGCCCACGCCCATGGTCATGCCGTTCTTGCAGAACACGATGGCATTGCTCTTGACGTACTTGGCGACCTTCCAGGCGAACAGCAGGTCCTGCAGTTCCTCGGGAGTGGGTTGCTTGACGGTGACGACCTTGAGGTCGGCCAGGGACAGCTCATGGTTGTCGGCGGTCTGCAGCAGCAGGCCCGAGCCCACGCGCTTGGCGTCCATGGCGTTGCGGCCCTGCTCCCAGGCGGTGGCGCCCCCCTTGGGAAGGGCGATCTTCATGAGGCGCACATTGACCTTGGGCTTGAAGATCTCCAGCGCCTCGGGCGTGAAGTCGGGCGCCATCAGCACCTCGACGAACTGCTTGACGACGGCCTCGGCCGCCGCCTTGTCCACCGTGCGGTTGAAGGCGATGATGCCGCCGAAGGCGCTGGTCGGGTCGGTCTGGAAGGCCTTGGCATAGGCTTCGTGCGCATCCTTGCCCACGGCCACGCCGCAGGGGTTGGCGTGCTTGACGATCACGCAGGCCGGCTGCTCGAAGCTCTTGACGCATTCCCAGGCCGCGTCGGCGTCGGCGATGTTGTTGTACGACAGCTCCTTGCCCTGCAGCTGCTGGCCCGTGACCAGGGAGCCGGGGGCCGGGTACAGGTCGCGGTACAGCGCGGCCTGCTGGTGGCTGTTCTCGCCGTAGCGCAGGTCCTGCACCTTGGTGAACTGGCCGTTGCTCTGGCCCGGGAACAGGCTGCGCTCGGGCACGTAGGACTCGGACAGCTTCTCGTCCTCGAACTTCACGCTGGACAGGTAGTCGCTGATGGCGCCGTCGTACTGGGCGATGCGGTTGAAGGCGGCCACGGACAGCGCGAAGCGCAGCTTGTCGGACAGCTTGCCGTGGGCCTTCAGTTCAGCCAGCACGGCCTCGTACTGGCCGGCGTCGGTGATCACGCCCACGTCGCCCCAGTTCTTGGCGGCCGAGCGCACCATGGCGGGGCCGCCGATGTCGATGTTCTCGATGGCGTCCGCCAGCGTGCAGCCGGGCTTGGCCACGGTGGCCTCGAACGGGTAGAGGTTCACGACCAGCAGGTCGATGGTGGCTATGCCGTGCTCCTTCAGGGCCGCCATGTGGGCAGGCAGCGCGCGGCGGGCCAGCAGGCCGCCGTGCACCTTGGGGTGCAGGGTCTTGACGCGGCCGTCCAGCATTTCAGGGAACTGGGTGACCTCGGCCACCTCGGTCACGGGCAGGCCGGCATCGGCCAGCAGCTTGGCGGTGCCGCCGGTGGACAGCAGCTTGATGCCCAGGGCGTGCAGGCCTTGGGCGAATTCGACGATACCGGTCTTGTCAGAGACGGAGAGCAGGGCGTTCATGGGCGTCAGTGCAGGGAGTTTGAAAAAAACGGGCTGCAAGCCTGCGGGCGGAAGGTCTTGCAGCCAGGGATTGCCGGGGGGCGGCTCAGAGCATGTGGTGCTCGAGCAGTTTCTTGCGCAGCGTGTTGCGGTTCAGGCCCAGCCAGTCGGCGGCGCGCGACTGGTTGTTGTCCGCCTGGGTCATCACCACTTCCAGCAGCGGTTTTTCGACCAGGCGGATCAGCATGTCGTACATGCCGTTGGGCTTTTCGCCGTCGAGATCGCGGAAATACCCCTCCAGGCTTTCACGCACGCATTGTTCGATGTTCTGGTTGCTCATACTGTCATTGCTGCGGGCTGTCCGGATTCGGCGCGGGTGGCGCCGGCATCGGTGGCGGCCGGAATCCGGTCCATCCGTGCGCCCAGGGCGTCCAGATAGTCGGCCACGGCCTGCCATTGCACCGCGCAGTCCTCGATGGTGTTGATGTGTTGTCGGAATGTTTCGCCGCCGGGCAGGCTGCGCACATACCAGGCGATGTGCTTGCGCGCGCTGCGCACGCCCGTGGCCTCGCCGTACAGGCTGTAATGGTCTTGCAGATGCTCCAGCAGCAGCCGGCGCAGCTCGGCCACCAGCGGTGGCGCCATGTGCTCTCCGGTGGCCAGGAAATGGGCGATCTCGCGGAAGATCCAGGGCCGCCCCTGGGCCGCGCGGCCGATCATGACGGCATCGGCGCCGGTATAGGCCAGCACGTCGCGCGCCTTCTCGGGGCTGGTGATGTCGCCGTTGGCCACCACGGGCACGCGCACCGCGGCCTTGACCGCGGCGATGGTGTCGTACTCGGCAAAGCCCTTGTAGCCCTGCTCGCGCGTACGGCCATGCACGGTGAGCATCTGGATGCCCACCTCCTCGAAGCGCCGGGCCAGCGCCACGGCGTTCCTGTGCGCATCGCACCAGCCGGTGCGCATCTTCAGCGTGACGGGCACGCCGTGCGGGGCGCAGGCCTGGACCACCGCCTCGGCGATCTCCACGGCCAGGGCCTCGTTCTGCATCAGGGCCGAACCGGCCCACTTGTTGCAGACCTTCTTGGCCGGGCAGCCCATGTTGATGTCGATGATCTGGGCGCCGCGGTCCAGGTTGTAGCGCGCGGCCTCGGCCATCATCTCGGCGTCCGTGCCCGCGATCTGCACCGCGATGGGGCCGGGCTCGCCCTCATGGTTGGCACGGCGCGAGGTCTTCAGGCTGCTCCACAGGTCCTTGCGCGAAGTCACCATCTCGCTGACCGCATAGCCTGCGCCCAGGGCCTTGCACAGCTGGCGGAACGGCCGGTCCGTCACACCGGCCATGGGGGCGACGAACAGGCGGTTGGCCAGGGCATGGGGGCCGATGGACAGGGTCTGGGAAGGCATGGAAAAAGCAGGCAAGGCAGCGAAAGAGCGCAGAAACGGCCGTTCTGGTGCAAGCGATCCGGTCAAAAACCGGGCGAAAACAAAGGACAGAGATTGTACCTGCCCAAATTTTCAGCAAAAACAAAACCTGCCCGCCAGGACGGCCAAACGGCAAAAACCAGACAGCCTGCCCGCCGCAGGGCGTCAAGGAGAGGGCACGAAGGCCCGCACCTGGCCGGGCACGGCCTCCAGGCCATAGGCGCGCAGCCTCTGCCGCCACCATTGGCGGTTGAAGCGCACATCGGGCGATACCGCATCGTCGGGCAGCGGCCCGGCCCCTGCCTGCGGCAGGCCCAGGTCCAGCAGCTCGCCATCGGCCAGCGGACCGCGCACCACGGCCATGGCCTTGCGGCCATCGGTCACCCGCGCATCGAGCAGCAGGGCCGGCACGCCGGCCCCAGGCCGCGGCAGGCGCTCGCAGCCCTGCAGCCGCGCCTGCAGGCCCAGCGGCTCCAGCTCCCGCTGCAAAAGCTCCAGCCGGTCGCCCACCGACCCGTCCTGGGGCGCGCATCCATCGGCGGCCAGCGCCCTGCCCCATGCCGTCGGGGGCACGGCCGCGGACGGCAGGACCGCCGGCCCGCGCCCTGCGGCGGACCTGTCCTGCGCCGGCTGCTGCACCGCGCAGCCGGCCAGCCAGCCCGCCAATGCCACCACTGCCGCCGCTCCCGCCAACGCACCGATGCCGCGCTCCGCCATGACGCCCCCCTTCGCTTTGAACAGGCTCCACGATAGCCGTGGGCCGACACCGCGTCAGCCAGCGCAGACCTACACTTGGCCCATCTATGGAAGTCTGGATGCATCAACTGCTGAACTGGCTGGCCCTGCCGCAGTTCGGCCTGAGCACGGTGTTCATCGTGTCCCTGGTCTCGGCCACCCTGCTGCCGCTGGGCTCGGAGCCGGCCGTCGTCGGGCTGCTGCAGCTCAACCCCGACCTGTTCTGGCAGACGATCGCCGTGGCCACGGCCGGCAATACGCTGGGCGGCGCCATCAGCTGGTGGATGGGGCTGGGCGCCCACAAGGCCTGGCGCGCCGCGCGCGAGCGGCGCCGCGCGGGACTGCCGCCCGAGCATGGCAGGCCGCCGCGCAGCCTGTCGCGCCATGAACGCCGCGCCCGCGTCTGGCTGCGCCGCCTGGGCGCCAAGGCCTGCCTGCTGAGCTGGCTGCCCGTGGTGGGCGACCCGCTGTGCGCGGTGGCCGGCTGGCTGCGGCTGCCCTTCTGGCCCTGCGTGTTCTACATGGCCATCGGCAAGTTCCTGCGCTATGTGGTGATGACGGCCGTGATCCTGCAGTTCATACCGGCGTCCTGGCAGGGCTAGGGTCTTCAGGGCCGCCTCGCGGCCTGAGCCCTTGCAGCAGCACGTCGACGACAAACTCCGCATAGGCATCCAGGGTGCGATCGGTGGTCTTTTTCTGGCGCAGCACATCCACGAAGGGCCGGGACGTGATGAAAAAGCTGCATGCGCCGACCAGCATGATGTGCAGGAACGCCGGATCCACGGGCCGCAGCCCGCCATCGGCAATCAGCTTGTTGGCCAGGTGCGTGGCCCGGCGCGCCAGGTCATCGAGCACCATCTGCGCTGCAGGATCGTCACGCTTGAAGATGCGCGCCACCAGCAGCTCGTGGTAGACGGGATTGTCGGCATTGGCCTCCAGCATGGCCTTGACCCGCCGCTTGAAGCGCTCTTCGATGGGACTGGTGTCGGACAGGAAGCGCAGGCCTGCCGTCGTGCGCTCCTCGGTCAGCTTCGCGACCAGCTCGGTCAGCAGGCCCTCCTTGGTGCCGAAGTAGTAGCGCACCAGCGCCGGATCCACGCCTGCGGCCTTGGCGACGCCGGCCGTCGTCAGCTCCGCCAACGAGTGCTGGCGCAGGAATTGCGCCGCGAATTCGAGGATGCGCTCGCGCCCTACCGCTTCGCCCGCCTGCTGGGGGCGCCCCTTGCCCCGCTTGCGGCCTGCACCGTCCACGCCTGAAGTCTCTCGCTGCTCTTGTGCCATGCAGGCATTGTGACATCGGCGCCCCCCCGGAGGCAGGGCCGTGCCCGGCCGCGAGGCGCATGCGCGCCGCCATCCACCAGCCTTTGGATGTTGAACTATTTTTCATCTTGAAAGGAATTTATTCCTTCCATTTTTTCAAATCATCAAGGGATTCCACTATGAAATCGCCAAGATGCCATCCATAGAATTTTTATAAATTCCTTTTAAAAGGAATAAAAAAGGAGATGTCATGAAACTGGTGAGCTGGTGGGATGAAGGCAGGCCGCGCCTGGGCGCCGCCCGGCCGGACGGCGTGGTGGACCTGGGCGATGCCTTGCCGACGGGCATGGACATGGCGTCGCTGATCGGCCAGTGGGACCACTACGGCGGGCGTGTGGAGGCGGCCGTGGCGCAGCGGCCCGCCCGGGCCATCGGCAACGCCCTTCTTGCCGCCCCCATCGCCCGGCCGGGCAAGATCATGGCCATCGGCCTGAACTATGCCGACCATGTGGCGGAAAGCGGCCTGCCGATGCCGCAGCGGCAACTGTGGTTTTCCAAGGCAGCGACCAGCGTGAACGGGCCCTTCGCGCCCATCGCCCTGCCGCGCGTCTCGCAGGCGCTGGACTACGAGGCCGAGCTCGTGGCCGTGATCGGGCGCCGCGCCCGGCATGTGCCGGCCGAGCGGGCCGCCAGCGTGGTCTTCGGCTACTGCGTGGGCAACGATGTCAGCGTGCGCGACTGGCAGCGCCACAGCACGCAGTTCGTGGTGGGCAAGTCCTTCGACACCCATGCGCCTTTCGGCCCCTGGATCGCTACGGCCGACGAGGTGGGCGACCCGCACACGCTGGACATCCGCTGCCGGGTCAATGGCGCGCTGCGCCAGCAATCGAACACGCGCCACCTGATCTTCAACATCTACGAACAGATCGCCTACCTGAGCGCGGCCATGACACTGGAGCCCGGTGACCTGATCTTCACGGGCACGCCCGGCGGCGTGGGCGCCGCGAGAAAGCCTCCCCTGTATCTGCGGGCCGGCGATCGCGTGCAGGTGGAGATCGAGCGGGTCGGCGCCATCGAATCGCCGGTCGTGGCCGAAGACGATTTGAAGGAGCCGTGCCATGGCCACTGATGCCCTGGAGACCGAGGTGCTGATCGTGGGCGCCGGACCGGTCGGACTGGCCCTGGCCGTGGAGCTGGGGCTGCGCGGCATTGCCTGCGAACTGGTCGAGGAGGCGGCGCAGATCGGCCACTGGTGGACGCGCGCCATGAACATGAACAAGCGCACCATGGAACACATGCGCCGCTGGGGCCTGGTGGATGCGCTGCACGCCATCAACGAAGTGCCTGCGGACTGGCCCGCCAACGTGAGCATTCTCGACCACCTGGGCGGGCGCCAGCTGGCCAGCGTGCGGGCCGAGGGGCTGGGCTGGCGACGGGAGCTGGCCGATGCCGCCCAGGATGCCCTGTGGATCGCCCAGGGCCAGGTGCAGGCCGTGCTGCTGGACAAGGCCCGCCGCCTGGGCGCACGCATAGGCTTCGGGCAAAAGGCCACGCGGTTGGAGCTGCGCGCCGATGGCAAGGTGCAGGTCCAGGTGCAATGCGGCGCAGGCGTGCGCAGCATCGTGGCCCGCTACGCGGTCGGCTGCGATGGCGGCCGCAGCATGGTGCGCCAGGCCGTGGACATTCCCTACGAAGGCGCGGGCGCGCTGTCGCGCCAGGTGTCCATCTTCTTTCGCGCGCCGCAGTTGCTGGACGACATGCGCCGGCGCGGCGTGAGCGACTCGGTGATGTATTTCTGCTCGGACCCCTCGGTGCCGGGCACCGCACGGCTCAACAGCGGCGACCGCTGGGAATTCACCTACCGCCCGCCGCCGGACTTTGACGAGGCAGGACTGGACGCCGCCGCCATCGTGCGCACCGTGCTCGGCCCCCGCATCGATTTCACGCTGGAGCGCAGCTATCCCTTCTCGTATTTCGAGCTGATCGCCAGCCGCCTGCGCGAGGGGCCGGTCTTCCTGGCCGGCGATGCCGCCCACATGATTCCGCCGCTGGGCGGGCACAACCTGAACCTGGGCTTTGGCGATGCGGTCAATCTGGGCTGGAAACTGGCCCATGTGCTGCGCGGCTGGGCGGACCCCGGCATCCTGGACAGCTACGGCCCGGAGCGCCTGCCCATGGTACGCAGGACGGCGGCCGAGGCCCATGCCAACTTCCACAGGCTGCGCAGCACCTTCGAGCGGCTGGCGCAGATGATGGAGCTGCCCGGAGACGATGCCGGGACAGCCGCCCGACGCGAGCACATGGGCCGGGCGATTGCCCGCGACCTGGAGCCCCAGTGGCAGTCCGACGGCACGGTGCTGGACCTGCGCTATGCGGACTCGCCCATCGTGGACCGGCAGGACGGCGCCGCGCCCGCCTACCAGTCGGTGCGCTACCAGCCCCATGCCGCCCCCGGCCACCGCAGCCCCATGTGGCGCAACGCCGATGGCGTGCCGCTGTACGACCGGCTCGGTCCCGAGTACACGGTGCTGAACCTGGCCGGCGACCCCGCGCCCGGCGCCGCGTTGGGCCAGGCGCTGTGCGAGCGGCAACTGCCCGCCCGCCACCTGCACCTGCCCCAGCCGTCCTTGCGCGCCCTGTATGGCGCCGGACTCGTCGTGGTCCGGCCCGACCAGCATGTGGCCTGGCGCGGCAATGCCCTGCCCCCTGCGCCGGACCGGCTGGCCAGGCTGCTGCGCGGCCAGCGCTCCAATGCCAGCGGGGTGGCGCCATGAAACGGCAGCTGATGGTGCGCGGTGTCCGCTACGCCATGCGGCAGCACGGCACGGCAGGGCCGCTGGTGCTGTTCGGCCATGGCATGTATTTCGACCATGGCATGTTCGACGCCGTGGCCCGGGCGCTCGCGCCGCGCTGGCGCTGCGTCTGCCTGGACTGGCCCGGCCATGGCGGCAGCAGTTGGCGCGACGGCGGCTGGTCGGTGCAGGATCTGGTGGACGATAGTCTGGCGCTGCTGGACCTGCTGGACGCGCCGCAGGCGGTCTGCGTAGGCATCAGCCAGGGCGGGGCTGTCTTCGCGCGCCTGGCACTGCAGCACCCTCGGCGGGTGCGCGCCCTGGCCGTGCTCGATGCATCCCCCGAGCAACCGACCGAGGCCGCGCGCAAGCACATTCGCGAGGCCTCGGCCACACTGGTCCGCGGCGACCCGCAGCAGGTGCAGGCCCTGTTCGACAACGTTGCCCAGCGCATGTTCAGCCCCGCCACGCATACCGCCCGGCCGGAACTGGTGGTCCAGGCCCGGGCCCTGTGGGAGCGGCATCCGCGTGAGGGCCTGGCCCAGGCCCTGCTGCTGCCACTGAGCTACGCATCCATCGTCGCGCAGTTGCCCCTGCTGCAGCCGCCTGCGCTGGTGCTCTGGGGCGAAGACGACACCGTCAGCGCGCCAGCACTGCTGGCGCACTATCGCCGCATCCCCGGCGCCACCGTCGCCAACGTGGCGCAGGCAGGGCACTCGCTGGCGCTCGAACAGCCGCAGGCCGTGGCGCAGGCGCTGCTGCATTTTCTCGACCGGCACTCCATCCATTGATCCATCCGCAGGAGCAACCATGTCCCACATTCCTTGCACAGGAACACGCCACCGCATGCCTGTGGCCTTCGGCCCCAGTCCCGGCCCCCGCCAGGGTCCGCAGGGCCAGCGCTTCGACATGGGCCACGCGCCGCGCAGCACGGCCGCCATCACCTTTCTCACCGATGAACGCAAGCTGAGGGAACTGCTGCCCCCAGGCTGCAGCCTGGATGGAGAGCCGCTCAGGCACCACCTGGCCGCATCCTGGGACGGGCATACCTTCATCCGCATGTCGATCGGCGACCTGCAGGAGGCCCCGCCCCCGGGGCCCTCGGGCGCCGACGGCCTGCTGGTGCACCGCTACCTGCCGGGCATGGACCCGCAGGGTCCCGCCGCAGTGGACGAGATGGCCATGTCGCCCTTTCGGGGTGCGGCCACCCGCTACCTGAGCTACCAACGGGGCAGCGGCGCGGTGGAGTTCATCGCCTCCACCTGGGAGCAGTTGCCCACGATGTTCCACGTCGTCAACACGCTGGCCGCCCTGCCGGTGCGGCAGATCCGAAGCGCGTCGGTGTCCCGCACGCGCGGCGCCAGCGACCTGGGCGATACACGCGGCCTTCGCTGAACGGAGCCACCATGACCCAGCCACCCCGCCCGCGCGCGCCGCTGCAGCCCCGGCGCATCGCGCCCACGATCTTCGCCCATATGGTGCTGCAGACCTCGCGCTATGAGGAACTCAAGCACTGGTACATGCAGGTACTCACGGCCCACGTGGTGCACGAGGGGCATGGCCTGTGCTTTCTGACCTACGACGACGAGCACCACCGCATCGCCATCAAGCAGGTGCCGGGCATGCCGCCGCGCGATCCGCAGGCCGCCGGCATCCACCACGTGGCCTACACGCACGCGCAGCTCGGCGACCTGCTGGGCACCTACCTGCGCCTGAAGCAGCAGGGCATCCTGCCCTGGTGGGCCATCAACCATGGCCCCACCACCTCGCTGTACTACCAGGATCCGGACGGCAACCGGGTGGAACTGCAGGTGGAGAATTTTTCCAAGGAAGAGGCGACGGCCTTCTTCCTGAGCGAGGACTTCAAGGACAACCCGGTCGGCGTCCGCTTCAACCCCGAGGCGCTGGTGCGCGAATACGAGGCCGGCGTGCCCCTGGAGCAGTTGCTGCGCCGTCCCCGGCTGCCCCCCGGCCTGGCGCCCGCCGACATGCGCCCCGCGCCCTGAGGAGCGCCCCATGCACGACATCGAATCCCTGGAGCAGATGCGCTGCCAGGCACTGCTGGCCGGCGATCTGCCGGCGCTGGAGCGCCTGCTCGCCCACGACCTGGTCCATGTGCATGCCAACGGCGCCGTGCAGGACCGCGCCGCCTACCTGACCGACGTGCGCAAGCGGCTGCGTTTCATCCACATCGACCGCGGCCCGATGCAGGTGCGCGTGCATGGCGGCATGGCGGTGGCCACGGGCCTGCTCAGCCAGCAACTGCACATGGTGGACCGCCGCCAGGACCTGGCGCTCACGGCCTTCACCACGCAGGTCTGGCGCGAGGATGCATCGGGATGGACGCAAATCAGTTTCCAGGCGACGCGCATCGCCTGAATGCGCAAGGCATCAGGAGACAGCACCATGAACCACGGCGCCATGAAACCCGCCCCCATGACACGGCGGCGCCTGCTCGGCGCCGGTCTGGCTTGGGCAGCAGGTCTGCCCCGGCTCTCCCGGTCGGCGAACAACGGTCCCTATCCCCACCGGCCCATCACCATCATCTCCCCATTCGCGCCGGGCGGCTCCGACGCGCTGCTGCGGCTGACGCTTCCCAGCCTGTCGCAACTGCTGGGGCAGCCGGTGGTGATCGAAAACATCACGGGCGCCAGCGGCCTGATCGGAACCGAGCGCGCGGCCCGCGCCGCGCCCGACGGCTACACGCTGCTGTTCGCCTCTTCCAGCGCCTCCGTCACCGCCCCACTGCTGTCCAGGCACACGCGGCTGGACATGACGCGGGACTTCGTCCCCCTCATCGCCACCAACGACTCGCCGCAGGTCCTGCTCGTGCACCCAAGCCTGCCCGTGCGCTCCGTGCAGGAGTTGGCCGCCTACGCCAGGCAGCGCGACGACCTGGCGTTCGCCAGCCCCGGCGTGGGCTCGGTGATGCACCTGAACGGCGAACTCTTCAACGCAGCGGCCGGCGTGCGGCTGCTGCACATACCCTACCGAGGTACCGGCGCCATCATGGCCGACACGCTGGCGGGCCGCGTGCCCGTGGGCTTTTCCACCATTCCGCAGACCCACGCCCATATCGTCAGCGGCAAGCTCAGGGCGCTGGCCGTGCTGGACCACAAGGCATCGCCCTTCCTGCCGGGCTTGCCCCCCATCACCCAGGCCTTTCCCGGCTACCGCCAGTCGGATGCCTGGGCCTGCATGCTGGCGCCCACCGGCGTGCCCGCCGCCGTGCAGTCGAAGCTCTACCAGGCGTTCAAGCAAGCGCTGGGCTCGCCGCAGGTGCAACGCCTGTACCAGGAGAACTTCGCCTACATCACGGCCCTGGGCCCCGATGAGACCGCGCAGCGGCTCAAGGCCGACATCGAGCGCACGCGCCAGCTGATGAAGGCTGCGGGCATAGAGCCCGAGTAGCGCCCACCGCAAACCGCAACCCGCAACCCGCCGGCATACCGCCATCCCGCCTTTGACGCGGGAGGGATTCCTGTCGACTTTTTTCCGGAGACGCACCATGAAAAAAACCTCTGCCGCCCTCGCTGGAGCACTGGGCCTGGTGGCCACGGCCCAGGCCCAGTCCTCGCCGACCTTGTTCGGCATCGTCGACATGAGCCTGTCGCGCGGCCAGGGCTCGATCTCTGACTTCCAGGGTCTGCGCAACAGTGGCAACTCGACCAGCCAGCTGGGCCTGCGCGGGCTGGAGGACCTGGGTGGCGGACTGAAAGCCGGCTTCTGGCTCGAAGCCGAGCTGGTGCCCGACACGGGCAGCGGCCTGCCCGGCAACACCAACAACCAGGCCAGCGGCGCGAGCCCGGCCGCCGGGCTGACCTTCAACCGCCGCAGCACCGTCTCGCTGAGCGGCCCCTGGGGACAGCTGATCGCGGGCCGCGACTACCACCCCCTGTTCTGGAACACCATCCTGGCCGACCCCTTCGGCATGCTGGGCGCCGGGACCACGCAGATTCTCGCCAAACAGCGGTGGCGCGGACCGGGCCATCAACGGCGCGGCCACAGCACCGAACGCGGCGTCGTCGGGGTTCGATCTGGGGCTGCGGCATACGTTCTGAGCCGACGTGGCCGGCATCAGCGGATGTCCAGCCGCTCCAGCGCCCGGACCAGGTCGGCCAGCGTGCGCGCCTGCATCTTGCGCAGCACCTGGGCGCGGCGCACCTTGACCGTGATCTCGCTGACGTCCAGGTCGGCGGCGATCTGCTTGTTGAGCTGGCCGCGCACCACGCCGATGGCCACCGCCTGCTCGCCGCGCGACAGCGCGTCCCAGCGCGCGCGCAGGGCCTGCAGGGCGGCCTCGCCGGCGCGGCGCCCGCGGTCCAGGGCGATGCCCTGCTGTATGGCGTCCAGCAGGTCCTGGTCGCGGAAGGGCTTGGTCAGGAACTCGATGGCACCGGTCTTCATGGCCTGCACGCTCATGGGGATGTCGCCATGGCCGGTGATGAAGATGGTGGGCAGGCGCAGGCCCTGCTCCAGCATCTGGCGCCGCAGGTCCATGCCGCTTTGGTCCGGCATGCGGATGTCCAGCACCAGGCAGGCAGGTCCCGCGGGCGGCTGCCGGTCCAGGTGCGCGAGAAAGTCGCGCGTGGCGCCAAAGGCGGCCACGCACAGGCCGACGGAGGCCAGCAGATCCTCGATGGCGGCGCGCACCGAGGCGTCGTCGTCCACCACGTAGACCTGGGCGGGTGCCTCTCGGGGGGATGGTTCATGCATGGCGCAAGCCTCCTGGCGCCGCGTCCGTCGCGGCGGGCATGGTCAGGTGGAACACCGCGCCGCTGCGGCCGTCGTCGCGGTCGGTGGCCCAGATGCGGCCGCCGTTGGCCTCGGCCATGTGGCGGCAGATGTTCAGGCCCAGTCCCATGCCGTCGGGCTTGGAGGTCCAGAACGCGTCGAACAGGTGGCTTCTTGCCTGGGACGACAGCCCCGTGCCCGCGTCGGTCACGGTCAGCACCAGTTGCTGGCCCAGCGCCTGCGTGGCCACGGTGATGCGCCGCGCGGACGCTGCCGTGGCCCGGGTGCCTTCCATGGCGTCCATGGCGTTGAGCAGCAGGTTGCCCAGCACCTGCTGCAGCTGCACGCGGTCCGCGAGGGCGGGTGGCAGCCCGGCGGCCAGCTGCAGCTCCAGCGCGATGGCGCGCCGGTCGAGATCGGCGTCGGACAGCCGCGCCATCTCGCGCACCGCCTCGTTGAGGTCGAAGCGCTGCCTGCGCGGTGCATCGCCGCGCGCCATGCCGCGTATGCGCGCGATGACCTCGCTGGCGCGGTGCGCGTCGGCCAGGATGCGCTCCAGCGCCTGCCCGGCCTTGTCCAGGTTCGGCGGCTGCTGCGCCAGCCAGCGCTGGCAGGCGCTGCCGCTGGTGGCGATGGCCGCCAGCGGCTGGTTGACCTCGTGGGCGATCGATGCGGTCAGCTGCCCCAGGCTCGTGGCCTGGGTGATACGCAGCAGCTGGGTGCGTGCCGCATGCGCGGCATTCTGGGCCGCCACCATCTTCAGTCCCAGATAGGCCGTGACGGCGATGGCCAGGACGCTGATGAGGGTGTTGATCAGGCCCGTGCGGTAGACGCCGGCCGGCGTCAGCAGAAAGCTGCCCAGCGTCAGCGCGATGCAGGCCACCGTGATGGCGACCACCAGCCGGGGGCTGAACCAGCGCACGGCCACCAGGATGATGGCCGTATGGAAGACGGCGGCGGCCACCGCATATTCGGTCAGCGTGTCCAGCACGAAGATCGCGGCCATGGCCACGGCCATGGCCGCCAGGATCAAGGCCCTGGGCCAGTGTCGCAAGCGGCGCGGTTCGGAGCTCATGGCAGGCGGG
>JBHIXF010000057.1:0-42255 GCA_041984925.1 Comamonas sp.
CATCCCAAGCCGCCGCAGGGCGGGCATTTCAATCTCTCGCGCTGGGCGCTGGACCATGTGGCGCTGACGCGCTATTTCATGGTCGTGCTGCTGCTGCTGGGCTTTGCCTCGTACTTCCAGCTGGGGCAGGACGAGGACCCGCCCTTCACCTTCCGCGCCATGGTGGTGCGCACCAACTGGCCCGGCGCCACGGCCCAGCAGATGGCCGAGCAGGTGACAGACAAGATCGAGCGCACGCTGCAGGAGGTGCCCTATGCGGACAAGATCAGCAGCTACTCCAAGCCCGGCGAGTCGATGATCATCTTCCAGCTCAAGGACAACTCGCGCCCCGGCGATGTCCAGCAGCTGTGGTACACGGTGCGCAAGAAGATCGGCGACATGCGCTACACCCTGCCGCAGGGCGTGCAGGGGCCGTTCTTCAATGACGAGTTCGGCGACGTCTTTGGCGTGATCTACGCGCTGCAGGCCGACGGCTTCAGCTACGCCGAGCTCAAGACCATGGCCGACGATGTGCGCCAGCGGCTGCTGCGCGTGCCCGATGTGTCCAAGGTCGAGCTGTTCGGCGTGCAGGACGAGAAGGTCTACATCGAGCTGTCCCAGCGCCGCCTGTCGCAGCTGGGCCTGGACATGAACCAGGTGCTGAACCAGCTGGGCCAGCAAAACGCCATCGAAGGCGCGGGCGTGCTGCAGACGCCGCGCGAGGAAGTGCAGGTGCGCGTGGCGGGCCAGTTCCTGGCCGTCGACGAACTGCGCGCCATGCCGATACGCGCGGCCTCGGGTGCGCAGCTGCGCCTGGGCGACATCGCCGAGATCCGCCGCGGCTATGCCGATCCCGCCAACGTCAAGGTGCGCCACCAGGGCCGCGAGGTGATCGCCCTGGGCGTGTCCATGATCAAGGGCGGCGACATCATCCGGCTGGGCAAGTCGCTGCAGACGGCGGTCGCCGCCATCGGCAGCCAGCTGCCTGCGGGCGTGGCGCTGGTCAACATGCAGGACCAGCCCAAGGCGGTGGCCGATTCGGTCAACGAGTTCCTGCAGGTGCTGATCGAGGCGGTGGTCGTGGTGCTGGCGGTCAGCTTCATCAGCCTGGGGCTGCACAGGCGCGAAGGCCACCAGCCGCTGTGGAAGCGCTGGTACATCGATCCGCGCCCGGGTCTGGTGGTGGCCATCACGATCCCGCTGGTGCTGGCCGCGACCTTCCTGGCCATGTGGTACTGGAACATCGGCCTGCACAAGGTGTCGCTGGGCTCGCTGATCATCGCGCTGGGCCTGCTGGTGGACGACGCCATCATTGCCGTGGAAATGATGGTGCGCAAGATGGAGGAGGGCTACGAGAAGTACCGCGCCGCCACCTTCGCCTACGAGATCACGGCCAAGCCCATGCTCACCGGCACGCTGATCACGGCCGCGGGCTTCCTGCCCATCGGCATGGCCAAGTCGATGACCGGCGAGTACACCTTCGCCATCTTCGCGGTGACGGTGATCGCGCTGGTGCTCAGCTGGTTCGCCTCGGTGTACTTCGTGCCCTACCTGGGCATGCTGCTGCTCAGGCGCCCGCCGCATGCGGCCACGCTGCCGCCCGAGGTGGCCTCGGGCGAGGTGCCCATCGAGGAGACCAGCCTCAACGCCTCCTCGGCCGAGCATGAGGTCTTCGACAGCCCGTTCTACAACCGCTTCCGCCGCGCCGTGAACTGGTGCGTGACGCACCGCTGGCTGACCATCGCGATCACGGTGCTGGTGTTCGCGCTGGGGCTGGTGGGCATGTCGCGCGTGCAGCAGCAGTTCTTCCCGGATTCGAGCCGCCCCGAGGTGCTGGTGGATATCTGGTTCCCCGAAGGCACGTCGCTGGCCGCCAACGAGGCCGTCACGCGCCGCGTGGAAGAGCGCTTCTTGAAGATCGAGGGCGTGCGCTCGGTCAGCGAATGGGTGGGCTCGGGCGTGCCGCGCTTTTATCTGCCGCTGGACCAGGTCTTCCCGCAGGACAACGTCTCGCAGTTCATCCTGGTCGCCCAGGACCTGCCCACGCGCGAGCGGCTGCGCAAGGCGCTGCCGGCGCTGCTGGCCCAGGAGTTCCCCGAGGTGCGCGGCCGCGTCAAGCTGCTGCCCAACGGGCCGCCGGTGCCGTATCCGGTGCAGTTCCGCGTCTCCGGCCCCGATCCGCAGAAGCTGCGCGCCCATGCCGACGAGGTCAAGCAGGCCATGATCGCCAATGCCGACATGCGCGGCGTCAACGACAACTGGAACGAGTCCGTCAAAGCCATCCGGCTGGAAGTGGACCAGGACAAGGCGCGTGCCCTGGGCGTGAGCAGCCAGTCCATCGCCCAGGCCGCGCGCGTCATGCTCAGCGGCTCCACCGTGGGGCAGTTCCGGGAAGGGGACCGGCTCATCGACATCGTGCTGCGCACCCCGCGCGACGAGCGCGATGCCATCACCGACATCGCCAACGCCTACCTGCCCACGGCCTCGGGCAAGTCCATACCGCTGACGCAGATCGCCAAGCCCGTCATGGTCTGGGAGCCCGGTGTGATGTGGCGTGAAAAGCGCACCTTCGCCATCACGGTGCAGGGCGACGTGCGCGAAGGATTGCAGGGCGCCACACTGACGCACGCGCTGCTGCCCGGCCTGCGCGAGATCGAGTCGCGCTGGCACGCGGCAGGCGACACGGCCTACCGCATCGACGTGGCCGGCGCCGTGGAGGAAAGCTCCAAGGGCTCGGACGCCATCGTCGCGGGCGTGCCCGTGATGCTGTTCCTCACCTTCACGCTGCTGATGCTGCAGCTGCGCAGCGTCAGCCGCTCGCTGCTGGTGTTCATCACCGGGCCGCTGGGCATTCCCGGCGTGGCGGCGGCGCTGCTGCTGCTGGGCCGGCCCTTCGGCTTCGTGGCGCTGCTGGGCGTGGTGGCGCTGATGGGCATGATCCAGCGCAACTCGGTGATCCTGATCGACCAGATCGAGACCGACCGCGCGCGCGGCGTGCCGGCCTGGGATGCCATCATCGAAGCGGCCGTGCGCCGCCTGCGCCCCATCGTGCTGACGGCCGCAGCCGCCGTGCTGGCGATGATCCCTCTGTCGCGCAGCGTGTTCTGGGGCCCCATGGCCGTGGCCATCATGGGCGGCCTGATCGTGGCGACGGTGCTGACCCTGCTGGCGCTGCCGGCCATGTACGCCGCGGCGTTCCGTGTGCGCCGCGAGGCGCCGCACTGACGGCACCCGGCCATGCCCCGAAGCGGCATGCCGCCGATCGGCCTCGGACACGGGAATTGCGGATAGAATCTGCGCCCTGAACCCGAGGCCGCTCCAACGGCCTCGCAAGGACCGGCGCGGGTGGCGAAATTGGTAGACGCACCAGGTTTAGGTCCTGACGCCAGCAATGGTGTGGGGGTTCGAGTCCCCCCCCGCGCACCACATACCAAAACCGGCGAAAGCCGGCGAACACTGCAAAAGCCCGTTTTCTCCTCTGAAAACGGGCTTTTTTCTTGGCCGTGAGCCGCCCGTGTGGATGGTTGAAGCCGGCACAAAATAGGCCAAAATTACATCCGCATCCCGCACAAATCCCGCATGCGATCCCGCACGGGTGGCGGGCAGGAGTTTTTGGGTGGCCTACTTTCGGAAGTTGAAGACGTGATGCAGGTCACCGACTTCATCAACCGGCTGACCCGCATCAACTCCGGCAACATCGGCACCTTCATGGAGACGGCGGCCATCGGCACCGCCTACATCGGCAACGCGGCCGTGGGCACGCTGCAGGTCGCAGGCGGCGCAATCACCACCATGCAGTTCGGACGCTCGGGAGCGTTCGGCGTGCCGGCCGGTGGGCGCAACACCGGGGCGGGCCTGTACATGCAACTGCCGGCCGGCGCCTCGGGCGTGACGCTGTTCGCGGGGGCGGAGTTCAACCCGCCAGGCGGCGACGCCACCGTGGGAATCGTCATCCGGCGCAACGGCATGGCCGTGGCCTCATCGTCGTTCTCGGCCCGGGGCGGCTGGACGTCCCAGATCGTCGTGACAGGGTTCGATCAGCCAGGCTATGAGGGCACGTTCCTGTACGAGGTCGAGATCTACAACGCATCGGCGGGGCCCGGCGCCAACCAGGCCTTGAACGTGCACCAGTCCTACATCACAGGGACGGGAGGCAAGCGATGAAGATGCAGCGATTTGCCGATCTGGCGGCCGCGCGGCAGGGCAGCTCCTGCCGACGCATCTTCCGCATCATGGATCTGCCGACCGGTTGCCCGCCGCCGGCCGGCTGGGTGCGCGTGGCGGCGGACGTGGGGCCCGAATCCCACTACTGGGACGCCGCGCGCCAGGTGCCCATGCCCATGCCGGCCCGGCCATCCCCGTGCCACATCTTCGCCGAGGCGCTGGGCCGCTGGGTGCTGGATGAGGATGCGGCGTGGGCCGCCGTGCGCGCCGAGCGCGACAGGCTGCTGGCCGCCTGCGACTGGCGCGTGGCGCGGGCCATGGAGGCCGGCGAGCCGGTACCGGCGCCGTGGGTGGCCTACCGCCAGGCGCTGCGCGACATCACCGAACAGGCCGACCCGCTGACCATCGACTGGCCCGCGCCGCCGGCTTGAGGCGTGCCAAGCCTGCCATGGTGCACGGCATGACCCATGCCTTCGACTACGACCTTGACGCCGTGCTGCCCTTCATGCAGGCCCTGGTGCCCGGCCTGGCCCGCGCCGACGACATGCGCGCCATCGGCCTGCGCCGTGGCGGCCGGCTGGTGGCCGGCGTGCTGTACGAAGGCTTCAACGGCCGCAATCTGTGGATGCACGTGGCCGCAGAGCCCGGCGCGCGCTGGCTGGTGCGCGACTACCTGCGCGCGTGCTTCGCCTATCCGTTCCTGGTCTGCGGCGTGGAGCGCATCAGCGGCTATGTCAACGAAAGCAACACCCGGGCACGGCGGTTCAACGAGCACCTGGGTTTGCGCGAGGAGGCCCGGCTGCGTGGTGCGGCGCCGGATGGCGGCGACGTGATCATCTTTGCCATGTGGCGGCAGGACTGCCGGCATGTCGCGCAGCCGTGACACCAGCAGGGCCGGCTGCCGGGATGGCAATTTTATTTTCATGGGGGTACAATAAAATATGTTGACTGTTGTTGAAACCCCTGAATTTGTTGCTCGCACAGCAGATATCTGGAGCGACAGTGAGCGCGAGGAGTTGATCGACTGGATTTCTGTCAACCCTGACGCTGGCGATGTAATTCCTGCATCCCGTGGCCTACGAAAGCTGCGATGGGCTGCTGCAGGCAAAGGCAGCAGGGGTGGCGCACGAGTGATTTACTACGTGCGGACAGCGCGCGGCGATCTTGTCCTGGTGACGGCCTACACCAAAGGCCGGATTGAAAATATCCCCGCGCATCTGCTGCGAGCCTTGGTGGAGAAATACGATGTCTAAAGCAAAAATGATGGATGCCGATACTGCCGATCTACTTGCCTCCCTGGAGCGTGGCCTGGAACAAGCTGCCCGTGGCGAGGGCCGCGTGACCACCCCCGAGCAGATTGCCGCGCGCAAGCGTGGCCGCCCGCTGGGCAGCACGCAGGCCGTGACCAAGGAGCCGGTGAAACTGCGCCTGGATGCCGATGTCCTGGCCGCACTGCGCGCCACGGGCGACGGCTGGCAGACGCGCATCAACGAGATGCTGCGCGCCAGCTTGCATCTGGCTGGCCGGATGTGACCGGCTTTTCTGGGCTGCCGCCACGGTAGTGAACCCCGTGCCAAGCCTGCCACCCTCCCGCGCAAAGGAGAGCGACGCATGGCACGCTGGCACATCACCGAATTCGACTTCCTACCCGAGCAGGCATTGCGGCCGCGCCCTGGCGGCGGCATGACCCTGGAGGGCGGCAAGGGCAGCAGCGCGCCCGCGCCGGACCCGCGCCTGGTGGAGGCGCAGATCAAGTCCATGGGCATCCAGGACTCGGTCATCCAGAAGATCCTGAGCCAGTCCGACGAGATGGCCCCGCTGCAAAAGGAGCAGACCCAATTCGCGCTGGAGACGCAGCGCCAGGCCTGGCAGCAGTCCCAGCAGGACCGCGACTATGCATTGGGCCGCCGCGCCGCGCTCACGGGCGTGCAAGACGTGCTCATCGACGACGCGCGCAACTTCAACACAGACGCGCGCCGCGAGGAACTGGCAGGCCAGGCCGCGGCCGACGTCTCCAATGCCTACGAAAGCGCCAAGCGCACGCAGGGCGCCGAGATGGCCCGCATGGGCATCAACCCTGCCGATGGAAAGTATGGCGCCGCATCCAACGCCCTGGCTGCCGGCGAGGCCCTGGCCACGGCCCAGGGCAAGAACAGCGCGCGCACGGCGGCCCGCGCCGAGGGCCGTGCACTTACCGACCGTGCAGCAAATGCGCTGGCCGGCTACCCCAGCATGGGAATGCAGGCGACCGGGCAAGGCGCCGGCTTCGGCACCACCGCACAAATGGTCGCCAACACCGGGCTCGCGGGCCTGAACTCCGGCTACGGACAGGCCGCTGGCGTGGCGGGGCAGATGGGGGCGAATGCCACCAGCATGTGGGGCCAGCAAGCCAATCATCAGGCGAACATGCAGACCAGCGACACGACCGGCGGCTTGCTGGGCGGCCTGGGCGGCCTCGCTGCAGGCCTGGCCAAGACCGGCATCTTCGCGTCTTCCGACCCGAGGCTGAAACGGGACATCGTGCCCGCCGGCACCGATGCCCGCACAGGCCTGCCCCTGTACGTGTTCAGCTACCGCGACGACCCCCAGGGCCGGCGTTATCAGGGCGTGATGGCCGACGAGGTGCAGAAGGTGCGGCCCGATGCGGTGGCCGTGGACGAGTCGGGATACCTGTGCGTGGACTACGCCGCATTGGGCATTGAATTCAAGGAGGTGGTGTGATGCGCCGTGGACGTTCTTCCGTTGCCGATTTCCTCACCAATTTCAATGCGGCATTCGACACCGCGACCAAGGTGGGCCGCGAGATAGAAACCAGCCGGGTGGCGGATGCCAAGCCCGAGGAATCGACAGGCTTCACCGCCCAGCAGGGCCAGGAACTGGAGAACCTTGCAAAGAATGGCTTCGACAACATCACGTTCGATGACGCCAGCAAATCCTATGTGGCGAAGAATGCCACGGGCGAAACCAAGACGGTGGCCATGCAGGGCGTGACGGACTTCATGGGCACGCGCCACGCGGGGCAGGGCCCGCAGGTTGCGAACAATGCGCGGATGCAGGCCTATGCGGATGTGATGGGCAAGTACGATCCCGAGGCAGGCATGCGCATGCAGAGCCAACTTGCGGATCGGGCTTTCCGGGCAAAGGAGCAGGCGCGCACGGAAAAGACGTGGGCGCGCGAGGACGGAATCGAGGCGCTGGACAAGCAGCTGGGTGATGAATTCGAGAAAGGCCTGATGGGAGCCGATGGCCAGCGCCGCAAACCCACGTTCTCCGACTTCCTGTGCAACCAGGAAAAGCGTGCCTTCATGCTGCATCAAGAGGGCTATGCCAAAGAGGCGCAGGAAGCAGCACAGAAAGCCCTGGCCACCAGCTATTCCAAGGCGCAACTCGAAACGCAGGAGCGCAAGCAGGCCCTGGGCCCCGCCGTCGCCGCCTTCGCCTCGGGCAACTATGGGCCGGCCATGGAGTACCTGAACAGGTACGGCCTGGGTGGCGCGTCCAAGGTCACAGGCATTGAGCGTGGCAAAGACGGCGGCATCGTCATGAACATGGTGGGCGTCGATGGCAAGCCGTTGGAGCCCGTGCGCACCACTGCCGAGCAGGCCGACGCCATGTTGCGCTCGACCGTGGACCCGGGCGCCATCTACAAGCTCAACCACGACAACTTTCAGCGGCAACTGCAGCTCAAGGCTGACCGGCGCGCTGACAACGCAGACCAGCGCGCATCCGGCGCAGATGCCCGGGCTGCGGCGGCCCACGGCATTGCGCTGGCAGAGCGGCGCGAGCGCCTGGAGGACAGGCGGGATCTGCGCGATGTGCGCGAGGCGATGGCGCGCGAAGCAGATCCCGCCATCTCGGACACCAAGGTCCGGGCCTCCGCAGTGCAGGGCGCCATGTCCCCGGACGCCATCGCGGCGACGGCCAGGAAGTACGGCATGACCGAGGACCAGGTGCGCGAAAAGCTGCGTTCCCAGGGGCTCATCAAGTAGGGCCGCCCCGAGGGCGTGCCAAGCCTGCCACCTTCGCGGAGGTTCAATCCGCGAGGTAACGCATGCCCCAGACCCCCCAAAGCGCCGCCGATGGCGGCGTTGACCTGTTCGAGATTGCAGGTATCGATCCCACGCCGAAGAAGGCTGCCCAGGCCCCGGCCGGCGACGTTGACCTGTTCGAGCTGGGCGGCATCTCTATCGATGTGCCCAGGCCCAAGCCGCAGGGTATCGGCGGCTACGTGGCCGATGCCGTTTCCGACTTCTTCAAGCGCGGCGCCGGTGCGGCGCTCTCTGGCATCGCCTCCATCCCCGAAGCCGTGCAGTCAGGCCTGCGCGCCACGGTGCGCAGCGGCGCCGGCGGCGACCCCGCCACGGTCATGCCCGGCGGCGCCTTCATTCCGGGCATCGACACGGACGAGGCCATCAACGGCCCGATGACGCAGCAGCAGCGCGACCGGCGCGAACTGCAGGCCGAACGCATGGCCGTGGGCGTGCGCCTGCCGGGCGCCGAGGCGCTGGCCCGTGCCGGCCGCAATGCGCACAAGGCCATCAACGACACGACGAGCCAGGCCACGCAGGACGCCGTGGCCAATTCCCAGATCTCGGGCAACCTGCTCAAGGGCGAGATCGACTTCGGCAAGGACCCGTCCGTGCGCGGCTTCCTGATGCAGGGCGCCGACGTGTTCGGCAGCATGTTCCCCGTGGTGGCCACGGCACTGGCCACGCGCAGCCCGGGCGCGGCCGGCGCCGTGGGCGGCGCCATGGCAGCGGGCGAGGGCGTTGAGAACGCGCGGGAGTTCATCGCCAAGCAGTCTCACGAGCAGCTGCTGGACACCAGCCCGCTGTACCGCCGCATGATCGATGCCGGCGCGGCGCCCGACGAGGCGCGGCGCATCACCAGCGCCAAGGCCGAGGACGCCTCGGCGCTGGTGCAGGGCGCCGTGGCCACGTTCGGCGACCGCTTCACCGGCAAGCTGGTGACGGGCGGGCTCGACCCGCTGCTGGCCCGCGTGGCCGGCCGCTCGGTGCTGGGCAAGACGGCGGCCGGCGCGGGCATCTCGGGCCTGGAGGAGGGCACGCAGGAACTGGCCGAAGGCGTGGCCTCGGACCTGGGCACCAAGAGCGTGGTCCAGAACAAGGAGATTGGCGAGGACTCGGCCGCCAACTTCGTTTTGGGCGCGTTGGGCGGGTCTGCGCCAGGTGCTGCGCGTGGCGTGGTGGCCGGCATCAAGGATCGTGGCGCCAAGGCGGATTCCGGCAAACGCAACACGGTCATCGACGTGACCTACAACGACGCCAAAGGCAAGACGGTGACGGACGTGGCCACGACCGCAGATGCCAGCCCGGGCGACGGCGCTGCAGCTGCGCCTGCGCCGCAGGACCAGGCCCCAGCGCCTGCAGTGGCCGAGCAGCAGCGCGCGCAGCGGCCCGACGACACGCCGGCATCGGCGATGGACGAAATCACCCGCCTCGAATCCGTCCGGGATGCGCAGCAGCCCGATGGCGCGCCCGAATCCATGGACAGCGCCACGGCGGCCACGCGGCTGGCCGAGCTGGAGGTGATGGACAGCACCGCAGGCCTGAACCCGGTGCAGCAGCAGGAGCGCGCGGCGCTGGCCCGGCGCCTGGAGCAGGACACGGCGCGCGAGGCCGGGCTGGAGGACGTGGGCGAGGCGCCCCAGGCGCTGGCTGCCGATGCTGCCCCGGTCGAGTCGGCCGAGCAGGCGCATGCCTTCGACCCCGGCGCCGTGCAGGCCAAGACCTGGCCGCAGTTCGTGCTCGAGCGCGGCGAGAAGATTGCGACCCTGCGCCGCGGCACGCCGGCATGGGAGCAGTTGCAGCAGGAATGGGCCGCCGTGAAGACGCGCCGCGCCGGCACCAACCCGGAAGGCACGGGCGCTGCCGGCACGCCGGCCCAGGAGATCCAGAACCGCGACCGCAGCCGGCCCGCCAGCGTGGTGCAGATGCAGGGCATGGCCCAGAGCCCGGACTACCTGCGGCTGGGCGTCTCGCGCAGCCCCGAGTCGGGCGCGCCCATGGTGTTCGCCGTGGGCGACCAGGCCGACGCCGCGCAGGCGCTGGGCCGTGCCGACGTGGCGGTGATGAGCGACGGCCAGCGCGTGCCGTTCCGGTATGCGGTGATGGAGGCGGCCGACGTGCAGCCGTCCAACTTCGCGGATGGCGCCGTCAATCCGCTGTTCGACGCGGCCCACCCGGGCACCGTGAAGGCCCTGAACAACGGGCGCACGGCAGGCTTGCGCGCGGCCTACGAGCGTGGCACGGCCGAGGCCTACCGGCAGGAGCTGGCCGCCGACAGCGACATGCACGGCATCGACCCCGCCATCATCGATGGCATGCAGGCCCCGGTGCTGGTGCGCCTGTATTCCGAGAAAGACAACCAGGCCAACATGGGCGCCAAGAGCCAGAGCCAGGCCCTGGGCCTGTCCGCCACGGAGCAGGCCGCCACCGACGCGGCCCTGGTGGACGCGGGCGTGCTGGAGGTGTTTGACAGCGGCGCCCTGGACAGCGCAGCCAACCGTGACTTTGCGCGGGCCTTCATCGGCAAGCTGCAGGAGCAGGGCCAGGACGTGGCCGGCATGGTGGACGCCAACGGCGCGCTCTCGCCGGCGGGCGTCACCCGGCTGCAGGCGGCGCTGGTGCACAAGGCCTATGGCGACGGCGACCTGGTGGAGTCGCTGTTTGGCAGCACGGACAACGACATCCGCGCCATCGGCGAATCCCTCAAGGCCGTGGCCGGTGAGTGGGCCGCCATGCGCCTGGCAGCCGAGCGCGGCGCCATCAATGCCGAGGTGGACATGACCGACAACCTGCTGCAGGCCATCCGCCTGGTGCAGAAGGCCCGGCGTGAGCGCGCCTCTCTGTATGACGCGGTGCAACAGGTGGACATGCTGACGGGCGATGGGCACGACGCCCTGACCGTGGGCATGCTGCGCCTGCTGTACAGCGGCGAGTACCTGACCCGTCCCACGGGCCGCGACCGGCTGGTGCAGGCCCTGCGCGCCTACATGGGCGCGGCCCTGGCCACGTCAGTAAGTGCCGACATGTTCGGTGAGCAGGTAGGCCCTGCCGCAATTCTTGCCGCTCTGAGCGGCCAACCCATCACGGAGCAACAGACAAATGGCGCAAGCACCACAACCGACGCAACCCCAGCCGCTCAAGGCAGCCGACAACCCGCTGGCAGCGACCCTGCTGGGCGCCGTGCTGATGAATCAGGGAGCCAAGCACGGGGACAGGAGCCAGCTGGAGCAGGGCAAGCAGCTGCTGGAACTGGCCGAGGCCGCACAGGGCAAAATGCCCAAGATCCCGAGCGACAGCAGGATCGGCAAGGCGCTCAAGGCGATGGCCAAGACGGCCGTGGCGCCGTAGCCGCACATGACGCGCATTCCGGCGTCAACTTGACCGATAACGACGGCCCTCTGCGGCAAGCCTTTACGTTTGATGAGGCTAGGCATGCTGCCAAAGCCTTTCAGGGCAAGGACTTGACGAATGCAGCCACAGGTATGAAGGCACGAGTGTCTCGTAACAGCCTGGACAAGATGCTGAGTGGCAAAGCTGTTGGAAAGTCTGAGTCTGCATCCACGCACTCCATGGCAGTTGCCAATGCTGATCGGCTGTTCGTGAATGCTACGTATGGCTGGAGCAAGCCAGATCGCAGTGATGATCCCAACATCCGCGGAGTCCATCGTTTTTTCGCCCCCATGGAAATTGGAGGCCGTGCGAAGCTGGTGAAGCTGACCGTCAAGGAGAGCGCACGCGAGGATCGCAGCAGTCCGCTCTATACCGTTGAGGCGGTCGAACTCAATGAGAATTTGCCTGGAAAGGCGTGGCTTGAGAGTGCTGCCCGAGAAGATGGGGTAAGCCTAGACGCAAGAAATCCTCTGCAGCGGGAGTGGGTCGGCGAGATAGCCAGCGAAGCTGGCCCTAGAGCAACCCTCACGCAGCCCCGCGGTTTGAGCCCGAGCCGCTCTGCAGAGGATGTGTTGAATCTAGCACGTCAAATAGAAGAACGCAATGCGGTGGTCAAACGTTCAACCACGGCCAGTAAGTCAGATCCTAAGGCACGCCCTGCGCTGCGCGACACGCGCGGCACTGGCGTGCGCCTGCATGGCACCAGCCGCCCGTTGCCTGCAGGTGGCCCGACCAATGACGGCGTGTACAGCGGCAACGTGCGCAACATCTATGGCCAGGGCTTCTACACCACGGACGCGGCCGACATCGCTGCAGGCTACACCCGCAAGGGGCAGGGCGGCGAGCCCACGGTGTACGAGATTTCCGAGCGATCCCCGGTGCGCCTGTACGATATGGATACTTCCATGGAGCCCGATGTGCGCGCCATGGCCGCGCGCGTGCTGGATGACTTGGCGCGCGATGAAAACGGCGAGACGGGCGAGCCCATCACCACGTTGGCCCAGTTGTTCGATGAGGCGCGCGCCGAGTCTCGTTACGAGGGCGTGAGCGCAGACGAACTGCAGGAGCGCTTTGACAGCATCCGCTACAACCTGGAGGGC
The DNA here is from genome assembly GCA_041984925.1 of Comamonas sp. GTDB lineage: Bacteria > Pseudomonadota > Gammaproteobacteria > Burkholderiales > Burkholderiaceae_C > Comamonas. The sequence continues at coordinate 12,662 of JBHIXF010000057.1, forward strand.
ATGGGCTATCGCGGGTTCACGCATGTCGGTGGCCAGAAGACTGGCAGCCCGGCCCACCAGGTGAACATCTACTGGTACCCCGAGGACGACCTGGATGTGACGCGCAGCGATCTGTCGCGCTTCGAGGAGCCATCAGGCAAAGCTCCTGCATTCAAGCGCGGCGACAGTGCAGTGGCGCCGGCCATGACTACAGAGCTCGCACAGGAGCTGCTGAATATAGCTGGCGGCACGCCTCAATCTTCTGCAGCTGCACGCCCAGCCCGTGCCGTGGCGCAGGCGCAAAAGGTCGTTGATTCGGTTCGAGCGGCATGGAAGAACGCTCCCCCCGTGAATGTGGTGTTCGACATGCGCGATCCGCGTGTGCCACAGGAGGCGCGCGATGCAGACCAACTGCAGGCCGCCGAGGGCGCGACCGGGGTGCCCCAGGGGTTTTACTTCGATGGCGAGGTCTACCTGGTGGCCAGCCATCTGGAGACGGCAGCAGACACGGTGCGCGTGCTGTACCACGAGGCGCTGGGGCACCATGGCCTGCGCGGCGCATTTGGCCCCGCACTCGACGGGGTGCTGGACCAAATCGTCGTGGCACGTCCGCGCGAGATACAGGCCAAGCTGACGCAGTACGGCCTGCCCGACGATCTGGAGGGGCGCCGGTATGCCGCCGAGGAGGTGCTGGCCGAGATGGCCGAGAAACGGCCCGAGCTTGGTTTTGTACGCCGGGCAGTGGCCGCCATCAGGGCCTGGCTGCGCGCTCACATCCCCGCTGCGCGGCGCTTGGCCTTGGCAGATGCTGAGATCATCCGCGACTTCATCCTGCCCGCACGCAACTGGGTGGAGCGGGGCGGCGTCGTGCAGGGCCGTGCATCGCGCTCTGCTGTCGCATTCAGCCTGTCTGCTGACGCACTGGCGCAGGCCAAAGCCAAATGGAGTGCCGTGGTGGACCAGTTCGTTCGTGGCAGCCTGGATGAAACCAAGACCTACGAGGTTCTGCCTTCGTCCACGGCCGTGATGAAGCTGGTGGGCCTGCCGGACTTGCCGATCCGTGCAGGCGTGCATGCCCTGGAGGCCGTCTACAACCACGGCGTGACGCCCAGGCAGCTCAAGCAGGTTCTGGACGAACTCGCCAATCCGCCATTGGTGATGATCTGGAACAAGGGGCGTGGCGGGGAGACAAGCCTGAATTTCGTCACGTCCATGCACAACAGCAATGGCGATCCGTTCGTCATCGGACTCAAACCCAATAAAGGCAGTGTGGAGGGGCCGCACCACTGGTTGGCAACCGTCACAGAGAAGCAGCCATCTTCAATTCTGGGGATGGTGCGTGACGGGGGCGCAGTATACGTGGGGAGCGGGGAGATAGCGGGGATCGATGCCGCCGCGATGCGGGATGCGTTGCGCTTCGCCAAAGAAAAACGAGGCAAAGAAGCCAGAGAACTGAAGGCAGTAATGGCCAGCAGTCATAAACTTCCAAACCTCGTTCAAGGGGCATTGTATGCCAAGGACTTGGAGGCGTTCAAGGCCCAGGTGCCCGCGCAAGGTGAGGGCAAACCCATGTTCAGCCGCGGTCCCGCTGTGGCCCCCGTGGCGCGCGTGCAGAAGGTCGTCGACGAGGTGCGCAAGGCCTGGGCCAATGCACCGCGCATCAATGTGGTGTTCGACATGCAGGACCCGCGCGTGCCCCAGGAAGCGCGCGACACCGAGCGGCGACAGGCGGCCGAGGGCGCAGAGGGCGTGCCCAAGGGCTTCTATTTCGATGGCGAGGTCTACCTGGTGGCCAGCCAGCTGGATACGGCGGCAGATACCGTCCGCGTGCTGTACCACGAGGCGCTGGGCCACCACGGCCTGCGTGGCGCCTTCGGCGAGAAGCTGGACGCGGTGCTGGACCAGATCATCGTGGCCCGCCCGCGCGAGGTGCGCGCCAAGATGAAGGAGTACGGCCTGGCCGACGACCTGCAGGGGCGCCGGCATGCCGCCGAGGAGGTGCTGGCCGAGATGGCCGAGACACAGCCGCAGCTGGGATTTGTGCGCCGTGCCGTGGCCGCCATTCGGACCTGGCTGCGCGCCCATGTGCCCGCGCTGCGCGACCTGGCAATGACCGACGCGGAAATCATCCGCGACTTCATCCTGCCGGCGCGCCACTGGGTGGTTCGCGGTGGTGGACTTCAGCAGTCCAAGGGCGGTGCGGCATTCAGCCGTGGGCAATCTGATGCCGACAAGGCGCGCGCGCTGCAGGGAGAGCCAGTTGCGGAACTGGACACGGAAATCGCGCCCATGGGTGCCCCAGCAATTCGGGCTTGGGCTTCGGAAATTTTCCAGTCGATAGGGGGGGCGGCCTATAGCCCCGCATTGGGGGATGTGCAGCTTGATGAGCGTGCCGTGCGTGACTCTCTGGCCCACGGTCGCCCGAACAAATACAAGGTCGCTGCCTTTGCGGCTGTAAAGGATGTACTGGAGAAAGGCGTGGTTGTCATGACTGCGACCCACGCGCGGACCGATAGCTTTTTTGTCAGCGCCCCGGTGCGCCTATCTGGAACGGACCACATCGTTACGGCGCTGGTGCGTCGTGACCAGAACACGCAGCGCATGTATCTGCAAAGCGTAGCCACAAAAGAATATCTCCTGAACCGCCGAGTTTCCAGTGTTGATGCCGAGGCATCCGAACGGTCTGGCTCAAACGATTCAGGAGACGGTTCCATCGTAGCAAACCATTCTGCTGGTCGCAAGGCCTCGCCGGCCGAGGTTGCCGACGAACTGCAGCGGTTGCTCAAGCTGGATGTGGGTAGCCCAGGCGCACCCAGGTTCAGCAGGGGGGCGCCCTCCGGTGTGGCTTCTGCATCGCGTGGCCTGCTGGGCCGCCCGCTGGTCACGCACACGACCAAGAGCGGCAAACCCCTGCAGGGCGTCGTCGTGCAGGGTATGGACCGGGACACGGCCGGGCTCTACGACCCCTATACCTTCAAGAAGGACGGTGGCTACTTCATTCGTGCCAAGCATCTGGCGGCCGAGGGTGTGGGCTTCCGCCGCGGTGAAAGCGCCGTGGCGCCCGCCATGACGGCCGAACTGGCCCAGGTGCAGCGCGTTGTGGATTCGGTCCGCGCGGCCTGGGCGAACAGCCCGCCTGTCCACGTCGTGCTCGACATGCAGGACCCGCGCGTGCCCCAGGAAGCCCGGGATACCGCCCAGCTCCAGGCAGCGGCCGGCGCGGCTGGTGTGCCGCAAGGCTTCTACTTTGATGGCGAGGTCTACCTGTTGGCCAGCCAGCTGGATACGGCGGCAGATGCCATCCGCGTGCTCTACCACGAGGCGCTGGGCCACCATGGTCTGCGTGGCGCGTTCGGCCCGGCCCTCGACAGCGTGCTGGACCAGATCACCGTGGCCCGCCGCAGCGAGGTGCGCGCCAAGATGAAGGAGTACGGCCTGGCCGATAACCTGGAGGGGCGCCGGTATGCCGCCGAGGAGGTGCTGGCCGAGCTGGCAGAGCAACGCCCTGAGATGGGCTTCGTGCGCCGTGCGATCGCCGCGATCAGGGCTTGGCTGCGCGCCCACGTGCCAGCGTTCAAGCGCCTGCAACTGACGGACGCGGACATCGTTGCCCAGTTCATCCTGCCGGCGCGCGGATTTGTGGAGCGCTCGCGTGCTGCCGGCAGCGCTGCCGCTGCGCGGACCGTGCCGGCCTACAGCCGCTCCGACACGGAAAAGGCGGTGATCCCGGACGCCATCATCGGTAGTACGCTGGGCACGGCCTCGTCGCATCCCGACTACGCGGCAGCCAAAGCCGGGGATGTCCATGCGGCCGTGCGGCTGGCCCTGGATCTGGTGACGCCGGAACTGGTGGCGAAGGTGAAAGCACAGGTCGGTGATGCGCGGCCGCGCGTGGTGCCCGTGACCGCCGAGGAGGCCGCTGGACGCAACAAGATACCGCTGGCCGTCGCCGAAGTGCTGGCCAGCCGGCTGGGCTTGGATGTGGAAACGGGCATCGTGCAGGCCAACCGCGCGCACCGCACGGGCATGGATGGGCTGGATCGCATTTTCGCGCCCGTCGATTTTGCTGGTGCCGCCGCGCCCGGCCCCTATCTGCTGGTGGACGACACCTTGACCCAGGGCGGCACGTTCGCCGCGCTGGCCAGCCACATCCGCGAGGGCGGCGGCACCGTGGCGGGTGTGGTTGCGTTGACCGGCAAGCAGTACAGTGCAAAAATCCAACCCTCTCCTGACATCCTTTCTTCCCTCCGGCAAAAACATGGTGACCTCGAAAACGAATTCCGCGCCGCCACTGGCTACGGCTTCGATGCGCTCACCGAGTCGGAAGCCCGCTACCTGGCACGTTACGAACCGGCTCAGCGACTCCGAGATCGAATCGCTGAAGAAGGACACCGTGGCCGCGAGCGCGCAAATGAAGGCGATCCTGGCACGAGCCAAGTAGGCGACAGTTCGCCCCGCTAGCCGAGGATCTGCTACTGACCCTGTAGCGAAAGCTGCGGACGACGCAGCGCCTTGGGAGCAGGCCCAGTTGAGCGCGCTGCAGACCCATGCAGACCGTGCCATCTACGAGATGCAGGACGGGCGCATTGATCTGAAGCGCACGCAGGAGGCCATCACACAGGCGGGGCGGGAGATTGATGAACGCTTTGACGCACGCCTGGCAGAGACGCTGATGCCTGGGCGCGTGGCATACCGGACGCAGACCTTCCTGGAGCGCGAGGTCACGCCGCTGCTGCGCATGATGGCCCGCATGAAAGTGACCCAGACCGAGCTGGGTGACTTCCTGCATGCGCGCGCAGCGCCGGAGCGCAACACCCAGATCGCCAAGGTGAACCCCGATATGCCCGATGGTGGCGCGGGCTCCAACAGCCAGGGCCTGCTGCTGACCACGGCCGCCGCGCAGCAGTACATCGCCGACCTCCCCGCAGGGCGCCGCCGCCAGTTGGAGGAACTGGCGGCCAAGGTCGATGCGATCACCAAGGGCACGCGCGAGCTGCTGGTGACCGAGGGGCTGGAAAAGGCGGAGACGATCAAGGCCTGGGAGGGCGCATACAAGCACTACGTGCCGATGTTCCGAGAGGACATCGAGTTCGGTGGCAGCGGTGGTGGGGGCGCTGCGGCGGCCAGCAAGCGCGAAGCGGTGAACATCCTGTCCAACATCCTGCTGCAGCGCGAGGCCGCCATTGGCCAGGCCGAAAGCAACCGGTTCAAGGTGTCGCTCTATGGCCTTGCCTTGTCCCATCCGAACCCCGATTTCTGGGCCACGATCCGGCCGGCGTCCCAGAAAAAGCAGATTGCCCAGGATCTTGAGCGCATGGGGGTGGACCCGGAAGTGGCCGAGGCCGGCATGCAGGGCGTGCCCACGATCCGCACCGTGGACCCCGTGACCAATCGAGTGGTGGATCGCGTCAACCCCATGTACAAGAGTCTGCCTGGTGCGATGACGCTGAAGGTGAATGGCGAGGTCCGGGTGCTGATGCTCAACGCGAAGAACGAGCGGGCCATGCGGATGGCGGCCGCGCTGAAGGGCACGGATGGGCTGACCAACTTCGACCTGGCCGGCAGTGCCGTGGGCCAGACCACGTTGAACTTCGTGCGCGACACGCTGGGCGGCGCGATCAACCTATCCAGCACGGCGCTGCGCGGCAACAGCATGCGGCTGCTGGGCCAGGTGCCCGAGGCGATAGCAGGCATCGCTCAGGCGCTGCGTGGGGAGCACGATTCCAGATGGAGCAAGCTGTACAGCCAGTTCCAGGCAGACGGCGGCCAGACGGGCTTTCGGGAGATGTTCAACAGCAGCGGCGACCGGGCCCGTGCAGTGCAGCGGCAGCTTGCCCTGCTGGAGAAGGAGGGACGGCTGACGCCCATGAATGCCGCGCGTGGGACCTTGAAGCTGCTTGATGGCTTCAACACGGTGCTTGAGAATGCCGTGCGCCTGTCGGCTTACAAGCTCGCCCTGGACCGTGGCATCAGCCGGCCCGAGGCCGCGCGCCTGGCGCGCGAACTGACGGTGGACTTCAACCGCAAGGGGCGTCTGGGCCGCGAGCTGGGCCCGCTGTATGCGTTCCTGAACGCCAGCCTGCAGGGCACGGAGCGGACGATTCGCGCGCTGCGTGGCCCGGATGGCGCCAAGATCATCGCCGGCGGCTTGGCGCTGGGCATTGCCCAGGCCTTGCTGCTGGCCATGGCCGGCTTCGATGACGACGAACTGCAGGAGTTCACGAAGGCTCGCGCGCTCATCATCCCGCTGTTCTCCGAGGACAAAAAGTATGTGGCAACCCCTCTGCCCCTGGGTCTGCATGTGCTGCCGAACACGGGGCGCGTGCTCACGGAGCTGGTGATCGGCGACCACAAGAATGCCGGCGCCCGGGTGTTTGAAGCAGTTGGGGAGATTGCAGGCGCGGTCAACCCGCTGGGTGGTGGCAACGTGTTCACGATGGACGGCGCGCTGCGCACGGTGGCGCCCACCATCGCGGACCCATTCATTGAACTGGGCTTCAACAAGAATTTCGCGGGCAGCCAGATCGAGAAGGATGGCAGCGACAGGGATGCGCGGCCTGGCGCATCGCGGGCGCGCGAGAGCACGCAACGCAGCACGACCGGCCAGGCGTATATGGGGATCAGCAGGGTGTTGAACACGCTCAGTGGCGGATCCGAGCACGAGGCCGGGCTGGTCAGCCCCACGCCGGAGCGAGTGCGCTACATCGCGCAGACCGCCGGCGGCGGGGTGCTGCGTGAGCTGGAGAAGATCATCAACACTAGCACCGCTGCGGTGCGCGGCGACGAGGTGAAGCTGTCACAGTTCCCGCTGGTCAGCCGCTTTGGTGGCCGCGTGGACGAGGATCGGGTGGCGCAGACGCGCTACTTCAACAACGTGCGCAGCCTGGAGCGCACGGAGAACACGCTGAACGCCGCTAAGAAGGCAGGCGATGGGGAGTTCATTGAGCGGCTTCTGCAGGAGAGGCCGGAGGTGGCCTTGATTCAACTCGGGAACACGGTGCAGGCGGAAATCGCCAAGCTCAATAAGCTGGCGGTCAGCACTGTGGATGACCGGGAAACCCTGCGGCAGATCGACCAAGCTCGCGTGCAGCGGATGCAGGCGCTGAACAATGCAGTGCGCGAACTCGAGCTGGCCAAGAGCGGGCCTACGGCTGCGCAGAGAATGCGGGTGGGCGAGCGTTGAACCAAGCCACTGCCGAGGTGCTGGGCCACGTCAAGCGTTGATGGCTGTTTGTCCGAACGGTGCTCCTCAGGCCAATTCAGCGCTGTATCAGTGCTGATGTGGCCGAGCGTCGTGCGGTTCCACATGGATTCCACATGAACAAACTAAGTTATTGATTTTATTTATGATTCGTTGCGCCCCCCGCGCACCACATGCCAAAACCGGCGAAAGCCGGCGAACACTGCAAAAGCCCGTTTTCTCCTCTGAAAACGGGCTTTTTTCTTGGCCGTGCGGCCGGCGCGATACAGGATGCAGTCCCGCAGGCTCCACGGTCCGTCGCTGAAGATGGGCGCTGCTTTCCGGGATTGCCCCCAGGACTGTCCAGCCAAATGGTAAATAGGCCTCGCTTATAATGCTTGGCTTCGCTTACATCACGGGTTGAGCGAGCCATGCACTGTCCCCGGCGGCCAGCCGCATGCGATGTAAGCCCCTGAAATCTGAGGTGCCGCGCGGCCTGCTCTGGCTCGAGCCGCGTGCGCGCCGTGACTTTGCGCAATACGGTGCGGGCTGCAGTGCAGCCGGCACGGTCCAATCCCTCATAGGAAAAATCATGGCCGTTACTGTTGAAACACTTGAAAAGCTCGAGCGCAAGATCACTCTGAGCCTGCCTTTGAACTCCATCCAGAACGAAGTCGAAAACCGCCTGAAGAAGGTGGCGCGCACCGTCAAGATGGACGGCTTTCGTCCCGGCAAGGTGCCGATGAGCGTGGTGGCCCAGCGTTATGGCTATTCGGTGCAGTACGAAGTGCTCAACGACAAGGTCGGTGAAGCTTTCGCCCAGGCCGTGAACGAAGCCAAGCTGCGTGTGGCCGGCCAGCCCCGCATCTCCGAAAAGGAGGGTGCGCCTGAAGGCGAGGCGCAGTTCGAAGCCATCTTCGAAGTGATGCCTGAAGTGACCATCGGCGACCTGTCCACCGCCGAAGTCGAGAAGCTGACGGCCGAGGTGGATGATGCTGCCATCGACAAGACCGTGGACATCCTGCGCAAGCAGCGCCGCACTTTTGCCCAGCGTCCCCAGGCCGAGGCTGCCGTGGACGGCGACCGCGTGACCGTGGACTTCGAAGGCAAGATCGACGGCGAGCCCTTCTCTGGCGGCAAGGCGGAAGACTTCCAGTTCCTGGTTGGCGAAGGCCAGATGCTCAAGGAGTTCGAGGACGCCGTGCGCGGCATGAAGGCTGGCGAGTCCAAGACCTTCCCGCTGGCATTCCCTGCGGACTACCATGGCCAGGATGTGGCCGGCAAGACGGCCGATTTCCTGGTGACCGTCAAGAAGGTCGAAGCCGCCAACCTGCCCGAAGTGGACGAGGCGTTTGCCAAGGCCCTGGGCGTGGCCGAAGGCACGGTCGAAGGCCTGCGCGCCGACATCAAGAAGAACCTGGAGCGTGAAGTCAAGTTCCGCGTCCAGGGCCGCAACAAGCAGGCCGTGATGGATGCCCTGGTGTCCAAGGCCGAGCTGGACCTGCCCAAGGCTTCGGTGCAGTCCGAGGTGGCCCGTCTGTTGGAAGGTGCCCGTGCCGAACTGCAGCAGCGCGGCATCAAGGACGCCGACAAGGCCGAGATCCCCGAGGACGTGTTCCTGCCCCAGGCCGAGCGCCGCGTGCGCCTGGGCCTGGTGGTGGCCGAACTGGTGCGCGCCAACGAGCTGCACGCCACGCCCGAGCAGATCAAGGCCCATGTGGAAGAGCTGGCCGCCAGCTATGAAAAGCCCGAGGACGTGGTGCGCTGGTATTTCGGCGACCGCCAGCGTCTGGCGGAAGTCGAGGCGGTCGTCATCGAAAACAACGTGACCGAATTCGTGCTGGGCAAGGCCAAGGTCACGGACAAGTCCGTGTCCTTCGACGAGTTGATGGGCCAGGCCTGATGGTTTGAGCACCTCCTGCGCGCCCCTGGGCAAGTCGGGCGCGCAGGTTGGCATCGCTGGGGCTTGTGCTTTTGCGCACAAGCCCCATTTTCTTTCCGGATACGGCTAAAGTAGCCCCCTAGCACTGGAGAACACATGAGCGCATTGGAAACACAGGGTTTGGGCATGATCCCAATGGTCATCGAGCAGTCCGGCCGTGGCGAGCGGTCGTACGACATCTACTCGCGCCTGCTCAAGGACCGGGTGATCTTCCTGGTCGGCCCCGTCAACGACCAGACGGCCAACCTCGTCGTGGCACAACTGCTGTTCCTCGAGAGCGAGAACCCCGACAAGGACATCTCCTTCTACATCAACAGCCCTGGCGGCTCCGTCAGCGCAGGCCTGGCCATCTTCGACACGATGAACTTCATCAAGCCTGACGTGTCCACGCTGTGCACCGGCATCGCGGCCAGCATGGGCGCGTTCCTGCTGGCGGCCGGCACCAAGGGCAAGCGCTTTGCGCTGCCCAATTCCCAGGTCATGATCCACCAGCCCCTGGGCGGCATGCAGGGCCAGGCCACCGAGATCGAGATCCACGCACGCGAGATCCTCAAGACCCGCGAACGCCTGAACAGGATCCTGGCCGAGCGCACGGGACAGCCGCTGGAGAAGATCCAGCATGACACCGAGCGCGACTACTTCCTGTCCGCCGACGAAGCCAAGGCTTACGGCCTCGTCGACCAGGTGATCGCCAAGCGTTCCTGATCCGGGGGCTGCATGGGTGGGCGGCGTTTTCCCCTCATGGAAAACGCCGCTTTCCATTTGGTTATCATCCTTTCCACATTTCCGTAACAAGGCACCGATTCCATGGCCGAGAAAAAAGGCTCCTCCAGCGAAAAGAACCTCTATTGCACCTTCTGCGGCAAGAGTCAGCATGAGGTCAAGAAGCTGATCGCTGGTCCGTCAGTCTTTATCTGCGACGAGTGCATCGATCTTTGCAACGAGATCATCCGCGACGAGCAGCCCAGCACCGAGGTCAAGGATGGCCGCGGCGACTTGCCCACGCCCGCCGAGATCAAGGCCAACCTGGACAACTACGTCATTGGCCAGGACCTGCCCAAGCGCACGCTGGCCGTGGCGGTCTACAACCACTACAAGCGCCTGCGCCACAAGGACAAGGCCGGCAAGGACGAGGTGGAGCTCGCCAAGAGCAACATCCTGCTGATCGGTCCCACGGGCTCGGGCAAGACGCTGCTGGCGCAGACGCTTGCGCGCATGCTCAACGTGCCCTTCGTCATGGCCGATGCGACCACGCTGACCGAAGCCGGCTACGTCGGCGAGGATGTGGAGAACATCATCCAGAAGCTGCTGCAAAGCTGCGAGTACGACGTCGAGCGCGCGCAGCGCGGCATCGTCTACATCGACGAGATCGACAAGATCTCGCGCAAGTCCGACAACCCCAGCATCACGCGTGATGTCTCGGGCGAGGGCGTGCAGCAGGCCCTGCTCAAGCTGATCGAAGGCACCATGGCCAGCGTGCCGCCGCAGGGCGGGCGCAAGCACCCCAACCAGGACTTCCTGCAGATCGACACCACCAATATCCTGTTCATCTGCGGTGGCGCGTTCGCGGGCCTGGAGAAGGTGATCGAGAACCGTACCGAGGCCTCGGGCATCGGCTTTGGCGCCACGGTCAAGAGCAAGAAGCAGCGCTCCATCTCGGAAGTGTTCCAGGAAATCGAGCCCGAGGACCTGATCAAGTTCGGCATCATCCCCGAGCTGGTCGGCCGCATGCCCGTGGTCACGGCCCTGGCCGAACTGGGCGAGGATGCGCTGGTGCAGATCCTGACCGAGCCCAAGAACGCGCTGGTCAAGCAGTACAGCAAGCTGCTGGCCATGGAAGGCGTGGAGCTGGAGATCCGGCCCGCGGCCCTCAAGGCCATTGCCCGCAAGGCGCTGGCCCGCAAGACGGGTGCCCGCGGCCTGCGCTCCATCCTGGAGCAATCGCTGATCGGCACCATGTACGAACTGCCCAATGCGGACAATGTAGAGAAGGTGGTGGTGGACGAAGCCACCATCGAGGACGGAAAGGCACCGCTGCTGGTCTACCGCGAAGCCGCCAAGAAGGCGTGACGCGTATCGCCGTCGGGATGCGGTGAGCCCGATGGCGACTGGCAGCCCAAGTCCCCCTGGCGTGAAAGCCTTTCGCGCCGGGGGGTTGAAATACACCGGTGGGCGGACCATCTTCCGCTGACAAACCGAGGAATCCTATGTCAGGCCATACCCCTTTGCCTTCCACCCCTCTCGACCTGGCGCTGCTGCCGCTGCGCGATGTGGTCGTGTTCCCCCACATGGTGATCCCGCTGTTCGTGGGGCGCGCCAAGAGCATCAAGGCGCTGGAGCTGGCCATGGAAGGCGACCGGCGCATCATGCTGGTGGCCCAGAAGACCGCCTCCAAGGATGAGCCCGTGGCCGCCGACATGTTCGATGTCGGATGCGTCTCCACCATCTTGCAGATGCTCAAGCTGCCCGACGGCACCGTGAAGGTGCTGGTGGAAGGCCAGCAGCGCGCCCTGGTCAAGGAGGTATCCGACCAGGAAACGCATTTCATGGCCTCCGTGCTGCCGGTGGAGCCCGAGTCCGAGGCCTACAAGGCCAGCGAGATCGAGGCCCTGCGCCGCGCCGTGACGCAGCAGTTCGACCAGTACGTCAAGCTCAACAAGAAGATCCCGCCCGAGATCCTGACCTCGATCGCGAGCATCGACGATGCCGGCCGCCTGGCCGACACCATCGCTGCGCATCTGCCGCTCAAGCTGGAGAACAAGCAGGCCGTGCTCGACCTCGTGGACATCAAGGAGCGGCTCGAGAACCTGTTCGAGCAGCTGGACCGCGAAGTCGACATCCTCAACGTCGACAAGCGCATCCGTGGCCGCGTCAAGCGCCAGATGGAAAAGAACCAGCGCGACTTCTACCTCAACGAGCAGGTCAAGGCCATCCAGAAGGAACTGGGCGAGGGCGAGGACGGCGCCGACATCGAGGAGATCGAAAAGAAGATCAAGATGGCCCGCATGCCCGCCGAGGCGCGCAAGAAGGCGGAGGCCGAGCTCAAGAAGCTCAAGCTGATGTCGCCCATGTCGGCCGAGGCCACCGTGGTGCGCAACTACATCGACGTGCTCACGGGCCTGCCCTGGAGCAAGAAGACCAAGATCAAGCATGACCTGGCCAATGCCGAGGAGGTGCTCAACGCCGACCACTTCGGCCTTGAAAAGGTCAAGGATCGCATCCTGGAATACCTCGCCGTGCAGCAGCGCGTGGACAAGGTCAAGGCGCCCATCCTGTGCCTGGTCGGACCTCCGGGCGTGGGCAAGACCTCGCTGGGCCAGTCCATCGCCAAGGCCACGGGCCGCAAGTACGTGCGCATGGCGCTGGGCGGCATGCGCGACGAGGCAGAGATCCGGGGCCACCGCCGCACCTACATCGGCGCCATGCCGGGCAAGGTGCTGCAAAGCCTGGACAAGGTCGGCACCCGCAATCCTCTGTTCCTGCTCGACGAGATCGACAAGCTGGGCATGGACTTCCGCGGCGACCCGTCCAGCGCACTGCTCGAGGTGCTGGACCCCGAACAGAACCACACCTTCGCGGACCACTACGTCGAGGTCGACTTCGACCTCAGCGACGTGATGTTCGTGGCCACCTCCAACTCCATGAACATTCCCCCGGCGCTGCTGGACCGCATGGAAGTGATCCGCCTGTCGGGCTACACCGAGGACGAGAAGGCCAACATCGCCATCCGCTACCTGCTGCCCAAGCAGATCGCCAACAACGGCGTCAAGGAGGGCGAGATGGAGGTGACGGAAGCGGCCATCCGCGACATCGTGCGCTACTACACCCGTGAAGCCGGTGTGCGCTCGCTGGAGCGCGAACTGTCCAAGATCTGCCGCAAGGTGGTCAAGGGCTTGCAGCTCAAGAAGCTGCAGCCCAAGGTCGTGGTCGATGCCGGCAACCTCGCCGAATACCTGGGCGTGCGCAAGTACACCTATGGCCGCGCCGAGCACAACAACCAGGTCGGCCAGGTCGTCGGCCTGGCATGGACCGAGGTGGGCGGGGACCTGCTGACCATCGAAGCTGCCATCATGCCGGGCAAGGGCGTGATCACGCGCACGGGCTCGCTGGGCGACGTGATGAAGGAGTCTGTCGAGGCCGCGCGCACCGTGGTGCGCAGCCGCTCGCGCCTGCTGGGCATCAAGGACGAGGCCTTCGAAAAGAAGGACATCCACGTTCACGTGCCCGATGGCGCAACGCCCAAGGACGGCCCCAGCGCCGGCGCGGCCATGACGACGGCCTTTGTGTCCGCACTGACAGGCATCCCCGTGCGTGCCGACGTGGCCATGACGGGCGAGATCACGTTGCGCGGCGAGGTCACGGCCATCGGCGGCCTCAAGGAAAAGCTGCTGGCGGCACTGCGGGGCGGCATCAAGACGGTGCTGATTCCCGAAGAGAACGTCAAGGACCTTCAGGAGATTCCCGACAACGTCAAGAGCGGCCTCGAGATCGTGCCGGTCAAATGGATCGATCAGGTGCTCAAGGTCGCGCTGGAGCGCATGCCTGAGGCGCTGGCCGAAGAGGTCGCCGCAGTGGCGCCGGCCGAGCAGCCCAAGGTGGCTGAGCCGGCCGTCAAGCACTGACGCGTTGAGCGGCTCCCGGGCACCGCCTTGGGAGCCGTTTCCAGGGGAAAGTGCCGAAACATGAAAAAAGTGAGCGTTTTTCCTGAATCCTTCAAGAACTACGCTACAATTCATCCCATCGCAGCAAACGACGTTGTAGAATGTCAGGCTTCGGTAGAAATGCGGGAATAGCTCAGTTGGTAGAGCGCAACCTTGCCAAGGTTGAGGTCGACGGTTCGAACCCGTTTTCCCGCTCCAGTTTCAGGAGGTGCCTCGTGCATGTCCGGTTCAGGTGGCGGTTGGCTGCCTGAATGTTTGCGGGAATAGCTCAGTTGGTAGAGCGCAACCTTGCCAAGGTTGAGGTCGACGGTTCGAACCCGTTTTCCCGCTCCAGATGTGGACGCCGTAGCACGCTACGGCCAGTTGAAAGTGATCTTGGCGCGATAGCAAAGCGGTTATGCCCCGGATTGCAAATCCGGTTAGACCAGTTCGACTCTGGTTCGCGCCTCCAAAAACACAGGTAGACGACTTTGAAAAGGCCCCCTCGGGGCCTTTTTCTTTTTGGCCTGCAGCTTCCTTTCGCTGTGGCTGGGGTGGTGTTGTCGGCACATCCGTCGAGCCTTGTCTTCTTCGCGTGACCATGTGTCTGGCATCCTGCGCCGGGCGGATCATTGGTGGCAGGCGCATTTCCTCCATTTGCCGATTTTGTTTCCAATTGTCATAAATTGGCGGCTTCCCTTGTGTTGAATGCGAATGCTTCTAAATTGCAAAAAAGTGCAAATGGATTGGCAATGAGGGTGGATTGATTGGGTGGATCCTGGCTATGATCCGCCTTCATTCGATTCACAAGGAGGGAGTTATGAGAAACATGCTATGGATGGGGGTCATCGCAGGCGGTATGGTTCTTGCCGGCTGCAAGACCATGGAATCCGGAAACGTGGGTGCCTTGATGGATTCGGGCTCCACGGCCATGAAGGCCATGACGCTGACGGATGATGATGTGGTCACGCTGTCCAACGAGTCCTGTGCTGCCATGGATGCCCAGAACAAGGTGGCGGATGCCGGCAGCAAGTACACGGCGCGGCTGAACAAGGTCATCGCCAGCATGCCCCAGACCATCAATGGAAAGAAGGCCGTCTACAAGGTCTACCTGACCCAGGACGTGAATGCCTGGGCGATGGCCAATGGCTGCATTCGCGTCTACAGCGGCCTGATGGATCTGATGAATGACGATGAGCTGCGCGGCGTGATCGGTCACGAGATCGGCCACGTGGCACTGGGCCATAGCAAGAAGCGCATGCAGACGGCATATGCGGCATCGGCGGCGCGCTCCATTGCCGCCAATAGCGGCAATGCGGTGCTTGCCTCGCTGTCGCGCTCGCAGGCTGGAGAGCTGGGCGAGAAGTTCATCAATGCCCAGTTCTCGCAATCGCAGGAGTCGGAGGCCGATGACTATTCCTTCGATCTCCTGACGGAAAAGAAGATGAACCGCCAGGGCTTGGTGACGTCGTTCCAGAAGCTGGCCAAGCTCAGCGGTGGCAGCGGCGGCAGCTCCATCCTGAGCTCCCATCCCCCGTCCGAGCAGCGCGCCAAGCGCATGCAGGAGCGCATCGACGGCAAGTGAGCCGCCCCGGGCGGCCAGCCTGTCCTTGGTGAACGGCGTGGCTGTCGGAAAGATTTCCGGTTTTTTTCCGAAGAGCCGGAAATCTGCGCTACAATTCAAGTCTGCTCTGTGAAGCGCACAGCTTTTCAGATGCGCGGGAATAGCTCAGTTGGTAGAGCGCAACCTTGCCAAGGTTGAGGTCGACGGTTCGAACCCGTTTTCCCGCTCCAGTTTGGGAAAAGGGAAGCATGCGCTTCCCTTTTTTATTGCTGCTGAGGCGTGCCGCAAGCTGCCGGGCCTGCCCCGATCCGGTTCGCGGCCCATGCCACCTGCAGCATGGGCCCCGATGGTGAAATTGGTAGACACTGCGGACTTAAAATCCGCCGCTTCCGAACAGGGGCGTGCCGGTTCGATCCCGGCTCGGGGCACCAACATGTCACGGCCATCCGATGGGTTGACCGGATGTCGGCCACCGTTGGCTCGCCTTTCTCTTGCGTTTCGTGCACTTGCTCCACGGCCTTGCCCGCCAAGGCGGTAGGGGGTGGGAGAACGTGCGAGAATCCGCCATCAGGCCCCGGGTTTTCACGCCCGCCAGGGCTGTCTCCGGTGGGCGGCGATGGGGATGGCTTCTCTTTTGCATCCGTGGCGGCTGCGGCACGTGGTGCGGTGCGGCTGGTGTTGCCGAACTCCTCTCAGACCAGAACATGTCAAATTACAACGCTCCCTTCGAAATCCATGTGCACGGCCAGGTTCTGCTGCGCGCCGACACGACCTACGAGCAGCTCCAGGAAGCCCTGGGTCCTCTCTGGAAGTATGCGGGCGCGCGTTCGCTGGCCGATGGGGCTTCCAGCGTCTACGAGGAGGAGCCGGGTCTTCAGTTCGATGCCAAGGAGCGTCTTCTGCAGATGTGCTGGACCGTGCGCGGCAACGAGGATTTTCGCCAGTCGCTGGACGATATGTGCATGGGCATCAACGAGCTGGCCGAGCAGGGCGCGGCCATCGAGGTGACCTTCTACGACACCGAGTTCGACGAGGAAGAGGAGTCCGAGGATGCCGAGTCGCGCGACGACTTCGTGATGCTTTTCGTCGGCCCCACGCCGGCGGCCATCATGCAGGTGCAGCGTGATCTGCTGGTGCAGGACGTGGTCAATCTGATGGAGCGCCATTTCGACGGCGCCGAACTGGGCGGCGTGGTCGAGCAGATCGACAAGCTGTTCTCTCAACGCTTCGATGCCCTGGTCAGTTCGCTGGAGATCGGCAAGCCGCCGCGCGGCCTGGGGGGCTCGGGCTCTGGCCATGGCGGCAACCGCCGCCCCCGCCACCTGCATTGAGCACGGGGCGCTGTCCTGCGCGGCGCTGTGCCATGGCTGCCACCAGTACGCCCAAGTATTGCGGCGCTGTCACGGATGCCGTGCGGCGCCAGCGCGAGCAGGTCCGTGAAACGCAGGGCAGCGGTGTGCTGTCCCTGCCGTACCTGTCTTCCTACCCGGCCACGCTGCAGGCGCAGGTGCGCGGCTGGCTGGCCGAGGACAAGGTCGAAGCCTGGCTGCTGCGCAAGCACCCCGAGGCCCACGCCGTGCGCACGGACAAGAGCCTGTATGACTATGTGGATGCGCTCAAGAGCCGCCACATGCGCAACGCCGGCACGCTGAACAAGGTGGCCTATGACGGCCGCATCCACGTGGTTCACAACGCGCTGGGCCTGCATACGCGCCGTGCCCTGGTCCAGGGCAGCCGTCTCAATGCCCGGCACGAGATCCGCATAGGCGCCCTGTTCAAGCAGGCGCCCGAGGCCTTTCTGCGCATGATCGTGGTCCATGAGCTGGCCCATCTGCGCGAGCCGGACCACGACAAAGCCTTCTACCAGCTGTGCACGCACATGGAGCCCGACTACCACCAGCTGGAGTTCGAGCTGCGCCTGTACCTGAGCTGGATGGACCATTCGGGCCGGCGCCTGTGGCAGGCCCGGCCCTGATTCAGGCCGCCGCAGCGGCGCTTTCCCCGACCTGAACGGCCGAGCAGCATGGCGCGGGCAGCTCCAGCCAGCGCCATGCTGCCGCCTGCAGGGCCTGCAATGATCCCGTGGTCATCAGCCGCATCTGCTCCTGCGCAGCAGGCAGGGGCAGCGATTCGGGGGCCAGCGCGCCCAGGTGTTCGAGCACGCGGCGCGTCTGTCGCGCCACGGGGGCACCCGTGTCGATGAACTGGATCTCCGGGCCCAGCAGGGCGCGCAACTGCTCGCGGGCGAACACGTAGTGGGTGCAGCCCAGCACCAGCGTGTCCATCTCGCCCGTTTTCTGGCCAAAGCTGCCCAGGGCGTCCACATATTTGGCGCACAGCCGGGCCACTTCGGTCGCCATGGGGTCCGATGCCACCGGTTGCTCCGTGCTGTCCTCGATGGCCTTGGCCAGGCCGTCGCAGGCCTGGGCATGGAACTGCACGCGCCCGCCGTGTTCGGCGACGAGGCGCGCGAAGCGGGCGCTGCTGGCAGTGCCGCGCGTGGCCATCACCCCCACATGGCCTGTCTGGCTGGACAGCGAGGCGGGCTTGATGGCCGGCTCCACACCGATCAGCGGCAGCTCGGGCATTTCGGCGCGCAGCATGTCCACGGCGGCGGCGGTGGCCGTATTGCAGGCGATGACCAGCACCTTGATCTGGTGCTGCTCGCGCAGATGGCGCGCGATGGCGCGCGTGCGCTGCTGCACGAAGGCGTCGCCGCGCGCGTCGCCGTAGGGTGCGTTGCCGCTGTCGGCCAGGTAGACGAAGCGCTCGTGCGGCAGTTCATGGCGCAGCGCCTGCAGCACGCTGAGGCCGCCGATGCCGCTGTCGAAAACGCCGATGGATGAGGCCGGGAGGGTCATGGGGTGTGGGCGGATGACTGGTTGGAGGGCGCTGCCGAGTATGCCCGCTCAGGCTTGTCCATGGTGTGCTGTCGAATGCTGCTGGCGCCATTGCGCGCGTGACAGGCGGTACAGGCAGTGCCTGCGCAGCGCATGCCCCTCGGGCACGGCCGGATGATCGAAATCCTCCCCGTCGCGCTGCATTCCCAGCCGCTGCATGACCGCTTGAGAGCGCAGGTTGGACAGTGCGGTGAAGGACACGATGGAGGGAAGGCACAGTGTGCCGAATCCATGGGCCAGCGCGGCCCTGGCGCCTTCGCTGGCCAGGCCCTGGCCCCAGAACGGGCGGGCCAGCCGCCAGCCGATTTCCACGCAGGGCGAGCAGGGCAGGTCGGCCGCCGGGATGTGCAGGCCGATGAAGCCCATCAACTCGCCGCTGCCGCGGTGCTCGGCGGCCCAGAAGCCCCAGCCGCGTTCCTCGATGAGCCGGTGCATCTTCTCGACCATGGCATCGCTTTGGGCGCGCGTCAGGGTGGCGGGGAAGTGCCGCATGACTTCGGCATCCGCGTTGAGCGCGGCGAACGGCGCGCAGTCCCGGGTCTGCCATTGGCGCAGCAGCACCCGCTGCGTTTCCAAGGCCGTCGTGGATGTTCTCGTGGTCATCATGGGTTGTCGGGGCGCTGCAGCACCAGCAGGTAGGCGGCCGCATGGCCATGGAAGGAGTGGACAACGAAGCCCGCATCGCGCGCCAGCCGCTCGACGGTGGAGCGGCGCTGGAAATGCGGGTCGAAGACCAGCTCGGCCACCGCCAGCAGGCCGCCCGGGCGCAGGCTGCGCAGCAGGTCGGCCAGGGCGGCGGCGCGGTCCGGGATTTCTCCCAGCACGGCGGCGATCACGGCGCGGTCATGCTCGCCCGCCGGCAACTGGCCCTGGCCCAGCGCCGCCGCCTGGGTGCGTACATTTCCCAGGCCCTGGGCCCGGGCCTTGGCCGCCACCTGCTCCAGCATGGCCGGCTGCAGGTCCACGGCCAGCACCTGGCCCGTGCTGCCGACGGCGCGTGCCAGCGGCAGGGTGACGCGGCCCGGGCCGCAGCCGGCGTCCAGCACCTTCATGCCGGGCTGGATCTGCAATTGCGCGACGATGAAGGCCGCCTTGTTGCTGGCCGCGAACGGGTTGTCGAGCTCGACCATCCAGCGCAGCCACGATGGACAGGGAAGCGCATGGCGGCGCGAGGACAGGCGCCACGCGATGCTGATCGCGGCCAGCAATGCGATCAGGGCAAGGACGATGGTCATGGTGAAGCAGTGGGCCGGTGGAGGCGGGTGGGTAGTCTTGCACAAATGTCCACCCCAACGAAAAGACCGCCCGGAGGCGGTCTCGCGATGGTGGCGCAGAACTCAGGCTGCCGCGATTTCGATCGTCTTGAACTCGCCCGAGGCGATGCGCTTTTGCCATTCGGCCGGGCCCGTGATGTGGGCGCTGGTGCCGCCGGCGTCCACGGCCACGGTCACGGGCATGTCCACCACGTCGAATTCGTAGATGGCTTCCATGCCCAGGTCCTCGAAGCCCACGACCTTGGCATTCTTGATGGCCTTGGACACCAGGTAGGCGGCGCCACCGACGGCCATCAGGTAGGCGGACCGGTGCTTCTTGATGGACTCGATGGCCACCGGGCCGCGCTCGGCCTTGCCGATCATGGCGATCAGGCCGGTCTGCTCCAGCATCATGTCGGTGAACTTGTCCATGCGCGTGGCCGTGGTCGGGCCGGCGGGGCCCACGGCCTCATCCTTGACGGGGTCGACCGGGCCGACGTAGTAGATCACGCGGTTGGTGAAGTCCACGGGCAGCTTCTCGCCCTTGGCCAGCATGTCCTGGATGCGCTTGTGGGCGGCGTCGCGGCCCGTGAGCATCTTGCCGTTGAGCAGCAGGGTGTCGCCGGGCTTCCAGCTGGCGACTTCTTCCTTGGTCAGGGCGTTGAGGTCCACGCGGCGCGACTTGTTGTAGTCGGGCTCCCAGTCGATCTTGGGCCACAGGTCCAGCGAGGGGGCGTCCATGTAGACGGGGCCGGAGCCATCCATCACGAAGTGGGCGTGGCGCGTGGCCGCGCAGTTGGGGATCATGGCCACGGGCTTGGAGGCCGCGTGCGTGGGGTACATCTTGATCTTGATGTCCAGCACGGTGGCCAGGCCGCCCAGGCCCTGCGCGCCGATGCCCAGGGCATTGACCTTCTCGTACAGTTCCAGGCGCAGTTCCTCGACCTGGTCGAGCTTTTCGCCGCGCGCGGCCTTGGCCTGCAGCTCGTACATGTCCAGGTCTTCCATCAGGCTTTCCTTGGCCAGCAGCACGGCCTTCTCGGCGGTGCCGCCGATGCCGATGCCCAGCATGCCCGGCGGGCACCAGCCCGCGCCCATGGTGGGGACGGTCTTGAGCACCCAGTCGACCAGGTTGTCGCTGGGGTTCATCATGATCATCTTGGACTTGTTCTCGGAGCCGCCACCCTTGGCGGCCACGGTCACGTCCAGCTTGTCGCCGGGCACGATCTGCACGCTGATGACGGCGGGGGTGTTGTCCTTGGTGTTCTTGCGGGCGAACTGCGGGTCGGCGACCACCGAGGCGCGCAGCGTGTTGTCGGGGTGGTTGTAGCCGCGGCGCACGCCTTCGTTGATGGCGTCTTCCAGGCTGCCCGTGAAGCCTTCCCAGCGCACGTCCATGCCGACCTTCAGGAACACGTTGACGATGCCGGTGTCCTGGCAGATGGGGCGGTGGCCGGTGGCCGCCATCTTGGAGTTGGTCAGGATCTGGGCCATCGCGTCCTTGGCCGCCGGGCTCTGCTCGCGCTCGTAGGCGCGGGCCAGGTGGGCGATGTAGTCGGCGGGGTGGTAGTAGCTGATGTACTGCAGGGCGCCTGCGATCGAGTCGATCAGGTCCTGCTGGCGGATCGTGGTGGTCATCGGTGGGGGTGTCTTTTGGATCGGGAGAACAGGGGAGGGGAGTCCCCCGGGCGATTATCGGCGCTATGGGGCGCAAAGTGCACGCAATCGACGCAGTCTTGTACAAGAGTCAAGGGGTTTGGCCGGCGCGGCATGCCTGGGCGACACCGTGGTGGGGGATGGATGAGAGAGGTTCCCATTCACGGAGTTACCATGGGCGGGTTTTCGCCATTGCGGCCCTGCCAGCCAGATATCTCCGAGCCACGCCCTGCGCGGCCCGCCGAACTGCCTCCAGCCAACTGCGCCGCGTTGTTTTCACCCAGGAGTCAGAACCCATGACCGCAACCCGCCAGGAAAAAGACACTTTCGGACCCATAGACGTGCCCGCAGACAAGCTGTGGGGCGCGCAGACGCAGCGCTCGCTGCAGAACTTCGACATCAGCGGCGAGCAGCAGCCGCGCGAGATCATCCACGCGCTGGCCCAGGTCAAGAAGGCTTCGGCCACCGTCAACCAGCAGCTGGGCCTGCTGGACGAGAAGAAGGCCCAGGCCATCCTCGCGGCCGCCGACGAGGTGATCGCCGGCAGGCACCCCGGCGAGTTCCCGCTGGTGGTCTGGCAGACCGGCTCGGGCACGCAGACCAACATGAACGTCAACGAGGTGCTGGCCAACCGCGCCAGCGAGATCCTCGGCGGCGAGCGCGGCGAGGGCCGCCTGGTCCACCCCAACGACGACGTGAACAAGAGCCAGTCGAGCAACGACGTGTTCCCCACGGCCATGCACGTGGCCGCCGTGGTCGCCATCGAGGAGCGGCTGCTGCCCGCCATCGCCCTGCTGCGCAACACGCTGCAGGCCAAGAGCGAGGCCTATGCCGACATCGTCAAGATCGGCCGCACCCATCTGCAGGACGCCACGCCGCTGACGCTGGGCCAGGAAATCTCCGGCTGGGTGGCCCAGCTGGCGCACGGCGAAAAGCATGTGCGCGCCGCGCTGCCGCACCTGTACGAGCTGGCGCTGGGCGGCACGGCCGTGGGCACGGGCCTGAACGCTCCCAAGGGCTATGCCGAAGGCGTGGCCGCCGAGCTGGCCCGGCTCACGGGCCATCCCTTCGTGACGGCGCCCAGCAAGTTCGAGGCCCTGGCCTCGTGCGACGGCCTGGTGCATGCGCATGGCGCGCTCAAGACGCTGGCCGCCAGCATGATGAAGATCGCCAACGACGTGCGCTGGCTGGCCTCGGGCCCGCGCAGCGGCCTGGGCGAGATCTCGATCCCCGAGAACGAGCCCGGCTCGTCCATCATGCCCGGCAAGGTCAATCCCACGCAGAGCGAGGCCGTGACCATGCTGGCGGCCCAGGTCTTCGGCAACGACGTGGCCATCAATTTCGGCGGCGCCTCGGGCAACTTCGAGCTCAACGTGTTCCGTCCCATGGTCGCGCACAATTTCCTGCAGAGCGTTCGCCTGCTGGCCGATGGCATGAAGAGCTTCAACGACCACTGCGCGATCGGCATCGAGCCGAACAAGGAACGCATCACCGAGCTGGTGCAGCGGTCGCTGATGCTGGTGACCGCGCTGAACCCGCACATCGGCTACGACAAGGCCGCTTTCATTGCCAAGAAGGCGCACAAGGAAGGCACGAGCTTGCGCGAAGCGGCCGTCGCCTCGGGCCATCTCACCGGCGAGCAGTTCGACGCCTGGGTGGTGCCCGCCAAGATGGTCGGGAACTTGTAAGCACCCCCTGAGCCGCTGCGCGGCGCCCTCTCTCGCTTTGGGGGAGGGGGCGGCACCATCGCGGCGGGGCGGCCCGGCGCCGCCGCCGCTGCCACCACTGCCTTGGGGACTGTCCTGCCGTCAGCCGGGCTGGACTCGCGTATGGCGCAGCGCGCCGCGAAAGCCCAGCTGCCCGACCACGCAGGCCAGGACCAGGACAAGGGAAGCCGACAGCGCGGGATTGCCGCCCAGGCTGGCGCCCAGCGTGCACAGGCCGCCCACGGCCATCTGGGTGCAGCCGTAGACGCCCGCGGCCGACCCCGTCAGGCGTGGCTGCACGCCCAGCGCGCTGGCCAGGGCCGCAGGACTGGTCAGGCCCGAGCCCAGCGCGAACAGCACCATCAGCGCGACCACGATGGCCGGCGTCAGCTGGCCCAGCAGCGCGAGCAGCAGCAGCGATGCGGCGCAGGCCAGGCTCAACAGGTTGCCGTTGAGCATCAGCCGCTGCAGCGGCCAGTGGCGTATCAGCTGGCGGGCCAGCGCATTGCCCACGGCCATGCCGGCCATCAGCAGGCCCAGGTAGATGGCCACCTCGTGCTTGCTTGCGTGCAACTGCTCGATGAACACGAAGGGCGCGGCGGCCAGGAAGGCATAGATGGAGGTGGTGGCGCAGCCGCCGCCGATCGCAAAGCCCACGAAGGCCGGCGAGCGCAGCAGGCTGCGGTAGTCATCGCGGATGGTGCCCAGGTGCAGGCGGCCCGTGGGCTGGCCGGTTTCGGGCAGCAGCTTCCAGATGGCCAGGGCCGTCGCGCCGCCGACCAGGGCCAGCGTGCCGAAGATGGCGCGCCAGCCCAGGGCATCGTCGATGGCCGAGCCGATGGCCGGTGCGATGCCGGGGCCGATCATCATCATCAGGTTGAGCAGCGCCAGGCTGCCCACCGCGTCCTCGGGCGTGCTCGAATCGCGCGCAATCGCGCGGCCCAGGGCCAGGCCTGCGCAGCCGCCCAGGGCCTGGAACAGCCTCGCGCCGATCAGCCAGGAAGCGGAGGGCGCCAGGAAGGCAGCGAAGCTGGCCAGCGCATAAAGGATGAGGCCGGCCAGCAGCATGGGGCGCCGTCCCAGGCTGTCGGACAGCGGGCCATAGATCAATTGGCCTACACCGAGGCCGAGGATGTAGACCGTGATGGTCAGCTGCATCTGGCTGGCGCCGGCATCGAGCTGGCGCGCCGCATCGGGCAGGGCGGGCAGGAACATGTGCATGGCCAGCGTGCCGACGATGGTCACGACGACCAGCAGCCACAGCGGGGCCTTGCGCAGGGAATGGGAATCGCTTTGCATGCAAACGGACAGGAGTCGGGTGCGGGGTGTGCCGGCCGGGTCAGGCCGCGGCATCGTCGTCGGGACCGCAGACGCCGGCCATGGCGTCCAGCAGGCGGTGCAGCGTGGCATAGGCTGCATCGAGTTCCTGGGGCGGCACGGCGCCCAGCACCTGGGCGCGCGCCTGCTGCAGCAGGCCTTGCACGGCATCGACCTGGGCATGGCCGGCCGCCGTGAGCTGGATCTTCCTGACGCGGCGGTCGCTGTCGTCCACGCGCTCTATCCAGCCCTGGGCGGCCAGGCCGTCGACCAGGCGCACGACCGAGGAACTGTCCAGCGCCAGGGAATGCGCCAGGTCCTTCTGGCGCATGGCTTCGGGCGAGCGCGCCAGGTGCATCAGCGGCATCCACAGCGCCTGGGTCAGGCCCATGGGCGCCAGCAGGCGGTCCAGCGTGCGGCGCCACTGCTTGTTGACCTGACCCAGGGTGAACATGAAATGCCGCTGCACGGCAGCGGCATCGGCCTGTGCATGGCCGGTCTTGTCAGGGGCGGAAAACATCGGATGGCATTCAAATAGTTGGCATTCCAATTATCTGCATGTCATCGGTATGGGCCCGGGCCCCACCCTGATAGGGCTGCGCGCATCAGGGTCTTGGCCTGTCCGGGGGCGCCTACATGCCCAGGGACTTGAGCAGTTCGTCGGTGTCGCTGCTGGCGGATGCGGGCGCGGGAGCGGCCGGGGCGGGCTCGGCGGCAGCCTGGGCCATGAGGGCGTCGGGGTCCGGGCGCTCCTGCGGCTCGAAATCCACGACCTTGATGAACTCCGTGCGGTCCATGGCCAGTTCGAGGTAGAAGATGTTGTTGTTGCCCGTGTAGAAGGTCACGCGGCGCGCCTCGGGGGAGTCGAGGTTGGCATCCACGCTCAGGTTGACCTGCTTGTTCAGGCGGATCATCTTGGGCTGGCTCTGCGTGATGTAGGTCTGCAGTTCGCGCTGTACCTTGCTGGTGAAGTCGCCCACCACCTGGTTCATCAGCTCGCCCATGACGTTGCTGACATCGTCCGAGGTGTAGGAGGTGGCCAGGTCGGCCTCGCCCATGCCCATGCTCAGCATGTAGCTGCGGTACAGCTCCATGGCGGCGGCGGCCGAGAAATTGATGATCACCAGGCCGGAGAAGCCGCCGTCCACCAGCACGAAGCAGCCGATGTCGGGCTTGAGGCTGGTCTTGGTGATGCGCTGGACCATGCCCGAATACTGGATGGGGCACTGCGTGGCGACCTGCAGCACGCGGGAGACGGAATTGCACAGGCTGATCAGCACGTCTTCCGTGCCGTGGACGATGGGGTGTTGGGACTGGTTCATGAGATCGGCGGGAGGAAACTGTGAGCGATTATGGGTGCAAGCGCCCGGCATTGCGACTGTTTGTAACTCCGAGGGTTTATTCTTGGAAACCACCCGGCCGGTGGCCGGACACTGCCCAGGGACTGAATTGGAGGTAGGAGACGATGAGAGCACAGCAACACCTGATCCGTGCGTCCCTCGACGCGCTGCATCCCACGCAGATGACCATAGGCGCCGCTGAAGTGCAGGCCAAGCGCAGCCAGTGGAGCCGGCTCAGGCGCAAGGAGCGCGAAGCCCTGCTGGCCTCGCACTGGTTCCCCGCCGTGCGCGGCCCCGGTGGCCGGCACTACATCGTCGATCACCATCATCTGGGGCTGGCGCTGACGCAGGAGTCGGTGGAGCAGGTCTGGGTCATGCAGCTGGCCGACTTCAGCGAAGCCGAGCTGCCAATGTTCTGGCGCCTGATGGAGTTCCATCAATGGGCGCACCCCTATGACGAGCGCGGGCGGCGCTGCGGTTGGGACAGGATGCCGCAGCAGCTCGCCCGGCTCAGCGACGACCCCTACCGCAGTCTGGCCGGCGCCGTGCGCAGGGCCGGCGGCTATGCCAAGGACACGGCGCCCTTCGTCGAATTCCTCTGGGCCGACTTCTTTCGCACGCGCTTTGCGCCCAAGGACCTGCGCAGCGGCAAGGGCAATGCTGCATTGCCCGAGCAGGTGCTGCATGAGGCCCTGGGGCTGGCCCATGGCGCCGAGGCACGCTACCTGCCCGGCTGGTCGGGCATCGTCGCCGTGCCGACCTGATGCGAGTGCCCGGCCTTCCCGCATGGCCGGACTGGGGCGCGGGCCTGGCCATTGCCGGCCTGCTGCTGCCCGAGGCCGTGGCCTATGCCGGCATCGCGGGCCTTGCGCCGCAGGCCGGGGTGATTGCGCTGTTCGCGGGCCTGCTGGCCTACGGCCTGCTGGGGACCAGCCGGTTCGCCATCGTTTCGGCCACATCGTCCTCCGCCGCCGTGCTGCTGGCAGCCTCGGGCGCCGTGCCCGGCACGTCGCCGGAGCAACGGGCCCTGCTGGGTGCGGGCATCGTGCTGCTGACCGGCCTGTTCTTCGTGGCGGCGGCACTGGCGCGGCTGGGGGCGGTGTCCCACTTCATTGCCAAGCCCGTGCTGCGCGGCTTCGCCCTGGGGCTGGCGCTGACCATCGTGGCCAGGCAGATTCCGCATGCCGTCGCCTTCCACCCCGTGCATGGCGATCTGCCGCGCTTTCTATGGGAACTGCTGGCCGGCTGGCGCCACTGGAATGTTCCTGGCCTGGCGATGGCCGCCGTGGCGCTGCTGCTGATGCGTGCGCTGGCCCGCTGGCGAGGAATGCCTGCCGCCTTGCTGGTGATTGCCTGCGGCATTGCGCTGGATGCAGGCGGCTGGTGCGCGCGCTGGGGCATTGCGGCCGTGGGGCCGATACGGCTGGACTTCTCCCATCCCGGCATCCCTTCGCTGTCGCGCGCCGAATGGCTGCGCCTGGGCGAGCTGGCCTTTGCCATGGCGCTCATCCTCTATGCCGAGTCGTATGGCTCCATCCATACCTTTGCGCTGCGCCACGGCGACCGGGTCGAGGCCAATCGCGATCTCATGGCGCTGGGCGCAGCCAACCTGCTGTCGGGCGTGTTCCATGGCATGCCCGTCGGCGCCGGCTACTCTGCCACCTCGGCCAACGAGGTCGCCGGGGCGCAAAGCCGGGCCGCCGGCCTGGTGGCCTGCGCCGTGGTCGGGCTGGCGGTGTGGCTGCTGCTGCCCTGGATAGAGCGCACGCCCGAGCCGCTGCTGGCCGCCATCGTCATCCATGCCGTGGGCCACACGCTGAACCCGGCGGCCCTGCGGCCGTACTTCGCATGGCGGCGCGACCGGCTGATCGCCGTGCTGGCTTTCGCCGCCGTGCTGCTGCTGGGCGTGCTGGACGGCCTGCTGCTGGCCATTGCCGCCAGCCTGCTGATGCTGCTTCAGACGCTGTCGCGGCCGCGCGTGAGCTGGCTGGGCCGGCTGGCGGACACGCATGATTTCGTCGATGCGGCCCGCCATCCCGATGCCGTCGTGCCGCAGGGCCTTCTGATCGCGCGGCCCGAGGCACCCTTGTTCTTCGGCAATGCGCAGCCGGTGTTTGCCGCCATCCGCGAACGCCTGCATGCCATGCCGGCCCCCGATGGCGTGGTGCTGAGCCTGGAGGAATCGGCCGATCTGGACGCCACCAGCGCCGAAGCACTGTGCGACTTCGCGGCCGAGCTGAGCCGGCAGGGCGTGGCGCTGGCGCTGGCCCGGGTCAAGGACCCCGTGCGCGACCTGCTGGCACGCGTGGGCCACCAGGCACTGCCGCCGTCCAGCTATGCCGGCTGGAGCGTGGACGACGCCGTGCGCCAGCTGCAGGCCCGCGCCTGATCCCTGTCCCTGTGCAGGGACTCAGCCCACGGCCCGGGTGGATGCGCGCACGATGCAGCGTCCCTGCATCACCACCTTGCGCACCGGCAGGTCCGGCGCCTGCAGCCGGTCCATCAGCAGGCCGAAGGCGGCCTGGCCCATGGCCTCCACCGGTTGCTCGATGACGGTGATCGCGGGATCCACCAGCTCCGTCCAGCGTTCGTTGTCGAAGCCGGCCAGCGCGACGTCGCCGGGAATGCGCAGGCCGGCCGCGCGTATGGCGCGCAGGCTGCCTTGCAGCAGCAGGTCGTTGCTGGCCACGAAGGCGTCGGGCCGCTGCGGCAGTGCCAGCCAGCGGGCCACCTCGGCCTCGGCGGCCTCGCCGGTCGGCGGCAACTGGCGCACGTCGGGCGCCAGGCCCGCTTCGCGCATGGCGGCCAGATAGCCATCGCAGCGTTCACGCGCTGTGCTGCTGGTGCTGCCGAAGATGCCGCCGATGCGCCGGTAGCCCTGGCCAGCCAGATGGCCGACCAGCGTGGCGCAGGCCCGCGCATTGTCCAGAACCACGCTGTCGTGGCGGCCGGGCGCGTCCGCGCGGTCCACGAGCACCACCGGGAAATCCAGCGCCATGCGTTCGAGCTTTTGCAGCGTCACCTGGGTGGGAGCGAAGATCAGGCCTGCGATGCGTTCCTCGTGCATGAGTTGCAGGTACATGGCTTCGCGCTGCGGGTCCTCGTCGGTATTGCACAGCAGCAGGCGCCGGCCCTGCCGGTAGGCTTCGGCCTCGACCGCGCGGATCAGCGCCGTGAAAAACGGGTTGCGGATATCGGCCACCAGCACGCCCACGGGTCCCGCGTCGCGCGCCCGCAGCCTGCGTGCCAGCAGGTTGGGCCGGTAGCCCGTGGCCTGCACGGCGGCCTCGACCCGCGCCCGCACCTCGTCGCTGACCGAGCCGCCCGCCAGCGCGCGCGAAACGGTGGACTTGGACACCCCGGCCGCGCGGGCCACATCGTTGATGCTGATGCTCAATGCAATCGTTCCCATTGTTGATGCGATATGCCCTGCATGCTAATCCCAAAATTTCCCAGAAATTGCTGCAGTGCAGATTGACGGCGGGTTGGGAACGTTCCCACAATCCGCGCCATGTCCCATGCACTGACTCCTTCTTTGCCCGCCACGGCGGGACCGCCGGCCCTGCACATGGCCATTCGCCTGGACGCCCCTGTGCGCGACAAGGCCGACGCCATCGCGCAGGCGGCGCAACTGCTGCAGGACAGCGGCTGCGTCGCGCCGGGCTATGCGGCCGGCATGCAGGCCCGCGAGGCCCAGGCCGACACCTTTCTCGGCCATGGCGTGGCCATTCCGCATGGCCGCGCGCAGGACCGGCCGCTGGTGCTGCGCGACGCCGTGGCCGTGCTGCAGCTGCGCCAGGGGCTGCGCTGGAATGCGGGACAGGAGGTGCGCCTGGTGGTGGCCATCGCGGCGCGCTCGGACGCCCATATCGGCCTGCTGCGCCACCTGGCGGGGCTGCTGCAGACGCCGCAACTGCAGGCGCTGTTCACCACCGACGATGCGCAGCGCGTGGCCGATGTGCTGGGCGGCGCAGGTCCGCAGGCCGCCCGCGCCAGCCATGCGCCGGCCGCCGATCTGGCCGAGGCCCGCGCATGGACCGTGGCCTATCCCAACGGCCTGCACGCGCGTCCCGCCATGCGCTGGGCCGAGGCGGCGCGCGGCTGTGCCCCGCGCAAA
>JBHIXF010000058.1:0-40772 GCA_041984925.1 Comamonas sp.
CGACGTTCAATGGCCAGAAGCTGCTGGAAGGCAGCTTCTCGGGCGGTGTATTCCAGGTGGGCGCCAATGCGGGCGACAACATCACGGTGGGTGCGCTGGCCAACATGAAGGTGGCCGACCTGGGCAATTCCTCGTATGCCACCGGCACGGCTTCGTCCACCGCCATCTCCGCAACCGCTGCCGACGTCACCGTCTCCATCACCGGCAAGCTGGGCTCGGTCACTTCGTTCACCGCCGTGGCCGCCGACGCCAACTCCACGGACAAGGAAACCGTGGGCAAGGTGATCGCCGCCATCAACGCCAAGACGGCCGACACCGGCGTGACCGCCTTCCTGAACGAAGACGGCACCACCATCGACTTCCGCGCCGAGGCCGATGCCGCCGGCGTCGCCACCGGCGTCACCGCCACCATCACGGGCGCGACCGCCACGTTCACGGCGATCTCGACTGCCGCCGGCAAGGGCATCGACCAGGTGGACATCTCCACCCAGGCCGGCGCCTGGGAAGCCATGCAGCGCCTGGACAACGCCATCGACAAGGTCAATACCGCGCGTGGCGATCTGGGCGCACTGCAGACCCGTTTCGAGAAGGCCGTCGAGAACATCGACATCCAGAACGAAAACATCTCTGCTGCGCGTGGCCGCATCACCGATGCCGACTTCGCCAAGGAAACGGCGAACCTGAGCCGCACGCAGATCCTGCAGCAGGCCGGCACGGCCATGGTGGCCCAGGCCAACCAGCTGCCCCAGCAGGTGCTGAGCCTGCTGCGCTGATGGCGGAAGGCCTTGCCGGCGCCCTCCCCCTGGGGGCGGATGCCGGCAGGCCAGGTTGAATTTGCTTTTTGATGGCAGCCCTGCCCATGCACGGCTGCCTTTTTTCATCGCCGGGCTGCCCCAAGATGAAAAACGCCCCCTTGGGGGGCAGCGGACCTTGCGCAGCAAGGGTAGCGTGGGGGCCATCTTTCATCGCCGGGCCGCCCCAAGATGAAAAACGCCCCCTCGGGGGGCAGCGGACCTTGCGCAGCAAGGTGAGCGTGGGGGCGGCCATTTTTCATGGGGCGCATGAAAAAAAGCTCAAGTTTTCCTCCAGCCTGCCGTCAAGCAGGCAGGGGCATGGCCGGACGCCGGGCGGCGCAGGCCGTTCCAAAGCGCACTCTGGCAAGGTCCGATGCCGCTTTTCGGGCTTTAGGCATGACCGCCTTCCGTCAGAATCGGCGGTATTCATTGGCATGGGCTCGTCTGCCCCATGCCGACAAGGAGCGTGAAATGGCAATTTCCTCTATTGGTATCGGCAGCGGCCTGAAGGTCACGGAAATCATTTCCCAGATGGTGGATCTGGCGAAAAAGCCCCTGGACGGCCTGAAAGAGAAGGCCACGACCATCGATGCCCAGATATCGACCTATTCCAAGATCAAGTCGCTGACCAGCACGCTGGCCGATGCAGCCGCCAAGCTGACGCGCGACAGCGGCTGGAACGCGATGACCATCAAGTCCAGCAACACCGCAGTGTCCATGACGGTGACGGGCATCACCAGTGCGACGGTCTACGACGTGGGCGTGTCCCAGCTGTCGCGCGCCCAGACTTCGGTGAGCGATGCGCGCGTCGTGGACACCAAGCTGGAGACCAGCGGCACGCTGACCATCGCCCAGGGCGGCAAGTCCGTGGGCGTGGACTACACGACCAGCGATACGCTGACCACGCTGGCCGCGAAGATCAACGACAAGGCTTCGGGCGTGCGTGCCTCGGTGATGCGCGATGCCTCGGGCAACGAGCGCCTGATGCTGACCTCCAAGGAGACGGGCGAGAAGTCGGCCTTCACCACCTCGGGCCTGAACTTCACCACCGCTGCCGGGCAGATGGCACAGAACGCCAAGATCACCATCAATGGCGTGGAGCAGACTTCGTCCACCGACGATTTCGAGAATGTGCTGCCGGGCCTGAAGATCTCGGTCAGCGAGATCACGACCGCGGGCAAGGATGCGCGCGTCTCCATCGCCAGCGACAAGGACGCCATCAAGAAGAATCTGCAGGAATTCATCGACGCCTACAACGAGGTCAACAAGCTGCTGTCCGGCTCCACCAAGAGCATGCGCGATGAAAACGGCAAGAAGCTCGTGTCCACCGACCCGGACAACGAAAGCCTGGGCGTGCTGCAGGCCGACGCGGCCACCGTGAGCCTGCAGAACTCGCTGCGCTCGCTGACCACGGGCACGGTCGGCAATGCGTCCGGCGCGTTCAAGCGCCTGGCCGAGGTGGGCATCGAGATGAAGGAGGGCGGCGAGCTGGCCATCACCAAGCCGGAAAAGCTGGACAAGGCACTGCAGTCGCCCGATGCGCTCAAGTCTCTGTTCGCGGCCAAGGCCTCCAGCGACGGCTCGGGCGGCGGCATTGCCGTGAATTTCAAGAAGTTCACGGACCAGCTGCTGGCGTACGACGGCACGCTCAACAGCAAGAGCGATTCGCTGAAGCTGCGCTCCAAGGCCAATCAGGCCGAGCAGGACAAGGTCAACCAGAACGCCGCCACCCTGGAGGCGCGGATGACGCGGCAGTACACGGCACTGGACAAGCAGATGGCCTCCATCTCGGCGCTGAGCACCTACATGAGCCAGCAGGTCGCCAGCTGGAACAAGAGCTCTTCGTAAAAAAACATTTGATTTCGGAGACCGGCTGCCGATAAACAAGGCAAGCCGTTGATAAGGATGCCCCCTATGTATACCCCCGCTTTTTCCCGTGCCACCAGCGCCTACCGGCAGGTCGGCGCGCAGTCAGGTGTGGAGAATGCTTCGCCCCATCGACTGATCCAGATGCTGTTCGAAGGCCTGCTGCAAAACCTCAATGCGGCCCGGGGCTCCATCCAGCGCGGCGAGGTCGAGGCCAAGGGCGCCCAGCTGGGGCGTGCCATCCGGATTCTGGAGGAAGGCCTCAAGGGCAGCCTCAATCGTGAACAAGGCGGCGAACTGGCCATGAACCTGGGCGCCCTTTATGACTACTGCATCCAGCGCCTGACCCAGGCCAACCTGCGCAATGATGCCGAAGCGGTGAGCGAGGTCGTCTCGCTGGTCGAGCCCGTGGCCCAGGGCTGGCTCGGAATCGCCGCTTCGCCGGAAGCGGCAGCACAGTGATGCCATGCATTTATGGAGCACACATTGATCGATTTCTACCGTGCCATTGAGGAAAGCAGCGCCAAGATGCTGCAGGCCGCCCAGAACAAGGACTGGGAGGGTGTAGCGCGCTACGAGGGCACCTGTGCGGTGCTGATCGAGCAGCTGCGCCTGAAGGCCCAGGACGAACCGCTGGCACCCGAGCAGCGCAAGGAAAAGGCCCGCATCATGCAGCGCATACTGCGCAACGATGCCCAGATCCGCACGCTGGCCGAGCCCTGGCTCGCACAGTTCGAGCATATGTTCGACGGGCAGCCGCATGTGATGCACTGAAGGCGCGCAGCGGCGCGGGCCTGCTGCGGCAGGCCTGCGGTCCACCCAGAAAAAAACCCGCCTGGTCCAGGCGGGTTTTTGGTTTTCTGCGGCCTTATTTGCGGGCCTCGATGTGCAGTTCGCTGAGCATGCGCAGCAGGGTGCGGTTGACGTCCTCGGTGTCCAGCGCGTGCTGTTCGCGCAGTTCGCGCACGGGAGCCGGGTCCTCGGATTCCAGCGCGATGGCCAGCTGCAGCGCGGCGGCATAGGGGCCGGTGCCGGCCACGGCGGCATCGAAGACCCTCTCCGACAGCGGGATGCGGCGCAGTGCCGTGGCCAGGGGCTCGCCCAGCAGCAGGTCCAGCTGGGAGAACAGGCCCAGCAGATAGACCTCGCGCTGCAGCTCGTGGCTGACGCCCGCCTCGATGAGCAGCTCGGCCAGCCCTGCGCGCAGCCGCATGGCGGTGCGCACGGGGACCATGCTGGGCTCGGTGCACGCATGGGGCAACTGGTCCGACAGCCAGCGCTGCAAGGTGCCGTAGCCGAGCATGACCAGGCCCCGGCGCAGCGAGTCCACATTGCCGCGCAGGCCCAGCGCGGCCGAGTTCGTGTAGAGCAGGAAGCGGTAGGCCAGGATGGGGTCCTCGCCGAGGATCTGTTCGAACGCCTCCAGCGACTGCTCGGCATCGACGGCGCGCATGAGCGCCAGCACCGTCTCGCGCGCGGGCAGCGCCTGGTGGTGGCGCTGCGCGTACAAGGTGTCGGCCACCGGCCAGCCGGCGATGGCGCCGGCGTTGAAGCGGTCCAGGCACAGATCGGTCAGTGCCAGGCTTTGCAGGCCTTCGTACATCTGGCCGCCCAGCAGTTGCAGCGCAGGCGGGGCGGGCCGGGCAGGGGTCTTGAGGGTCTGCTGCAGCTTGCTGGGCAGGGCTTCGGCCGCAGCGACCGCCTGCTGCAGCGCCGGCACGGTCTGGTTGGCGATGCCGCTGGCGCCCTCGGGCGGAAGATACAGCAGGCTGCTGGCAAAGCATTGGGCCGACTGGGCGTCGGGAACGTCGGACAGCGGGCCGCGCCACACCAGCATCAGGCCGCGCGCGTGCGCCTGGCGCACCAGTTCATAGATGCCCGAGTCCTGCAGCCAGTCGCCGCGCACCTCGATCCAGGGGCTGCCCTTGGGCGCGCGCTCCAGCAGGTTGCAAAGCACCTGGCGCGACTGGGGCGACAGCAGCACCGGGGGCGACTGCGTGCCCCATATTTCCTGCAGGATGCGCAGCAGATGCAGGACATCGGCCTCGGCGCCGTGCTCCTCGTGGAGGTGGAGCTGAATGCCGGCCAGGCGGCGTTCTCGGTTCCAGAGCGGCCTGTAGCCGAGGGTCAGCGAACTCAGGACGGACTGGACCATGGATGCGGGCGTGTGGTGTTATCAGTTGATGAAGTTGAACAGGGACAGCTTCTGTATCGACGCATAGGACTGCAGCGCGGCCTGCAGGCCCACCTTCTGCATGTCCACTTCGGACAGTGCCTTGATCATATCGATGTCTTCGGCCCGTGAGCGGTCGGCTTCGAGCTGGACTTCGCGGTCGGCCAGGCTGTCTTCGATGCGGTCGGCGCGGTTGAGCAGGTCGCCCGCCAGGCCGCGCGCGGTATGCAGCCGGCTCATGGCGGCGTCGATCTCGACCAGGCCGCGGCCGATGGCCTGGGTGAGCTGGGGCGAGGTGCTGCCGTCGGCGCTGGCGCCATTGCGCACGGCATCGATGGCGCGGTCGACCACGCTGAACAGGTCCGAACGCGTGCTGCGCTCCAGCGTGAAGCTGTCGCCGGCCTTGGGCGTGCCCGAGACGGTGACGCGCATGCCCTGGATTTCGATGGCGTCGCCGGACTTGAAGGCGGTCTGGGTGGCGCCGCCGTCGGCGCTGTACTGCAGGTTGCCGCTGGCATCGGTGGAGAACTGCACGGTCAGCGGCAGCGTGGCGGCCGCGGCAGCCGAGGGGTTGGTGATGGTGCCCGCGTCGGTCCAGAACTTGCCGCCGCCGGCCGTGTTGATGCCGACCTGGTAGACGCCGTTGCCCGTGGGCACGTTCATCCAGGCGGCCGCGCCGTCGATGGTGTTGGGAATGCTGTTGTCGCTGCTGCCGGCCTGGCCGGGCTGGCCGGCGAAGTTGTAGCCCTGGATGGGCTGCTCGGCGCTGTCCAGGCCCCGGAACAGCGGCAGGCCGTTCGTGTCCTTGCGGTTGGCATACGAGACCAGTTGCTCGCGCAGGCTGGTCATGCGCGCCAGCAGCGCATCGCGCGACTGCTGGTCGTAGCTTCCGTTGCCCGCGGAGACCAGCGCGTCGCGCAGCTCCTGCATGGCGGAATGGGCGCTGCCGAGCGTGGATTCGGCGTAATCGATGATGTTGCGCTGGGCGTCCAGGGCGCGCTGGTCCGTGGCCGTGCGCGTGAGGCGGGTCTGGGCGCGCTCGGCCTGGGCGGCCGCCACGGGATCGTCGCTGGCGCGCAGCACGCGCTTGCCTGCGGTGGTCTTTTCCATGAGATCGACGAGCGTGCTCTGGCGCGATGTCAGGTTGCGCACCGTGCTGTCGTACATGTTGGCCGTGCCGATGCGGGCGATGTTGCTCATGATGGGGTCTCCTGGCGGTATCAGCGGCCGACGGTCTGCAGGACGCTGTCGAAAAGGCTCTGGGCGACCTGCAGCATCTTGGCCGAGGCCTGGTAGGACTGCTGGTATTGCAGCAGCTTGGCGGCTTCCTCGTCGAGGTTCACGCCCGAAGCGGCCGTGCGGTCGGCCTCGAGGTTGGTGGCGATGGTCGAGGACAGCTTGGCCGCGTAGCTGGCGCTCTGGGTGCGGGCGCCGATCTGGGCGATGGCGCTGGAGAAGCCGTCGCTCAGCGAGGTGTTCTTGTCGAACAGCTGCTTGTCGCGCAGGTCCAGGAAGGCCGACCCGTTGCCCGCGTTGCGCAGGTAGTTGTCGCCATACTGCGGATCCAGCGCATTGCCGACGCGCACCGAGTCACCCTGGTGCGGCGTTCCGGTGAGCGTGATGGACCAGCCGTCCACGGCGATGGGCTGGCCCGAGACATAGGGCTGGGAGACGCCATTGCCTGCGGCGGCGCCCGTGAAGCTGTAGCTCACGTTGCCGGCCGCATCCACCTGGAAGCTGATCTGCACGCCGGCGGGCGTGGGCGGCAGCGCCGAGCTGGGGGTCAGCATCTTCAGCGAGGTCATCTGCAGCGTGCCCTGGTTGCTGGCGGACATGCCTGCGGTGATCGGGTTGGCCACGGCCAGGTCGCGCGCGGAGGACACCAGGGCCTTGAAGTCGTGCGCGGCCGCCGAGAAGGGCCGGAACAGCACGGTCTCGTTCTTGGCGCCGGGCGCCGAGATCTCGAAGCGCAGGCCGTCCACCGTGGTCGCGGCCAGGTCGGCGACGCTGGCGAAATTCGTGGTCTTGTTGTCCGACAGCCGCACCAGCGACAGCGCGCCGCTGTCCCTGAAGACCACCTTGTAGTCCGATGCCGCGTAGGCCGTCGGGTCCAGCGCGGTCTTGGGGTTGGTGGTGGAGGTGGCGTCCACGAACTGCACATTGGCCGTGATGCCGGAGATGGCCGTGTGGCCGGCCACGGTGGTGGGTACCGTGAACAGCGCCGTGCCGCGCGTGCCGTCCTGCGTCAGGCCGCTTTGGTGCTGGGTGTTCATGACCGCGCCCAGCGAGGCGGCCATGCGGCCCAGCAGATTGCGCCCTTCGGCCAGGTCGCTGCCCTGGAACTGCAGCAGGCCGGCGATCTCGCCGCCGCCCAGCATGCTTTGCGTGATCTCCACTTCCGGGCCGCCGGGCTGCTTGAAATACAGCGCCATCTGGCCGCTGCCGGGGAAATCGGCCGATTCCCGGACATCGAGCCTGGCCGCGTTCTGGCCCAGCACCAGGGGCTGGCTGCCGCCCACGAACAGGCTGATGGCGCCATTGTCCGCATCGACCTGGGTGGTCTGCACGTACTTGTTGATGTCGCGCACCAGCTGGTCGCGCTGGTCCAGCAGGTCGTTGGGGGCATGGCCCGCGGCGACGGACTGGCTGATCTGGCCGTTGAGCGTGGCGATCTGGCTGGCCAGGCTGTTGACCACGGTCACGTCGTTGCCCATCTGCTGGCGGGTGGTGTAGTCCATTTCCTCCAGCTGCGCCGAAGCCGAGCGAAAGCGCGCCGCCAGCTCGTTCATGCGGGTCAGCACCACGCTGCGCGCGGAAGGGTCGGTGGGCGCGCCGACGATGTCGGCGAAGGAGTTCATCATGTCGGTGATGGCCGCGCCCAGGCCGGACTTGCCGCCGCTGAAGATCTCCTGCATCTGCGTCAGCGACTGGGCGCGCGCCGCGTCGGCCGCCGCGACCGAGCCGGCCGTGGCCGCCTGGCGCGTCAGCAGCTCATTGAAGTTGCGCAGCACGGTGTTCACGTCCACGCCATTGCCGATATAGCCGCTGCCCATGTTCTGGCCCGGCGAGGTCTGGAAGGCCACGCTCTGGCGCGAATAGCCTGCCGTATTGACGTTGGCGATGTTGTGGCCCGTGGTCTGCAGGGCGATCTGGTTCGCCATCAGGGCGCGGGATCCGACGTTCAAGAGGCTCATGGCGGGTTCTCTGGTTAGGCTTGGGCACGTGCCGCGCTTTGTGCGGCGCTCTGGATGGCGCGGCTGAGCTTGCTGGCATATGCGGGATCGGTGGCGTAGCCGGCTTTTTGCAGCTCGGTGGCATAGGCCAGGGCCGAGCCGGTCTGGCCCATGGCTTTTTCGTAGCGCGGATTGCTCGTGATCAGGCGCGCGTAGTCGCGGAAGGACTCCTCGTAGGAGTCGTAGGCCCGGAACTTGGCCGTGACCTTGCGTGCCACGCCATCGATGTATTCGGTGGTCGTGATTTCGGCGACCTTGCCGGTCCAGCCCTTGCCGGCCTTGA
Source organism: Comamonas sp. (assembly GCA_041984925.1). Taxonomy (GTDB): domain Bacteria; phylum Pseudomonadota; class Gammaproteobacteria; order Burkholderiales; family Burkholderiaceae_C; genus Comamonas. The sequence goes on from JBHIXF010000058.1 coordinate 8,350, forward strand.
TGCCGAACAGGTTGTAGGCGTTGCTGCCATCGGCATTCTTGATCTCGCTCCTGCCCCAGCCCGTCTCGTGGCCGGCCTGTCCCAGCATGAAGGCCGCCGGGATGCCGCTTTCCTGCGCGACGCGGGCCGCGGCGTCGCCGTGGTGGGCCACGAAGTTGTCGCGCCCTTTGGGCGCGGGCGCATAGGCATTGACGGACTGGGCCGCGCTGGTGCGGCTGCCGCTCCAGGTCCCGGAGTTGCCGGCGCCGGCACTGCGCCAGGCGATGCGGCTCATGCTCAGCGTGGAGGGCACGGAGATCTCCGCATCCTCGGCGGCTTCCGTGCCCATGCTGCGCGCGAGCTGGCGCGTGATGGCATCCGACAGCCCGCCGGGCTGGCCCGACATGGCCACGGACAGCTGCTGGTCCAGCAGGTCGGTGCCGAGGTTGCCCTGGGCACTGTCCAGCAGGCCGGACTTCATGGTCGCCTCGCGCATGCTCTTGATCATCTCGCGCATGAACAGCGATTCGAGCTGCTTGGCCGTCTCGCGCGCCGCCTGCGGGCTGTTCTCGCCGGCGGCGTACTTGAGGGCGTTGAGGGCGCGCGCGTCGGCCGCCAGCGCATTGCTGGCCGCCGCCTGCGACCCGTTGGGAAGGGCGATGCTCATATCACCTCCAGTTCGGCGTTGAGGGCGCCTGCGGCCTTGATGGCCTGCAGGATGGCCAGCAGATCCTGCGGCGTGGCACCCAGGGTGTTGAGTGCGCGCACCACGTCGGTGAGCTGGGGGGAGCTGGGCATGCTGATGATGTTGCCGGGCTCCTGCTTGATCTGGATGTCGGCCTTCTCGGCCACCACCGTCTGGCCCTGCGAGAAGGGCGCGGGCTGGCTGATCACCGGCGTGGAGCTGATGGTGATGGCCAGGTTGCCGTGCGCAATGGCGCAGGGGCCCAGCGTCACGGCCTGGTTGAGCACGATGGAGCCCGTGCGGGCGTTGATCACGACCTTGGCCGAGGGCTTGGAGGTCTCGATCGGCATTTCCTCGATCTCGGCGATCATGCGCACGCGCGATCCGGGGTCCTGGGGCGCGGCCACGCGCACCGTGCGGCCGTCCAGTGCCTGTGCCACGCCCTGGCCCAGGCGCTGGTTGATGGTGCGCACCACCTTGTCGGCGGTCTGGAAGTCCGTGGCGTTCAGGCCCAGCGTGATGCTGTCTCCCTCGTGCAGCGGCGTGGGCACGGCGCGCTCGACCTGGGCGCCCTGGGGCACGCGGCCCGCGCTCAGGTGGTTGATCTGCACCTTGGAGCCGCCCGCCGAGGCGCCGGCGCCGCCGACCACCAGGTTGCCCTGGGCCAGCGCGTAGATCTCGCCGTCGGCGCCGCGCAGCGGCGTGGCCACCAGCGTGCCGCCGCGCAGCGATTTGGCATTGCCCACGGAGGAGACGACCACATCGATGAGCTGGCCCGGCTGGGCGAAGGCGGGCAGTTCGGCGGTGACGATCACCGTCGCGACATTCTTGAGCTGCAGCTGGCCCGCATTGCCTGTGGCGGGCAGCGAGATGCCCATCTGTTCCAGGTAGTTGGACAGGGCCTGCCGGGTGTAGGGCATCTGCGTGGTCTGGTCGCCCGTGCCGTCGAGGCCGACGACCAGGCCGTAGCCGGTCAACTGGTTGCTGCGCACGCCCTGCACGGCAGCGACCTCTTTGATGCGTGTTGCATGCGCCGGGAGGGTCAGCATGCTGGCGCCGAGGGCAACGGCGGCCCACAGGGGGCGCGGCGCATGGCGCAATGTCAGGAGCATGGACAGTACTTTCATGCTGTCCATTCTCCGGAGAATCAGAACGGCATAACGTTCAAAAAGAACTGCGACAACCAGCCAATTGACTGGGCTTCGCCCGACTGGCCGCGGCTGCGCGATTCCACGCGCACGTTGGCCACCTGGGTCGATGCGACCAGGCTTCCCGGCTGCAGGGTGCGCGGGTCCACCGTGCCCGTGAAGCGCAGCACATCCACGTTGTGGTTCACGCCGATCTGCTTTTCGCCCGCGATCACCAGATGGCCATTGGGCAGCACATCGACCACGGTGGTGCTGATGGAGCCCGTGAACGTGTTGTCGCTGGAGGTCGAGCCCGAGCCGCTGAAGTCATTGGCGTTGTTGAAGCCGATGTTGGAGCGGTCCTTGAGGTTGGCTGCCGCATTGCCCGAGAACAGCGGCAGCGCCGAGATGCCCGCCGAGGTCTTGTTGGTGCGCTTGACGCCCGAATCCGACTTCTGGCTGGCCGTCACGCGCTCCACGATCTGCACCGTCACCATGTCGCCCACCAGGCGCGCGCGCCGGTTGTCGAAGCCCGGCCGGTAGCTGGCGGCATTGAACAGGCTGCCTGTGGGATGGGTGGCCACCGGTGCCGGGGGCGGCAGCATCAGCGGCGCCGTGGACGGCATGTCCACCGGCGGCGGCGGATTGAGCGAAGTGCAGCCGGACAGCACGACCGCCAGCGCCACGCAGGCGCCCGTCGCAGAGAAGGAAAAAGAGCGTTGGGTCATGGAGATGTTCCCGGTGTTTCGTTATCCATGCTCCGCATGGTCCTGGCGAGCCATAGACATGCGACGCGACCCCGGAGACCGGCGTGGCCCAGGTCAGGGGCGCCGAGCAAGGGCCGCCCCGCAGCGAGGGCGTCGTCCCCCTCCCGCGAAGCGAGAGAGGGGGAAGCGGCGAAGCCGCTCAGGGGGAGATCCGATTACAGCTGCGCCAGCTTGCCCAGCATCTGGTCCGAAGTCTGGATGGCCTTGGAGTTCATCTCGTAGGCGCGCTGGGTCTGGATCATGGTCACCAGCTCCTGCACCACGTTCACGTTCGATCCTTCCAGATAGCCCTGCTTGATGAGGCCCATGCCGTTGACGCCGGGCTGGCCCTGCTGGGGCTGGCCCGAGGAGGCGGTTTCGGTGAACAGGTTCTGGCCGCGCGGCTCCAGGCCGGCCGGATTGATGAACTGGGCCATCGCGATGTTGCCGACCTGCTGGGGCGCGGCCTGGCCGGGCATGGTCACGCTGACCACGCCTTCGGGGCTGATCGACACCTTGGTCGCGCCTTGCGGAATGGTGATGCCATTGGCGATGGGCATGCCGCTGGAGGTGACCAGCTGGCCCTGGGCATCGACCTGGAAGGAGCCGTCCCGCGTATAGGCGGCCGTGCCATCGGGCATGTTGACCTGGAAGAAGCCGTTGCCGTCGATGGCCACGTCCAGCGCATTGTTCGATTGCTGCAGGGGGCCCTGCAGGAAGTTGCGCGACGTGGCCACGGTGCGCACGCCCAGGCCCAGGTGCAGGCCCGTGGGCAGCTGGTTCTGCTCCGTGGTCTGGGCGCCCGACTGGCGCAGGTTCTGGTACATCAGATCCTCGAACACCGCGCTGGCGCGCTTGAAGCCCGTGGTCGATACGTTGGCCAGGTTGTGGGAGATCACGTCCAGCTGGGTCTGCTGGGCTTCCATGCCGGTCTTGGAGATGAACAGCGAATTGATCATGGCGTTTCCTTCAATTTTCCGTGGCGTCTTGCGCCGTCTCAGCGTTTGAAACCTTGGCACATCCCGTAAAACTGGCGCGATACAAGCCAGGGACGCCGAGCAAGGGCCTAGGCCGGCCGCGCCGCCCCGCAGCGAGGGCGTCGTCCCCCTCCCGCACAGCGAGAGAGGGGGAAGCGGCGCAGCCGCTCAGGGGGAGTCTCATCCATTCATGCTCAGCAGCTGGCTGGCGGTCTTGTCATTGGTTTCCGCGGTCTGCAGCAGGCGCATCTGGGTCTCGAACTGGCGGGCCGCGGCAATCATGCCGACCATGGTCTCCACCGAGTTCACGTTCGAGCCTTCGATGGCGCCCGACAGCAGGCGTGCGTTCTCGTCATTGGGCAGCGGCTCGCCGTTGCCCGTGCGGAACAGGCCGTCGTTGCCGCGCACCAGCGCGGCATCCTCGGGGGGCGTGGCCAGCTTCAGGCGGCCCACGGCCACGGGCAGCTGGGTGCCGGTCTTGGCGGTCAGCGTGCCGTCCGCGCCCAGCGAGATCGTCGATTCGGGCGGAATGTCGATGGGCGCGCCGCCGTCCGACAGCACGGCCTGGCCATTGCTGTTGACCAGCTGGCCCTCGGGCGAGACCTCGAACACGCCGTTGCGCGTATAGGCTTCCTGGCCGTCCAGGCCCTGCACCGCGAACCAGGCACGGCCCATGGCCATGGCATCGAGCGCGCGGCCCGTGCGCTGGGCCGGCCCGGCCGTCTCGACATAGCCCGAGGTGGCCTCCAGCGCGAACACGCGCGTGCCCGCGCCGCCGCCCTGCATGGGCACGGAGCGGAAGGTGGACATTTCGGCCCGGAAGCCGTTGGTGCCGGCATTGGCCAGGTTGTTGGCCAGCACGGACTGACGCTGCGCCGCTGCGTTGGCGCCCGTCATGGAGGTGTAGATGATGCGGTCCATGCCAGCTCTCCTGACTCAGTTCTTCGTCATCAGCGCAGGTTCACCAGGGTGGAAAACACCTGGTCCTGGGTCTTGATGGTCTGGGCATTGGCCTGGTAGAAGCGCTGGGCCGTCATCATGTTGACCAGCTCGGCCGTCAGGTCCACGTTGGAGTCTTCCAGCGCGCCCGAGCGCAGCGTGCCGAAGGTGCCGGTCTCGGCCGTGCCGTTGACGGCCGGGCCCGAGTCCGCAGTCTCGACCCACTTGTTGTTGCCCACGTCGGCCAGGCCCTGGGTGTTGGTGAAGGCGGCCATGGCCAGCTGGCCTTCGGTGCGCGTCACGTTGTTGGAGTAGGAGGCGACGATGGAGCCGTCGTTGCTGATGCTGATGCCCGTGAGCGTGCCCGAGGTGTAGCCGTCCTGCTTGAGGTGGCTGACCGCGAACTTGGTGCCGTACTGGGTCAGGCCCGAGAAATCCAGCGTCACGCCCGTGGTGCCGTTGACGGTGCCGGGCGTGGGGGCGTTGGGGTTGTTGCTGGGAATCTGGAAGCCCGTGACGGTGCCGCCGGAAGTCAGCTTGCCCGAGGCGTCGAACACCAGCGTCGTGACGGGGGTGGCAGCGGTGTCCAGGCTGTTGTAGACGGTCCAGGTATTGGGAGCGGTGCCTTTTTCGAAATACAGCTGCACGGGCGTGGCCACGCCCTGGCTGTCATAGACGTTCAGCGAGGTGCCGTAGGTGGCGCGCGGCGTCGGGGGCACGGGCGGTGTGGCAGCGGCGTCGCCGGCGGCCGGCGTCGCGCGGGCGTCCAGATTCAGGGATGCCTCGATCTTGGTCGTCGTCTTGGCGGCAATCGGCTGGCCTGTGGAAAAGACCATGGGCACGGGCTGGCCGCCGGCCAGCACCTTGCCCGTGGCGGCATCCACCGGGTAGCCCATGACGTTGTCGCCCTGCACGGTCTTGAGGTTGCCCTGCTTGTCCATGCCGAAGTTGCCGGCGCGCGTGTAGGCCGTGCTGCCGTCGGGCTGGCGAACGACGAAGAAGCCGTTGCCGTTGATGGCCACATCCAGGCTGTTGCCCGTGGACGTGATCGGTCCCTGGCGGAATTGCTGGGTGACGGCGCCGACATTGACGCCGATGCCGCTGGTCTGGCCGCTGGCCGAGCCCACGGCGCTGGCCACGGCCTCGGCGAATTCGGCGCGCGAGGCCTTGAAGCCGGTGGTGTTGGCGTTGGCGACGTTGTGGCCGATCACGTCCAGGTTCTTGCTGGCGGCGTTCAGTCCGGAGAGGCCTTGTTGGAAACCCATGGTGTGCTCCTGCGATGTCGGGTGGTGATGGTTCGGGGGTCAGTACACGGCCTTGATGGCGGAGTAGGCGATGCTTTCGCCGCTGTCCAGCTCCAGCATCAGCTTGCCGTCGCTCGCGCCCGTGGCGATCACGGCATGCGGCGCCAGCGTCGTCGCGGCCACGGTCTTGTCGGCGTTGGTGGCCAGCACGCTGTAGCGCAGCTGGCTGGCGTCGCCCTTGTATTTGCTGCCGTCCCAGGTGAAGTAGTTGCGGCCTGCGGTGCCGCTGCCCAGGTCGATGGTGTCGACCAGCTCGCCCGTGGCCGTGGTGATCTGCACCTTGAGGGCGGCCGATTGCGCTTCCAGGTCGAAGGCCGCGGTGTACTTGCTGTCCTTGCCCACGCCCAGGGTGTTGCCTTCGGTCAGCACGGTGCGGCCGATCATGCCCGTGCCCTGCAGCACCTGCAGCGCCGCGAACTGGGTGGACATGCTCTCCATGGTCTTGTTGAGCTGCTGGATCCCGGTCACGGTGTTGATCTGCGCCATCTGCGAGGTCATCTGCGCGTTGTCCATGGGGTTCATGGGGTCCTGGTTGTTCAGCTGCGCGACCAGCAGCTTCAGGAAGCGGTCCTGCGCTGCCGCGGGATCGGTGGTCGAATTGCTCGCGGCGGTCTTGTTGTTGACGTCGGCCGTGCTGGCGACGCTGCCTGCGCCATAGATCATGGGAGTGGCTCCTGGAAAGTGGGGGCGGAAGGGCTCACTGGCCCATCTGCAGGGTCTTGAGCAACAGCGACTTGGTCGTGTTCATGACCTCGACGTTGTTCTGGTAGGAGCGCGAGGCGGAGATCATGTTGACCATCTCGTCCACGGCGCTGACGTTGGAGTGCGTGACATAGCCTTCGGCATCGGCCAGCGGATGCTGGGGGTCGTGGATGCGCCGCCCCGGCGTCGTGTCCTGGCCGATGGCGCTCACGCGCACGCCGGCCGAGCCCTCCTCGCCCATGGGCACGGTCTGGAAGACCACCTGGCGCGACTGGTAGGCCTTGCCGTCGGGGCCGGCCACGGCATCGACGTTGGCCAGGTTCGAGGCCACGACGTTCAGGCGCTGGGACTGGGCGCTGATGGCGCTGCCGGAGATGCTGAAGATGGAGAACATGGACATGGAAAGACTCCTGGGGTTCGGTGCGCCGGCTTACTGGCCCTGGATGGCGCTGAGCATGGTCTTGGACTGGCCGTTCAGGAAACGCAGCGTGGCCTCGTAGCGCACGGCGTTGTCGACGAAGTTGGCGCGTTCGCGGTCCAGGTCCACGGTGTTGTTGTCCATGTTGGGCTGGGACTGCACCGAGTAGCCGAGATGGCTTTTCGCGCCGTCGCTGGTGGCGGCCGGCAGCGGGATGTGGCCGCGGTGGCTGGTGCTCGCCAGGGTCATGGGCGAGGGGCCGGAGGTGGCCGACATCAGCGCTTCGCGGAAGTTGTAGTCGCGCGCCACATAGCCGGGGGTGTCGGCGTTGGCGATGTTGCTGGAGATCGCCTTCTGACGTTCGGCGCGCAGCAGCAGCGCCTTGCTCTGGAAGTCCAGCCCGTCGGTCATCTTGTTGATCATGTCGGCCTCGCCCTCTGGGGCATGTGTGCGGTTGGCGGATTGACTGCAGCCCACGGACTGCGGCATGCGCTGATTATGGAAATCGGGCGTTGGCGCTAAAGCGCGAAGAAAGCGCATTTGCCTGCGCAGTTCGGCGCTTCGAAAAGATGGCCCCGGCCTATATTTGCCGTCATCGCTTCTGGTGCGCCGCCCGTTCTGGCGGTGCGCCGGACCTGCCAGGAGTCGCCATGTCCCTCTTTTGCATCCATCGTCCGTCCTCCGCCGCCCGTGCTGCCGTGCTGGCCGCCGGCGTGGCGGCGGCCGCCGCGGTGCTGCCCGCCGCCGCGCAGGACGGCACGGCCCAGCTCATGCAGATCGGCCAGCGCTTTGCCGACGAGGCACTGCACCAGAGCCAGGCGGCGGCCGGCGCGCTGCCGCTGCGCATGGAGGTGCAGATCGGCCAGCTCGATCCGCGCCTGCGCCTGGCGGCCTGCGCCAGGGTCGAGCCCTATCTGCCCGCCGGTTCGCGCCTGTGGGGCCGCACCCGGCTGGGCCTGCGCTGCGTGCAGGGTGCCGTGGCGTGGAACGTGTTTCTTCCCATCACCGTCAAGGCCTGGGGGCCGGCGTGGGTGTTGCAAAACGGCATCGCTTCGGGGCGCCCGCTGGCTGCCGAGGATGCCGTGCAGGCCGAGGTCGACTGGGCCGAGGATTCCGCCGCGGTCTACGCCAATCCGCAGGATTGGGTGGGGCTGGTGGCCGCGCGCCCGCTGGCCGCAGGCCAGGCGCTGCGCCAGAACATGCTGCGCCCGCCGGCGCTGTTCGCCGTGGGGGCGCAGGTGCGCGTCATGGTCAGCGGCGGCGGTTTTTCCGTCACTTCGTCGGGCAAGGCCATGACGGCGGCCGGCGAAGGCCAGACCGTGCGTGTTCGCATGGATAATGGGCGCCTTATCTCCGGGGTCGTCAACCCTGAGGGTGTGGTGCTGGTCCAGTAAAAAATAGCGCTCAAGTTTCCTGACAGACAGCCGAAAGCTAGGCTACAGCGCCTTGCACCGCCAGGGTGATTGGAGAAATCAATATGAAAATAGGTCAAACACCGGAGCTGCCTGCCGCATCGCAGGTGGCCGCCAGCAAGCAGCAGGCCAAGACGGCCAGTGCCGTCGCCACCGAGGAGTCGAGCCATGCCCAGCCGGCCCGTGCCGCTGGCGTGCCCGTGTCGTTTTCCACCTCGGCGCGTGCCCTGGACCAGTCGGGCCGTGCCAATGCGGACTTCGATGCCAACCGCGTCAAGGAAATCCGCGAAGCCATTGCCAATGGCACGTTCCGCGTGAATGCCGAGGCCGTGGCCGACAAGCTGCTGGCCAACTCCGAGGAATTCCTCGTGCGTTCCGGCGCCTGAGCGCCGCACCGCATCTGTCCCCTGCCCGCGCTGCGGCGCGGGCTTTCATCCAGCAAGGCCTGATCCATGACGCTCAACGAGATGCTCGATTCCCTGGACGCGGTGGTCCAGATGGTGTCCGCATCGATGCAGTCGCGCAACGCGGACGCGCTGGAGCAGTCCAGCACGCGGCTGCGCGACGCGATGATGGCCTTCTCCGAGCTGGCGCGCCGCTTCCATCCCGCCGACTGGACGGATGAGCTGCGCCAGCGCGCCCAGGCGCTGGGCGAGCAGATGTCGCTGCAGCGCGATCAGCTGGCGCGCATGCTGGTCGTGGCGCAGCACCAGACCCAGGCCCTGGTTCCCCAGGCCGGCGCCGAAGCCACCTACGGCAGCAGGCTCTATGGCAAGCCCCACTCGGGTCCGGGGCGCTCGCGCATCTACCACGCCGAAGGCTGAAAACGCGCGGGGCCCGCGCCCGCTCCTGCGGTGCAGATGCCGCCTTGTCTCTTCGATCCCGCCCGCCCGGCGGGATTTTTGTTTCCGCGACCGGGGCATGGCTGTGCGCGCGCCGCAGCCTGCGCCAGGCCGTGGCGGCCGCGCGCTGCCGTCTGCGGGCATGCGGTGGCTGGGGCAAGAGGGGAAGGGGAAGGGCGCTGGGGCGCCGGTCTGGCGGGTGCGCAGGCGTTGCCGCGCCCGGGACGCGGCGCCTCGGGGATGCCCGGCCGGGGTGGGCCGTGGCGGGCCGGCAGCGCGCCGGCTATGCGGCAGGGCGCCGCAGGCCTGGAGCCAGTCCAGGCTCCGGGCGGCCGTCAGACCTGCATGTTCATCACGTCGGTATAGGCCTGCACCAGGCGGTTGCGCACCTGCAGCGTGGCCTGGAAGCCGATTCCCGCCTTTTGCATGGCGATCATGGTTTCTTCGAGGCTGACCGCGGGATTTTCCAGCTGCACTTCGCGCTGGAGCTGTCCGGAATGGTGCTGGGCGGCACTGACCGATTGCAGTGCTCCCTGCAGGGCCTGGCTGAATCCGCCGGCCGCCACTTTGGTCGAGACGTCACCGGCGCCAATGCCTTTGGGAAGCTGGGTGCCGTACAGGGGGGAGGTGGTGCTGGGGATGCGAAGGTCCATGACACATTCCATCGAAGTTTTCGGGATGGGTTGAATCGTAGGGGCGCAGGGGGGCGCACATCGGCGGGAATAGACGGCCAAACGGCGCGCTTATCGGGCGAACGTGCGGCGCCGGACTTCGAATAATCGGCAGCACGCTAGGGCTCTGTCTGTGCAGGGGCCGAACGAACATATGGAATCAAGATGTCTGCTGTAGCCGAAATCCCTGTCCCGAATGCCTCTCCCGCCCCCCAGCCAGCGCTGTCGCAGCGATGGGCGGCCCTGGACCGCGGCCAGCGCCTGCGATGGGGGGCGGTGGCGGCATTGCTGGTCGTTGCCGTGGCGGCAGCGGCCATGTTCTACCGCCAGCCCGACTACAAGGTGCTGTTCTCCAACCTGAGCGACAAGGATGGCGGCGCCATCGTCGCCCAGTTGACGCAGATGAACGTGCCCTACCGCTACACGGAAGGCGGCGGCGCGATCCTGATCCCTTCCGAGCGCGTGCACGATGTGCGCCTGAAGCTGGCCACCCAGGGCCTGCCCAAGGGCTCGGTGACGGGCTATGAGCTGATGGAGAGCAGCAAGTTCGGCATCACCCAGTTCCAGGAAAGGCTCAATTTCCAGCGCGGCCTCGAAGGCGAGCTGACGCGCTCCATCCAGGCGCTGGCCGCCGTGCAAAGCGCACGCGTGCACCTGGCGCTGCCCAACCAGAACGGCTTTTTCCGCGAGCAGCAAAAGCCCTCGGCGTCGGTGCTGCTGAGCCTGTATCCGGGCCGTGTGCTGGACCGCGCGCAGATCGCCGGCATCGTGCACCTGGTGGCGTCCAGCGTGCCCGAGATGGCTCCTTCGGCCGTGAGCGTGGTCGATGACTCGGGCAAGCTGCTGTCGCAGTCGCCCGATGGCAACAACAATGCCCAGGAACTGCAGCAGCTGGCCTACACGCAGCAGATCGAGCAGCAGTACGTGCGCCGCATCCTGGACATCCTGGAGCCCGTGGTCGGCAAGAACAATGTGAAGGCCCAGGTCTCCGCCGAGATGGACTTCAGCCAGACCGAGTCGACTTCGGAGCAGCACCGTCCCAACCAGTCCGCCGACGCGGGCGTGGTGCGCAGCCAGCAGGTGCTGGAGAGCACGGGCGAACAAAAGCCGCCGCAGCCCACCGGCATTCCGGGCGCCACCAGCAACCAGCCGCCCCAGAACGCCACCGCCGCCATCAACGGCGCCAATCCCGCGCCCCAGGCCGCCGATGGCCAGAACGCCGCGCGTGCGTCGAGCAAGCGCGAGTCGATCACCAATTACGAGGTCGACAAGACCGTGCGCCATACGCGTGGCAGCACGGGCAGCATCAAGCGCCTGACGGCGGCCGTGGTCATCAACGCGCCGATGGCCGCCGCGGCAGCGCCCGCACCGGCTGGTGCCGCGGGAGCCGATGCCGCAGCCGCCGCCGCGGCGGCAGCGACGGCCGCGCGCGCCATGACTGCGCAGCAGCAGGCGCAGCTGCTGGCCCTGGTGCGCGAGACCGTGGGCTACAGCGCCGAGCGCGGCGACTCCGTGAATCTGGTCAGCACGCCCTTCGTGCAGGAAGAAGCGGCACCCGAATTGCCGCTGTGGCGCCAGCCCGAAGTGCAGGCCATGGCCCGCAGCCTGGGCATTCCCATCGGCCTGGCCCTGTTCGGCGCCATCTTGCTGCTGGGCCTGGTGCGCCCCATGCTCAAGGGCCGCAAGAACGCCCAGGTGGGTGGACAGCTCAACGCCATCGAGGGCGAGGAACTCGACCGCCCGGCCCTGCCGGCGCCGGCGACCGAGCTGTCGCCCACGCAGGAGCAGCTGCGCCTGGAGCAGGCGCGCCAGCTGGCCAAGCAAAACCCGATTGCGGTGGCCAACATCGTCAAAACCTGGATCAACGGCGAGGCCACCTGAGGCCCCGCACATACGGATTGCTGAGATATGGATGAACGAGGCCTGAACGACGCCGCCATCTTGCTCGTCTCCCTGGGCGAGGAAGAGGCCGCAGAGGTGTTCAAGCACCTCACGCCCAAGGAAGTGCAAAAGCTCGGCGAGACGATTGCGCACATGCGCGGCGTCTCGCGCGAGAAGGTGGACTTCGTCATCAACCGCTTCGCCGACGATGCGGCCGCGCAGAGCCTGCTGGTGGACGATGCCAGCGGCTATGTGCGCTCGGTGCTCAAGCGCGCGCTGGGCGACGACAAGGCGGCGCTGCTGATCGACCGCATCCTGCAGGGCGGCGATGTCTCGGGCATCGAAAGCCTCAAGTGGATGGACCCGCTGTCGGTGGCCGAGTTGCTGCGCGGCGAGCATCCGCAGATCGTGGCCGCCATCCTCGTGCACCTGGAGCACGAACAGGCCGCGGCCGTGCTGATGCAGCTGCCCGAGCGCTTCCGCAGCGAAGTCATGCTGCGCGTGGCCACGCTGGAGGGCATACAGCCGACCGCGCTCAAGGACCTCAACGAGGTGCTGTTCCAGGTGCTGGCCGGTGGCGACAAGATCCGCAAGACCTCGCTGGGCGGCGTCAAGACGGCGGCCGAGATGATCAACAACCTGGGCGGCAATGCCGACGTGGCCGTGCTGGACACCATCCGCAACTACGACCCGGACCTGGCCCAGAAGATCATGGACAAGATGTTCGTGTTCGACGACCTGGTCAAGCTGGACGACCGCTCGGTGCAGCTGGTGCTGCGCGAGGTGGTGTCCGAGACGCTGATCATCGCGCTCAAGGGCGGTTCGATGGAAGTGCGCGACAAGATCCTGGCCAACATGTCCATGCGCGCGGCCGAGTCGCTGCGCGAAGACCTGGAGGGCCGCGGCCCCATGCGCCTGTCCGAGGTGGAGGCGCAGCAAAAGGAAATCCTCAAGGTCGTGCGCCGTCTGGCCGAGGAGGGCCAGATCACCATAGGCGGTGGCGCGGAGGACAGCTATGTCTAACGCCATGGGCTCGCGTTTCATCCCGGCCGAGGAGATCGACGAGCGCCAGGTCGTGCAATGGCGCTTCGGCGCCATGGACGAGCTGGGCGGCAGCCTGCCCAGCCTGCCGGGCGTGGCTCCTGCCCCCGCCGCGGAGGCGGCTCAGGGCGGTTTCCGCAGCCTGTCCCTGCCCAGCCATTTCGATGCGCAGCAGCGCATGGCCGATCCCATGGTGCTGGATGCCGAGGCCGAGCCGGCCGCCACCCAGCCGGCGGCGCCCGCATTCGACGAGGCGCGGCTGCAGGAGCTGCTGGAGCAGGCCCGCGCCGAGGGCCATGCCCAAGGCCTGCAGGAAGGCCGCCAGCAGGCGCAGCAGCAATGGCAGCAGCACCTGGACGATTACGTGAACGGCGCCGGCCGCGAGACGGCGCAGCGCGTCGATGCGCTGCTGGCCGGGCTGGACGCCAGCCTCCGGCAGCTGCAGTCGGACATGGCGCAGGAATTGCTCAACCTGGCCTGCGACATCGCGCGCCAGGTCGTGCGCCAGGAGCTGCGCAGCCAGCCGCAGGCGCTGCTGCCGGTGGTGCGCGAGGCGCTGGACATGCTGGCCGCCGATGGCCGTGCCGCGACGGTGCGCCTGAATCCGGCGGACTTTGCCGTCCTCGACGAGGCGCTGCGCGCCGAGCAGGGCGCGCACTCCAAGGTGCAGTGGGTGGGCGATGCCGGCGTGGCCCAGGGCGATGTGCGCGTGGACGCGGCCGGCGCCCAGGTCGATGCCGGCCTGGACAAGCGCTGGCGCCGCGCCGTGGCCGCGCTGGGTCTGGTCTCCACCTGGTATGACGGAGAGCGCGATGCCGGCTGATACCGCCCCATTGCGCACCGCCGAGGGCGTCCAGCCCTGGAGGCAGCTGCTGTCCAACGCCCGCGCGCGCCTGCAGCAGAACGTCCCGCTGGAGAGCCATGGCACGCTGACGCGGCTGACCGGCCTGGTGCTGGAGGCCACGGGCCTGCAGGTGCCCGTGGGTTCGCAGTGCTGGATCCGCCAGCCGGGGCAGGAGCCCGTGCTGGCCGAGGTCGTGGGCTTTGCCGGCGAGCGCGCCTTTCTGATGCCGGCGGGCGACATCCAGGGCCTGTCCAGCGGCGCCATGGTGACGCCGGCCGAGCCTTTCGTGCCGCCGCTGCGTTTCGGCGATGGCCCCGAGGAGCCCGTGTCGCTGGCGGCCGGCGTGCTGCGCCTGCCCATGGGCGACGGGCTGCTGGGCCGCGTGGTGGACTCCCAGGGCACGCCCCTGGACCATGGCGGCCCCCTGGCCGACGTGACGGCCGATCTGCTGGACCGCAACCCCATCAATGCCATGGACCGCGACCCCGTGCGCGAGTCGCTGGACACCGGCGTGCGCTCTCTCAACGCCCTGCTGACCGTCGGCCGCGGCCAGCGCCTGGGCCTGTTCGCGGGCTCGGGCGTGGGCAAGTCCGTGCTGCTGGGCATGATGGCGCGCTACACCAAGGCCGACGTCATCGTGGTCGGCCTGATCGGCGAGCGCGGCCGCGAGGTCAAGGAATTCGTCGAGGACATCCTCGGCGCCCAGGACCGCAGCCGTGCCGTGGTCGTGGCTGCCCCCGCCGATGCGCCGCCGCTGCTGCGCATGCAGGGCGCCAGCTATGCCACGGCGATCGCAGAGCATTTCCGCGACAAGGGCCAGCATGTGCTGCTGCTCATGGATTCGCTGACCCGCTATGCCATGGCCCAGCGCGAGATCGCGCTGGCCATCGGCGAGCCGCCGGCCACCAAGGGCTATCCGCCATCGTGCTTCGCCAAGCTGCCGGGCCTGGTCGAGCGCAGCGGCAACGGCCTCAATGGCGTCGGCTCGATCACGGCCTTCTACACCGTGCTGTCCGAAGGAGATGACCAGCAGGATCCGATCGCCGACGCGGCGCGCGCCATCCTGGACGGCCACGTGGTGCTTTCGCGGGCGCTGGCCGAGTCGGGCCACTACCCGGCCATCGACATCGAGCAGTCGGCCTCGCGCGTGATGCACAACGTGGCCACGCGCGAGCACTTCGAGCTGGCGCGGCGCTTCCGCGCCGTCTATTCGCGCTACCAGAAGGGGCGTGACCTGGTCCAGGTCGGCGCCTACGTGGCGGGGTCGGATCCGCAGATGGACGAAGCCATACGGCTGCAGCCGGCCATGGCCGCCTTCCTGCAGCAAAGCATGTTCGAGTCGGCATCCATGGACGAGAGCATCTCGGGCATGGCCGCCGCGCTCGGCTCGGTGTGACGCATTAACGAAGACAGGGAGGAGAGCCCAGCATGTCATCCTTGAATGCCCTGATGGTGGCCATCGATGCCGCTTCCCGCAAACGCGACGAGGCCCGCCAGGCCGTGCAGGACCGCCAGCGCGCGCAACAGGCCGGCCAGGCGCAGATGGATCAGCTGCAGGCCTATGCCCGTGAAATGCGCCAGCGCTGGGGCGCGCACGAAAACCAGGCCGTGCAGCCCGAGGTGATGTACCACCAGTACCAGTTCATGGAGCGGCTGCAGCACGCCATGGACCTGCAGACGCGGGTTCTGGCGGATCTGGCCATCCGCCTGGAGACCGCGCAGAAGGCCTTGATGGCCTGCGAGCTGCGCGTGAGCAGCCTGCGCAAGGTCGTCGAGGTGCGCCGCCGCGATATCGCGCTGGCACAGATGCGCCGCGAGCAAAAGGAAACCGACGACCGCGCGGCCATCCAGTTTTTCCGTCGCAGCTTCGGGCTGCAGTTGCAAGAGGCTTGAGCCATGGCGAACACCCGCATAGAAAACCGCGTCGATGCGCGCGCCGAGCTGGCGCGCGGACAGGAGGCGGCGCGCAATGGCCGCGGACTGGCGGAGCAGGGCGAAAGCCCGGCCGCCGCATTCGCCAGCCTGCTGGCTTCGCTGGACGGACTTTCTCCCAGCCCGCTGGCCGCACCCCTCGGCCTGGCGCAGGATGCAGCGGGCGGACTCCAGGCGCAGGCGGCCCTCGTTTCCTCGGCCAATGCCTTGCCGGCCCTGGCCGATCCCTTGCCGGGCCCGGCCGATCCCGCGGCACTGGCGCAGACCATGCAGGCGGCCATGCCGCTGCCGGTGGATGCCGTGCCGGACCAGGGGGGCACGGCTGCGCAGCTGTGGTCCGGGAACGGCAAGCCGCTGCCATCGGCACAGGCCCGCAGCGCTTCGCAAGACGATGCGCTGCTGCTGGCGGCCAGCGGCCAGATACCCTGGGCCAGCCTGGTGGGGCAGACGGCGCAGCTGGACGGCAAGGCCGACCGTGACCTGGTGCAAGGGGCGGCCGGCGACTGGCTGTCTGGCCGCAGCAACGCGGCCCTCTCCTTGCTGCGCCAGGAGCAGGCGCTGGGTGGGGCGCATGCGGCCTTCATGTCGCCGCAGCAGGCGGGTGAGGGCGCTGTCACGGCAGCTTCCCCGCTGGCGGCCGATGCCGCGGGCGCCCTCCTGGCGCCGGACGGCGCTCCGGTGGCCGGCGCCCCGGTGGCGGGGCAGTCGGCGGATGCGCCGGGCGTGCGGTCTTCGCTGGCGGCCGCTGCGGACACGCTGGCCGCGGCCATGGACGATGCGCGAGGCTCTGCCGGGGCGCGTTCCGCGCTGCCTGCCGCCCAGGCGCAGCCCCCGGCAGACCTTTCCGGCGGCGTGCGCCAGGATGCGGCGCTGGCTTCGGGCATCGCATTGCAGGGCATGGCTGCCGTCAAGCCCGAGCAGTGGCGCGGCCTGTTCGAGCGGGCGCGTGATGCGCGCTCCGGCGCCGTCTCGGGAGCGGCCGATGCCGCCGGGGGCCTGGACGGCGTGGCGGCGGCCGTGGGCGCGGCCCAGGCGGGCCAGCAGGCGGGCCAGCAGCCGGCAGGCCAGGATGCCTCTGCACTGGCCCAGCCCCAGCCCGATGGGCGCGCTGCTGCCAGCGAGCGCGAGCAGGAAATTTCCGAGAAAGTGGCTTTCTGGGTCCACAGCAAGAGCCAGAATGCCTCGCTGACCGTGGACCACGAAGGCCGCGCCATCCAGGTGCAGGTCAGCCTGCAGGGCAACGAGGCCCATGTGCGCTTTGGCAGCAGCGAGGCGCAGGCCCGCGAATGGCTGGGCAATGGCGCCGACCAGCTGCGCGAGCTGCTGCAGTCCCAGGGCCTGCAGCTGGGCGGCGTCAGCGTCGATGCCGGGGGGCAGCAGGGCGCGGGCGCGGACGGCCGCCAGGGCGCGGATGCGCAGGCGCGCCAGGGCCGGGTCAGCGCCGTGGTGGACGCGGCGGGCCTTGCCGGGGGGGGGGCGCCTTCCCGTGGCGCAGCCCGCACGGCGGGCGGTGTCGATCTGTTCGTCTGAACCACGCTTCGGCCTGCGGCGCATGCAGCAGGCAGGTTCGCACAGGCTGGGCGGCTGCAGGCTGCCCGGCCCGTGGCCGCTGGATCGGCGGCGCGGGGCGCGGCACCCCTGCTAGCCCGCGAGAAACCGGGGTTTATCGCGCTTATTCAGGACATGGGCCGCAGGTCAAACACCGAATAATTCCTGCCATGGGCCTGCTGCGTCATGGCGCTGCGCGAAAAGCGCGAGCGCGTGGCGGTCCCGCTCACCCTGAGGAATTCCAGTGTCTGCCACACCCAATGCCGCCAACAACAATGCGCAAGCTCCTGCCCCGGCCAAGGGAAAGAAGCTGATCATCCTGATCGCCATCATCGCCGTGCTGGCCATTGCCGCCGCAGCCGCCTTCGTGCTGCTCAAGCAGCGCCATGGACCCGATGAGGAAGAGGGCGCCAGCAAGGCCGCCGTCACCGTGCCCACCTTCCTGCCGCTGGACAGCCTGGTCGTCAACCTGGCCGATCCGGGCGGCGACCGCTTCGTGCAGATCGGCATCACGCTGGAGCTGGCCGACGAGAAGACCGCCACCATGGTCAAGCAGTACCTGCCCAGCATCCGCAACGGCATCTTGATGCTGGTGTCGCAGCGCACGGCCGAGGAGCTGCTCGAGCGCGACGGCAAGGAGCGCCTGGCGGCCGACGTGCTGGGCGAGGTGTCGGCCCCGCTGGGCTACGGCAAGCAGGCCAAGAAGCGCAGCCGCGACGAGGAAGCGGAAGATGAGGACGGCGAACGCCGCCGCCCCGCCAAGAATCCCGTGCGCCGCGTGCTGTTCTCCAGCTTCATCATCCAGTAACGGGCGAAGGAGGCGCGCATGAGCGATTCTTTTCTCTCTCAGGAAGAAGTCGATGCCCTCCTGGAGGGCGTGACCGGCGAGAGCCAGAAATCCACGGTCGAGGAGGAGGAGGCTGGCATCATCCGCCAGTACGACATCTCCAGCCAGGAGCGCATTGTGCGCGGGCGCATGCCGACGATGGAAATCGTCAACGAGCGCTTCGCCCGCAATTTCCGCATCGGCCTGTTCAACTTCATCCGCCGCAGCCCCGAGGTGTCCGTGGGCACGGTGTCGGTGCAGCGCTACAGCGCGTTCCTGCGCCAGCTGGTGGTGCCCACCAATTTCAACATCGTGGCCATCCGCCCGCTGCGCGGCAGCGGCCTGGTGGTCTGCGATCCCTCGCTGGTGTTCGGCGTCATCGACACGCTGTACGGCGGCACGGGCCGCCTGCAGACGCGCATCGAGGGCCGCGACTTCTCGCACACCGAGCAGCGCGTGATCAACCGCCTGGTCAACGTGATCTGCGAGGAATACAAGAAGGCCTGGCACGGCATCTATCCGCTGGAGCTGGCCTACCAGCGCTCGGAGATGCAGCCGCAGTTCGCCAACATCGCCACGCCCAGCGAAATCGTCGTCTCCACGGCCTTCCAGCTGGAGATCGGCGACATCTCGGGCTCCATCCACATCTGCATGCCCTATGCGACGCTGGAGCCTATCCGCGATGTGCTGTATTCGTCCACCCAGGGCGACTCCATCGAAGTGGACCGCCGCTGGGTCAAGGTGCTCAAGCGCGAGATCCAGGCGGCCGAGGTGACGCTGGTGGCCGAACTGGCCCGCGCCGATGCCACCGTCGAGCAATTGCTGGCCATGCGGCCGGGCGACTTCATCGAGCTGGACCGCGAGCCGCTGATCCGTGCCTCGATCGGCGGGGTTCCGATCTTCGAGTGCCAGTACGGCACTCACAACGAAAAGTACGCAATCCGCGTCGAGCACTGCCTGCGTGGCGCCGACGCAGGCTGGATGGGAGAAAACAATGGCAACTGAAGATACGCAAAAGCCCGCTGGTGACGATCCGTTCTCGGGCTGGGCCGAGGCCCTGGAAGAGCAGCGCGAGCGCGATGCCACCCTGGAGGCGGAGCAGGGCGGACCGCTGTCCGGCGAGCCCGTGCGCCCCTTCACGGGCGGCAGCGAGGTGCCGGTCAACGACATCAACATGGTGCTGGACATCCCGGTGCAGCTGTCGGTGGAGCTGGGCCGCACGCGGGTGCCGATCAAGTACATCCTGCAACTGGCCCAGGGCTCGGTGGTCGAGCTCGACGCCCTGGCCGGCGAGCCCATGGATGTGCTGGTCAACGGCTACCTGATCGCCCAGGGCGAGGTGGTGGTCGTGAACGACAAGTTCGGTATCCGCCTGACCGACGTGGTCACGCCGTCCGAGCGCCTGCGCCGGGTCAGCCGTGGTTGACAGCCCGGCCATGGGCTCCATGTGGCCCACGCTGCTGACGGTCGTGGCGCTGGTGGCCGCCATCGCGGCCCTGCCCTGGCTGCTGCGCCGCCTGCAGCAGCGCACCGCTGCGCTGCGCGGCACGTCCGGCCTGCAGTCGCGCGTGCTGGGCGCCGTCGGCATCGGACCGCAGCAGCGCGTGGTCACGGTGGAGGTGGGCGAGGGCGCGCAGACCGTGCGCCTGGTGCTCGGCGTCACGGCGCAGAACATCCAGTGCCTGCATGTGCTGCAGTCGCCGGCCTCTGCCGATTTTTCCTCTGCCATGGCGCAAGCGCGCCAATTGCCTGCCGATGGTGCCAGCCATGTCTGACCGTTCCCGCATGCACCGCCGCGCCGCCGGCCTTGCCACGCTGGCGCTGTGCGCCGCGCCGCTGGCCTGCTGGGCCCAGGGCGCGCCGGCCACCCTGCCCCTGGTCATCGGCCAGGGCAGCGGCGGCACCAGCTACTCGGTGCCCATCCAGACGCTGCTGTTCTTCACGGCGCTGTCCTTCCTGCCGGCCATCTTGCTGATGATGACGGGCTTCACGCGCATCGTCATCGTGCTGTCGCTGATGCGCCAGGCGCTGGGCACGCAGTCGGCGCCGCCCAACCAGGTGATCATCGGCCTGTCGCTGTTCCTGACGCTGTTCGTCATGGGGCCGACCCTGGACCGCGTGTACCAGGAGGCCTACGTGCCCTACACCACGAACGCCGCCACCTTCGAGCAGGCCGTGGAAAAGGCCGAGGCGCCCATGCGCGCCTTCATGCTCAAGCAGACGCGCCAGTCGGACTTCGCGCTGTTCGCGCGGCTGGCCAAGCTCGATGCCGGCGTGACGGCCGAGACCGCGCCGCTGCGCGTGCTGGTGCCGGCCTTCGTGACCAGCGAGCTCAAGACGGCGTTCCAGATCGGCTTCATGATCTTCATCCCCTTCCTGGTCATCGACATGGTCGTCTCCTCGATCCTGATGTCGCTGGGCATGATGATGCTGTCGCCCGTGCTGGTGGCCCTGCCGTTCAAGCTCATGCTGTTCGTGCTGGCCGATGGCTGGAATCTGCTCATCGGCTCGCTGGCCGCGAGCTTCAACGTCTAGATACCCGGAGACTTCCATGACCTCCCAATACGTGCTGACCTTCGGCCGCGAGGCGCTGATGCTGCTGCTGATGATCTCCATGCCCGTGCTCGGCGTGGTGCTGGTCGTCGGCCTGGTCGTGAGCATTTTCCAGGCCGTCACGCAGGTGCAGGAAGCCACGCTGGCCTTCGTGCCCAAGCTCATCGCGGCGGTGCTGGTGTTCGCCGTGGCCGGGCCCTGGATGCTGACCACGCTGGTGGACTTCATCCGGCGCACCATCGAAACCATTCCGCAGGCGGTGGGCTGAGGCCCTGCGCAGCGCAGGAGACGCCGCCGTGTTCACCTTCAGCGAAGCCCAGCTGGTTGCCTGGCTGTCGCCCATCCTCTGGCCGTTTCTGCGCGTGCTGGCCATGTTCTCGGTGGCGCCCATCTTCTCGCAGCGGGTCATCCCCATGCGCGCCAAGGTGGGCCTGGCCTTCCTCGTCGCCGTCTGCGCCCAGCCCGTGCTGGGCGGGCAGCCCGTGATCGGCATCAACTCGCCACAGGCGCTGGCGACGCTGGTGCAGCAGGTCGGCGTGGGACTGGCCGTGGGCTTCGCCGTGCGCCTGGTGTTCGCCGCGGTCGAGCTGGCCGGCGAGGTCGTGGGCCTGCAGATGGGCCTGAACTTCGCCAGCTTCTTCGATCCCACCACCAATGCCCAGCTCAGTGCCGTCGCGCGTTTCATGGTGCAGATCTCCACGCTGCTTTTCATCGTCATCAACGGCCATCTGCTGGTGCTCATGGCCGTGATCAGGAGCTATGAGGCCTTCCCCGTCGACGGCAGCTTCCTGCAGGCCATCAACCAGATGAGGATCCACGAGATGGGCACGGCCATCTTCGCCAGCGCGTTCTGGATCGCCCTGCCCATGATCGCCATGCTGCTGTTCGTCAACCTGATGCTGGGCATCATCTCGCGCGTGGCGCCGCAGATGAACATCTATGCCGTGGGCTTTCCCGTCACGCTCACCGTGGGGCTGACCGGCGTGGTGGCGACCCTGCCCCTGCTCGAGCAGCCGCTGCTGGCGCTGCTGCAGCGCGGCATCTCCATGTTCGGCGCCGGCATGTAGGCCGCAGGCACGCCATGTCAGATCAGCTGGTTGCGAATCGCATAGGCCGTCAGTTCCGCGTTGCTGGCCATCTGCAGCTTCTCCAGGACGCGCGCGCGGTAGACGCTGACGGTCTTGGGACTGAGCATCAGCTCGGTGGCGATATCGGTCAGGCGCTGGCCGGCCGCGATCTTGATCAGGGTCTGCAGCTCGCGCTCGGACAGGCTTTCGTGCGGTACATGCGGCGCGGGCTGGGCCAGGCTGTCGGCCAGCATCTGGGCGACTTCGGCCGTCAGGTACTTGCGCCCGCTGGCGACCGTGCGCACGGCCTCGATGAGCAGCACGGGATCGCCCGCCTTGTTCGCATAGCCCTGCGCCCCGGCCTTGAGGCAGCGCAGCGCGTACTGGTCCTCCGGATACATGGAGACCATGAGCACCTTGATCTGCGGATGGGTCTCGCGCACGCTGGCCAGCGCCTCCAGGCCGCTGCGGCCCGGCATGTTGATGTCCAGCAGCAGCACGTCGCAGGCGGCCGTGCGCAATTGCTCGCGCAATTCGGCGTAGCTGCCGGCCTCCGCCGTCACGCTAATGTCCACCGCTTCGGCCAGGGTGTCGCGGATGCCTCGGCGCAGCACCGCATGGTCGTCGCACAGCACCACGTGGATCAAGGTCGCTCTCCCGGAAAAAAGGTCAGTCCGCCACGGCGGTCAGGATTCTTCATCAATGCCCTGGATATTAGGGCAAGCGCCCACGCCGGACAGCGGAATGGAGACGATGATCGATGTTCCGCGGCCCGGCTGGCTGCTCACGTCCAGCCACCCATGCACGGTGCGGGCGCGCTCGCCGAGGCCGCGCAGGCCGAAGGAGCGGGGCTTGTCGCGTGCGCCTTCGGCCAGGCCCCTGCCGTCGTCCCTCACTTCCAGGGTCAGAAAACCCTCATGGTCCGAAAGGTCGATTTCCACATGGCTGGCCTGGGCATGTTTGCCGACATTCGTCAGTGCTTCCTGGGCGGTCCGGTAGGCGACGACCTGGATCTGGGGCGCGATCTCCATGCTTTCCCGGCTGCTGCAGACGCGCGTGCGCACGCCGGTGCGCCGCTCGAAATTCTCCGCCAGCCACTGCACGGCCGCCACCAGCCCCTGGTCCAGCACGGGCGGGCGCAGGTTCATCATGATGCGCTGGCTGGCGCCCAGCGCATGCTCCAGCATCTCCAGGGCCGACAAGGCGTGCTCGCGCAGCGCGCCCTCGGGCGCATTGCGCGCGATCCAGGCAAGGTCGAACTTCACCGAGGTCAGCGAGCCGCCGATGTCGTCGTGGATCTCGCGTGCGATGTCCGCACGCTCGCGCTCGGTGGACGTCTGCAGGTGCTCGGTCAGCTCGGCCAGCCGGCGCTCGGAGGCGGCCAGCTCGGCCACGGCGCGCTTGCGCGCGCGGCGCGCCTCGTGCACTTCCAGCGCATGCGAGACCACATGGGGCAGGCGCGTGATGTGGTCCTTGAGCAGGTAGTCGCTGATGCCTTCGCGCATCACGTCCACGGCCGCCGATTCACCGATGGCGCCCGACAGCAGCACGAAGGGCGGGTGGTCGGCGCGCTGGCGCACCAGCTCCCAGGCGTCGAGCGCCGTGAAGCCCGGCAGATGGTAGTCGGCGAGGATGAGGTCGAACGCCTGCTCCTCGAGCGCCTGCGCCACGCAGTCCAGCAGGTCGACCACGGTGACCTCGCAGACCAGGCCGCCGCGCAGCAGGCTCAGCCGCGCCAGCGCCTGGTCGGCCGCGGAGTCTTCGATATGCAGGATGCGCAAAGGCCGTTGCGGTGGTCTGGCATCCCCAGGAGCGCTATCATGAGATACATTTTGGAACATAAATGCAATTGGTCGTGTATATCAAGGGATGCGCCGCATCCCGGTAGGCGCTTGACCAAGGCTGGCCATGCCGCAGGGCGTGGTCCACGATGGGCTGACACGCTGGTGGAGTAACAATGCAGTCAATGCACAAGCCTTCGGGCGAGCCTGCCGTTCCCATGCCCGTCATGGTTGCGGCGGGTCTGCAGGATGCCTTGCTGGTGGCGATGCACGATCTGCATCGCCTCGAGGGCCTGCTCAATCATGCGACAGAGAACCTGCTGTCTCGCTTTGACGAAACCCACGTCCAGCTGGGCGGCCAGGCGCTGGGCGCGCTGCCCGAGCTCGAGGCCGCGCGGGCGTCGTTGCGGCTCGCGGTGACCGAGTTGCAGTTTCACGACATGTCCTCCCAGCTGATTGCCCATATTACGAAGACTTTGCAAGGCTGCGCTGCCCAGTTGGCCGCAGCCACCATGGGCGTCGACGAGGGGGACGATGAGTCCGTGGGCCTGCCGGCCATACCCGACCGGCCCAATCCCGTCACGCAAAGCGAGATGGACGCCGGATCTGTCGAACTCTTCTGAGCTTGCCTGCCCATGCGTTCATCCCCTTCTTATTGCCCATCTGTTGGAGCTGTACATGCGATCGATTCTGGCTGTTGATGATTCCCCCTCGATGCGGAAGATGGTTGCCTTCACCCTCGCTGGTGCGGGATTTCGGGTCGTGGAGGCCGTGGACGGCGTCGATGCCTTGGAAAAGGCCCAGAGCGAGGAGGTCGACCTCGTGCTTGCGGACCAGAACATGCCGCGCCTGGACGGCATCGGCCTGACGCGCAAGCTCCGTGAAAACCCGCGCTACCAGAACACGCCGATTCTGATTCTCACCACCGAATCCAGCGACCAGATGAAACAGGCGGGGCGTGCTGCGGGCGCCACCGGCTGGCTGGTCAAGCCCTTCGATCCGAATCGTCTGATCGAAGTCATTCAAAAAGTGATGCGTTGAGCCGATAACCCAGGGCAACAGCAGTAAACAGGATCAATGATGGCGGATCTACACCAGGAGGGAACGGGAGCGGGCGCGGACTTCGACCTGAGCCAGTTCTATCAAATCTTCTTCGAGGAAGCAGCCGAGAACCTCGACCAGATGGAGCAGATGCTGCTGAATCTGGACCTGTCGGCGGCCAATGACGAAGAGCTCAACGGCATCTTCCGTTGTGCCCACTCGATCAAGGGCGGGGCCGCCACTTTCGGCTTCGCCGACGTGACGGAGCTGACGCACCGCATGGAGTCGCTGCTCGACCGCCTGCGCCGTCACGAAATCACGCCGATTCCCGAAATGGTCGATGTGCTGCTGGAGTCGGCCGACGCCAGCCGCAGCCTGCTGGCGCGCCACCAGGCGGGAGATGAGGGCGAAGCCCTGTCCACCACCGACCTCGTCTCCCGCATCGAGGCGCTGGCCGAAGGGCGCGGCGCCGTGCCGGCCCCTGCCGCCGCCCCGGCGGCCCCCGCCCCGGCGCCTGTCCCCGAGCCGGTGGCCTCCCCCGCGCCGGCGGTGGCGCCTGCGCCTGCCGCGGGCGGCATCGTGGGCACGCCGCCCGCCTCGGGCGGGCGGGCCCTGCACATCCTGATCGGCCCGCTGGAGCGTCCCGAGATGGTGGATGCCATCAAGGAACTGTTCCGCGACATTCCCGGCCTGGGCAGCATCGAGGAGCAGGCCTGCGAGCAGGCCGGCTGCCGCAGCTTTGCGGTGCTGACCAGCTCCACCGACGATGACCTGCTGGACCTGTTCGCGTTCCACGTGGCCAAGGAGCAGGTGCGCATCACCACGGCGGATGCGGCCGCCGCCGCTGCCCCGGCCGCGCCAGCCGCCGCGGCTGCGGATGCCGAGGCCCACCACGATCCCGACGCGGCCCTCGCCTCCGTGGCGATTCCGCCGGCTGCCGAGGCGTATGGCTTCTTCAATGGCGCGCCCGGCATGCCCGAAGCCGCAGCCACCGGCGCGGCCGTGGCTGCGGCCGGCAAGCCTGCGCCGGCCAGGGCGGCCAGCGCGCAGTCCCAGCAGGCGCAGATGGAGTCCACCAGCATCCGCGTGTCGGTGGCCAAGGTGGACCAGCTGATCAACCTCGTCGGCGAGCTCGTCATCACCCAGGCCATGCTGGCGCAAAACAGCCATGGCCTCGATGCCTCGGCCTACCAGCAGCTGCTGGCCGGCCTGGCGGACCTGGACCGCAATACCCGCGATCTGCAGGAATCGGTGATGTCGATCCGCATGATCCCCATGTCCACCGTGTTCAGCCGCTTCCCGCGCATGCTGCGCGACCTGGCGGGCAAGCTGGGCAAGAAGATCGACCTGATCACGCTGGGCGAAGCCACCGAGCTGGACAAGGGCCTGGTCGAGAAGATCACCGACCCGCTGACCCACCTGGTGCGCAACAGCGTGGACCACGGCATCGAGATGCCCGAGGAGCGCCTGGCGGCCGGCAAGTCCGAGCACGGCACGCTGACGCTGGCCGCCTCCCACCAGGGCGGCTCCATCGTCATCGAGGTGCGCGACGACGGCCGTGGCATGAACCGCGAAAAAATCCTCAAGAAGGCGCGCGAGCGCGGCATGGATGTCTCGGACAGCATGCCCGATGCGGAGGTGTGGCAGCTGATCTTCGCGCCGGGCTTTTCCACGGCCGAGGTCGTCACCGACGTTTCGGGCCGCGGCGTGGGCATGGACGTGGTCAAGCGCAATATCGCGGCGCTGGGCGGCTCGGTGGAGATCGAGTCCAACCAGGGCAAGGGCATGCGCGTGGCCGTGCGCCTGCCGCTGACGCTGGCCATCATGGACGGCATGTCGGTGGGCGTCAGCGACGAGGTCTACATCCTGCCGCTGTCCTCGGTGGTCGAGTCCTTCCAGGTCAAGGCCGAGGACGTCAACACCGTGGCCAACGGCACGCAGCTGGTCAAGGTGCGCGACGAGTACATGCCGGTTTTCGCGCTGGAGAAGACCTTCCAGGTGCCGCGCAGCGACACCAGCCAGTCCAGCAACATCATGGTCGTGGTCGAGTCCGACGGCAGCCGCGTGGCGCTGCTGGTGGACGAGTTGCTGGGCCAGCACCAGGTGGTGGTGAAGAACCTGGAATCGAACTACCGCAAGGTGCCCAATGTGTCGGGCGCCACCATACTGGGCGATGGCACGGTGGCGCTGATCCTGGACACGGGAGCGCTGGTGCGCCGTGCGCGCCACTGACGGGCCGGACAAGGGCCAACCGGCGGCGCGGGCCTCATCGGCCTGGCCGCATCGAAACAGAACCAGGGCTGGCGCCGCAGGGGCCGGCCTGACAGTTGAGGAGCTGAGCAATGAGCGTGACCGCTAAGACAGAAGGCGTTGCCACCGGGGCGCGCGAGTACCTGACATTCCGCCTGGACCAGGAGGAATACGGTATCGACATCCTGAAGGTGCAGGAAATCCGCGGCTACGAGCCGCCGACGCGCATCGCCAATGCGCCCGAGTTCATCAAAGGCGTGGTGAACCTGCGCGGCACCATCGTGCCCATCGTGGACATGCGGCTGAAGTTCAACTGCTCGCAGATCGAATACAACAGCTTCACGGTGGTCATCATCCTGAACCTGCGCAACCGGGTGGTGGGCATCGTCGTGGATTCGGTCAGCGACGTGATGGAGCTGGCCTCCGACGCCGTGCGCCCCGCGCCGGACATCGAAAGCGCCATCGACAGCGGCTGCATCCTGGGCCTGGGGTCGGTGGGCGAGCGCATGCTCATCCTGCTGGATATCGAAAAGCTCATGAACAACGTGGACATGGGCCTGGTCGCCACCGCGGACTGAGTCCGGCACAACCCGTGAGTGCGCTGATGAGATCCGATCCGTCCGGTGCCACGCTGGCCGCGCGCCCTGCCGGCGACGAAGGAGCGGCCCATGGGCCCCTGGCCCAGGGGCGCGAGTTCGAATGGTCCTCGCGCGATTTCGCGCGGGTGCAGGCGCTGATCTACCAGCGTGCCGGCATCAGCCTGCATGATGGCAAGCACGCCATGGTCTACAGCCGCCTTTCGCGCAGGCTGCGCGAGACCGGCTACGACAGCTTCTCCTCCTACCTGGACTGGCTTGAGTCGCAGGCCGATGGCGCCGAGTGGCAGGAGTTCGTCAACGCGCTGACCACCAATCTCACGGCCTTTTTCCGGGAGCAGCACCATTTCGAGATCTTTGCCCAGCACCTCAGGAGCCGCCCTGCGGGGTCGGCCTGGAAGGTCTGGTGCAACGCGGCATCGACGGGCGAGGAGCCGTACTCCATCGTCATGACGGCCATCGAGGTGCTGGGGACGACGCCGAACTTCCTGCTGCAGGCCAGCGACATCGACTCGCGCGTGCTCGACACCGCATCCGCAGGCGTGTACCGCGCCGAGAGCATCAAGGGCATGAGCGCCGAGCGGCTGCACCGCTTTTTCCTGCGTGGCAAGGCCGGCAACGCGGGGCTGGTGCGGGTCAAGCCCGAACTGCGCAAGCTCGTGGAGTTCCTCAACGTCAACCTGATACGCGACGACTGGCCGTTCCGCGAGCCGTTCGACGTCGTGTTCTGCCGCAACGTGATGATCTATTTCGATGCGGCCACCCAGCGCAAGGTGCTGGAGCGCATCCACCGCGTGCTCAAGCCCGGAGGGCTGCTGTTCGTGGGCCATGCCGAGAACTTCAGCGATTCGCGGGATCTGTTCACGCTCAAAGGAAAGACGGTCTATGAGCGCCGCTGATGCATGCATCTGCGCCTTGCCGCACCCGGTGCGCGCCCAGCAAGGAGTCCGCCTATGAGTCCCGAACGCTCCACCGCCCCGCCACCACCATCGGAGCGCCGACGCATGCCGCGCATCAACAGCTACGGCGCCAGCGACTATCCCGCACCGGGCACCGCGCCTCCCCGCTCCTCTCTGGAGCAGCTCAAGCGCATGCCGCGCAACCCTGGCGAGGCGTCCTTCTTCTACTACGACCCGCATTTCCAGCACAACGCGGTCAAGGTGCTGCCCGGTGAGTACTTCGTTTCGCAGGAGGACGTGATCCTGGTGACCGTGCTGGGCTCATGCATCTCGGCCTGCCTCTGGGACACGGCCATGCGCGTGGGGGGAATGAACCACTTCATGCTGCCTGACGGCGATTCGACGGAGACCTCGGGCCGCTATGGCTCGTACGCCATGGAGCTGCTGATCAACGAGATGCTCAAGCTGGGCGCGCGCCGCGAATACCTGCAGGCCAAGGTCTTCGGCGGCGGACAGGTGATGCACAACTTCACGACCATGAACGTGGGCCAGCGCAACACGGCTTTCGTCACCCAGTATCTGCAGACCGAGAGGATTCCCATCGTCTCGGAGGACGTGCTGGACATCCATCCGCGCAAGGTGGTGTTCTTTCCCGCCAGCGGCAAGGCCATGGTCAAGCGCCTGGCCCATGCCCATCCCGAGGAGCTGGTGCAGCAGGAGTTCACGCGCGGCAATGCCGCCGTGGTGGCTCGCAATACGGCAGGCGGCTCGGTCGACCTGTTTTGAGGAAGGTGTCAAAGGAATGGACAGGAAAATCCGGGTGATCGTGGTGGACGACTCTGCGCTGGTGCGCAGCCTGTTGACCGAGATCATCAATCGCCAGAGCGACATGGAGTGCATCGGCTCGGCCAACGATCCGCTGGTGGCGCGCGAGATGATTCGCGAGCTCAACCCCGATGTGATCACCCTCGACGTGGAAATGCCGCGCATGGACGGCATCGACTTCCTGGGCCGGCTCATGCGCCTGCGGCCCATGCCGGTGGTGATGATCTCCACCCTGACCGAGCGCGGCGCCGAAGTCACCATGCGCGCGCTCGAGCTGGGCGCCATCGACTTCGTGGCCAAGCCCCGCGTGGGCGTGGCCAACGGCCTGCAGGAGCTGGCGTCGCAGATCGTCGACAAGATCCGCGTGGCGGCCGTCGCCCAGGTGCGGCGCCTGCCTGCCGCGCCGCGCGGTGTCGCCGGCCCGGCGGCTGCGGCCTCCAGCGCCGCGGTGCCGGCCGCAGCACCGGGGGCGGGGTCCCTGCCGCGGCCGGCGTCCCTGCTGGGGCGCATCTCCACCGAAAAGCTGATTGCCATCGGCGCCTCGACGGGAGGCACCGAAGCCATACGCGAGGTCTTGACGCATCTGCCGGCAGACTGCCCGGCCATCGTCATCACCCAGCACATGCCGCCCGGCTTCACCACCAGCTTCGCGGCCCGGCTGAACAGCCTGTGCCAGATGACGGTGAAGGAAGCGCAGCACAGCGAGCGCCTGCTGCCCGGCCATGCCTACATCGCGCCCGGCGGCAAGCATTTCTCCATCCAGCGCAGCGGTGCCAACTACGTGGCCGTGGTGGACGACAGCGCGCCGGTCAACCGCCACAAGCCCTCGGTCGAAGTGCTGTTCAAGTCGGTGGCGGCCTGCGCAGGCCGCAACGCCTACGGCATCATGCTCACGGGCATGGGGGCCGACGGCGCAGCGGCCATGCGCGAAATGAAGGACGCGGGCAGCTACAACTTTGTACAGGACGAAGCCAGCTGCATCGTCTTCGGCATGCCGCGCGAAGCGATCGCCCACGGCGCGGCCGACGAAGTGCTGCCGCTCAACCAGATCGCCCCGGCCTTGATGGGCAAACTGCGCATCGGCTCGGACCAGGTCCACCATCGCATCTGAACCGGGCCTCGAAAGGGGCCGCAGAATGCAAAAGGAGCGCCAGGCGCTCCTTTTTTTCGCGCCGTCATTGCGACAGCTCGGTCCAGCGCTCCAGCGCCTGCATCAACTGCTCATCGATCTCTGCGTCGCGCTGGTGCAACTGCACCGCGCGGGCATTGTCGCTGGCATACAGCGTTCCGTCGGCCAGGGCCTCCTGTATGGACTTCTGCTCGGCCTCCAGCGCAGCGATGCGCTCGGGCAGCTGCTCCAGTTCGCGCTGCTCCTTGTAGCTGAGCTTGCGCCTGGCCTTGCCGTCATTGCGGGCTGCCGTCGGTTTGTCCTCCGCCAGGGCGGCCTTCGGCGGCTGGGCCGCCTCGGCCAGATCCCGGCTGCGGCGCGACTGCTCCAGCCAGTCCTGCACCCCGCCTTCGTACTCACGCCACTGCCCAGGACCTTCCCAGGCGATGGTGCTGGTCACCACGTTGTCCAGGAAGCTGCGGTCGTGGCTGACCAGGAAGACCGTGCCGTCGTAGTTCTGCAGCAGGTCTTCCAGCATTTCCAGCGTCTCGATATCGAGGTCGTTGGTCGGCTCGTCCAGCACCAGCACGTTCGCGGGCCGGGCGAACAGCCGGGCCAGCAGCAGGCGGTTGCGTTCGCCGCCGGACAGCGAGCGCACCGGGGAGTGGGCCCGCGCCGGGGAAAACAGGAAGTCGGACAGATAGCTCTTGACGTGCTTTTTCTGGCTGCCGATCTCGATCCACTCGCTGCCGGGGCTGATGAAGTCCTCCAGCGTCGCGTCCATATCGATCTGGTGGCGCATCTGGTCGAAATAGGCGACCTGCAGGTTGGCGCCCAGGCGCACCTGGCCGCTGTCCGGCGCCAGCTCTCCCAGGATCATCTTCAGCAGCGTGGTCTTGCCTGCGCCATTGGGGCCGATCAGGCCCACCTTGTCACCGCGCAGGATGGTGGCGCTGAAACGGGAAACGATGCGCTTGTCGCCGAAGGACTTGGCCACATCGGTCAGCTCGGCAACGATCTTGCCCTGGTAGCCGTCGCCCTTGCCCGACGCAATGTCCATCTTCACCCCGCCAAGCACTTCCCGGCGCGCGGCGCGGTTGGCGCGCAACTGCTCCAGCCGTCCGATGCGGCTCTGGCTGCGGGTGCGGCGCGCCTCCACGCCCTTGCGTATCCAGATCTCCTCCTGGGCCAGCAGCTTGTCGGCCTTGGCATTGATCACCGCCTCCTGGGCCAGCTGCTCTTCCTTTTGCTGCTGGTACTGGGCGAAGTTGCCCGGGTAGGAACGCAACTGCCCTCGGTCCAGCTCCACGATGCGCGTGGAAATGCGATCCAGGAAAGCCCGGTCGTGGGTGATCGTCACCACGCTGCCCTTGAAAGCCAGCAGCAGCTCCTCCAGCCATTCGATGGCATCGAGGTCCAGGTGGTTGGTGGGCTCGTCCAGCAGCAGCACATCGGGGCGCGCCACCAGCGCCTGTGCCAGGGCCACGCGCTTTTTCATGCCGCCCGACAGCGTGCCCACCACGGCCAGGGGGTCCAGATGCAGGCGCTGCAGCGTCTCTTCCACGCGCCGCTCCCAGTTCCAGGCATCGTAGGCCTCGATCTGCGACTGCAGGGCATCGAGGTCCTCGCCCTCCGCCGCTGCCAGGTAGCGGTCCCGCAGCGCGATCACCTGGGCAATGCCCGCCGAGGCTGCCTCGAAGATCGTGTTGTCCGGCGCAAGCTCCGGCTCCTGCGCCACATAGGTGATGCGGATGCCGGACTGCGTCTGCACCTGGCCGTCGTCGGCCCGTGCCAGACCTCCAAGAATCTTCAGCAGCGAGGACTTGCCCGCCCCATTGCGGCCGATCAGACCGACGCGCTCGCCGCTCTCCAGAGAGAAGTGGGCATGGTCCAGGAGCGCCACATGCCCGAACGCCAGCTGGGCGTCCAACAAAGTAATCAATGCCATCGTGCGCGCATTATCGGCGGCCACCCGCCATATAGGTACGGCGTGCTGCACAAGGCCTTCAGCCCGTGGCCTGCCCGTCAGGGCAGGCCACGGGCTGAAAGTGGGAAGGGCGCAACGCCGGAAACAGGCGCAGTCCGTGAAAAATTTCCCATCCGGGTTGGAGTAGGTGAAAACCCATGCTATAGTTCGCTCCCTCAACAAAGCACTGCCTTGCAGACAGCGTTGAGTCAGAAAAGTCTTGTAGACGACACGAAAAAACGTGATACACTGCAAGGCTCTGCTGAAGAGAAGCGAGTTGCACCTCGCTGGCGGTTGAGAAGATCGAAGAAATTTGATTAAAACGACGCTAAAAAATGTGCTAGAATTCAAGGCTTCGCTGATCGCAGCGAGTCGGAAGCAAGGAAGAAATTCCTCGCTTCGATCCTTAAAAATATACAGCCGATAAGCGTGGGCGTTTGAGGCGAACAGCCAAGTTCTTTGG
>JBHIXF010000059.1:0-38824 GCA_041984925.1 Comamonas sp.
GCAGCCCCCGGCGCACGCCTTGCGGCAGCTGCCGCTGGACCACGATCTGCAGGACAGCCTGCTGCGCGTGGTCGGCAGCCTGCAGGAGCCTGCCATCAGCGACGAGCGGCTGCGCTACCGGCTGCTTGACCTGCTGGCGGCACTGGCCGAGCGCGGCCACTTCCTGCGCCGCGCAGGCCCCGCCAGCACGGCGGACCGCCTGCGCAGCCTGATCGCCGAAGCGCCGCAGCAGCCCTGGACGGCGCACCGTGCCGGCAGCGCGCTGGCCATGAGCGAGGCCACGCTGCGCCGCCGCCTGGCTGGCGAGGGCGCGCGCTTCGAGGAACTGCTGGTGGACATGCGCATGCACCACGCCATGCTGCTGCTGCAGACCACGCGCTGGAGCATGGCCCACATCGCCCAGGCCTGCGGCTACCAGTCGCGGGCGCGCTTTTCGGAGCGCTTTCGCACCCGCTTCGGCTACCTGCCGTCCGCGCTGCGCTGACGCGCCGGGGCCTGCATCCCGGCAGCCAGCCGGCGCAGCTTGATGAAGGCCAGCGCCGCCATCACGGCGTCGTTGAGCGCGTCGTGGGCCTCGCGCTCGGGCAGGCCCAGGTCGGCCATCAGCGTGGCAAAGCGCAGGTCGATGTCGGGCGCCTGCTGCTGCCAGGGCAGCAGTTGCCGGAAGCGGTGGTCGTAGTACAGCGCCGAGACTTCGATGCGTGCGTTGGGCAGGGCGATGCCCAGCAGCGGGCGCAGCGCACGCTCGACCATGGCCACGTCGAATTCCAGGTAGTAGCCGACCAGCGGGCGGCTGCCGATGAAGCGCAGCAGCCGGTCCATGGCCTCCTCGATGGGCAGGCCCCGGGCCAGGTCGCGCTCGCGCAGACGGTGGATGCGCACGCTGCCGGCCGGCACGCTGCGCGAGGGCCGCACCAGCAACTCCAGGCGCTCGCTGGTCAGGATGCGCTCGCCCACGATGCGCACGGCGCCGATGGACAGGATGTCGTCGCTGCGCACGTCCAGGCCCGTGGTCTCGCAGTCCAGCGCCACCCATTCGCCGGGCGGCGGCGCATCGAACAGGAAGGCATAGGCCGGGTCGCGGAGCGCACGCCGCAGGCGGCTGCGGCGCAGGCCCTGCAGCCACCGGCGCGGGAGGCCGGCGCTCATACCAGGTCCAGCCGCAGGCGCTGGCGCAGCAGCGCCCTGAAGCGCCGGACCACGGCCAGCGTGTCCTTGAGCAGGTCGCGCTCCAGGCTGCCCAGGCGCGCGGGATCCACATGGCCGGTGACGGGCCGGCCCAGGTCCATCTCGGCCAGGCCGGCCTGCAGGCGCAGGCCCATGAGCAGGTGCAGGCTGTCGAGCAGTTCGCGCCCCAGGGTCTCGTCCAGCACGCCCTCGGCCACCAGGGCCGCGATGCGCTCGGCCGTGCCCGTGGCAGCGACGCGGTGGGCCAGGGCCAGGCTGCGCACGCCGTGCACGATGGGAAAGATGCCGGCCTTCTTGAGGTGCACGGTGCTGTCTTCATCGCCGCGCCCCAGCAGCCGGCTCCACCAGTGGCCCGGCGCCTCGCCGAAGGCATCGATGGCCGAGGCAAAGCGGGCGATCAGCGCGTCATTGTCCGTGGCCAGCGCCAGCAGGCCCTGGCGTGCGCCGGCCAGCAGCGCGGCGTCGCCGGCCACGGCATGGGCATCGAGGAAGATGGCCAGCTGCATGAGCCCATCGGGACCGGGCAGGACGAGCCACTCGCGCACGCGCCGGCCGAAGTCCGAGGCCGAGCCGCGCCACGCCGGGTTGCTGAGCATGATGCGCCCCTGGCATTCGGGGTAGCCGAAGCGCTCCAGCACCTCGGAAAAGCGCCGGCAGATGGCGTCCAGGTCCTCGGGCGGCGCATAGCCGTCGCGCAGCAGCAGGCCGTTGTCCTGGTCGGTCTTGAGCAGTTGCTCGCCGCGCCCTTCGCTGCCCATGACGAACAGGCAGCTGTGGGCCACGAGCTCGGCGGGAGCCAGCATCTGCCAGGCGCGCTCGAACAGCCGCGCATTGAGCTGCTGCACCAGGCGCGCCATCAGCCCTACGCGCGTGCCGCCCCGGTGCAGCGCCGCCACCAGGCGCGTGACCTGGCCGGCCGCCTGCTCCAGCGCCTGCAGGTCCTGGGCCTGCTCGATCTGCACGGTGATCAGGTGGGAGTGGTTGGCCAGGAAGCTGAACAGGTCCAGCGCCTCCAGGATGCCCATGACCTGCCCGTCCGCGCCCAGCACCGCCAGCCGGTGCACGCGCGCGCGCAGCAGCAGCACCATGGCGTCGCCCAGCTGGTCCGATGCGCGCACCGTGACCACGGGACTGCTGGCGAATTCGCCCACGGCCAGCCGGTCCAGCGCGCGGCCGTCGAGGACGGCGCGCTGCAGGGTGGTGGCCGTGAAGATGCCCAGCCCGGCCTGCAGCCCCGAGACCAGCACGCTGGTCGTGCGCTCGGCCTGGAACAGGCGTACGACGGAGACGATGTCGGTGGCCGCATCGACCACATGGGCCGGCCGCAGATAGGCCTGGTCCACGCGCGCCAGGGTCAGCGACTGCCGCTCGTGCCGGTCGGCGCGCCGTGCCAGCGTGCCCAGCTTGTGGCCCAGGTCGGAGAACAGCAGGGCGCCGAAGGCCGCGTTGCGCGCGATCAGCTCGTTGACGATGGCATGGGCCAGCTGGTAGGCCACCAGTTCCTCGGCCACCGTGAAGCGGCTGCTGGCGCGGCCCGCGACCAGGGCGCGGCCGTCGAAGCTGTCGTCGGGGCCGTAGGTGGCCAGCAGCTCGTCGCCTTCGGTCTGGACCACATGGCCCTTGATGATGATGAACAGGTGGGTCGGCGCCGAGCCCATCTCCAGCACCACGGCGCCTTCGGGGAAGTAGGCGATGTCCACGCCGCCGCGCACCAGAGCCTGTTCATCGGGCGCGAGGCAGTCGAAGGGCGAGGCGGCGAAGTTGAAGGCGTTGGGCATGGGGCGGGGCCGAGGTTCGAGCCCCGCCATTCAACCCTTCAGGCCTTGCTCCACGCTTGCAGCGGCATCCCAGCCGGCCTCGAACCAGGCGTCGCCCTCCAGATAGGCGCGCAGCATGGGCAGGCTGTCCAGGCCCCAGAAGATGCGGCCATCGACCTCCCAGGCCGGCACGCCGAAGAGGCCCTGCGCGGCGGCGGCGTCGGTGTTCTCGCGCAGCAGGCGCCTGGCGTTGTCGCCCGCATCGGGGCGCAGCTGCGGCGCCAGCTCGGCGCGCAGCGCATCGAGCCGCGCGGGCTCCAGCGCGTCGGCGCCGCCGATCCAGACATGGCGCAGCACCGCGCCCGCGACGAAACGGTTGACCGTGCCGTCGTCGCTGCACTCCAGCGCCAGGCGCAGCAGCGGCAGCGGGTTGAACGGATGGCGCGCGGGCATGTCCAGCCCCACGCCCGAGGAATGGCCCAGCCAGCCCACATGGCGGTAGGTCCATTCGCGCTTGCCGGGGATGGCGGCCGGCCCCGGGTTGCCCAGGCGGTTCAGCAGCGCGCCCAGCAACACGGGCCGGTAGCGCATGTGGTGGCTGATGCCTTCGAGCGCGCGGGGCAGTTGCTCGAACGCCAGCCAGGCATAGGGCGAGACGAAGTCGAGGTGGAAGGTGATCTGCTTCATGGGCGGGCGCGGCGGGTCGTCAGGCGGGGAGATCCGCAGCGGCCAGGCCGGCGCGCTCCAGCAGCGCATGCCAGATCACCAGCCGCTGCGGCGTGTCGGATCTGGACCAGGCGCGGATCTCGTCGATGGTGCGGAAGCACCCTTCGCAGTGGCTGCGGTCCGGCGTCATGCGGCACACCGAGATGCAGGGCGAAGGCACGGGCTCCTCATCGGCCCGTGGTGCAAAGGCCGCAGCGGCCTTGTGGGCCAGCATGTCCCTGGGGCCCATCATGCCGCCACCTCCTGCACCACGTCGGCCCAGGGCGCGTCGGCAAGCCGTTGCAGCGCGGCGGGCGTGGCCGCGAACACGGCATGCGGGTGACCCGCCGCCGCCCAGACGGTGTCGAAGCGCTGCAGCTCGCGGTCCACCAGCGTCACGGGCTTGTTGGCGTGCGCCACCGGGCTGACGCCGCCGATGGAAAAGCCGGTCTGCGCCTTGACGAAATCGGCGTCGGCACGGCCCACGGGGCCGACCAGGGCCGCGACCTTCTTCTCATCCACGCGGCGGTCGCCCGAGGCCACCACCAGCACGGCCACGCCGTCGCTGCGGCGCCGGAAGATGATGCTCTTGGCCACCTGGCCGACCAGGATGCCGAGCTGGTCGGCCGCTTCCTGCGCCGTGCGCGCCGCGCCATCGAGCATGCGCGGGCCTTCGCCGTGCCCGGCCTGCTGCAGGAAGGCCGCCACGCGCTGCACGCCTTCGGGAAGATGGTGGAGTTCAGATCCGCACATGTCGTTTCTCTTTCATATCTTTCGGTGACCCCATGGCAAGGTCTTGCAAACTGGCACGGCCCAACTCAGAGACGCCGAGGAAGGGCCTATGCCGGCCGCGCCGCCCCGCACCGAGGGTGTCGTCTCCCTCCCGCGAAGCGAGAGAGGGGGAAGCGGCACAGCCGCTCAGGGGGAGCATCATTTTTCGCGCTTGGTGAGCAGTGCCTTGGCCACGCGCGACTGCGTGGGGCGGCCCAGGTGGTCGCTGATGAACTGGCCGGCGTCGATCAGCCTGTCCAGGTCGATGCCGGTTTCGATGCCCATGCCCTGCAGCATGTAGACCACGTCCTCGGTGGCCACATTGCCGGTGGCGCCCTTGGCGTAGGGGCAGCCGCCCAGGCCGGCCACCGAGGTGTCGAACTGCCACACGCCCATCGACAGCGCGGCCAGCGTGTTGGACAGGGCCTGGCCGTAGGTGTCGTGGAAATGGCCCGAGACATCGTCGATGGCGAAGTGCTCCAGCGTGGCCTCGATGGCCTTGCGCACCTTGATGGGCGTGCCCACGCCGATGGTGTCGGCCACGCCCACATGCTGCACGCCGATGCCCTTCATGAGGCCGGCCAGGTAGGCCACGCGCCCGGGGGTGATCTCGCCTTCGTAGGGGCAGCCCACGGTGCAGCTCATGGCGCCGCGCACATGGATGCCCTGGGCACGCGCGGCCTCGGCCACGGGGGCGAAGCGCTCGATGCTTTCGGCGATGGAGCAGTTGATGTTCTTCTGGCTGAAGGCCTCGCTGGCCGCGCCGAAGACCACGATCTCGTCGGGCCACAGCTCGCGCGGGGCGGACAGCGCGGCCTCCAGGCCCTTCATGTTGGGCGTGAGCACGCTGTAGCGCACGCCGGGGCGGCGCACGATGCCGGCCATGACCTCGGCGTTGTCGGCCATCTGCGGCACCCACTTGGGGCTGACGTAGCTGGTGACCTCGATCTCCTTGAGGCCGGCCTCCTGCAGGCGGTGCACCAGCTCGATCTTGACGGCGGCGGGCACGGGCTGTTTTTCATTCTGCAGGCCGTCGCGGGGGCCTACGTCGACGAGTTTCACGCGGGAAGGGATGCTCATGGGGTTCTCACCGGGATGACGGGTACGGCCCCTATTGTCCAGGCTTGCGGCCCGGCGCACCACCCCATATCCTGCCGGGCCATGCACAACGGCTGCCAGTGCCGCCCGCAGCGGACGCTCAATCCGGCAGCGACGCCATCTCCTCGCGCAGCATGTCCACCATGCGGCAGGCCGCTGGCGACAGGCGCCTCCCGCGCAGGCTGACCAGGCCGATGGGGCGGCGCAGCAGGGGCCGCGCCAGCGGGCGCAGCACGAGCTCATGGCGCTGCACCACCACCTGCGCGGCCAGCAGCGGCAGCGCGCTGACGCCCAGGCCGGCAGCCACCATGGCCGCGATGGTGGCCAGGTGCTCGACCGCGTACTGCGGCGCGAAGCGGATGCCATGGGTGAGCAGGGCCTCGTCGGCGTATTGGCGCACGCTGGTGCCGGCCGGCATGGAGATGTGCGGCAGGTGCGCCACGTCGGCCCAGCCCAGGGCGCCGCGCCCGCGCGCCAGCGCATGGCCGCGGCCCAGCAGCAGAACGAAGCGGTCCGAGGCCAGGGGCTGGTAGTCGAGATCGGAATACGCGGGATTGGCGGCCGTCAGCGCGAAGTCCACGCGGCCCGCGCGCACCATGTCGAAGGCCGGGCCGGCCAGGCTGTCGAACAGCTCCAGGTGCACGCCCGGGTGCGCGGCCGCGAAGCGCGCCAGCACCCGGGGCAGCAGGCCCGCCGCCAGCGACGGAAGGGCCGCCAGCGCCAGCCGCCCGGCCTGCACCTGGGCGACTTCCTGGACGCGGCGCACGGTCTCGTCCATCTGGCGGCGCAGGATGCGCGCCTGCTCGGCGAACACCGCGCCGGCCTGGGTCAGTTCCACGGCGCGCGTGGTGCGCTCGAACAGGCGCGCGCCCAGCATCTCTTCGAGCCGCGCCAGCGTGCCCGAGACGGCCGACTGCGACAGATGCATCTGCAGCGCCGTGCGCCGAAAGCTCAGCGTGTCGGCCAGGGCCAGAAAGACATCGACCTCGCGGGCCGACCAATTGATCTTCATGGCAGATCAGTTTATCGAAAAATGCGGCTTTACCGTTCAATGGCGGCTGCCTAGACTGCGCTTCGAATCCATGAAATCAGCAGGAGACAAGATGCACAGCAGTTCGCCGCGCAACGCGCGCACGGTGGTCGTGGGAGGCGGCACCATGGGTGCCGACGTGGCCGTGGTACTGGCCCGGGGCGGTGCCCGGGTGACCGTGGTGGACCCGCATGCGGCGCGGCGCGAGATGCTGGCGCAGCACATCGCGGCCGAGCTGGCCACGGCCGGCTACGCCGTGGCAGAGGGCCAGTTGGCGGTCTGCGCGGCGCTGGACGAGGTGGCCTGGGACGGCGTGGCCCTGGTGGTGGAATGCATCACCGAGCGTCTGGACGCCAAGCAGGCCCTGTTCGCCGAACTGCAGGGCCATGCCCCGGCCGATGCCGTGCTGGCCAGCAACAGCTCGGGCTTTCCCATCAGCGCCATCGCCGCCGAGCTGCCCACGGCCCGGCGCATGCTGGGCCTGCACTTCTTCATGCCCGCCCACCTGGTGCCGCTGGTGGAGGTGGTGCTGGGCGAGCACAGCGACCCGGCCCTGGGCCGGTGGCTGCACGGCTTCATGCGCGGCTGCGGCAGCGTGCCGGTGCTGGTGAAGAAGGACAAGCCCGGCTTTCTGGCCAACCGCATGCAGCATGCGCTGTCGCGCGAGGCCTTCGCCCTCATCGACGAAGGCATTGCCTCGCCCGAGGACGTGGATGCCGCCGTGCGCTTCGGCTTCGGCTTCCGCTTCCTGGCGGCCGGCCCGGTGCTGCAGCGCGACCATGCGGGCATCGAGGTGCACTGCGCGGCGGCCGCCACCATGTACCCCACGCTGTCCAACACCGACGTGCCGGCCCAGGCCCTGCGCGAGCGCGTGGCGCGTGGCGATCTGGGCATGAAGACCGGCAAGGGCTTCTTCGACTGGCCCGAGGACCGGCGGCTGGCCGAGCGCGCCCGCTACGACGCGCTGCTGCGCCAGGGCCTGGCCCTGCTGGCCGGCGAACTGCCCGTGCCGGGCAGCGAGGAGGCCGGCCGATGAGCGCAGCCGCCCGCCCCTCGCAGTGGAGTGATCCGCTGATCGTGACCGTGGCACCCAACGGCGCCTACAAGCAGCCGGCCGACCACCCGACCCTGCCGATCACACCGCAGGCGCTGGCCGCCACGGCGCGCGCCTGCCTGGACGCCGGCGCGGCCATGATCCACATGCACATCCGCGACGCCCAGGGGCGCCACAGCCTCGATGTCGAAGGCTACCGCGACGCCTGGCGCGCGGTGCGCGGGGCCGTGGGCGCGGAGCTGGTGATGCAGATCACCAGCGAGGCGGCGGGCGTGTACCAGCCCGCGCAGCAGATCGCCATGGTCGAGGCGCTGCGGCCCGAGGCCGTCTCCATCGGCCTGCGCGAGATCGACCGCCCCGAAGTGGGCGACGCCGGCCTGGCGCGCTTTTTCGCGGGCCTGGTGCGCGACCAGGTCATGGTGCAGGTCATCCTCTACGACGTGGCCGACCTGCGCCGCTGGCAGGCGCTGCGCGCCAGCGGCGTGGTGCCCGAGGCGCCCTGGTTCCTGCTCTTCGTGCTGGGGCGCTACAGCGCGGGCCAGACCTCGCGGCCCCAGGACCTGCTGCCCTTCCTGGCCACGCACGACGGCGGCGAGCCCTGGGCCGTGTGCGCCTTCGGCGCCACGGAAAACACCTGCATCGCGGCAGCGGCAGCCTTCGGCGGCCATGCGCGCGTGGGCTTCGAGAACAACCTGCTGACCCGGGACGGCGCCACCGCGCCCGACAACGCCGCCCTGGTCCGCCAGGCCGCCGAGACGGCACGGGCCCTGGGCCGCCCGCTGGCCACGGCCGACGGCATACGCCAGCGCTTCACGCCGCGCTGAGCGCCCAGCCATTCAAGAGCCCGCGCCAGACGGGCCATCCATTCCAACCACCGGCAGGAGACACACCATGCAACAGCCCACCCACGGCACGCGGCGCACCGCGCTCGCCACGCTTTCCCTGGCCTTCATGGCCCTGGGCCTGGCCAGCCAGGCATCGGCCCAGGCCACGGCGCCGGCCTTCCCGAGCAAGACCATCCGCTTCGTCGTGCCCTACCCGCCCGGCGGTCCCACCGACCTCATGGCGCGCATGCTGCAGCCCGAGCTGCAGCAGCGCCTGGGCGTGACGGTCATCGTCGAGAACAAGAGCGGCGCGGGCGGCAACCTGGGCAGCGCCGA
The DNA here is from genome assembly GCA_041984925.1 of Comamonas sp. Taxonomy (GTDB): domain Bacteria; phylum Pseudomonadota; class Gammaproteobacteria; order Burkholderiales; family Burkholderiaceae_C; genus Comamonas. Next base: position 8,764 of record JBHIXF010000059.1, read on the forward strand.
GGTGGCCCGCCAGGCACCGGCCGACGGCCACACCCTGCTGCTGGCGGCCAGCGGCCCCATGGCCGTGAATGCCTCGCTGTACAAGAGCATGCCGTTCAACCCGCTCAAGGACCTGGAGCCCGTGGTGCAGCTTTCGGCCTTTCCGCTGGTGCTGGAGGTCCACCCCTCGCTGGGCGTCAAGACCGTGGCCGAGCTGCTCGCGCTGGCCCGGTCCGGCAAGACGCTGAGCTTTGCCTCGGCCGGCAACGGCACGCCACAGCACCTGGCGGGCGAGCTGTTCAATTCCATGGAGCACGTCAAGCTGGGCCATGTGCCCTACCGCGGCGCCGGCCCTGCGCTCAACGACCTGATCGGCGGACAGGTGGGCGTGATGTTCGACATCGTGGGCAGCTCGCTGCAGCACATCCAGGGCGGCCGCCTGATCCCGCTGGCCGTGACCTCGGCCGAGCGCAGCAAGGTGCTGCCCGACGTGCCCACCATGGCCCAGGCCGGCGTGCCCGGCTACCAGATCACGGGCTGGCACGGCATTGCCGTGCGCGCGGGCACGCCGCCCGCGGCCATCGACAAACTCAATGCCACGGTCAACGCCATCTTCAGGGACCCGGCCTTCCGCACGCGCTGGGAAGCCATCGGCACGCCGGCCGTGGGCGGCACGGCGGCCGAGTTCGGCGCCTTGATCAAGAGCGATGCGCAGCGCCTGGGCGCCCTGGTGCGCAGCACGGGCGTCACGCTGGACTGAGCCCGGGCGGCAGGCACGCTGGCGCAGGCCGGGCTCAGGCGCCAGCCTCTATGCGCAGCAGCTCGGCGCCTTCGGCCACCTGGTCGCCGGGCGCATACAGCAGCTCGGCCACCACGCCGTCGCCGGGCGCGGCGATGGTGTGCTCCATCTTCATGGCCTCCATCACCGCCAGCGGCTGGCCCTTGGCGACCTTGTCGCCGGCCCGGACGGCGAAGGAGACGACCTTGCCGGGCATGGGCGCCGTCAGGCGTCCGCCCTCGGACTGCGCCTCGCCCGCATGGGCCAGCGGATCGGCCAGGCCCAGCACGGCCGCGCCCTGCGGGGTGAACACATGGATCTGCTCGCCCAGCACATGGACCTGGGCGCTCAGGCGCTGGCCGGCGAATTGCAGGTCCAGCGCGCCCTCCTCGCGCGCCTGCCAGGACAGCAGGCCTTCGCAAGCGGCATCGCCCTCGCCCACGGCCAGTTGCAGTGCCCCGTCATGCAGGTAGCGCAGGCGCGCGGGCACGGCCGCTTCGCCCAGGCGCAGGTCCCAGCGCCGCTCGGCCACGCCGTGCGAGCGCCAGCCGTCGCGGCGGCTGAAGGGGTCGGCGCCTTCCCGTGCGCGCTCGGCCTGCAGCACCTGGGCCACGGCGGCCGCCACGGCATGGGCCTGCGGCAGGCGCTGCTGGTGAAAGAGGTTCTCCTTCTCGCGCTCGATCAGGGCGGTGTCCAGCTTCGCGCCCGCAAAGGCGCTGCTGGCCACCACCTGGCGCAGGAACTGCACGTTGGTGGCCAGGCCCACGATGCGCGTGGCGGCCAGGGCGGCGTCCAGCCGCGCCAGCGCCTGTTCGCGCGTGCCGCCGCGCACGATGAGCTTGGCGATCATGGAGTCGTAGAACGGGCTGATGGCATCGCCCTCGCGCACGCCGTCGTCCACGCGCACGTCGCCGATCTCGAAGGCCGTGCACGACGGCTTGCGGTAGACGTGCAGGGTGCCGGTGGCGGGCAGGAAGCCGTTGTCGGGGTTTTCGGCGCAGATGCGTGCCTCGATGGCATGGCCGATGATGCGCAGCTCGTCCTGGCGCTTGGGCAGGGGCTGGCCGCTGGCCACGCGCAACTGCCAGTCCACCAGGTCCTCGCCCGTGATGGCCTCGGTCACGGGGTGCTCGACCTGCAGCCGGGTGTTCATTTCCATGAAGTAGAACTTCATGGCCTCGGGCTGGTCGTAGCCGCCGGGCTGCTCGACGATGAATTCCACCGTGCCCGCGCCCACGTAGTTGACGGCCTTGGCGGCGGCCACGGCGGCCTCGCCCATCTTCTGGCGCAGCGCAGGCGTCATGCCGGGCGCGGGCGCCTCTTCCAGCACCTTCTGGTGGCGGCGCTGCACCGAGCAGTCGCGCTCGAACAGGTAGACGCAGTTGCCCTGGGTGTCGCCGAAGACCTGGATCTCGATGTGGCGCGGGCGCAGCACGTACTTCTCGACCAGCACCGCGTCGTCGCCGAAGCTGTTGATGGCCTCGCGCTGGCAGCTGGCCAGGGCCGCGGCGAAGTCCTCGCTGCGCTCGACCAGGCGCATGCCCTTGCCGCCGCCGCCCGCGCTGGCCTTGATCAGCACCGGGTAGCCGATGCGGTCGGCCTCGCGCTGCAGCAGCTGCGGGTCCTGGTCGGCGCCGTGGTAGCCGGGCACCAGGGGCACGCCGGCCTTTTCCATGAGCTGCTTGGAGGCGGCCTTCAGGCCCATGGCGCGGATGGCCGCAGGCGGCGGGCCGATGAAGACCAGGCCGGCGTCGGCGCAGGCCTGGGCGAAGTCCTCGTTCTCGCTGAGAAAGCCGTAGCCCGGGTGGATGGCCTCGGCGCCCGTGGCCTTGGCGGCCTCCAGGATGCGCTCCCAGCGCAGGTAGCTGTCCTTGGGCGCGCTGGCGCCGATGTGCACGGCCTCGTCGCAGGCCTGCACATGCTTGGCGCGGGCATCGGCGTCCGAGTACACGGCCACGGTGCGCACGCCCATGCGGCGGGCCGTGGCTGCCACACGGCAGGCAATCTCGCCACGATTGGCGATCAGGATTTTCTTGAACATCGTCTATCTCCAGTGTTTTCTACAGCCCGCACCCCAACCGGCGCGGCCCAAGGCGAGGGACATCGGGCAAGGGCCTGCGCCGGCCGCGCCGCCGCAAGGGTGTCGCCGGTTGGCCGGATGCCGCGCCGCGCCGGGAAGAAGGCACGCCGGCGCCTCAGGAGGCCAGCCATCCGGGCTTGCGCTTTTGCAGGAAGGCCTGCACGCCTTCCTTGCCTTCGGCGCTGGCGCGGATGTCGGCAATGCCCTCCACGGTGGCGGCGATCAGTTGCTCGTCGATCTCGCGCCCGGCCACCTCGATCACCAGGCGCTTGCAGGCGCGCGCGGCGGCCGGTCCGGCGCTGACCAGGTGCTTGAGCAGGCCGTCCACGGCGTTGTCCAGCTCATCGGCCGGCACCACGCGGTGCACGAAGCCGATGCGCAGCGCCTCGGCCGCGTCGAAGCGCTCGCCGGTCAGGAAGTAGCGGTGGGCCGCGCGCGCGCCCATGGCGCGGATCACGTAGGGGCCGATGGTGGCGGGGATGAGGCCGATCTTGACCTCGGACAGGCAAAAGCCCGCGCCCTCGGCGGCCACGGCCATGTCGCAGGCCGCGACCAGGCCCATGCCGCCCGCATAGACATCGCCCTGCACGCGCGCGATGGTGGGCTGCGGGCATTCGTAGATCACGCGCAGCATCTCGGCCAGCAGGCCGGCGTCCGCGCGGTTCTCGTCGCGCGAGTAGTCGGCCATGCGGCGCATCCAGTGGAGGTTGGCGCCCGCGCAGAAGGCCGGGCCCTCGGCGGCCAGCACCACGGCGCGCACGTCGCTGCGCTTGCCCACGGTGCGGAAGGCCTGGGTGATGTCGGCGATGACTTCGTCGCTGAAGGCGTTGCGCACTTCGGGCTGGGTCAGCGTGATGGTGGCCAGGTGGCCCTGGAATTCAAGCGTCAGTGCGGTGGTTTTCATGGGTTGCCTCGCTGCGATGGAAGAGGGGCCGCCGTCACATGCGGAACACGCCGAAGCGCGTGTCCGCGATGGGCGCGTTGCGCGTGGCCGACAGGCCCAGCGCCAGCACGCGGCGCGTGTCGGCGGGGTCGATGACGCCATCGTCCCACAGCCGCGCCGTCGCGTAATAGGGGTGGCCCTGATCCTCGTACTGCTGGCGGATGGGGGCCTTGAAGGCCTCTTCCTCCTCGGCCGACCACTGGCCGCCCTTGGCCTCGATGCCGTCGCGCTTGACGGTGGCCAGCACGCTGGCCGCCTGCTCGCCGCCCATGACCGAGATGCGCGCGTTGGGCCACATCCACAGGAAGCGCGGCGAGTAGGCGCGGCCGCACATGCCGTAGTTGCCCGCGCCGAAGGAGCCGCCGATGATGATGGTGAACTTGGGCACGGCGGCCGTGGCCACGGCCGTGACCAGCTTGGCGCCGTGGCGGGCGATGCCCTCGTTCTCGTACTTGCGGCCCACCATGAAGCCCGTGATGTTCTGCAGGAAGACCAGCGGGATCTTGCGCTGGCAGCACAGCTCGATGAAGTGCGCGCCCTTGACGGCCGATTCGCTGAACAGGATGCCGTTGTTGGCGATGATGCCCACCTGCATGCCCTCGATGCGCGCGAAGCCGCAGACCAGGGTGGCGCCGAAGCGGGCCTTGAATTCGTCGAAGCGGCTGCCGTCCACGACGCGGGCGATGATCTCGCGCACGTCGAAGGGCTTGCGCGTGTCCACGGGGATCACGCCGTACAGCTCGCTGGCGTCGAACAGCGGCGCCTCGGGCGGCAGGTCGGCGGGATGCGCGGGCTTGGCGCGGTTGAGGTGGGCCACGGCCTGGCGCGCCAGCGCCAGCGCATGGGTGTCGTTGTGGGCCAGGTGGTCGGCCACGCCCGACAGGCGGGTGTGCACGTCGCCGCCGCCCAGGTCCTCGGCGCTGACGACCTCGCCCGTGGCGGCCTTCACCAGCGGCGGGCCGCCCAGGAAGATGGTGCCCTGGTTCCTGACGATGATGGATTCGTCGCTCATGGCCGGCACGTAGGCGCCGCCGGCCGTGCACGAGCCCATGACCACGGCGATCTGGGCGATGCCCTCGGCGCTCATGTTGGCCTGGTTGAAGAAGATGCGGCCGAAGTGCTCGCGGTCGGGGAACACATCGTCCTGGTTGGGCAGGTTGGCGCCGCCCGAGTCCACGAGGTAGATGCAGGGCAGGCGGTTCTGCGCGGCGATCTCCTGGGCGCGCAGGTGCTTCTTCACCGTCATGGGGTAGTAGGTGCCGCCCTTCACGGTGGCGTCGTTGCACACGACCATGCAGTCCACGCCGCTCACGCGGCCGATGCCCGCGATCAGGCCGGCGCCGGGGGCCTCGTTGCGGTACATGTTGAGCGCGGCCAGCGGCGCGATTTCGAGGAAGGGCGTGCCGGGGTCCAGCAGCATGGCCACGCGCTCGCGCGGCAGCAGCTTGCCGCGCGCCACATGCTTGGCGCGCGCGGCCTCGCCGCCGCCTTCGGCCACCTTGGCCACCTGGGCCTGCAGGTCCTCGACCACGGCGCGCATGGCCGCGGCATTGGCCAGGAAGTCCGCAGAACGCGGATTGAGTTGGGTGCCCAGAATGCTCATGTGTGGCCTCTTCTTGTGTTTGCCCGATGCGGGCGCTTGGTTTTTCCGAATGTCCTGCAAAGAACGGCGGCACGGCCTGGGGAAAATGCCGTATGCACACCGTTGAAATCGTCCTGCTCGTTTTGCTGCTGGGGGCGCTGACGGGCATTGCCGCACGCTATGTGCGCGCCATCCCGCTGCCGCTGATCCAGATCACGCTGGGGGCGCTGATGGCCTGGCCGCAGAAGGGCCTGCACATCGCCTTCGACCCCGAGCTGTTCCTGCTGCTGTTCATCCCGCCGCTGCTGTTCGCCGACGGCTGGCGCATCCCCAAGCGCGAGTTCTTCTCGCTGTACCGCCCCATCCTGCGCCTGGCCCTGGGCCTGGTGCTGTTCACGGTGGTGGGGCTGGGCTGGCTGATCCACTGGCTGGTGCCCGGCATGCCGCTGACCGTGGCCTTCGCGCTGGCCGCCGTGGTCTCGCCCACCGATGCCGTGGCCGTCTCGGCGATCACGCGCAACCTGGGCATGCCCGAGAAGACCATGCACATCCTCGAGGGCGAGTCGCTGCTCAACGATGCCTCGGGCCTGGTGGCGCTCAAATTCGCCATCGCCGCCACGCTGACCGGCCTGTTCTCCTGGACCGAGGTGGCCAAGGAGTTCCTGTGGATGGCCCTGGGCGGCCTGGGCGTGGGCGCGCTGATCGGCTGGGGCTTTTCCTATGCGCGCAGCACCATCACGCGCCGCCTGGGCGACGTGGCGGCCACGCAGATGGTGCTGCTGCTGATCCTGCTGCCGTTCGCGGCCTACATCGTGGGCGAGAAGATCGGCGTCTCGGGCATCCTGTCGGCCGTGGCCGCTGGCATCGCCACCAACTTCGCCGACCTGGAGCGCAGCAGCTACATCAGCGAACGGCTGCAGACCGAGGGCACCTGGAGCATGGTCGAGGCCTCGTTCAACGGCGCCATCTTCCTGCTGCTGGGCCTGCAGCTGCCCTCCATCATCGGCGTGACGCTGCACGAGGCGGGCAGCGACTGGTGGGTGCTGGTGGGCTATGTGGCCATCATCTCCAGCGCGCTGCTGCTGATGCGCTGGATCTGGCTGACGCTGGGCGTGCAGGGCAGCCTGGCGCGGGCCCACCACCAGGGCAAGATGGCCGAGCGGCCCTCCCACCTGCTGAACCTGGCCACCACCATGGCCGGCATCCGCGGCGCGGTGACCCTGGCCGGCGCGCTGTCCGTGCCCATGCTGCTGAACAACGGCCAGCCCTTCCCCGGCCGCGAGATGCTGGTCTTCCTGGCCACGGGCACCATCCTCTTCACCCTGGTGCTGGGCAGCGTCGCCCTGCCGCTGATCCTGCGCCGCATGCCCCAGCCCGGCGAATCGCCCACGGTGCGCGAGGAGCGCCTGGCGCGCGTGGTCGCCTGCCAGGCCGCCATCGGCGGGCTGACGCTCAGCGAGGAGGACATCCAGGGCCATTCGCCCGAATGGGTGGCCATGCACCAGGAGGTCATGGGCCACCTGACCCAGGAGTACCGCAACCGCGTGCAACTGCTGGACGACGGCAGCGGAACGGCCTCCAGCATCGAGATCCAGCGCGAGGCCCCCGAGGTCGTGCGCCAGCGCAAGCTGCGCTACCTGCTGGAGATCGAGCTGCGCCTGCGCTGCATCCACCAGGAGCGCGACGCGCTCTACGCCGAGCGCCAGGCCCACCGCATCAACGACGAGTCGCTGCGCCACCTGGTCAGCGAACTCGACATGCAGGAGGTCTCGCTGCGCAAGCGCCTGGTCGTGGCCCGGCGCGCAGCAGCCTCGCTGGCACCGCCGCCCGAGGGCGGACCGCCGCACTAGGCGGCGCACGGTGTGCGGGCGGCGGCTGCGCATGATGGCCCCTGCCCTCAGGCCGTCCTGGCGGGGCGCAGATCCAGCATGGCGATCATCTCGTCGCGGATCTTGAACTTCTGGATCTTGCCGGTCACCGTCATCGGGAAGGCTTCGACGAAGCGGATGTAGCGCGGCACTTTGTAGTGGGCGATCCGGCCCTTGCAGAAGTCGCGCACGCTGTCTTCGGTCAGCGCCTGGCCGGGCTTGGCGATGATCCAGGCGCACAGCTCCTCGCCATAGCGCACGTCGGGCACGCCGACGACCTGCACGTCCTGCACCTGCGGGTGGCGGTAGAGGAACTCCTCGATCTCGCGCGGGTAGATGTTCTCGCCGCCCCGGATCACCATGTCCTTGATGCGGCCGACGATGTTGACGTAGCCCTCGGCGTCCATGGTGGCCAGGTCGCCGGTGTGCATCCAGGCCTCGTCGTCGATGGCCTCGCGCGTGCGGGCCTCGTCGCCCCAGTAGCCGTGCATGACTGAGTAGCCGCGCGTGCACAGCTCGCCCGAGATGCCGGGCGCCACGGTCTGCCCCGTGGCGGGATCGACGATCTTGACCTCCAGGTGCGGCTGCACCTTGCCCACGGTGGACACGCGGCGCGCCAGCGGCGTGTCGGCATCGCTCTGGCAACTGACGGGGCTGGTCTCGGTCATGCCGTAGGCGATGGTGATCTCGGACAGGTGCATGTCGCTGACCACGCGCTTCATCACCTCGATGGGACAGGGCGAGCCGGCCATGATGCCGGTGCGCAGCGTGCTCAGGTCGAACTCGCCGAAGCGCGGGTGGTCGAGTTCGGCGATGAACATGGTGGGCACGCCGTGCAGGCCCGTGCAGCGCTCGGCCTGCACGGTCTCCAGCACCAGCAGCGGATCGAAGCCGTCATTGGGATAGACGATGGTGGAGCCGTGCGTGAAGCAGGCCAGGTTGCCCAGCACCATGCCGAAGCAGTGGTACAGCGGCACGGGAATGCACAGCCGGTCCTCGGGCGTGAGGCGCATGCACTCGCCGATGAAGAAGCCGTTGTTCAGGATGTTGCGGTGGGTCAGCGTGGCGCCCTTGGGAAAGCCCGTGGTGCCGCTGGTGAACTGGATGTTGATGGGATCGGTGTTCTTCAGCGTGGCGGCCACGGCGTCTATGCGCGCGTCCCGCGCATCGCCGCGCGCCAGCAGTTCGGAAAAGCGCAGCATGCCGGGCTGCTCCTGCCCCTGGCCCGCCACGTCGATCCAGACCACGCTGCGCAGTTCGGGCAGGCGCGCGGCCTGCAGCCGGCCCGGCTCGGCCGAGGCCAGCTCGGGCGCCAGCTCGCGCAGCATGCCCAGGTAGTCGCTGGTCTTGAACTGCGCCATGGTCACCAGGGCCTTGCAGCCGACCTTGTTGAGCGCGTACTCGACCTCCGAGGTCCGGTAGGCCGGATTGATGTTGACCAGCACGAGTCCGACCTGGGCCGTGGCCAGCTGCATCAGCACCCATTCGGCGTTGTTGTGCGACCAGATGCCGATGCGGTCGCCCTTGTCCAGTCCCAGGCCCAGCAGCGCACTGGCCAGCCGGCGCGCCTCGGTGTCCAGTTCGGCGTAGCTGTAGCGCAGGCCCTGGTGGCGGCTGACCAGGGCCTCGCGCTGCGGCTGGCGGGCGGCCATGCCGGCGAAGAAGCCGCCGATGGTCTGCTCGATCAGCGGCACATCGGTGCGGCCTTGGACATGGCTGGAAGCGAGCGGTGCGTTCTCGTTCTGGGCGGGCATGCGTTGTCTCCTCGGTTGGCGGCGCGTGCGGGCCGGCCGGGCCGGCATGGCAGCTATTGCGTGGCAGCATAAGGGCCAACCCCGATCAGAACAGGCCACGAAGGTTGCAATAATTGCCAGCATGTTCACCCCTTCGCTGGTCAAGACTCCCCTGCCCCAGGCCGCCGCGACCATGGCCGACGCACACCCGGCCGTCACGCCCATGGCCTTTGTCCAAGCCATCATGCTGGCCTATGAGCGCCGTGGCCTCAGCGCCCTTGGCGCGCTGGAAAAGGCACAAATCACGCCAGACTCCGTCACCGATGCCACGCAATGCATCACGGCGCTGCAGATGGAGGCCCTGTCGGACGCCGCCATGCGCGAACTCGACGACGAGGCCCTGGGCTGGTTTTCGCGCCGCCTGCCCTGGGGCAGCTACGGCATGCTGGCACGCGCCAGCATGGGCAGCGAGCAGCTGGGCCTGGCGCTGGCGCGCTGGTGCCGCCACCACGGACTGCTGGCCGACGACATCCGCCTCACGCTGACGCAGGAGGACGGCATCGCCACGCTGGCCATCGAGGAGCTGGCCGGGCTGGGCGCCATGCGCGAATTCTGCCTGCTGTCGGTGCTGCGCAATATCCACGGACTGGCCAGCTGGTTCATCGACGAGCCGCTGCCGCTGCTGCGCGCCAGCTTTCCTTTCGGCCCACCGCCGCACGCGGGTGTCTACGCCCTGCTGTTTCCGCCCGGCGAGGTGGAGTTTGGCGCGGCACGGGCCAGCCTGCGCTTTGGTGCACGCTTTCTCGAGATGCCCCTGGCACGCGACGAGGCCGCCCTCAAGCGCATGCTGCAGCGCGCCCTGCCCCTGCAGGTGCGCCCCTATCGGCGCGAGCGCCAGCTGGTGCAGCGCGTGCGCCAGCTGCTGGCGGCCGACGCCGAATGCCTGCAGACCGCCGACACGCTGGCGCGCCAGCTGCACCTGTCGCAGCGCAGCCTGCACCGCCAGCTCAAGGAGGAAGGCGCCTCGCTGCAATCGCTCAAGGACGAGGTGCGCCGCGAGCGCGCCATCGCCCTGCTGCTGCGCACCAGCCGCCCCATCAAGCGCATCGCCCAGTCCTGCGGCTTTCTCAACGACAAGAGCTTCATCCGCGCCTTCCGGCTGTGGACGGGGCTGTCGCCTTCGGAGTTCCGCAAGAGCGCGCGCACGCGGCCCGATTGAGCACGAGCCCGGCACTGGGCACATGGCGCGTTTTGCACCCTGCGCGACAGCCGCCGTCCGCCGATCTGCCCTAGGCTGCGGGCATGCACCATCTCCACCACTGCGTCAGCGCGCGCTCGTTCCGTGCGCTGTGGATGCTCGAAGAGCTGCGGCTGCCCTACCAGCTGCACATGCTGCCGTTTCCGCCGCGCGTGCTGCAGCGCGGCTACCTGGAACTGAACCCGCTGGGCACGGTGCCGCTGCTGCGCCATGGCGAGGCCAGGCTGACGGAGTCGGCGGCCATCTGCGAGTACCTGGCGGCCCTGCATCCCGAGGCCGGCCTGTCCGTGGGACCGCAGGAGGCGGATTTCGCGGCCTACCTGAACTGGCTGCACATGAGCGATGCCACGCTCACCTTCCCCCAGACCCTGGTGCTGCGCTATGCGCACTTCGAGGCCCCCGATCGGCGCCAGCCCCAGGTGGCCCAGGACTACCAGCGCTGGTTTCTTGCGCGGCTGCGCGCCGTGGAACAGGCCCTGGAACAGCGCGAATGGCTGAGCGCAGGCCGCTTCACGGCCGCCGACGTGGCCGTGGGCTACGCGCTGATGCTGTCGGACCACCTGGACATGCAGCCGCAATGGGGTCCTGCGGCACAGGCCTACTGGCAGCGGCTGCAGCAGCGCCCCGCCTTCCAGCGCTCGCTGCTGGCGCAGCACCAGGCCGCCTGCGAGCAGGGCGTGGACAGCAGGCCTTCGCCCCGGCTGCGCACCTGAGGGCGGCCCCGCCGGGCCTCAGGCCTGCGCCGGCCGGATGGCGCGCAGCATGGCCGGCAGCTCGCCCATGTCGCCGAACACGCAGCTGGCGCCGGCTTCGAGCAGCTGGTCGGCCGAGGCATGGCCCTGGTCGGCAGGAAAGTAGCCCCAGACCGTGGCGCCCGCGGCCACGCCGGCGGTGACGCCGGTGACCGTGTCCTCGATGACCAGGCATTGGGCAGGCGCCATGCCCAGGGCGGCGGCGGCGGCCAGGTAGACATCGGGGAAGGGCTTGCTGCGCGGCAGCTCGTGGCCGCTGAAGACGCGGCCCTCGAAATACGGCGCCATGCCGACCTGGGCCAGCTGCATCTCGACCTTGGCGCGGTCGGCGCCGGAGGCGCAGGCGATGCGCCCGTTGCACAGCGCGTGGGATTCGCTGACGGCGGCCAGCGCGCCGTCGATGGCCACCAGCTCGGCACGCAGCGCGGCATTGCGGCGCTCGTAGAAGTCCGCCATCCAGGCATCGGTCAGCGGCTTGCCGGTGCGCGCCTCGATCAGCGCGGCCTGGCTGCGCACGGTCTTGCCGATGAATTCGCGCAGGCATTCCTCGGTGCTGATGGGCCAGCCCGACTCGTTGAGCATGGTGCACAGCACGCGGTTGGTGATGGATTCGCTGTCGACGAGCACGCCGTCGCAGTCGAAGAGCACGGCCTCGAAAGCAGTCATAGGATGAAGAGTTCTCGGTGCGACTTACGCAAGAAGGAACGAAACGAACGGTTGGCCATAGGGTGCAGCGCGTTGTCGCATCCTGTTCGCGCAAGTCCTGCCCGGAATGCACGGCCTGGATGCGCCTGCCGCGCACGCCAAGGCCAAGGGCGCATCGAGCCGCCGCCCGCAGCCAGGCGCCGATTATGCGCTGCGGCAGCGCAAGCGCCTGTCGGAGACCGCCCCCACAGGGCTCAGAATTGCGTCCCATCCACGTAGAACCAGCGCCCGCCTTCGCGCAGGAAACGGCTGCGCTCGTGCAGGCGCACGGCGCGTCCGCCCAGGCGGTAGCGCGCGACGAATTCGACCTCGGCCCGGTCTTCGCCCGTGGCACGGAAGTCCTTGACGGCCAGGCCCAGCCATTTGGCACCCGGCTCGAAATCGAGCGCGGGCGGCCTGTGGCCGGCCTCCCAGGTGGCCAGCAGGTAGTCCGCATCCTCGCGCACGAAGGCGCTGTAGCGCGAGCGCATCAGGGCCTCGGCGTCGGGCGCGGGGCAGTCGTCGAAATGGCCGAGGTAGCGGCCGCAGCAGGCCGCGAAGGCCAGGCCTCGGCCCCTGGCATCCTGGCGGCCGCAGGGGCAGGCACCGCTCATGGCGGCATTCCCGGCAACGCAACGTTGATGGTGCATGTCAGTCGCGGCCGCTTTGGCGCGACCGGGTCCTTGATGATGGAAAGGCGGGCCATGATACTGGCGCCGGGCCTTGCGGCCTGCAAGGAGAGGCCATGTTTTCCATGTCGGTCCCGTGGTGGGAGTTCGTGCTGCGCGGCGTCGCCGTCTATCTGTTCCTGCTGGTGTTCCTGCGCCTGACGGGGCGGCGCCAGACGGGCCAGTACGCGCCCTTCGATCTGGTGCTGCTGCTCATCCTGTCGAACGCGGTGCAGAACTCGATGAACGCCGGCGACAACTCGCTGATCGGCGGCCTGGTCTCGGCCACCACGCTGATCCTGTGCCATTGGATGCTGTCCTGGCTGACCTTCCGCCTGCCGGCGCTGGAGCGGCTGGTCGATGGCAAGGCCCAGGCCCTGATCACCGATGGCCATCTGAACCAGCAGCTGATGCGCGAAGAGCGGATCACGCGCGACGACATCGAGGCCGCGCTGCGCGCGGGCGGCTGCCTGCACCTGCGCGAGGTGGAGCGTGCCACGCTGGAGACCGATGGCCGCATCACCATCGTGCTGCGCAAGCGCGACAGCGAGGAAGCCGACGATCCGCCGGTCTAGCCCAGCCGGGCCAGGAAGGCCTCGATGGCAGCGTTCACGGGCGCGGGATGCGTGAGATTGGCCGCATGGCCGGCGCCCGGCACGTCCACCCATTGCGCATCGGGCAGCGCCTGCGCCATGGCGCGCGCACGGTCGGGGGTGATGGCCACATCGTCCGTGCCGTGGATGACCAGGGCAGGCACCTTGATGTCCGCAAGGCGCGGCCCGATGTCGTCACGCAGCGCCAGGGCCTTGAAGCTCTGGCCCAGGTTGATGGGGGTGGCCTTTTTCCACTTGGCGCGCCAGGCGGCGGCGCCGCTCCAGCCCCGGCCCAGGATGGTGTGCTCCACGGTGGCCGCCATGTCGTCGCTGAGGCCGTGCTCCATCCAGGCCTTGAGCAGGGCCTCGTGGTGGGGCATCTGCTCGGGGTCTTCCAGCATGGCCTGGGTGTCGATCAGCACCAGCGCGCGCACCACTTGCGGGTGGATGAGCGCGCAGCGCAGCGAGAGATAGCCTCCCTGCGACATGCCCACCAGCACGGCACGCTCCACGCCCAGGTGGGCCAGCAGCGCGGCCAGGTCGTCGGCCGAGTCGTAGTAGTCGAAGGGCGCGCAGTGTTCAGGGTCGGCCGTCCGGCCATGGCCGCGCTCGTCCCAGCTGATGCAGCGAAAGCGCCCCTGCAATGCCTGCACCTGGGGCGCGAACATGGTGTGGTCCATGAGCAGCCCGTGCGAGAACACCAGCGCCGGGCCGCGTCCTCCGGTGTCTTCGTAGTACAGGTTCTGGCCGTTGACGCAAGCAAAGGGCATGTCGGGATCTCCTGCAAAGGTGGTCGCAAACCTGCTGCGACCCGGAGCCTTGGCCTGCCATGCGCCGGGTTGCCGCCATGCGCCATGCTAAGCCCTGCGGGCGACAGGGCCATCCGGCACGACCCGCAGGGACCCGGCGTGGAATCAGGCGAGGGCCCGCTGGATGAGGATTGACTGAGCGCGCAGTTTCGCGAAGAGCTCCATCACTTTTTCGCTCTCGGTTTTCTCCACTGCTGCTGCTAGCAGGTGTACCGCGGGGTCTACTCCGACCATCTCTGCCATCGCTTCCTGGTGGGCTGGTGGGGCGTCTGCGGAGCCGGCTCTCCACTTGCTTATCTGCTGTCTAGAGACGCCCAGCTTTATTGCTAGCTGGTTGTCGCTACCACAGATTTTCGATGCCCTGTCAATCAATAGGGTTAATCGCTTTAGGTCTTGCACGTTACCTTCCTTGGGTGTCATACTGCATCCGACGTTACCAGATAGAGGTAACGTTTCCGGTTACCGGTAACGGTATCTTAACCCCTCGGGGCCATCCCGGCCAGTCGCGGTGATCCACAGCACGGCCTACCGCCAGAAGCATGGACGGTCTTGAGGTTTAGACCTGGAGCTACCCATGTCAGCCACGCAAGTTTCCTTCTCGGCCTTCGCACACTCCAGGCGCACCCCTGCGCCGTTCACTGCAAGCGATCAGCGTTGCCTGCTCTGCGGCAAGCCTTCAGCCAGCTGCGAATGCACTTCCCCCGCTTCAACCGATCCGGTCCCGGCCCTGGTAGCTCAGGCTCCCGGTAGCGGTGGGGAGTGCACCCCGCTGCGTAAACGTCGCATGTCTTTGCTTTATGAACGTCGTTGGGGTCAGCCTAAGCGTTACGTGGTCGTTGGCCACTACCCTTGGGGGCCTTCGGCGTACCCCTTGTACGGTCGTGCATTCGCTTGGCATCTTGCGCAACGCTACGGTTTGACGTTTGTCGACCTGGGGGCCACAGCATGAGCTCCGTTCGCCGCCCCAGCACTGGTCCGTACATCGTGCGTTACCGGCATGAGGTCCACCCTAACTGCTTTCGGCGGTACTCGGTCGAGTGCCATACGTGGGCGCAGGCGTGCACTGTGATGCGTTCGCTTGTCGTTGCCAATTTCTGCGACGTGTCGGTTTCGTTCGCATGAGTCCGATCCTTCTTGCTTTGCATGCCCCCGGTCAAGCCCTCTTGGGTAGTTCCGGGTTGGCTGTCCCGGCGCAATCCGTGGGGCATGCATCGTGCCAGTTTTCTGCGCTGCTTCGCGTGCGGGGTATCTCAGAGCGCTGTTGCTCGCATAGCCCGATCTGCGCGGGATTTCATACGCAGTGTTTCAAGGATTCATCATGTCTACACCCCTGCCCGCATTCATCAAAGTCCTGGTTGTGCAGGAAATCCGTAAGGGCACCGGCAAGAACGGCAAGCCCTATGAATTCCAGGAAGTCGATTGCCTCACGCTGGATGCTGACGGCACTGAGCTGCAAGTCGGCGTGACTCCTGTCCCTGCTCCGCTTGTCGGCAAGATCACGCGAGGCCTGTATGCCCCCGTCTACGGCATGCGGGTTGACTTTCAGTCTCGCAAGATCATGCCCGCCATCGTTGATTTCACGCCCGTGCCGCCCCTGGCCCCCGTGGGTCGGGCCGCACCGGCTGCTCCTAAGGCCTGAATATGGTTGATCTGACTGAGGCCCAGTTGCGTCATTTCGCATTCACCTTCATCTGGCTTTCGATGTTCGGTGGTGCGCTCGGTGCTCTCGCATACGGGCTATTCATTGTCACATTTACTCGCTTGATCACTTGGGCGGGTAACTGGATGGATCGCGCTACGCGCATTTACACAGCACGTATGCGCGCTTTTGCCCGGCAGCGGCTTGATTCAAATGGCTGATCAGGTTGTCCAATGCAACCAGGCCTGTACTGTCACAGTACGGCACGAATTCACAATTCCCCTGCTCGATATCGACTCTGCGGGGGGTGCCGCGATCGCTATGGCTATCGCGTTATGTTGGGCGGCTGGCTTTGCTATTCGGCAAATGATCAGATTGCTCAGAGTCGATGATACTGCAACTATTGAAAGGGACTCGTTATGAAACAAGCAATCAAGGCGGCTGTTGTCGCCATTCCTGTCTACGCGCTCGCTGCGGGCAATGCGATGGCGGCTGCTATCGACGTCAGCGGTGTGGTCACTGACATTGAAGCTCAAATTCCGTCCATTGTTTCGATTGGCGGCGCGGTGTTGCTGGTGATCGTTGCTCTCGTCGCTTTCAGCTGGGTGCGCCGCTCTATTCGCGGTTAACAACTGTTCGGGGGGACGCCCCCGACTTCTTTTTAATGAGTCCACCTTGACTCATTAAAAAGGGGGTGTTTATGGGCTCCGGTCTTTTTGTGCTCATTGCTGTGTTGGGGGCGCTGTGGTTAATATTTACCGCTTAATCGCGTCTTTTTTGCTGCTGGTATCGTTTTCTGCGTTCGCTGATTTTTCGCGCCCGGCTGTCTATTATTTCAACGGTCGGCAATATCCCACTGCTCAGGCTGCGTGCAAAGCGTATGACCCTAATTACGACACTCCGGCGGGAGTCGGTGCTATCGCTAGTCCTGAGCGATCTGTGAGGACTGACATTTGTATTACTGCCGTTAACTCTTTTTTCCCGGCTGTCATCGAGTCTGTTTGCGAGGATGTTACCGGGCGGCAGCGCCTGAATCGTACTCCTGCCCCGGTTTCCTTCCACGGTGTTTCGCTCGGCACTGATACTTGCAATTACGCTGGCGCTGACCCGTCTGGTCCCGGAACTCAGGATGAGTGCAAGGGTCTCGCCGATTGGTGCGCGAATAAGCAGCGGTTGGGGTTGACTCAGCTATTTCGTGCTGCTGGGCAGTCTGCTGAGTGGGCTTGTATCCAGGCTGCGGAGCCGTATTACGGCGACATTTCTGGTTTTGAGCCCGCTTTCCCGGGTTGTAAGAGTGGTTGTCTTTTATCGACTGGTACTACTGTTGCCGCTAAAGATGACGATGGGAAGTGGTGGACCCAGGGCACTGGCAAATACGTTGGTTCCGTTTGCAACCCCGACGTTATAAATAAGCTCAATGAGGGTACTCCTGAGGAGAAGGAAATAATACCCCCTGATAGCAAGCCTCCTGGTAAGTGCAATGGGCAGCCCGGTACTGTTAACGGTGTTGAGGTCTGCGTGCCTTTCAGCGAAGCCAAAGGCGATGGCTCAACCAAGGTTGAGACTAATAGCGACGGGTCAAAAAAAGAGACTAAGACTGAGACTACCTGTACGGGTAGTAAGTGTACCACTACGACAACTACTACTAATAAGGACGGTAACGGTAATACTATAAACACGAGCGTGGTTATTACTAATACAACTAAGGACGATTACTGCGCCCGTAACTCTGGTAGCTCTGTTTGTAAAGTGCTTGAGTCTGGCAAGGGTAACGGTGACAGTGAGTCTGACAAGAGTTCATTCGGCGGCAATTGCTCGGCTGGCTGGTCTTGCGAAGGTGATGCAATACAGTGTGCTGTTGCGCGTGAGCAGCACAAGAGGGCTTGTCAGCTTTTCGAGGATCGCGATAACGATGCTTACAGGCTCTATGACTCTGAGAAAAATAAAGAGGGTTCTGTTCTCAGTGGGTTGAAGGGGAACAAAGACATTGACATATCCCAATATGTCAATGACCGTGACGACTTTATTGGCTCTGGTAGCTGTCCCGCAGATCGGGTAATCCCATTTCGTTACGGTGAGGTCTCTATCCCTTATTCTCGCCTGTGCCCTTACCTTGAGATGCTCGGGACTGTCTTGATCATTTGCGCTGGTATCGCTGGTGCTCGCATTATCACTCGAAGGGATAGCTAATGTTGCCCGCATTTGTTGGTTCTATTGGTGGCGTTTTGCTCTCCCTTACTGCGGGGTTTGTAGGGCGCACTCTTGCTGCGCTGGGTCTCAGTCTCATCACGTATTACGGGGTGTCAAAAGCTCTCGACTTTCTGAAGGGTCTTATTCTGCGAAGTCTCTCCGGACTGCCTGTTGAAGTCGTCCAGCTGCTGGGGCTAATGAAAGTTGGGACGGCAATAACTATCATCTTTAGTTGCATGTTCGCGTCAATGTTACTGAATGGGTTGAATAGCGACACTTTCAAAAAGCTCATAATTACTTGATGCTATGCTCTATCTAATCACTGGTGCCAATGGCGCGGGCAAGACTCTCAACACGCTCAAATGGGTGCGTCAGCGTAGCGTCGAGGAAAATCGTCCTGTTTGTCATAATGGACGATTTGAGCCGGTCGAGGGCGGCGAACTCTCTTCATGGAAACGTATCGATTTTAAGGATTGGCAGTCTGAGCCGGACGGCACGATTTTTGTCGTTGATGAGTGCCACAATGATTTGCCTGTCCGGCAGGCAAGTAGTACTCCTCCGGATTATGTACGCATGCTGGCTGAGCATAGGCGCCGTGGTTTTGACTTCTACCTCGTGACCCAGCATCCTCAAAATATCGATAGCTTTGTGCGGCGGCTTATCGGTAGTCCTGGCTGGCATCGGCATCTAAAGCGCACGTTTGGTGCTGATCTGGTGAGTTGTATTGAGTGGTCCTCGGTAAATCCCAATTGCGAAAAGGACGGTGCTAGTCGTAGCGGAACATCAACGATGGTCCGTTTTCCGAAAGAGGTTTATGGTTGGTATCGTTCTGCTAGCCTGCATACAGGCAAGCGGCGTATACCAAAGCAGGTTTGGATTCTGTTTGCATGCGCTCTGGCTGCGCCAGTGCTCGGCTATTACGGATTCCAGCGCGTAACAAGGTCTGATGCGGCAACTGTTGCGCCGCAGACCATGAAAGCGTCTGCGGATGCGGCTGATATGCGTCAGGGTCCCCCTTCGCGCGTTGCGATGACTGGGCCTGAATATGTGGCGTCATTCAAGCCCCGCTTGCAAGATTTTCCGCATACTGCGCCCCGTTATGACGATGTGACTAAGCCGGTTACTGCGCCTTATCCTGCGGCTTGTATCTCGATGAAATCCAAGGGGTGCCACTGCTATACACAGCAGGGCACCAAGATGTTTGTCTCTGCTGACGTGTGCGGGCAGATAGTCAAGCACGGTTATTTTGTTGACTGGCAATTGCCGCAGGAGCGCTCAGTTCCGCGTCCACGTGAGGAGGAGCGTCCGCGCGCTGTGCAGCAGCCTCCTCAGCAGCCCATGCAGGTCGCCCAGCTTGTACCTCAAGCGCAGCAGCCCGCACAGCCCAAACCCCTTGACTCCTACTCACAGGGTCTAGCAGTTCGCAATGCTCAAGTTCGTAGCGCCTTCCAGCAGTAACCCGGCTGTCGGGGGTATCGGGGGCAACGCCCCTGATGTTCATCTTTGCCCGCGCAGCGTACCCGTCGATGTGCTCAGTGCGTCACTAGCGCGCCTGCCTGTTGCTTCCCTTTGTGCCTGGTTTGTTGCTGCCGTGTCGTTGCTGTCGCGTCCGCGCTGGCCCGTTACGCGATGCGCAGCGCTGGGACTTAGCGGGCCGCAAATCGTCGCCCTGATAAACAAGGCTGTCCGCGCTGCAGCGCTCCTGTCGTTAGATCTGTTGACTGATGTTGAGGCCGGCGCGCGGGTGGCCCGCGGATGCAAGCGGAGCGCAGCTGCGGGCCGCGCGCAGCGCGGCCTAGATTTATCCCATAAACACTTTGGAACACACAGGGCGCAAAGGCCCTGAAAAAGGTGAACCCCGCGACAGCGCCAACTGCCCGGGGTTCGTGATAGCAACCTACTGCACAGGTCACCATGATTCGAATTATCAGCGATGCGAACCCGACACGTCGATACACCCCTGAAGAGCTCTTGCACATGCACCGTAGGGGCGAAGCTCTGACCGTCTATGACGGGAGTACGGGTGAAGGGATGAGGGTCAAGGCCCACGACCTGGGCAATGGCCACATGGAAATTACCGGCTCGTCCCCTACGGTCTGGGTTGAGCGGGAATGGGATTTCATCGCGCTGGAAAGCTACCTGGAGCGTGTGATTGAACGGCGCGAAGAGGAAGCCGATGAGATACGCGAAAGGTCACTGACCATCGCGGCGAATCGGGCAAAAGTGAAGGTGCGCAAGCTCTGCAAGGCGATGGGCTCGGACACGCTGTTGACGCTCACGTACAGGGCAAACGAAACCGATCTGGAGCGATCGAAGCGGGACCTGAAAGAGTTCGTCCGGCGCATGCGCAGGTACATGCCCGAGTTCAAGGCTGTTGCCGTTTATGAGTATCAGGCACGTGGGGCCATCCACTGGCACATTGCGACTGCGAATGTCCCTCGTGTGTTCGAGCGCAGGAATGATCAGGGCCAGTCTTACCAAGTCAAAAGCTTTGACGCTATCCGCAGCGTCTGGCGTGGCGTCACGAAAGAGCGTGGCGGCAACATCGATCTTGCCCGGCGCAAGCGCAATAGCACGCGCAGTCCGGCACGCATAGCTTCGTACATCGCAAAGTACATCGTCAAGGCATTCCGCGAAGGGCAGGCCTTCACGAATCGCTACAGCGCATTCGGGGATTTCGAGATGGGCAAGCCAGTAGACCTGGGGTGGTTCCCCCGCGTCCTCGATGCTGTCAGTGCGTCCTTTGATTGCGTGCTCGATAGCCAGTCTGTCGTCTACTCGGAACTGTCGCGCTGGAAAGACTGGTTTGTCTTGCATGTAGAGCGCAAGACAACGTCTGTTAGGGGGTGTGCCTAATGATCTTGGGGGAGTCCGATTTTGGCTCGCTGTGGCCTCGTAAGGGGCCGTTGAGGGATTCCTATGTCCATTGATCTTCGCGAAAACATTTCCGGTAACGCTGCCCGCGTTGCCAAGCATCGGGCGACGCATGCCCGGCTTGATGTGTCTGTCCCTCTGAACCTCTCCGATACGATAGACGAGATCGCTGAGATGTACGGCACAAGTCGTGCTGTTGTGCTGCGGTCCATGATCCGGTTTGCCCTCACAAACAGGGACTGGAAGCGCCTCGGTCTGATCTGGACGGGGGAGTAAGCGATGCTGATCGGATATGTGCGTGTGTCCACTCAGGACCAAGAAACCCGCTTGCAAATTGACGCCCTGGAGCGTGCGGGGGCTGATCGCATTTTTGAGGAGCGTGCGAGTGGTGCTAGCGCGGATAGGCCAGTCCTCAAGGAATGCTTGGCTGCTCTGCAAAAGGGGGATGTGCTGCTTGTCTGGCGCATTGACCGTGTTGCACGGTCGCTAAAGCACCTGCTGTCCATACTGGAGCATATCGAGGCTGTCGGTGCCGAGATTCGGTCGTTGACGGAGCCTCTCGATACTACTTCTCCTCTTGGCGTCTACATGCTTCAAAGCTTGGGGGCCATCGCCCAGCTCGAACGGTCAATGATCAGGGAGCGATCGATTGCGGGGCAAGTTGCTGCGCTTGAACGGGGTGTGGTCTGGGGTGGTCGTAAGCCTACTCTTGACGCTGCTGGACGAGCCTTGGCGCTGAGCCTCCGTGCTGAGGGCCTCACTCAGTTACAGGTGGCTGTGCGCCTCGGCGTCTCTCGTTCCACGATATCCCGTCTTGAGAGTCCTCCTGCCCCTAGACCTACCGTCCGAATGCCGGTGCTAGGAAGGTATCTTTCAGCGCGCGCTGGATGAGGATCTTCTGCACGTCGCTCGTGCCTTCGTAGATCTGGCAGACGCGCACGTCGCGGTAGATGCGCTCCACGGGGAAGTCGTTGACCACGCCATAGCCGCCCAGGGTCTGGATGGCGGCGCTGCATACCCGTTCGGCCATCTCGCTGGCGAACAGCTTGGCCATGGCCGCCTCCTTCAGGCAGGGCCGGCCGGCATCGCGCAGGCTGGCGGCGTGCCAGATCAGCTGGCGGGCAGCCTCGATCTGCGTGGCGCAGTCGGCCAGCCGAAAGCCCACGGCCTGGTGGTTGAAGATGGGCTGGCCGAAGCTCTCGCGCTCCTTGGCGTACTGCAGTGCGCACTCGAAGGCGGCACGCGCCATGCCCACGCTTTGCGCGGCGATGCCGATGCGCCCGCCCTCCAGCGCCGACAGCGCGATCTTGTAGCCTTCACCCTCGGCCCCGATCAGGTTGGCGGCCGGGATGCGGCAGTCCTCGAACTGGATCTGCGCCGTGTCCGAGCTGTGCTGGCCCAGCTTGTCCTCCAGGCGCAGCACCTGGTAGCCGGGCGCGGAGGTGGGCACGATGAAGGCGCTCATGCCTTTCTTGCCAGCGGCCTTGTCGGTGACGGCGATGACGATGGCCACGTCGCCGTTCTTGCCGCTGGTGATGAATTGCTTGACGCCGTTGATGACGTAGCCCTCGCCGTCGCGATCGCGTGTGGCCGTGGTGCGCAGCGCCGAGGCATCCGAGCCCACGTGCGGCTCGGTCAGGCAGAAGGCGCCCAGCATCTGGCCGCGCGCCAGCGGCGCCAGCCATTGCTGCTTTTGCGCCTCGCTGCCGTAGCGCATGAGGATGGCGTTGACGGGGCAGTTGGTGACGCTGATGACGGTGCTGGTGCCGCCGTCGCCGGCCGCGATCTCCTCCAGCACCAGGGCCAGGCTCAGGTAGTCCAGGCCTGCGCCGCCGTATTCCTCGGGCACGCAGATGCCGTAGGCGCCCAGCGCGGCCAGGCCCTGGTGCACGTTCCTGGGAAAGTGGTGTTCCTTGTCCCAGCGCGCGGCATGGGGGGTGATCTCGGTGCGCACGAAGTCGCGCACCGCGTCGCGGATCATTTCCTGGTCTGCGTTGAGCAGCATGTGTCTGTCTCCTGTCTTTTCTCTCGTTGTCCCTGTGGCCTGGCGCGGGCTACCAGGCGATGCGCCGCCCGTCGTGCCGCAGCATGCGCCCCCTGTCGGCCGCCGTGACGCCGGCCAGCGTCCGGATCAGGCCCTGCACGCTTTGCTCCACGGTGAAGGTGGCCTGCGCGCCGCCCATGTCGGTCTGCACCCAGCCCGGGTCCAGCGCCACCACGGTCGCGCCCGGCCACTGGGGCTGGGCGCTGGCCACGACCATGTTGAGGGCCGCCTTGCTGACGCGGTAGAGCCAGGCGTCGGATTCGGCCCCGGCCAGCAGCGACATCTCGCTGGAGAACAGGCCGAAGACGCCGCCCGCGGCCTCCACCAGCGGCGCCACCTGGGGCAGCACCTGCATGGCGCCCAGCACATTGGTGTGCATGACGCGGTCGAACTGCTCGCGCGTGGGCGGCGTCGCGGCGCCCTGCGCGTCCCAGAGGCCGGCCACATACAGCGCCAGCGCGATCTTCTCGCCATCCAGTTGCCAGGCCAGGCCGCTGACGCTGGCCGGATCGGCCACGTCGACCTGCAGCACTTGGGCGCCCGTGGCCTGCACGCGCTCGCGGTCGGCCGCGCTGCGCACCGTGGCGACCACGCGGCGGCCCTGGGCCACATAGGCCTGCGTCAATGCCAGACCCAGCCCGCGCGAGGCCCCGATCACCAGCGTCAATGCCATGGATACATCCTTTTCATGAGCGCATGCCTTCACTGCCCCTGCTCGCCCGCGATCTGCCGCTCATAGCGCTCGACCATGGCCTCCTGCGTCTCCGTGGGGGCCGGCAGGCCGATCTGCTGGTGGATCATCTGGTTCATCGAGGGCATGACGTTGCGCGGCACCAGGGCCTCCGGCTTCCACAGCCGCGCACGCATCAGGGCCTTGCCGCAGTGCAGGTAGGCTTCATGCACCTGGATCTCGATGACGATCCTGGGCCGGAAGCCCTCGCTGGCGAACAGCGCCGTGTAGTGGGCCTCGTCGCGCAGCCTGGCCACGCCGTTGACGCGCAGCGTCTCGTCGAAGCCCGGCACCAGGAACAGCAGGCCGATGCGCGGGTCGGCGATCAGGTTGCTGAAGCTGTCCAGCCGGTTGTTGCCGCCGGAGTCGGGAATCAGCAGCGTCTGGTTGTCGGGCGCCTTGACGAAGCCCGGCTTGCCGCCGCGCGGCGAGGCATCCATCATCGTGCCCGCCGCGCCGCCCGTGGCCACGATGCACAGCGGCGACAGCGCGATGAAGCGCAGGCAGTGCCGGTCCAGGTCCACCTGCTGCTTGAGCAGGGCCCTCTCGGCCGGCATCGCATACAGGCTGCGCAACTGTTCTTCGCTGGTGATCATGGTCGGGATGGCTCCAAATGCAGGCAGGAAGGACCGGTGTCCGCATGAAGACCGGCCTCGGCCGCAAGCTTAGACCAGTTCTATCGCCATGGCGGTTGCTTCGCCACCGCCGATGCACAGCGTCGCCAGCCCGCGCCTGGCACCCCGTGCCTGCAGCGCATGCAGCAGCGTGACCAGGATGCGCGCACCGCTGGCGCCGATGGGGTGGCCCAGCGCGCAGGCGCCACCGTTGACATTGACCTTGTCGCGCGGCACGCCCAGCTCGGCCATCAGCGCCATGGGCACGACGGCGAAGGCTTCGTTGACTTCCCACAGGTCCACATCGCCAGCCGTCCAGCCGGCCTTCTTCAGCGCCTTCTGCGTGGCGCCGACGGGGGCCGTGGTGAACCACTCGGGCTCCTGGGCATGCGTGGCATGGGCCACGATGCGCGCCAGCGGCTGGCAGCCCAGTTCTTTGGCCGTGGATGCGCGCATCAGCACCAGGGCCGCCGCGCCGTCGTTGATGCTGGAGCTGGAGGCGGCCGTGATCGTGCCATCCTTCTTGAAGGCGGGCTTGAGGCTGGAAATCTTGTCCAGCTTGGCCTTGGCCGGGCCTTCGTCGATGCTGACCGTGACGTCGCCCTTGCGCGTGGACACGGTGACGGGCGTGATCTCGGCCTTGAAGGCGCCGCTCTCGGTCGCTGCCTGGGCGCGCTTGACGCTTTCGATGGCGTAGGCATCCTGCTGCTCGCGCGTGAAGTGGTACTTGGCGGCGCAGTCCTCGCCGAAGGTGCCCATGGAGCGGCCGGGCTCGTAGGCATCCTCCAGGCCGTCGAGCATCATGTGGTCATAGACCTTGTCGTGGCCCATGCGGTAGCCGCCGCGGCCCTTCTTGAGCAGGTAGGGCGCATTGGTCATGCTTTCCATGCCGCCTGCGACGACCACGTCGCGGCTGCCCGCGACCAGCTGGTCATGGGCCAGGATGGTGGCCTCCATGCCGGCGCCGCACATCTTGGACAGGGTCACGGCGCCCGTGCTGCGCGGCAGCCCGCCCTTGAAGCCGGCCTGTCGTGCGGGCGCCTGGCCCTGGCCGGCCATCAGGCAGTTGCCGAACAGCACTTCGTCCACCTTCTCGGGAGCGATGCCGGCACGCTCCACGGCCGCCCTGATGGCGGCGCCGCCCAGATCATGGGCCGCGAGATCGGCGAAGTCGCCCTGGAAGGCGCCCATGGGGGTGCGGGCCGCGCCGACGATGACGATGGGGTCTTGCATTGCTCTATCTCCTTGGTTGTCGTGATGGTGAACGGGAAAAAACAGGTCAGGCCAGCCAGCGGCTGCGCTCGTAGGGAAAGACATCGTGTACGTGCCCTTGCCTGATGCGCTGCTGATGCGCCTGCCAGAAGGCGGGGTCCAGCAGGTCCGCGTGGTGGCGCATGAAGACTTCGCGCACGGCCGGGTTGCCCAGCAGGAAGGGCGCGAAGGTTTCCGGGAACACATCGCGCGGGCCCACGGGGTACCAGATCTCGCCGCTGAGCTCGTCCTCCTCGCTGCGCGGCGCGGGCACCTGGCGGAAATGGCAGTCGGTCAGGTATTCGATCTCGTCGTAGTCGTAGAACACCACCTTGCCGCCGCGCGTGATGCCGAAGTTCTTCCACAGCATGTCGCCCGGGAAGATGTTGGCCGCGACCAGGTCCTTGATGGCATTGCCGTACTCGACCACGGCGCTCTCCAGCCGCTGCCGGGGCGCCGGCAGGTCCAGCCCGTCGTCGAAGCATTCCTGCAGCAGGATGTTGAGCGGCACCATGCGCCGCTCGATGTAGAGGTGGGAGATGATGACCTCCTGCCGGCCATCGCCGTCGCGGTCGCTGATCTCCACCTGGCTGGGCGCATGCTCCAGGATCTCGGCGATCAGCGCATCGGAAAAGCGCTCGCGCGGAAAGGCCACCAGGCTGTATTCCAGCGTGTCGGCCATGCGCCCCACGCGGTCGTGCTGCTTGACCAGGCGGTACTTGGCCTGGACCTGCTCGCGCGTGATCTCCTTGGGCGCGGCGAAGCGGTCCTTGATCAGCTTGAACACATAGGGGAAGCTGGGCAGGTCGAACACCAGCATGACCATACCCTTGATGCCCGGGGCGATGCGGAACTGGTCGCGCGAATGGCGCAGGTGGTGCAGGAAGTCGCGGTAGAACAGCGTCTTGCCCTGCTTGGCCAATCCCAGGGCGTTGTACAGCTCGGCACGCGGCTTGCGCGGCATGAGGCTGCGCAGGAACTGCACATAGGCGCCGGGCACGTCGGTATCGACCATGAAGTAGGCGCGCGCGAAGCTGAACAGGCCGTGCAGGTCCTTCTCGCCGAACAGGGCCGCGTGCAGCACCAGCCTGCCGCCGTCGCCATGCAGGATGGGCACGGCCCAGGGCAGCTCGGCGAAGCCATTGATGATCTTGCCGACGATGTAGGCGCCCTTGTTGCGCAGGAACAGGCTGGACAGCACCTGGATCTGGAAGTTGGCGTACAGGCGCATGGCCTGCAGCTGGGGCTCCAGCCGCTCGGCCAGGCGCGCGATATCCCGGTCCAGGTCCTCGAACGGGCGCTGCAGCGCGAACTGCTCGACGACTTCGCGCAGCGTCTGCGGCAGCGTCTCGCGCGTGGGGTAGAAAGCCAGGTAGGCCGGGCGCGCCGCCGGATCCTGGTTCTCGATGTATTCCGTGCTCACGGCCGGCCGCACGAAGATGAAGTCGTTGTGGAAATGCGTGCGGTGCAGGATCTTGGTCGTGACCGAGTTGAAGAAGGTCTCGGCCAGCTCGGGCTGCAGGTGGTTGACCATCAGCCCGATGTAGTGCCGCTTGACCTGCTGCCACAGCGCCATGGGCTGTGCGCCCGCGGCGAATTCCTTCTCGAGCCGGCGCACGCATTCGCGCACGCGCAGGTCGTAGAACTCGATGCGCTCGCGCTGGGCGCGCTGCTGGCCCAGCCAGTCGGCCGTCTCGAAGCGGTGCTTGGCGCGGGCGGATTCGGCACGGAACAGGCGGTAGTGGCGGTTGAAGCCATCCATCATCGCCTGCGCGATGCCGCGGGCCAGCGGGGTGTCCGGGGCATCCATCTGCATGAACTCTCCCTCTGCCCGCATGCCCTGCGCTCAGTCGCGCTGGCGGCTGGCGACCCGTTGAACGGCCTGGGCATGGACCTCGGCCAGACCGCCCACGCCCGGCACGGTCATCTGCAGGTCAGTGATCAGCCCGTTCTTGAGGCTGTAGCACCAGCCATGCAGCGTGACCTTCTGGCCCCGCGCCCAGGCATCCTGCATCACGGTGCTCTGGGCCACGTTGATCACCTGCTCGATGGCATTGAGCTCGCACAGCGCATCATGGCGCCACTGGGGCGACAGCTCGGCCAGCAGGGCCTGGTGCTTGTCGCGCACATCCTTGACGTGGCGGATCCAGTTGTCGGCCAGGCCGACGCGGGCATCCTCCAGCGCCGCCAGCACGCCGCCGCAGCCATAGTGGCCGACGACCATCAGGTGCTCGACTTTGAGCTGGTCCACCGAATACTGGATGGTGGACAGGCAGTTCAGGTCGCTGGGCACGACCACGTTGGCCACGTTGCGGTGGACGAACACCTCGCCGGGCTCCAGACCCGTGATCTGGTTGGCCGGGACGCGGCTGTCGGAACAGCCGATCCACATGTAGCGGGGTTTTTGCTGCGCCATCAGCCCGGTGAAGAAACCGGGCCGGTCACGCTCCATCTGCTGCGCCCATTCGCGGTTGTGGACAAACAGCTCTTCGATGGAGGTTGTGCTCATATTCAATCCTTTGGTGTGGGTCAAACTCTGGAACGGCGCGGCAGCCGCAGGTCAGCAGGTCTCTGCGAACAGTTCGCGGCCGATCAGCATGCGACGGATCTCGCTGGTGCCTGCGCCGATCTCGTAGAGTTTCGCATCCCGCCACAGGCGGCCGAGCGGGTACTCGTTGATATACCCATTGCCGCCATAGATTTGCACGCCCTCGCCAGCCATCCAGGTGGCCTTCTCGGCACACCACAGGATCACGCTGGCGCAGTCCTTGCGGACCTGGCGCACATGCTCGGTTCCCAGCAGATCGAGGTTTTTGGCGACCGTATAGGCGAAGGAGCGGCCCGCTTGCAGCACGGTGTACATGTCGGCGACCTTTCCCTGGATGAGCTGGAACTCGCCGATGCTCTGGCCGAACTGCTTGCGGTCGTGGATGTAGGGCACGACGTTGTCCATCACCGACTGCATGATGCCCAGCGGACCACCGGTCAGCACGGCGCGCTCGTAGTCCAGGCCGCTCATCAGCACCTTGGCGCCATTGTTGACACCGCCCAGCACGTTCTCGGCCGGCACCTCCACGTTCTCGAACACCAGCTCGCCCGTGTGGCTGCCGCGCATGCCCAGCTTGTCCAGCTTCTGCGCGATCGAGAAGCCCTTCATGCCCTTTTCGATCAGGAAAGCCGTGACGCCACGGGCGTTCAACTCTGGCTCGGTCTTGGCATAGACCACCAGGGTGTCGGCGTCGGGGCCGTTGGTGATCCACATCTTGGAGCCGTTGAGAAGGTAGTAGCCGCCCTTGTCCTCGGCGCGCAGCCTCATGCTGATCACGTCCGAGCCGGCGCCGGGCTCGCTCATGGCCAGGGCGCCCACATGCTCGCCACTGATCAGCCTGGGCAGGTACTTGGCCTTCTGCGCCTCGTTGCCGTTGCGGTTGATCTGGTTCACGCACAGGTTGCTGTGCGCGCCATAGGACAGGCCCACCGAGGCGCTGGCGCGCGAGATCTCCTCCATGGCCACCATGTGCGCGAGGTAGCCCATGTCGGCACCGCCGTACTGCTCGGACACCGTGATGCCCAGCACGCCCAGGTCGCCGAACTTGCGCCACAGGTCCATGGGGAACTGGTCGTTGCGGTCGATCTCGCCGGCGCGCGGCGCGATCTCGGCCTGCGCGAACTCGCGCACCGCATCGCGCAGCGCGTCGATGTCCTCGCCCAGTTGGAAGTTCAGGCCCGGCAGGTTGGAAAGGCTCATCTCGTGTCTCCTGTGAAATGGGGAAAAATCCACCCGGCTCAGTCGGCCAGGTCACGGCCCTGCACGCACATCAGCGTGCATCCCATGGTGGCAATCAGTTTTTCGCGGCCTTCGTCGATCGCGTAGGCGCGGCCTTCGGTCACGGTGATGGTGCGGCCCGGCTTGAGCACGCGGCCTTCCATGCGAAAGCGCTGGCCCTTGGCCGGGGCCAGCAGGTTGATCTTGAATTCGATGGTGAGCACCGCGGCATCGGCGGCCATCAGGGTCAATCCGGCGTAGCCGCAGGCCGAATCCAGCGCCGTCGACACCATGCCGGCGTGGATGAAGCCATGCTGCTGCGTCAGCCCCTGCGCCCAATCGAAGCCGACGTCCACGGCGCCGGGCTCCACCAGCAGCAGCTGTGCGCCCAGGGTCTGCATGGCCCCCTGCCGTGCAAAGCTGCCACGCACTCGCTGGGCGAAGTCGTCGATCGCAGGGTCCAGACGGCGGGTGGTCAAGAGGGGCCTCACAAATTACGTTTACGTAAACGTCAATTATGAAGCATTTTTTCCATCCAGTCGCTTCAACAATGCGCGGGCCTCGGATTCCTGCTCGCGCACCTCGGCCAGATTCGCCTGCAGATCGGCCAGGCGGTCCTCCAGATGGCGCCGGTGCGCAGCCAGCACCTCCAGGAACTTGCGCAGCTGTGCGCCGGTGTCCCTGGGACTGTCGTAGAGGTCGATGATCTCCTTGGCCTCGGTCAGCGACAGACCGAGCCGCTTGGCCCTCAGTGTCAGGCGCAGGCGCGTGCGATCCCTTGCGCTGTACACGCGGTTGCGTCCGCCCGGGCCGGCGCGCTCCGGTTCGAGCAGGCCCATGTCCTCATAGAAGCGGATGGCCCTGGTCGTGAGATCGAACTCCTTGGCGAGATCGCTGATGGTATAGGTGGTCGGCATGACGGGAGAGTCCGTGCACATCCACGGCCGGTGGCCATGGGCATGAGACGTTGACGTAAACGTCAATGCTAGCGGAATTGGAACGCACCAGTCGGCAAGAAAGCGGCTGACGAAGCCTCCAGGGCGTCAGTGCATGGGCCCTTGCGCCAGGGCCCGTAGGTTTTGAGGCCATGAATGGCAAGGCCAATGCAAAAAACCCCGTAGCCTTGGGCTACGGGGTTTCTTGGGCTGTAAGAGCCTGACGATGACCTACTTTCACACGGGAACCCGCACTATCATCGGCGCAAAGTCGTTTCACTGTCCTGTTCG
>JBHIXF010000060.1:0-38297 GCA_041984925.1 Comamonas sp.
CAGCACCTCGATCCAGTAGCCGTCCGGGTCCTTGACGAAGGCCACGTCGCGGATCTTGCCGTCCTGGGGGCGCTTCACGAACGGCACGCCGTTGCGCTCCAGCCAGGCCACCGCCGCGGCCAGGTCCGGCACCGCGAAGCAGATGTGGCCGAAGCCCTTCGGCTCGGCATTGCCATCGTGGTAGGCGAAGCCGGCATCCTCCTCGGTGCCCCAGTTGTGGGTCAGCTCCAGCACGGCGGGCCGCCCGAAGGTCCAGGCCATGCGCTGGCCACGGTCGCGCGGCGGCGGCTCGCCGTCCTGCACATGCGCCAGGAAATAGAGGCTGAAGCGCATGTCGGCGAAGTCGACGCGGCGCAGCAGCCGCATGCCGAAGACACGGGTGTAGAAGTCCAGCGCCGCCTGCGGATCGCGCACGCGCAGCATGGTGTGGTTGAGCACGAAGCCCGCGGTTTCGGGCGCGGGTGCGTGCAGGGCGCCGGGCGCCTGGTCGCAGCGGTCGTCCATGAGCTGTCTACCCTCAGGATGCGTTGCGCACCGGGACCACCACCGGCGCCTGCGCCTGGGCGCGCGGGGCCTGCGGCGCTTCGTCGCGGGCCGCCTTCAGTTCCTGGTAGCGCATGCAGCTGACGCGCAGGAACGAGGCGAAGTTGTCGATCTCGCCACGGAACTTGGTGACCTCGTCGTAGAGCGTGGCGATCAGCTCGTTCGTGGTCCTGTTCTCGCTGCGGGCCATGGCGCCCAGCACGGTCCAGAACTCGTTTTCGAGGCGCACGGTCGTGATCACGCCGTGGATGCGCACCGAATGGCTGCGCGATTCGTAGTTGATGGGGTCGGTACGGACATAGACCTCGCACATGGCGTCACCTCCGTCGGTTGTTGGCTTCACTTGCTGTCCAGCGTGGCGATGTAGGCCGCCAGGTTGGCCATGTCCTCGTCGGACAGGGATCTGGCCGTCTCGGCCATCAGCGCGGCGAAGGTGCCCGCGCGCCGCCCGTCGCGGTATGCCTTGAGCGCATTGACCGTATAGGGCGCGTTCTGGCCGGCGATCTTCGGGTACTGGGGCATGACGGTGGAGCGGCCGTCGCCGCCGTGGCAGGAGGCGCACAGCGCGTACCTGGCGCGGCCGGCCTCCACATCCGCGGCCAGCGCGGGCCGGCACAGCAGCAGGACGGCGCACAGGGCGGCAGCCATGCGCAAAGGGTTCTTCAGGGACTTCATGCGGGGACCTTTCCTAGTAGAGCTTCAGCGGCTCGCTGGCCAGCGCGTCATCCGAAGGCAGCTGGCCTTCCTGCGCCAGCGCGCGCACCACCTGCGCGCGCACGGCCCAGGGGTTGATGCGCTCGCGGCGCAGGGCCGCCACCTCGTCGCGGGTATAGGGCGCGAAGTCCGGGGCCAGCTGCTCGCGGCTGTAGTTGCGCAGCAGCCAGTTCATGACATCGGCCACCTGCGCGTCGCTGAGCGTGGACAGCGCCACGCCCGGCACCTGCACCAGGTAGGCGCGCCCCGCCGGCAGCCGCGTGAAGTAGCCGACGCGGCCGGCCAGCGTCGGAAACTCGCTGACCGAGCGACCCTTGTCGCCATGGCAGCCCGCGCAGTGCGCGGCGAACAGGGCCGCCGTCGCCGGCAGGGGCTGCGGCGCGGCAGCCGGCTGCACCTGGGCAGCGGCCGGCAGGCAGCCCGACAGCCACCACAGCAGCGGCAGCAGGACGCGCTGCGTCGGGCAGGCACCGGATGCGGGCATGCGCGGCTCCCGGCCTACTCCGCCAGGCCCACCAGGGCGGCGCTGGAGCAGTGGTAGACCATGCTCGACGCGCCGAAGCACCAGATGATGTCGTTGTTGAGCTGCGGCCGGTAGCTGGGCATGTCGCCCTCCTGCCCCAGGCAGGCGCAGCGCCCGCACGAGTCGGTGCCGCAGCAGTCGCGGTAGGCGATCAGGTAGGTCTTGCCGTCATCGGGGTTGATGCAGGAGCCGACCCAGGAGGTGGGCGACGGCGAGGTGCCGGGCGGGCAGCTGCTGGGGCCGCCGCCGCAGCAGGCGCACAGATAGCCGTCGCTGGAGCAGTAGCGCCAGTAGTTGCATTGGGTGGGGTCCTTGGTCTGCGCCGCGCGCGCGAAACGGGACGCCAGTTGCGACGCCGGCTGCGACGCCGGGTGCGACGCCGGGGCCGCCTGCGCCTTGCGATGCACGGGCAGCAGCGGCACGGCCACCGTGGCGACCAGGGCGCGGCCCACGAAGGCGAGCATGGAGCGGCGCGACGAGCGCTGCGCCGCGCCGCGCGATGCCGATTCGAAAAGCCGGTCGAACGGGTTCCTGGAAATCAGTCTCATGGTGTCTCCTGCGGATGCGATGCCCGCGCGGCTCAGGCCGCCTGCCGGGCGTGGACCCGTTCCCGGGCCTTGAGATAGGCCTGGATGGAGCCGTAGCCGGTCTCCTCGGCCACGGCCAGGCTCTCCAGGTGCTCGCGGCTGTTGACCAGCCCCTTGGCGCGGATCACGCCCTGCCCGTCGATGAGCACGGCATAGGGCAGCTTGCCCACCTGGAAGGCCATGCCGACCTGGGGCGAGTTGACGTAGGCCACCTCCTCCAGGCCGTTCTGCTCGATCATGCGGCGCTGCTCGCCGATGTCGCCATCGCCCACCAGCGTGACCTCCAGCCGCTCGCCCCGGGCGAAGGACCGCGCGATGGGCAGCAGCTTCTTGCAGACGGGACAGGTGGGCGAGACGAACACCAGCAGCCGGCTGCGGCCCGATGCGGCCGGCCCGCCGATCTGCACCATGGCGCCCTGCAGCGAGGCCACGCTCATCGACGGCGCCATCTCGCCGACCTCGGGGCCGTGGTCGTTGACCATGGCGCCCATGGGCGCGACGCGCTCGTGCAGGATGCCGATCTGCCGCGCCAGGCCGAAGACCATCAGGCCCAGCACCAGCAGCAGCACCGTATGCAGTCCGATCACGTAGGGGAGGATGTCATTCATGGTCATGCCCTCGTCGTTCAGTGGGGGTCCAGGCTGGCGCGGAAGTTGTCTTCATAGCGCGGCGGCGCGGGCCGGAACACCAGCCCCGTGGCCAGATGGCAGGCCAGCAGCGTGGCGGCCGCCGCCGAGGCCAGCAGCCACTCCACGGGCCGGGGCTCGGCGGCCGCGGGCCATGCGGCCAGCGCCAGTGCCGCCAGCGCCAGCGCCAGATTGCGCAGCACCAGCGCCGCGCTGAGGGGCTGGCGCAGGTCCGAGCGAAAGCACCCGCAGTCGATCTCGCGGCGGCCGCGCCGCAGGTTGATGGCCAGGGCTGCGGCGAACACCAGCAGCAGCGCGGCGGCACCGCAGGCCGCCGCGACGCGCGTGGCGGGCACCTGCAGCCCCACGGCGATGGCCGTCTCGGCCACCGGCAGCAGCAGGGCCACGGGCCGCACCATGCGCTGGGGCAGCAGGCGGAAGTTCTGCACCACGCCGGGCAGCTCATGCCAGGCGGCCAGCTTGCCGGCCGCCGCCAGCGCGAAGATGGCGCCCAGCAGCAGCGCCAGGCTCAGTTGTGCAAGCGGTGGCATGGCGTCACTCGTCGGCCACGGTCAGGATCTGGGGCGACATGCCCAGCTTGTCGATCTTTGCCACCACCTTGCCGGCCGCGTCATGCACGAAGACGTCGGTGTTCTCGGCGATGGTGTAGAGCAGCGGCCTGTCGTCCTGGCTCACGGCCACCGAATGGGCCTTTTCCCTGAGCCGGATGCGCTGCACGCGCTTTTGCGATGCCACGTCGAACACCCAGACCTCGGTGCCCGCATCCTTGTGCGTCCATTCATGGCCCTTGTGCATGAGCACGTACAGGCGCTGGCTGGGCCCGTGCAAGGCGCTGACCTGCCAGCCGCCGGGCCGCCAGCCGGCAGTCCGCTCCTGCCGGTTCGCGAGCTGCCAGGGCGCCTGCTTGCGGGCGGCGGGCCCCGACAGGTCGACGGTGACCACCGACCCCGAATAGGTGACCAGGTGCAGTTGCTGGCGCCGCCGGTCCCATCCCGAATGCTCGAAGGCCGGGTCCTTTTGCGCATCGAAGACGCCTTCGGCGCGCTGCGTCTCGGCCTGCAGCTTGTCGTCGAAGCGCACCGTGGCCACCGAGCCGTCGGCGCACAGCGTCGAGAAGCGGTTCTCGCCGTGGGCAAAGACCAGCCCGCAGCCGGCGATGTCGATGTCGCCCAGGTACTGGCGGGCCTTCAGGTCGACCACGCTGACCGAGGTGCGCGGCGCCAGGTTGTAGGACAGGGCATAGCGGCCATCGGGCGTGACCGCGAAGTTGTGCTTCTTGGTCACCACCAGCAGGCGGCCGTTGGGCAGCGCGATCTCGGCCAGGATGTCCAGGCTTTGGGCATCGCGCACGACCAGGAAGTCCTGGCGCTTGCCGCGCGTGTGCTTTTCCCAGTAGCTGTCGACGGCATACAGCTCCTTGCCGTCGGGCGAGATGGCGAAGTTGGGCCAGTAGGCCTGGCTGAACGAACTTTCGATGCGCCCCGTGGGCCCGTCGACCACCCAGGTCTTGGCGGCCTGGGCCGCGGGGAAGGCCGTGTCCAGGATGAACAGCCGGCGCGCATGGGTGGGCGTCAGCCGCAGGGTGACATGGGACTCGGCGATCTCCAGCTTGGCGCCGGCATCGAGGTCATCGCGCCCGCCCGCCGCCCCTGCGGCCGACGCCGCGCACAGTGCGGCCGCTGCCGCTGCAAGCCATGGTTTCATCGCCGTCTCCTGCGGTTGCTCCATACGGCGCGCCGTGCCTGGGCCGGCGCATTGGATGGAACAAATTAGACGGCATCCCCCATAGCCAAAGGTAATAACCGGAGACTACAGCCCCCGGGGCTTGCACCATTGACAAGCCCTGGCGGCAGCCTTCAGGCCTGCAGCGTCACGCGTGCGAACTTGCGCTTGCCCACCTGCACCACATAGGTGCCGGCATCGAGCTTCAGGCCCCGGTCGCCGACGGCCGAGCCGTCCACGCGCACGCCGCCACCGTCGATCAGGCGGTTGGCCTCGCTGGTGGAAGGCGCCAGGTTGGCCTGCTTGAGCAGGGCGCCGATGCCCAGGGGCGCGCCCGACAGGCTGACTTCGGGGATCTCGTCGGGCACGCCGCCCTTGCTGCGGTTGATGAAGTCCTGCTCGGCCGCGTCGGCCAGGGCCGCGCTGTGAAAGCGCGCCGTGATCTCCTTGGCCAGCATGACCTTGGCGTCCTTGGGATTGCGTCCGCCCGCGATCTCGGCCTTGAGCGCGGCGATCTCGGCCAGGCTCTTGAACGACAGCAGGGTGTACCAGTCCCACATCAGCGTGTCCGAGATGCTCAGCACCTTGGCGAACATGGTGTTGGCGTCCTCGGTGATGCCGATGTAGTTGTTCTTGGACTTGGACATCTTATGCTCGCCGTCCAGTCCCACCAGCAGCGGCATGGTGAGCACGCACTGCGTCTCCTGCCCGTATTCCTGCTGCAGATGGCGGCCCATGAGCAGATTGAACTTCTGGTCCGTGCCGCCCATCTCCAGGTCCGCGCGCAGCGCCACCGAGTCATAGCCCTGCAGCAGCGGGTAGAGGAATTCGTGCAGGCTGATGGAGTTGCCGTCCGTGAAGCGCTGGTGGAAGTCGTTGCGCTCCATCATGCGCGCCACCGTGTACTTGGCCGACAGCTCGATCATGCCGCGCGCGCCCAGCTTGTCGCACCACTCGCTGTTGTAGCGCACCTCGGTGCGGGCCGGGTCCAGCACCTTGGCGGCCTGGGTGTAGTAGGTCTCGGCGTTGGCCTTGATCTGCTCGGCCGTCAGCGGCGGGCGCGTGCTGTTGCGGCCGGACGGGTCGCCGATCAGCGTGGTGAAGTCGCCGATCAGGAAGATCACCTGGTGGCCCAGGTCCTGGAGCTGGCGCATCTTGTTGAGCACCACGGTATGGCCCAGGTGGATGTCGGGCGCCGTGGGGTCCAGGCCCAGCTTGATGCGCAGCGGCACGCCAGTGGCCTCGGAACGGGCCAGCTTTTGCACCCAGTCGGCCTGGGGCAGCAGCTCATCCACGCCGCGCAGCGTGATCTCCAGCGCTTGGCCTACACCGTCGGTGACCGGGTATGTTGTAACAGCAGATTGATTCATAAGGGTTTTTCGCCAGGCAGCGTAGGACTGCGTCGGTATACTGCATTGGTTTTTTCGCTGTGGCGGATTCTAGACGCCCGATGATCCGCACCGCAGAGCGCGGACTTGTCGCCCGTCTGGAGCGCGTATCCCGCCACCGTGATGCTCCACGCATGTTCATCCATCCACGCGGATGCGCGCGACCCAAGGACTCAATGTTGTGAAATATGGCTTGAACCATGCCAGCGGTGCTCTCGTTGCCCGGCTGACCTCCGTGATCCAGCAACACCCCCAGCGTGTCACCGCTGCACTGGCAGCCATCTTGCTCACGGGCGGCGGCGGCGCCTTCGCCGTGGCCAACCTGGGACCCGATCCGGCCGACCTGCCGGTGCGCATGCTGACCACGCCCGTGCAATCGCTGGCCGAAGGCCAGACCCTGGCCGAGCTGACCGACAGCGTGCAGGGCATCTCCCTGTACCGCTCCGAATACACGCGCGGCAGCGACACCGCCGAAACCCTGCTGCAGCGCCTGGGCGTGGCCGATCCGGCCGCCGCGGCCTTCATGCGCGGCAACGACCAGGTGCGCCAGCATGTGCTGGGCCGCGCGGGCCGCCTGGTGACGGCGCAGACCACGCCAGACCACCAGCTGTCCCAGCTGACCGTGCGCTGGGCGCCCGACGAGGACGGCAGCTTTCGCCGCCTGGTCGTCGAGCGCAAGGACAACGAGCTGAGCGCCCGTGTCGAGACCGGCAAGCTGACGGCCACCCCCCGCCTGGCCGGTGGCGTGATCCGCAGCTCGCTGTTCGCGGCCACCGACGCCGCCTCCATTCCCGATTCCGTCGCCATCCAGATGGCCGACATCTTCCAGGCCGACGTGGACTTCCGCCGCAGCCTGCGCAAGGGCGACCGCTTCTCGGTCGTCTACGAATCGCTGGAAGCCGATGGCGAGCCGCTGCGCGCGGGCCGCGTGCTCAGCGCCGAGTTCCACAACAACGGCAAGGTCGTCCAGGCCATCTGGTTCCAGGACGAAGGCAAGGCCAAGGGCGACTACTACACGCTGGACGGCAAGAGCCGCCGCCAGGCCTACCTGACCTCGCCCGTGGAGTTCTCGCGCATCAGCAGCGGCTTTGCCATGCGCATGCACCCCATCCACAAGACCTGGCGCGCCCACCTGGGCACGGACTTCGCCGCCGCCACGGGCACCAAGGTGCGCACCGTGGGCGATGGCGTCGTGTCCTTTGCCGGCGTGCAGAACGGCTACGGCAACGTGATCTTCGTGGACCACGCCAACAACCACACCACCGTCTATGCCCACCTGAGCCACATCGGCGTCACGCGCGGCCAGCGCGTGGAGCAGGGCGACATCATCGGCAACGTGGGCTCCACGGGCTGGGCCACGGGCCCGCACCTGCACTTCGAATTCCGCGTCAACGGCGAGCACCGCGACCCGCTGACCATCGTGCAGGCCACCGATGCCGCCCGCCCGGTCTCCAAGGCCGGCCGCCCGGCCTTCGACAAGCTGGCCGCGCAGATGCGCATCGAGCTGCAGGCATCGAACGAGGCATTGGCCCTGGCCAGCGAGCGCTGAACCACCGCATCGATTGCGCAAGGGCTGCCTCGGCAGCCCTTTGCCGTTTCAGGTACGGACCCGTGGGGCCGCGCGGCTACCATTGCCCCATGACCCACGCCACACACGCCCCCTCCTCCACCGCCCACCGCTACTGCATCGGCCTGATGTCCGGCACCTCGCTGGACGGAGTGGACGGCGTGCTGGTGGATTTCTCCCAGGGCACCCAGGTGCTGTGGCACGCCAGCCGTGGCTTTGATGCCGTGCTGCGCGCCGAACTGCTGGCCTTGAACCGGCCCGAGGGCCGCGACGAGCTGCACCGCGCCGCCCTGGCCGCCAACGGCCTGGCGCGCAGCTATGCCGAGGTGGTGGGCGAGCTGCTCAAGGCCACCGGCATGCAGCGGGGCCAGGTCGCCGCCATCGGCGCCCATGGCCAGACCGTGCGCCACCGCCCGCAGATGTTCGACGGCACGGGCTACACCCTGCAGCTCAACAGCCCCGCCCTGCTGGCCGAGCTCAGCGGCATCACGGTGGTGGCCGACCTGCGCAGCCGCGACGTGGCCGCCGGCGGCCAGGGCGCGCCGCTGGTGCCGGCCTTCCACCAGGGCGTGTTCGGCCAGCCCGGTGAAACCGTGCTGGTGCTCAACATCGGCGGCATCGCCAACCTCAGCGTGCTGCCGGGCGATGGAGCGGTGCTGGGCTTCGACTGCGGCCCCGGCAATGCGCTCATGGACGGCTGGTGCCAGGCCCACACGGGCCGGCCCTACGACGATGCCGGGCAATGGGCCGCCACAGGGACGGTCCTGACCGCGCTGCTGGAGCGCCTGCTGGCCGAACCCTTCCTGCACGAGCCGCCGCCCAAGAGCACGGGCCGCGACCTGTTCCATGCCGAATGGCTGGCCGGCCACCTCGCCGCCTGCGCGGCCGATGCGGCCCCGGCCGATGTGCAGGCCACGCTCACCGAATTCACGGCCCGCGCCTGCGCCGAGGCCGTGCAGCGCTTCGGGCATGCGGGCCGCGAGCTGCTGGTCTGCGGCGGCGGCGCCTTCAATACGTGGCTGATGCAACGCATCGCCGCCCTGCTGCCCGGCGTGGCCGTGGGCACCACGGCCACGCGCGGCCTGCCGCCGCTGCAGGTGGAGGCCGCCGCCTTCGCCTGGCTGGCCCGCCAGGCCCTGCTGGGTGTGCCCGGCAACCTGCCGGCCGTCACCGGCGCGCGCGGCCCGCGCATCCTGGGCGCCATCTACCCCGCATAGCCTCCCGGCCCACCGGGCGCTGCCGCGTCAGCCGCCGATATAGATGAACTTGAAGAGGAAGACGCCGCCGATCAGCCACACCATCCAGTGCACTTCCCGGGCACGGCCCGTGAACAGCTTGAGCACGGCATAGGTGATGAAGCCGAAGGCCAGGCCATTGGCCACCGAGTAGGTGAAGGGCATGAGCAGGGCCGTGACGGCGGCGGGGACGGCCTCGGTGGTCTCGCCCCATTCGATCTCCGTCAGCTCCTTGAGCATCAGGCAGGCCACGAAGAACAGCGCGGGCGCCGTGGCATAGGCGGGCACGACACCGGCCAGCGGCGCCAGGAACAGGCAGCACAGGAAGAGCACGGCCACGGTCAGCGCCGTCAGGCCCGTGCGGCCGCCGGCCTGCACGCCGGCCGCGCTTTCCACGTAGGCGGTGGTGCTGGAGGTGCCCAGCAGCGAGCCCGCGAAGATGGCGCCGCTGTCGGCCAGCAGCGAGCGGTTGAAGCGCTGCATGCGGCTGGGCACCAGCAGGCCCGCGCGCTTGGCCACGCCCATCAGCGTGCCCGTGGCATCGAACAGCTCGACCAGGAAGAACACCAGCACCACGTTGAGGATGCCGCCCGTCAGCGCCGATTGGATGTCCAGCTGCAGGAAGGTGGGCGCGATGGAGGGCGGCGCCGAGAAGATGCCCTTGAACTCGTTGCCCGCGAAGAAGAACGAGGCGACGGTGACGGCCACGATGCCGATCAGGATGGCGCCCGGCACCTTCAGGCGGTCCAGCACCACGATGGCCAGAAAGCCCAGCGAGGCCAGGATGACCTCGGGCTTGTGCAGGTCGCCCAGCGTCACGTAGGTGGCCGGCGATGCCGCGACGATGCCCGCGCTCTTGAGCGCGATCAGCGCCAGGAACAGGCCGATGCCCACCGTGATCGCGATGCGTATGGACTGCGGTATGCCCTTGATGATCAGCTCGCGCAGCCCGAACAGCGTCACCAGCAGGAACAGGCAGCCCGAGACGAAGACCGCGCCCAGCGCGGCCTGCCAGGTGAAGCCCATGTGCAGCACCACCACGTAGGCGAAGTAGGCGTTCAGCCCCATGCCCGGCGCCAGCGCGATCGGGTAGTTGGCGTACAGCGCCATGATGGTCGTGCCCAGCGCCGCGATCAGGCAGGTGGCCACGAAGACCGCGCCCTTGGGCATCCCCGCGTCCCCCAGGATCGAGGGATTGACGAAGATGATGTAGGCCATCGTCAGAAAGGTCGTCAGGCCCGCGACCAGCTCGGTTCTGATAGTGGTGCCGTGCTCGCTGAGCTTGAACACCCGTTCCATCCAGTTCATCGCAATTGTCTCCGTGTTGTTTTCGCATGCGGGGCGCAACGGTTGAGAAGGCGCCCAGGGTTGTGCGCCGGCTGTCCGGGCCGGCACAGGGCATGGCGCCCTGCCGGGCGGCCATGGACTTCGGTGCGCGCATCGCTGCGCGCGGATTCATGAATGGATGGCGGCGCCGGGCCCGCTCAGCTCCCGGCGGCCTGCACGGCCTCGATCGCGCGCAGGATGGATTCGGGCGTGGCCGGCGCTTGCAGCGGCGGGTTGCAGCGGTGGCCGCCCGCGGCCGAGACGGCATCGCGGATGGCGAAGAACACCGAGAACGGCAGCAGCAGCGGCGGCTCGCCCACGGCCTTGCTGCGGTGGATGGAGTCCTCGAAGTTGTCGCCCTCGAACAGCCGCACGTTGAACACCGGCGGGCAGTCGTTGGCCGTCGGGATCTTGTAGGTGCTGGGTGCATGCGTGGTGAGCTTGCCGCTTTGCGGATGCCAGACCAGCTCCTCGGTGGTCAGCCAGCCCATGCCCTGGATGAAGGCGCCCTCGACCTGGCCCACGTCCACGGCCGGGTTCAGCGAGCGGCCCACGTCGTGCAGCACGTCGGCGCGCAGCAGCTTGAACTCGCCCGTGAGCGTGTCCACCACCACCTCGCTCACGGCCGCGCCGTAGGCGTAGTAGAAGAAGGGCCGGCCCTGCATGGTGTCCTTGTTCCAGGACAGGCCCGGCGTGGCGTAGAAGCCGTCGGACCACAGCTGCACGCGATCAAGGTAGGCCTCGCCGACCACAGCCTTGAAATCCAGCACCTTGCCGTTGACATGCACCTGGTCGTTGGCGAAGCGCACCTCCTCGGCCCGGCCGCCATGGCGCTCGGCGGCGCAGGCGGCCAGGCGCTCGCGGACCTGGCGGGCCGCGTCCTGGGCCGCCTTGCCGTTGAGGTCGGCGCCCGTCGACGCCGCCGTGGCCGAGGTGTTGGCCACCTTGGTGGTGTCGGTGGCCGTGACGCGCACGCGCTCGAAGCCCACGCCCAGCTCGTGCGCCACCACCTGGGCCACCTTGGTGTTCAGGCCCTGGCCCATCTCGGTGCCGCCGTGGTTCACGAGGATGGAGCCGTCGTTGTAGACATGGACCAGCGCGCCGGCCTGGTTGAAGTGCTTGACGTTGAAGGAGATGCCGAACTTGAGCGGCGTCAGCGACAGCCCGCGCTTGAGCACGGGGCTGGCGGCATTGAACTCGGCCACGGCCTCGCGGCGCGCGCGGTAGTCGCTGCAGGTCTCCAGCTCGGCCACCAGCTCGTGGATGATGTTGTCGGTCACGACCTGGCTGTAGGGCGTGACGTTGCGCTCGGTCTTGCCGTAGAAGTTGATGCGGCGCACATCCAGCGCGTCGCGCCCCAGCTCGCGCGCCACCGATTCCAGGATGTTCTCGATGGCGATCGCGCCCTGCGGCCCGCCGAAGCCGCGGAAGGCCGTATTGCTCTGCGTATTGGTCCTGCCCGAGTAGCCGTGCATGGACACGTCGGGCAGCCAGTAGGCATTGTCGAAATGGCACAGCGCACGCGTCATCACGGGGCCCGACAGGTCGGCCGAGTGCCCGGCGCGCGAGACCATGGAGATCTCGGCGCCCAGGATGCGGCCTTCGTCGTCGAAGCCCACCTCGTAGTCGTACCAGAAGCAGTGGCGGCGGCCCGTGATCATGAAGTCGTCGTCGCGGTCCAGGCGCAGCTTCACCGGCCGGCGCAGCCGCGTCGCGGCCACCGAGGCCACGCAGGCGAACAAGGCTGACTGGGACTCCTTGCCGCCGAAGCCGCCGCCCATGCGCCGGCACTCCACGTGCACGGCATGCGCGGCCACGCCCAGCGCATGGGCCACGAGGTGCTGCATCTCGCTGGGGTGCTGGGTGGAGCAGTGCAGGTGCACGGCGCCGTCTTCCTTGGGGATGGCGTAGCTGATCTGGCCTTCCAGGTAGAACTGCTCCTGGCCGCCCACGTAGAACGTCGACTTCAGGCGGCGCGGCGCGTTGTCGATGGCGCGGCGCGCGCCCCCTTCATGGGTGCTGCGCGCCAGGTGCATGGGCGGCAGCACATACTGGCCCAGCGCGTGCGCCTGCTGCGGCGTGAGCACGGGCGGCTCGGCCGTGATGTCGGCCGCCGCCTTGGCCTGGGCCGCGGCCAGGCGCGCGGCCTCGCGGGTTTCGGCGATCACGGCGAACAGCGGCTGGCCCAGGTAGCGGATCTCGCCGCTGCACAGGATGGGGTCGTCGTGGATGATGGAGCCGCAGTCGTTGACGCCGGGAATGTCCTCGCCCGTGAGCACCGCCACCACGCCAGGCATGGCGCGGATGGCGTCCAGCTTCAAGGCATGGAGCCGGCCGTTGGCCACGGGCGACAGGCCCAGCGCGCAGTGCAGCGTGCCGTCCAGCTCGGGCAGGTCGTCGATGTAGGCGGCCTCGCCCGCCACATGCAGGTGGGCCGATTCATGCGGGCGGCTGATGCCCACGCGCTGGCCCTGGGTGTGGGCACCGGCCTCGGCCCGCTCATCCACGCGGAAGGCGGTGTTCTTCAGGTAATGCGCAAAGGCTTCGGACGAGTGCAGCAGGGAGGGGTCGATGGGGCGGTTCATATCAGGCTCCTTGGTGCACTGCGTGGGGCATCACGCTCCAGACGCTGGTCGCCTCCACAGGCAACGGAGCCTGGGGGCGCGTCTCCAGCCACAGGCGCTGCAACAGGTTCTGCGCCACCTTGAGCCGGTAGTCGGCACTGGCACGCATGTCGGACAGGGGCTTGAAGTCCTGGGCCAGCGCGGCCTGGGCGGCCTTGACGGCAGCCTGGTCCCAGGGCTGGCCCACGAGGGCGGCCTCGGCCAGCGCCGCGCGCCTGACCACGGCGGCCATGCCGCCGAAGGCCAGCCGCGCCGACTTCACCACCTCGCCATCGAGCTCGATGGCCATGCCTGCGCACAGCGCCGAGATGTCGCAGTCGAAGCGCTTGCTGATCTTGTAGGCCCGTGTCTGGCGCCGCGCGGCGGCCAGCGGCACGGCCAGGGCCTGCACGAACTCGCCGGGCTCGAGCCGGTTCTTCATGTAGTCGAGGTAGAAATCGGCCAGCGGCATGCGGCGCACGCGCGCGCCCTTGCGCAGCTCGATCTGCGCATCCAGCGCCATCAGCACCGGGGGCGAATCGCCAATCGGCGAGCCGTT
Source organism: Comamonas sp. (assembly GCA_041984925.1). Taxonomy (GTDB): domain Bacteria; phylum Pseudomonadota; class Gammaproteobacteria; order Burkholderiales; family Burkholderiaceae_C; genus Comamonas. Next base: position 13,415 of record JBHIXF010000060.1, read on the forward strand.
GGCCACGTTGCCGCCCATGGTGCCCGCATGGCGTATCGGCAGGGAGGCAAAGCGCAGCCAGACATCGGTCAGGCCCTCGAAGCGCCGTGCCAGCGCGGACCAGGCGGACTCCAGCGAGGCACCGGCGCCGATGTACAGCTCGCCCCCCTCCAGGCAGCCTGCGCCATGGCGCTCCTCGACACGCTTCATCTCGGCCACATCGCCCACGTAGACGATGTCGCCCAGGTCACGGAACTGCTTGGTCACCCACAGGCCCACGTCGGTGGAGCCGGCCAGCAGGCGCGCGCCGGGCTTGGCCTCGCATTGCGCCGCCAGCCCGTCCAGCGTGCGCGGAGCGTGGAAGCTGTCCACGCGCCCGCCCCGGGCGGCATGGGGCGCGGCGTAGTCCAGGCCGGCATCCGCGGCCCGCAGGCCTTGCAGCGCCTGCACCACGGGCGCGGTGGCCATGCGCGTGGCGGGCAGGTCGAACATGCGCTGGCCCGCATCCAGGATGGGACGGTAGCCCGTGCAGCGGCACAGGTTGCCCGACAGCTCGTCGGCCAGTTGCTGGCGCGAGGGGCGCGTGCCGGCCTGCTGGTGGTGCTCATAGGCCGACCACAGCGACATCACGAAGCCCGGCGTGCAAAAGCCGCACTGCGAGCCATGGCAGTCCACCAGGGCCTGCTGCACGGGGTGCAGCTGCGCCCCGGCGGGCTTGCCGGTGGCACAGGACGGCCGGCCGGCGCACTGGCCCTTGACATCCTCCACCGTGAACAAGGCCTTGCCATGCAGCGTGGGCAGGAACTGGATGCAGGCATTGACGGTCTGCAGCCGCAGGCCGCCCACGGCGCCGGGCGCGCCCTCCTCGGCCAGCTCGGCGATGACCACGGTGCAGGCGCCGCAGTCGCCCTCGTTGCAGCCTTCCTTGGTGCCGGTGCAGCGCGCGTCACCGCGCAGCCAGTCGAGCACCGAGCGCGTGGGGTGCGGGCCGCTGACCTCGACGACCTGGCCTCGGTGGTAGAAGCGGATGGGTTGGGAACGGGGGCTCTGGCTCATGCTCGTGGGGCAACTGCTTGTGCGTGCGCTATTCGGATGACACCGAGGTTAAGTCCAGCCCTGCCCGAACGCATAAGAGGGCTTCGATATTTTCTATGCGGCCTGCCATATATTCTTGCGAAAAACAAGGGTAAACCCGCAATCCAGGCCATGATTCCTGCAGCCCAGGTTCAAAAAGCCCCGGCCCCCAGGGCCTGGCCGGCCTCGCGCAAGGCCGCATGCAGGCGGGCGGCGGCGGGTGACGGCAGGCGGTCGTTGCGCGTGATCAGGCCGTAGTCGTCCATCTGGCAGGGCATGGACAGGGGCAGGATGGCGACCAGGCCACGCGCGGCGTAATAGCGCGCCACGTCGGCCGCCAGCACGGCCAGCATGTCGCTGCGCTCCAGCAGCCGCGTGATGAACAGGGGCGCCGAGGTCTCGACCACGCTGGCGGGCGGGCGCAGGCTGGCGCGCTGGAACATCAGCTCGAACCGATGGCGCAGCACCGAGCCCAGCGGCGCAACGATCCAGGTCGCGGCGTCCAGCCCCTGCAGCGCCAGCGGCCCGCCGTCCAGCAGCGCATGGCCGGGCCGGGCCACGGCATGGACCGGCTCGAAGCTCAGCGGCTCGTAGTCCAGCGCCAGCTTGTCGTGCTCGGCCGACAGGCGCCCGATGACCAGGTCCAGCCGGTCCTGGGCCAGCCGCTCCAGCAGCACCTTGCTGCTTTCCACCTCGACGGTCACGTTCAGGCGCGGCCACTGGCGCTTGAGCCCGGCCACCACGTCGGGCAGCAGGCGCACGGCGGGCGAGGTGATGGCGCCCACGCGCACGTGGCCGGCCAGTCCTTCCCGGATGCCGGCGATCTCGCCGTGGGCCTGGTCCAGGCTCTCGGCCAGCAGCCGGGCATGGCGGATCAGCGCCTGGCCGTATTCGGTGGGGCGCACGCCGCGCGGCAGGCGCTCGAACAGGCGCACGTCCAGCAACTGCTCCAGCTCGCGCAGCATCTTGGAGGCCGCGGGCTGGGTGATGGCCAGCACCTCGGCCGCACGGTGGATGCTGCCCTCGTCGGCCAGGGCCACGAGCAGCAGCATGTGGCGGGTCTTCAGGCGCGAGCGCAGGTACCCATGTCCCGGTTTCATGGCGTTCATAGGGTTGCCACGGATGTTGAATTCGATATCGGAAAAGGCTTTCTTTTCATTGGAAGGATAACAAGCGCTTATCTAAAGTCGCAGCACATGTTCCGCTGCGCTGCAGGCGGGGCGCCTTTCCTTCCCCGATGGACCGCACCCGATGGCCGACACGCAAAAACCCAGGCTCCGCTCCGCCGAATGGTTCGGCACGAACGACAAGAACGGCTTCATGCACCGCAGCTGGATGAAGAACCAGGGCCTGCCCGGGCACCTGTTCGATGGCCGCCCCGTGGTCGGCATCTGCAGCACATGGTCCGAGCTGACGCCCTGCAACGCCCATTTCCGCAGGCTCGCCGAACACGTCAAGCGCGGCGTCTACGAGGCCGGCGGGTTCCCGGTCGAGTTCCCGGTGTTCTCCAACGGCGAGTCCAATCTGCGCCCCACGGCCATGCTCACGCGCAACCTGGCCGCCATGGATGTGGAAGAGGCCATCCGGGGCAATCCCATCGATGCCGTGGTGCTGCTGTGCGGCTGCGACAAGACCACGCCGGCGCTGCTGATGGGCGCGGCCAGCTGCGACCTGCCCGCCATCGTGGTCTCGGGCGGGCCCATGCTCAACGGCAAGCTGGCCGGCAGGAACATCGGCTCGGGCACGGCCGTGTGGCAGCTGCACGAGTCGCTGAAGGCCGGCGAGATCGACCTGCACCAGTTCCTTTCCGCCGAGGCCGGCATGTCGCGCTCGGCCGGCACCTGCAACACCATGGGCACGGCCTCCACCATGGCCTGCCTGGCCGAGGCCCTGGGCACCAGCCTGCCGCACAACGCCGCCATCCCGGCCGCGGACTCGCGCCGCTATGTGCTGGCCCACCTGTCGGGCCGGCGCATCGTGGAGATGGCGCATGAGGGCCTGGCGCTGTCCAGGGTGCTGACGCGCGAGGCCTTCGAGAACGCCATCCGCACCAATGCGGCCATCGGCGGCTCGACCAATGCCGTCATCCACCTCAAGGCCATCGCGGGCCGCATCGGCGTGCCGCTGGAGCTGGAGGACTGGACGCGCGTGGGCCAGGGCATGCCCACCATCGTGGACCTGATGCCCTCGGGCCGTTTCCTGATGGAGGAGTTCTACTACGCCGGCGGCCTGCCCGCCGTGCTGCGCCGCATGGGCGAGGCCGGCCTGCTGCCGCACCCGCAGGCGCTCACCGTCAACGGCCGCAGCCTCTGGGACAACGTCCGGGACGCGGCCCTGCACGACGACGAGGTCATCCGCCCGCTGGAGCGGCCGCTGATCGCGGACGGCAGCATCCGCGTGCTGCGCGGCAACCTGGCGCCGCGCGGCGCCGTGATCAAGCCCTCGGCCGCCACGCCCGCCCTGCTCAGGCACCGCGGCCGCGCCGTGGTGTTCGAGAGCCTGGAGCACTACAAGGAGCGCATCGTGGACGAAAGCCTGGAGGTGGATGCCGACTCGGTGCTGGTGCTCAAGCACTGCGGCCCGCGCGGCTATCCGGGCATGGCCGAGGTGGGCAACATGGGCCTGCCGCCCAAGCTGCTGCGCCAAGGCGTCAAGGACATGGTGCGCATCTCCGACGCACGCATGAGCGGCACGGCCTACGGCACGGTGGTGCTGCACGTGGCGCCCGAGGCCGCGGCCGGCGGCCCGCTGGCCATGGTGCGCGACGGCGACTGGATCGAACTCGACAGCGACGCGGGCCGCCTGCACCTGGACATTGCCGAGGATGAGTACCGGCGCCGCATGGCCGGGCTCCGGCCCGACGAGGCTCCGGCCGATGGTGGCTACCGGCGGCTGTACGTCAGCCACGTGCTGCAGGCCGACGAGGGCTGCGACCTGGACTTCCTGGTGGGCTGCCGCGGCGCGGCCGTTCCCCGGCACTCGCACTGAGCCCGCGCACCGCATACCACGCGGCCAGGACCCCATCCACCATCCACCGGGAGAGCACCGTGACCTCGACTTCCAGACGCCAGCTTCTCCGCACCGCCACGGCGGCCTGCGCCACCTGCGCCACCTGTGCGCTCGCGCCCCTGGCCGCTTCGGCCCAGGCCACCTGGCCTTCCAGGCCGGTCTCGCTCGTCGTCGGCTATCCGCCGGGCGGGCTGACCGATGCCGGTGCACGCTTCGTCACCCAGGGCATGTCCTCGGTGCTGGGCCAGTCGGTGGTGGTCGAGAACCGGCCCGGCGCATCGGGCAACATCGGCGCCGGCGAGGTGCTGCGCGCCAATGACTCGCACAAGCTGCTGGTGGCCAACACCAGCTTCACCATCAACCCGCACACCTTTGCCACGCCCTCGCCCAACCCGCTGGACTTCACGCCCATCGGGCTGATCCTGGAGTCGCAGCTGGTGCTGTGCGTGCACCCGGCCTCTCCCGCGAAGGACCTGGCGCAGTTCCGAGCCTGGGTCGAGGCCGGGACCCGGGCTGGCGGCTTCAGCTATGCCAGCGCCGGCAGCGGCGGCAACACGCATCTGGCAATGGAGCTGCTGCGCGAGCGCGCCGGCCTGCCCATGATGAACCAGGTGCCCTACAAGGGCAGCGCACCGGCCATCCAGGACGTGGTGGGCAACCAGGTGCCCTGCATCGTGGACGCGGCCTCGCTGCTGATCCCCTTCATCGCCACGGGCAAGCTGCGCCCCATCCTGGTCACCGGCGCCGCGCGCCTGCCGGCGCTGCCGGACGTGCCCACGGGCACCGAGCTGGGCCTGAAGGACTTCGTGGTCACCGTCTTCGTCGGCCTCTGGGGCAAGCCCCGGCTGGAGCCCGAGATCGTCCGCGCCGCCAATGCGGCCCTGAACGCGGCCACCGCGGCGCCTGCCGTGAGCAGCGCTATCGCCAGGAACGGCGACATGGTCGGCGGCGGCTCGCCCGAGCGGCTCGGCCAGCTGACCCAGGACAACTACCGGCTCTGGGGCGAAATCGCCAGGAAGAACCGCATCCGCGCCGGCTGACCGGACTGCGCCATGGCTGCACACCGCTCCGCCAAGGCGGCGGCTTTCCCGACGGCATACGGCCCATCATCGCGGCCCACCCGCGCGGCGACGCCAATGCCGCGTTCGCGCTCTACCAGCGCTGGCTGCCCCTGATCAATCACGAAAACCGCCAGGCCGGCATGCTCGCGGCCAAGGCGCTGATGAAGGAAGGGGGCGCCATCGCCTGCAGCGCGCCCCGCCATCCCATGCCCCCATGCACCCCGAGGCACGCCGCGAACTGCCGGACATCGCACGTCGGCCGGATCCGCTGGTGCTGCGCTGGGGGCGTTGAAAGACCTGCCGGGCCTGCGCAACGAAAATCGCGTATTCTTACCAAATCATCATCGATCCCTGGAGTACACCGATGAGCGCCACGACCACCCTGTCCAGCAAGTTCCAGATCTCCATCCCCAAGGGCGTGCGCGATGAACAGCACTGGCAGGCGGGCCAGGAATTCGTGTTCATTCCCAAAGGCAAAGGCGTGCTGTTGATGCCCGTGCCCGAACTCGAACAACTGGCCGGCATCGCCAAGGGCGCACGCACGGACCGTTACCGGGATCGCGAAGACCGAAGCTGATGGCAACCGCAGCCATGAGCGTGGTCGATACTTCCGCCTGGATCGAATGGCTCACCGCAAGCGCCCTGGGTCGCCGCCTGGCCGCGCACCTTCCGGACAAACCGCAGTGCATCGTGCCCACCATCGTTCAATTGGAGCTTTCCAAATGGCTGTTCCGGGAGATTGGCGAGGAGGCGGCCGATCAGATGATTGCCTACACACAGAAATGCGTGGTCGTCCCGCTTGACACCACCATCGCACTGCTTGCTGCCGACATGCACCGGGCCCATGGCCTCGCCATGGCGGACGCCATCGTCTACGCAACGGCACGGCACCGCCGGGCCGGACTGCTGACCTGTGATGCCCACTTCGAAGGGTTACCCGAAGTGGTCTTCTTCTCCAAGAAAACCTGAGGCCTGGCTGCAGGCCTCACTCATGCTCGGCCGGCTCCAGCGGCTTGGGCCGCACGTCCTCGTCCCCGCCCAGCTGCGAGAAGATCATGGTCGAGGCCAGCGTCACCGCGCCCATGCAGACGAAGGTGGCGCGGAAGGCGTTGAGCGTCTGCTGCGGCGTATCGCCGCCGAACCACTCGCTGAAGCCGGCCAGCACGGCACCGGCCGCCGCCACGCCCATGCCCATGGCCAGCATCTGCACCATGGACAGCAGGCTGTTGCCGCTGCTGGCGTTGCCCGCATCCAGGTCCTTGAGCGTGACGGTGTTCATGGCGGTGAACTGCATGGAGTTGGTGGCGCCGAAGACCAGCAGCTGGATGATCACCACCCACAGCGGCAAGGCCGTGGACATGAGGCCGAAGCTGGCGATCATCAGCGACAGCAGCAGGGTGTTGCCCATGAGCACGCGGCGGTAGCCGATGCGCTGTATCAGCGAGGTGGTCTGGCGCTTCATGGCCATGCTGGCCAGCACCGTGGGCAGCATCATCATGCCGGCCTGCATGGGCGAAAAGCCCAGGCAGACCTGCAGCACCAGCGGGATCAGAAAGGGCATGCAGGAGCTGCCCAGGCGCGAGAACAGGTTGCCCAGCAGCCCGACGCGCAGGCTGCGCACGGCGAACAGCTCGGGCGCGAACAGCGGATCGGGCCGGCGCAGCGCATGCAGCCAGTAGGCGGCCAGGCTGGCCAGGCCGAAGATCAGCAGCACGAACACCATGGCGCCGTGGATGCCCTTGCCCGACATGCTGTCCAGCGCCAGCGACACGGCCACCATGCCGAAGGCCAGCAGCGCATAGCCCACGCCGTCGAAGCGCTTGACGGCGAAGCGCTCGCCCACGGGCATGAAGCGCAGCGTGGCCGCCAGGCCGATCAGGCCCACGGGCACGTTGACCAGGAAGATCCAGTGCCAGCTCACGTACTCCACCATCCAGCCGCCCAGCGTGGGGCCGATCAGCGGGCCGACGAGGCCGGGGATGGCCACGAAGCTCATGGCCTTGAGGAACTGCTCGCGCGGAAACGCGCGCAGCACGGCCAGCCGCCCCACGGGCATGAGCAGCGCCCCGCCCATGCCCTGCAGCACGCGCGCGGCCACCATCAGGCCCAGGTTGGGGGCCAGCGCGCACAGCACCGAGCCCAGCACGAACAGCGCGATCGCCCACAGGTACACGCGCCGCGTGCCGAAGCGGTCGGCCATCCAGCCCGAGGCCGGGATCAGCATGGCCATGGTCAGCGAGTAGGCAACGATGACCGACTGCATGCGCAGCGGGCTCTCGCCCAGGGCCGCGGCCATGGTGGGCAGCGCCGTGTTGACGATGGTGCCGTCCAGCGTCTGCATGAAAAAGCCGATGGCCACCAGCCACAGCAGGATCGTGCGCGAGGAGGAGGTGGAAGCGTTCTGGTCCCCAGGATTCATGGCAATGCAATAGCGCAGGCATTAAAAAACCGCCGGTGCATCACTGCACGGCGGTTGGTGGCGTGTAGGGCGGACGCTGGCGGGCTGCACACCAGTCGCCACGCGGTCTTACACCGAGAAGCTGGAGCCGCAGCCGCAGGTGGTCGTGGCGTTCGGGTTCTTGATCACGAACTGGGCGCCCTGCAGGTCTTCCTTGTAGTCGATCTCGGCGCCGACCAGGTACTGGTAGCTCATGGCGTCGATCAGCAGCGACACGCCATTCTTGGTCATGGTGGTGTCGTCGTCGTTGGTGATCTCGTCGAAGGTGAAGCCGTACTGGAAGCCCGAGCAGCCGCCACCCTGCACGAAGACGCGCAGCTTCAGGTCGGGATTGCCTTCCTCGGCGATCAGGTCGGCCACCTTGGCAGCAGCGCTGTCGGTGAAGACGATCGGGGCGGGCATTTCGGTGGGGGTTTCGATGGTTTCGGCAACGGCGCTCATGGGGATACTCCGAAGTTTTCTCAGTTGGCCCGAATGCTACAGCAAAGGGCTCGGGAATTGCCGGGGCCTGCCGCTTGACGGCAGTGCAAGTGGGGGCATTGCCCTGCCCAGAAAAAAACCGCCGGCGAGGGCGGTTTTTTTCTGGGGAAAGCCCCGCAGGGGGCTTTCCGGCAGTGCCAGGCGGATCAACGCTTGGAGAACTGCTTGGCGCGGCGTGCGGAGTGCAGGCCGACCTTCTTGCGCTCGACTTCACGGGCGTCGCGCGTCACGAAGCCGGCCTGGCTCAGTGCGGGCTTCAGGGCCGCGTCGTAGTCGATCAGGGCGCGCGTGATGCCGTGGCGGGTTGCGCCGGCCTGGCCGGATTCGCCACCACCGTGCACGTTCACCAGGATGTCGAAGGCTTCCAGGTTGTTCGTCAGCACCAGGGGTTGCTTCGCGATCATGATGGAGGTTTCGCGGCCGAAATACTGCTGAATGTCCTTGCCATTCACAGTGATCTTGCCGGAGCCCTTCTTCAGGAACACGCGGGCGACGCTGGATTTGCGACGGCCGGTGCCGTTATTCCAATCACCAATCATCTAGGCCTCCTTAGATTTCCAGAGCCTTGGGCTGCTGGGCGGTGTGGGGATGCTCTGCACCGCCGTACACCTTGAGCTTCTTGATCATCGCGTAGCCCAGGGGACCCTTGGGCAGCATGCCCTTGACGGCCTTTTCCAGGGCGCGGCCGGGGAACTTGGCCTGCAGATCGCGGAAGTTGGTGGCAGTGATGCCGCCGGGGAAGCCGGAATGGCGGTAGTACACCTTGTCCAGGTTCTTGGTGCCGGTGACCTTGAGCTTGGAGGCGTTGATGATGACGATGTAGTCGCCGGTATCAACGTGAGGTGTGTAAATGGCCTTGTGCTTGCCGCGCAGACGGAGTGCCACTTCGCTGGCGACACGTCCGAGCACCTTATCGGTGGCGTCAATCACAAACCACTCGTGTTGCACCTCAGCGGGCTTTGCGCTGAATGTAGACATGAGTTTTCTCTTTCAAGAAGGTTTGCCGGGCCCTTTTCCGCGGTCGGCGCTTCTTCAAAAAGGAAGCCTCTTAGGCGGGAAGGTAAACTTCGCCGCGGGACCCTAAAATCGCTGCGAAGCCCGCCATTATACAAAAATGGCGCGAACGCACCATCCCCCCGACCCGCCAGCCTCCGCCGCGAGGCGCCAGCGCCGGGCAACCTTGCAGCCGCCCCGGGCAAGCGCCCGGCCGCGCGGCTGGTTACCATCACGCCTATGTTCAGTTACCGCCACGCCTTCCATGCAGGCAACCACGCCGATGTGCTCAAGCACACGGTGCTGATCGCCACCCTGCAATACCTGCTCCAGAAGGAGGCCGCGCTCACGGTGCTGGACACGCACGCGGGCGCAGGGCTGTACCGCCTGGACGGCGACTACGCCAGCAAGAGCGGCGAGGCCGCCGACGGCATCCTGCGCCTGGCCCAGGCCAAGGAATCCGGGCTGGCCCCGGTGCTGCAGGCCTACCTGGCCATGGTGCGCTCCTTCAACCAGGGCGCGCAGCTGCGCAACTACCCGGGCTCGCCCTTCATCATCCAGTCCCTGCTGCGCGTGCAGGAACGCGACAAGCTCAAGGTCTTCGAGCTGCACCCCACCGACATGCGCGCGCTGGCCGGCAACATCGCCCAGCTGCAGGCAGGCCGCCAGGTGGCCGTGCTGCACGAGGACGGCTTCGAGGGCGTCAGGAAATTCCTGCCGCCGCCCTCGCGCCGCGCCCTGCTGCTGTGCGATCCCAGCTACGAGCTCAAGAGCGACTACGCCAAGGTGCTGGACATGGTGGCCGACAGCCTCAAGCGCTTCGCCACCGGCACCTATGCGGTCTGGTACCCGATCATTCCCCGGCCCGAGGCGCACGACCTGCCGCGCCGCCTCAAGACCATGGCCACCAAGGCCGGCAAGAGCTGGCTCAATGCCGAGCTCACGGTCAAGAGCAACAAGAGCTCGGAGCGCGGCGGCCTGCCGGCCAGCGGCATGTTCCTGATCAACCCGCCCTACAACCTCAAGGACCAGCTCAAGCCGGCAATGCCGCAGATGGTGCAGCTGCTGGGCCAGGACGAGAACGCGGCCTTCACCCTCGAATCGGGCGGCTGACCGGCCGTCAGCGCGTGCCCTGCGCCGAAGCGACAGCGGTCGCCGCGGCGGCAGGCGCGCCAGGCGCAGGCGCGGCGGCGGGCTTGGCCGGGGTGGCGCGGCTGGCCACGGCCGTGCGGGCCCGGGGCGCGGGCGCCCTGGCCTGGGCGCGCGTGTCGCGGCGGCCCTGGGCCTTGGCCTGCTGCGTCTTCTTGAGGGATTCAGCCTTCCTGGCCGTGACCAGGGTTTCGGGGCAGTCCTGTTCGCCCTCGTCGAGCTGCCACAGCTCCACGGGCTTGATGCCCAGGCCGACCATGCCCAGCTCCTGGGCGGCGGCCTGGCTCAGGTCGATCACACGGCCCGGCGCGAAGGGCCCCCGGTCATTGATGCGCACCACCACGGTCTTGCCGGTGGCGGCGCTGCGCACGCACACGCGGCTGCCGAAGGCGAAGCTGCGGTGCGCGGCCGTGAGTTCTTCCTTGTCGAAACGTTCGCCACTGGCAGTCAGGCGGCCATGCAGGCCGGGGCCATACCAGGAGGCCAGGCCTTGCTGGTCGCTGTCACGCGAGGGCACGAGGGCGAATTCGGGATTGGAGGACGACGCGGCCTCCTCCTGGGAGACGGCCGGCTCGGCGGGCCTGGCCTCGGCGGATCTGGCGGCGGGCTGCGCGGCCCGCGCTGCGCGGCTGCCGCGCCTGCCCGCCGAGGGGACGGCCGATGAGGGCGCCTGGGCCTCGGCCACCGCGCCGGCATCCGCCATCAGGGCGCCGGACTCGGCATCGCTCTCGGCCACGGGTGCCGGCGCGCAGCCGGCCAGGGTCGCGGTGATGGCGCACATCGCCAGCCAGCGCGCATGCAGGCGTCGAAAATCACGTGCCATGGGCAAAAACCTCCAGGGAACGCCTGACCGTTCCCAGTTTCTAGAGGGCCGCCCGGGGCCGGCGCAGGGGCTGCGCGCTCAAAGGCCCAATCGATCGCAGATTTCCAGCGTGGCGACGCTCTGGTTCATCGTATAGAAGTGCAGCCCGGGAGCGCCCTGGCTGCGCAACTGCTCGCATAGACGGGACACGACATCCAGGCCGAAGGCGCGAATGGACGCCGTGTCATCTCCGTAAGCCTGCAGACGCAGGCGGATCCAGCGCGGGATCTCGGCGCCGCAGGCGTCCGAGAAGCGCATCAGCTGCGTAGAGCTGGTGATGGGCATGATGCCGGGAACGACCGGTACATCAAGCCCCATGCCGCGCGCCGCATCAACGAAACGGCAGTAGGCGTCGGCATTGTAGAAATATTGGGTGATCGCGGAATCCGCGCCAGCGCGCACTTTAGCCGCAAACGCTTCCAGATCGGACTGTGGGGATTTGGCCTGGGGATGGACCTCGGGATAGGCCGCCACCTCGATGTGGAACCAGTCGCCGAACTCGCGGCGGATGAAGGCCACGAGGTCGCTGGCGTAGTGGAACTCGCCGCCCAGGCCGTAGCCGCTGGGCAGGTCGCCGCGCAGCGCGACGATGCGCCGCACGCCCATGGCCTTGAGCTCGTTCAGCTCGGCGCGGACCTTGTCGTGCGTGGCACCCACGCAGGAGAAATGCGATGCGGCGCTGACGCCTTCGGCCTGGATGTCGCGCACCATGGCGAAGGTGCCGGACTGCGTGGAGCCGCCCGCGCCATAGGTCACGGAGCAGAACTGGGGCTGGCGCGCATAGAGGTTCCTGCGCACCTGCACGTGCTTGACCGCGCCCTCCGCCGTCTTGGTCGGAAAGAACTCGAAACTGATCGGAAAGCTCATGTAAGACTCGCTGCTCGGTGTTTCATTCGTTGCGTTTGCGCAGCTTGGCGCGCCCGGGGCCGGGCACGCCGAACTCGGTGCTGGTGTCGATGACGCGCTCGTTGCGCTGCTCGCGCTGCACGGTGCGCGATACGCGCCTGGCGGCGGCCTTCACGGCCGGACGGGGCGCATCCTCGTCCTCGCCTTCGGGCTGCGGCAGCGCCTGCACGACGGCGCCCTGCCGGGCATGGACGAAGAACTCGCGGTTTCCATCGCCGCCTTCGATGGCCGACTCCATCCAGGCCAAGACCTCCAGGCCCAGCTCGGACAGGCAGGCGCGGATGCGCTGCTCGACCTCGGCGAACAGCGCCGCATCGCGCACGATGCCGCCCTTGCCCACCTGGCCTGGCTGCAGCTCGAACTGCGGCTTGACCAGCATCAGCAGCTGGCCATGGGGCTTGAGCAGGCGCGTGACGGCCGGCAGCACCAGGGTCAGCGAGATGAAGGAGACATCGCCCGTGACGAAGTCGAACTGCGGCGTGATGTCCACGTCCGCGAACTCGGCGCGGCGGCGGCGCTGGGTGGCCACCGTGCCCTCCTCGCGGGCCTTGCCCTTGGCGGCGCGCTCGGCCTTGAAGGCCTCGATCTCGGCCTCCTTGGCGTCGTCGCTGTCGTCATAGTCCTCATCGACCACGCCGCCATTGCGCATCCAGGCATAGGGCGCCACGGGCTGGGTGTCGTTGTCGTCGGGATCTTCCTCCCAGCGCTCGGACAGGACTTCCTCGCAGGCCTCCAGCAGGCCGTCGGCCGTCACATGGCGCGCGTTCAGCCCCTCGACACAGACCACGCGCGCATCGGAGCGCAGCCGCTCGTGCAACTGCCCATGGCCCACATCCACGCCGATCACCTGGGCCGCGCCGGCCTGCAGCAGGCAGTCGGTGAAGCCCCCCGTGCTCTGGCCCACGTCCAGGCAGCGCAGCCCGGCCACCGACAGCCCCGTGGCCGCCAGCGCGCCCTCCAGCTTCAGCCCGCCGCGCGAGATGTACTTCGCCTCGGCGCCGTCGAGCAGCTGCAGCTCGGCGCCGGCAGGAATCTCGTCGCCATTCTTGGCCACCTTCTTCCACGGCGTCAGCGGCGTCATGCGCCACTGCACCCCGCCCGCGATCAGCCGCTGCGCCTGCGAGCGCGTGGCCGCATGGCCGGCTTCCACCAAAAACACATCTGCGCGCATAGCGTCGCTCCCAACAAATCTCAAAAATCAATGGCGCCAAGCGGCGCCACACCCCAAAACCGGCAGAGCCCAACCCAGGGACACCGAGCAAGGGCCGCCCCGCCGCGAGGGTGTCGTCCCCCTCCCTCGCGATAGCGAGTAGAGAGGGGGAAGCGGCGCAAGCCGCTCAGGGGGTGCTCAATACCGATACGTTTCGGGCTTGTAGGGCCCCTGCTTGCTCACGCCGATATAGGCGGCCTGGCTGTCGGTCAGCTCGGTCAGCATGGCGCCGACCTTTTTCAGGTGCAGGCGCGCGACCTTCTCGTCGAGGATCTTGGGCAGCACGTAGACCTTGCCGACCTGGTAGGCGTCGGGCTTGGTGAACAGCTCGATCTGGGCGATGGTCTGGTTGGCGAACGAGGCGCTCATCACGAAGCTGGGATGGCCGGTGGCGCAGCCCAGGTTCACCAGGCGGCCCTTGGCCAGCAGGATGATCTTCTTGCCGTCGGGGAAGGTGATGTGGTCCACCTGGGGCTTGATCTCCTCCCAGTGGTACTTCTCGATGGAGGCGACGTCGATCTCGTTGTCGAAGTGGCCGATGTTGCAGACAATGGCCTCGTTCTTCATGGCCACCATGTGCTCGTGGCGGATGATGTCGCGGTTGCCCGTGGTGGTCACGAAGATGTCGGCCTTGTCCGCCGCCCACTCCATGGTCACGACCTTGTAGCCTTCCATGGCGGCCTGCAGGGCGTTGATGGGGTCGATCTCGGTGACCCAGACCTGGGCCGACAGCGCGCGCAGCGCCTGGGCGCAGCCCTTGCCCACGTCGCCGTAGCCGGCGACCACGGCAACCTTGCCGGCGATCATCACGTCGGTGGCGCGCTTGATGCCGTCCACCAGCGACTCGCGGCAGCCATAGAGGTTGTCGAACTTGCTCTTGGTGACCGAGTCGTTGACGTTGATGGCGCGGAACTTCAGCGTGCCCTTGGCCGACATCTCGTTGAGGCGGTGCACGCCGGTCGTGGTCTCTTCGGTCACGCCGATGATCTGGGCGCTCTTGCGCGTGTACCAGGTCGGGTCCTGGGCCAGCTTGGCGCGGATGGCGGCGAAGGCGATCTTCTCTTCCTCGGAGCCGGGGTTGTCCAGCACGGACAGGTCCTTTTCGGCGCGCATGCCCAGGTGCAGCAGCATGGTGGCATCGCCGCCGTCGTCCAGGATCATGTTCGGGCCTTCGCCCTCGGTGCCGGCGGCGCCGAACTCGAAGATGCGGTGCGTGTAGTCCCAGTAGTCGGCCAGCGATTCGCCCTTGATGGCGAACACGGGCGTGCCGGAAGCGGCGATGGCGGCGGCAGCATGGTCCTGGGTGGAGAAGATGTTGCACGAAGCCCAGCGCACCTCGGCGCCCAGGGCCTTGAGCGTCTCGATCAGCACGGCCGTCTGGATGGTCATGTGCAGCGAGCCGGCGATGCGCGCGCCCTTGAGCGGCTGGGCAGCGGCGAATTCCTCGCGCGTGGCCATCAGGCCGGGCATTTCGGTCTCGGCGATCAGGATTTCCTTGCGGCCCCAGTCGGCCAGGGAAATGTCGGCGATGGCCGTGTCGGCGGAAACGGGGCGAACAGCAGCGTTCATGGTTTTCTCCAAAAGATGAATGAAAAACCACGTTCTGCGGGAGACGGAAAAAAGCTCACCGCACAGAAAGCGTGGGCGAGCGTCGTTGCGGGTACGCTTTCGCAAACGAGGATGCCGGACTGCCGCCGTCTCGGGGCACTCGGTACGCATCGACCTGTTTTGCGAAAGCTACTGGATTCTTCCGAGCCTCGCAGACCGCATCTGGTGAATGGGCCTGCTGCAACGCTCCTCGGAGAGGCGCCGATTATACCGATCCCGCAACGGCCTCGCCGCCCAGGCCCACAAGCCGGTAGCCCACCTGCAGCTCCGTCACCAGATGGCGCGGCTGGGCCGGCTCGTCCTCGATCTTCTGGCGCAGATTGGCCATGTGCACGCGCAGGTAGTGGGCCCGGTTCAGGTACTCCGGCCCCCAGACCTGCATCAGCAGCTGGCGATGGGTGAGCACCCGGCCCTGGGCCGCGATCAGCGCCGCCAGCAGGCGAAACTCGATGGGCGTGAGGTGCACGGCCTGGCCCGCGCGCCGCACATCGTGCGTGGCCAGGTCCACCTGCACCTGCCCGAACCGCACCTGGCTGGACGGCGCGGCCGCGCCGGCGCCCGCCACCTGCTGGCGCCTGCGCAGCATCACGCGCAGCCGGGCCAGCAGCTCGGGCACGCCGAAGGGCTTGACCAGGTAGTCGTCGGCGCCGGCGTCCAGCGCCGCCACCTTCTCGTCCTCGCGCTCGCGCGCGGACAGCACCAGCACGGGCACGGACGACCAGCCGCGCAGCTCGGTGAGGACCTGCTTGCCGTCGGCGTCGGGCAGGCCCAGGTCCAGGATGACCAGGTCGGGCTGGCGGCTGGCGGCCTCGATGAGTCCGCGGCGCGCGCTGTCGGCCTCGAAGACCTGCCAGCCCTCGTCCTCCAGCACCAGGCGCACGAAGCGGCGGATGCCGGGGTCGTCCTCGATCATCAGGATGCGGTGGGTGGGCGTGCTCATGGCAGCGACTCTAATCGAGCGCGGGCTGCTCGGGCACGGGCAGATGCAGCGTGATCACCGTGCCCGGCCCCGGCTGCGCGGCGGCGGCCTCGATGCGGCCGCCATGGGCCTGCACGATGCTGCGCACCAGGGACAGGCCCAGGCCGATGCCCGAGACCGTGGACTCGGCCGTGCCGCGCGTGAAGGGCTCGAACAGGGCCTGGGCCGGCAGGTGCGCCGGCAGCCCCGGGCCCGCATCCCGCACCTGCACCTGCAGCTCGCCGTCCACTTCGCGCGCACCGATGGCCAGCGGCGTGCCCGGCGGCGTGTACTTGGCGGCGTTGTCCAGCAGGTTGACCAGCACGCGCTCCATGAGTACGGGGTCCACATGCAGCAGCGGCAGATCGGCGGGCAGGTCGGTGCCGACCGGATGCCGCTGCAGGCGCGCGCGCATCTGGCGCAGCGCGCTGCCCACGATTTCGTCCAGCGGCAGCCATTCGCGCTGCAGGTGCACGCCGCCTTGCTGCAGCCGCGCCATGTCCAGCAGGTTCTCGACCAGGCGCTGCATGGCCTGGGCCTGGGTGCGCACCTGCTCCAGCATGTCGGCCGCGTCCCCGGGCGGCACATGGCGCCGGGCGGCCTCGGCCGCGCCCAGGATGGTGGTCAGCGGCGTGCGCAGGTCGTGCGAGACGGCCGACAGCAGCGTGTTGCGCATGCGCTCGCCCTCCATGGCGACCTGGGTCTGCTGGGCCACGGCCACGAAATGCTGGCGCTCCAGCGCCAGCGCCACCTGGCTGGCGCAGGCGTCGAGCAGCCGCTGCTCCTCGGGCACCTCCAGGCGCCGGGGCTGGCGCAGCTGCAGCACCAGCACGCCGCGCATGCGCACAGGCGCGGCCAGGGGCACATAGCGCGCGGGGGCGGCCGCCAGCGTGTCCGTGCCCTGGCCGGCCGGCTGGCCGTGGTCCATGCACCAGCGCGCAATGCTTTCGTCCATGGCGCAGGCACTGCCCTCCACGCGGCGCAGGCGCTCGCTGTCATCGGGCAGCAGCAGCCCGGCCTGGGCCTCGAACACGCCCGACACCGTGCGCAGCGCGATGTCGGCCACCTGCTCCTGCGTGAGCGCGCCCGACAGGTCGCGCGCCAGCCGCGCCAGGGCGCCCGCGCGCCGCTCGCGCTCGGCCGCCACGCGCGCCTCGTGGCGCAGCCGCGCCATGAGCTGGCCGCAGACCAGGGCCACGCCCAGCATCAGCACGAAGGTGAACAGGTACTGCGTGTCATTGACATGGAAGGAGCCGCGCGGCGGCACGAAGAAATAGTCGAAGCACAGCACCGACAGCAGGGCCGCCCAGGCACCGGGCCCGCGCCCCCAGCGCAGCGAGGACAGCACCACGATCAGCAGGAACAGCATGACCACGTTGGCCGGATCGAAGACGCGCAGCAACTGCTCGGCCAGCAAGGTGGCGGCCAGGCAGGCCAGCGTCACGCCCGCGTAGCCCTTCCAGGGCCAGGGGCGGGCGCGCGGCGGCGGGGCCGGCTCTTCGGCGGCCGTGCCCTGGCCCGGCCGCAGGCCGCCGGAGAGCACCAGCACGTCGATGTCGGGATGCAGCCGCGCGATGCGCTCGGGCATGGAGCGCGACCACCAGCGCCAGGGCGACCACGGCGAGCGCGGCGACTGGGCCAGCACGAGGCGGCTGGCGTTGCGCTCGCGCGCGAAGGCCACCAGCGCCTCGGCCACGTCGTTGCCGGGCAGGGTGGCCGTCTCCGCGCCCAGGCGCGCGGCCAGAGCCAGGGTGCGCAGCACGGCGGCCTGGGCGCTGCGCGGGCGGTGCTGGCGCGCGGGCGCATCCACGTAGACCACCATCCAGTCGGCATCGAGGCGGCGGGCCATGCGCGCCACCTGGCGCACCAGGGCGGCATCGCCGGGACTGCCGGCCACGGCCACCAGCAGGCGCTCGCGCGCCGGCCATACGGCGCCGATGGAGCGCTCGCGCCGGTAGTCGCGCATGTCCTCGTCCACGCGGTCGGCCGTGCGCCGCAGCGCCAGCTCGCGCAGCGCCAGCAGGTTGCCGCGCCGAAAGAAGTTGCGCGAGGCCCGCTCGGCCTGCTCCAGCATGTAGACCTTGCCGTCCTTGAGGCGGCGCAGCAGCTCGTCGGGCGAGATGTCGACGATGATGACCTCGTCGGCATCGTCGAAGACCTGGTCGGGCACGGTCTCGCGCACCGTGATGCCGACGATGCCGCCGACCACGTCGTTCAGGCTTTCCAGGTGCTGGACGTTGAGCGTGGTCCAGACATCGATGCCCGCGTCCAGCAGCTCCTGCACGTCCTGCCAGCGCTTGGGATGGCGCGAGCCCGGCGCGTTGCTGTGCGCCAGCTCGTCCAGCAGCAGCACGCGCGGATGGCGGGCCAGCGCGGCATCGAGGTCGAACTCGCGCAGCACCCGCCCCTGGTGCGGCAGCTCGCGCAGGGGCAGTTGCTCCAGGCCATGCAGCTGCTGCGCCGTCTCCTTGCGGCCATGGGTTTCCACGAGTCCCACCAGCACCTCGCGGCCCGCATGGCGTTCACGCTGCGCGGCGGCCAGCATGGCATAGGTCTTGCCGACACCGGCGTTCGACCCGAAGTAGATGCGCAGCTTGCCGCGCAGCGCCTGCGCCTGCTCCTGGCGCAGGCGCGCGACCAGGGCATCCGGATCAGGACGGGCCGCGCCAGGGACAGGCGGCTCGGAAGGGGCGGGAATCGGCATGGCTTCAGACTAGCACCAGAACAGGGGCCCGGGCACGCTTCAGAACGCGGCCGACAGCGACAGCACCCAGCCGCCGCGGCCCAGGCTCTGCATCTGCCCTGCGGCGTTGGCCGCGCGGTAGTAGCGCGCATCGGCCGAGGTCGCGGCCCAGGCCAGCGTGGCGGTCCAGGGCCCCCAGCTGCGGGCCAGCGAGACGCGCCAGTCGGCGTACGACAGTTCGCCGTAGTTGCGCACGTCGGTGTAGCCGGCGTGCAGGCCCAGCGTGGCCCAGCCGCCCAGCGGGTGCTGGTAGTTGAGGTCCAGGTAGCTGCTGCCGCGCGAGCTGCCGCGCGCGGCCAGCGGCTCGGCGAAGGCCACGCCCGCCGTGCTGTCGCGCAGCCCGAAATACGGCGTCAGGGCCAGCGACCATCGGGCGCTGAATCCCCCGTGGCCCAGGCCCAGGTAGGCCTCGGTCGTGTCGTAGCGGACGGCGGGACCGTCCGCCCGCGGAATGCGCGCACCCGGGTAGTTGTAGTGCAGCAGGCCGATGTCGCCGGTCCAGCCCGGCGCCAGTTCGGTGCGCCAGCCACCGTACAGGTCCAGTTCCAGCGCCCGTCCGCCGAGATAGCTGTGCCGTGAAACGCTGGAACCGGACAGGCCCAGATAGCCGCCGCGCGGCAGCGACAGCTCCAGCCCGCCCTGCAGCGCCGGCCCCAGCCAGCTTTGCGAGATGCCGCGAAAGCGGTAGTCGCTGAGCAGCGCCACGCTGCCGGTGAGGCTGTAGGCCTGCGCGGAAGACTGCGGCGCCTCCCCGGGCACTTGGGACTCCTGGGGCAGGACGGTGGAGGAATGGACCGGGGAAGTCTCGGCCTGCGCATGGCAGGAGGCGCCCGCCAGCGACAGCAGCGCGGCCAGGGAACAACGGGACAGGAAGGAAGAGGCGATTGCGGATGTCATCTTGTTTTCGGGTTCGAAGAGGCGGGGCCCGCCCGGGCCGGGCGGGTACCCCGGGCAAAGGATCAGGCCAGGCCCAGGGCCACCAGCAGCATGTCGATCAGCTTGATGCCGATGAAGGGCACGACCAGTCCGCCCAGGCCATAGATCAGCAGGTTGCGGCGCAGCAGCGCGGCGGCGCCCACGGCCCGGTAGGGCACGCCGCGCAGGGCCAGCGGGATCAGCACGATGATGATCAGCGCGTTGAAGATCACGGCGCTGAGGATGGCCGACCCGGGACTGGCCAGCCCCATGACGTTGAGCGCGGCCAGTTGCGGATAGGTGCCCACGAAGGCGGCCGGGATGATGGCGAAGTACTTGGCCACGTCGTTGGCCACGCTGAAGGTGGTCAGCGCGCCGCGCGTCATCAGCATCTGCTTGCCGGTCTCCACCACCTCGATGAGCTTGGTGGGGTTGCTGTCCAGGTCCACCATGTTGCCGGCCTCCTTGGCCGCCTGGGTGCCGCTGTTCATGGCCACGGCCACGTCGGCCTGGGCCAGGGCGGGCGCATCGTTGGTGCCGTCGCCGGTCATGGCCACCAGCCGGCCGGCCGCCTGGTGCTCGCGGATCAGGCGCAGCTTGTCCTCGGGCGTGGCCTCGGCCAGGTAGTCGTCCACGCCGGCCTCGGCGGCAATGGCGGCTGCCGTCAGCGGGTTGTCGCCCGTGATCATCACGGTCTTGATGCCCATGCGGCGCAGCTCGGCGAAGCGCTCGCGGATGCCGTGCTTGACCACGTCCTTGAGCTCGATCACGCCCAGCACGCGGGCGCCGTCGGCCACGACCAGCGGCGTGCTGCCGCGCCGGGACACTTCCTCGACCACCTTGAGCATGGCGGCCGGGAACTGGCCACCCAGGGCCTCGACATGGCGGCGCACGGCGTCGGCGGCCCCCTTGCGCAGGCTGCGCGTGCCACCGTCGGGCTGGGGCATGTCCACGCCGCTCATGCGCGTCTGGGCCGTGAAGGGCACGAAGACCGCGTGCAGGGCCGCCAGGTCGCGCTCGCGCAGGCCGTGCATTTCCTTGGCCAGCACGACCACGCTGCGGCCCTCGGGCGTCTCGTCGGCCAGCGAGGCCAACTGGGCCGCATCGACCAGCTGCGCGGCCGTCACGCCGGGCGCGGGCAGGAATTCGCTGGCCTGGCGGTTGCCCAGCGTGATGGTGCCGGTCTTGTCCAGCAGCAGCACGTCCACGTCGCCGGCCGCCTCCACGGCGCGGCCCGAGGTGGCGATCACGTTGGCCTGCATCATGCGGCTCATGCCCGCCACGCCGATGGCCGACAGCAGGCCGCCAATGGTGGTCGGAATCAGGCACACCAGCAGGGCCACCAGCACGGTCAGTCCCACGACCTGGCCGCTGCCCGTCAGCGCCACGGCGAAGGACGAGTAAGGCCGCAGCGTCACGATGACCAGCAGGAACAGCAGCGTCAGCCCGACCAGCAAAATGGTCAGCGCCAGCTCGTTGGGCGTCTTGCTGCGGCGGGCCGACTCCACCATGGAGATCATGCGGTCCAGGAAGGATTCGCCGGGGTTGACCGTGACCTGTACCACCAGCCAGTCCGACAGCACCCGCGTGCCGCCCGTCACCGACGAGAAGTCGCCGCCGGCCTCGCGGATCACCGGGGCCGATTCGCCCGTGATGGCGCTCTCGTCGACCGAGGCCACGCCCTCGATGACCGTGCCGTCCAGCGGGACGGTGTCGCCCGCCTCGACCAGCACCCACATGCCCGAGCGCAGGTCCTCGGCGCCCACGGGGTGCCAGCGGCTCTGGCAGCTGGGCTGCTCCAGCTTCTTGGCCAGGGTGCTGCGCTTCATGCTGCGCAGGCTGGCGGCCTGGGCGCGGCTGCGCCCCTCGGCCAGGGCCTCCGCGAAATTGGCGAACAGCACGGTGAACCACAGCCACAGCGCGATGGCCAGGATGAAGCCCGCAGGCGCCTCGCCCTCACCCGCCAGGGCCTGGGCCCACAGCAGGCTGGTGAAGATGGCGCCCAGATAGACCACGAACATCACCGGATTGCGCCACTGGGCGCTTGGCGCGAGCTTGTACAAGGCATCGCGCAGGGCCTGGCGCACCAGGGCGGGGTCGAACAGCGACAGGGAAGTTCTGCGTGACATGGCTTACTCCTTCACGGCGCTGGCGGCGGGCTGCGCCGTGGCGGCCGACAGCTCGTCCAGCGCCAGGTTCAGCCGCAGCACATTCACGCGCGGCTCGCCCAGCAGGCCCAGCACGCGGGGCTCGATCTGCTGGCGCAGCAGTGCCTGCACCCGGGCCGCGGGCAATTGGCGCTCACGCGCCACGCGCGGCAGTTGAAGCTCGGCGTTGGCCACCGAGATGTGCGGATCCAGCCCCGAGGCCGAGGCCGTGACCGCATCCACCGGCACGGCGGCATCGGCCGCAAGGCCGTTGAGCGCGCGGTAGGCGGCCACGCGCTCGGCCACGCTGTCCACCAGCGCCGCGTTGGTCGCACCCTGGTTGGTGGCGGCCGACAGCGCGGCGTTGTAGGGCGATGCCACCGTGGCATCGGCCTTGTCGGGGTCGGGCGCCGAGGTGGCGCTGGGCCGGCCCTGGAAATAGCGCGGCGAGGCGAACGCCTGCCCCAGCAGGGCCGAGCCCACGACCTGGCCCTGGCGCACCACCAGGCTGCCATTGGCGGCCTTGGGAAACGCGGCCTGGGCCACGAGCGTGGTCACCAGCGGATAGGCCAGCCCCGTGACCAGGGCGACGAACAGCGCGCAGCGCACGCTGGGGCCCAGCAGCGCGGGCCACCGGGTGTTTTCCTGTGTGCCGGCCACGAGGCGGCCGGCCGTGCTTGTATGAACATTCATGTCTGTAACCTCCGCCGCGCTGCCCGGTGACCCGGGCAAGCGCAGGCATGGGAAGGAAGTGAACTCAGCGATAGACCTGGCCCGACAGCATCTGCAGCTGCTCGACCACGGGCCCCAGGGCCAGCGAGGGCAGGAAGGTCAGCCCGCCGACCACGACCACGACGAAGACCAGCAGCCCCATGAACAGCGGCGTGGCCGTCGGGAAGGTGCCGGGGCCCGCGGGCACCGTGGGCTTGGCCGCCAGGCTGCCGGCCAGGGCCAGCATGGGCAGCAGCGTCAGGTAGCGCCCCGCCAGCATGGCCAGGCCGATGGTGGTGTTGAAGAACGGCGTGTTCGCGTTCAGGCCGGCGAAGGCCGAGCCGTTGTTGGCCGTGCCCGAGGCATAGGCGTAGAGCACCTCGGAGAAGCCATGCGGCCCGCGATTGGCCAGGCTGGCCACGGTGTCCGGCCACACGGCGGCCAGCGCCGTGAAGCCCAGGATGGAGATGGGGTGCGCCATCACGGCCAGCATCACCAGCTTGATCTCGCGCGCCTCGATCTTCTTGCCCAGGAACTCGGGCGTGCGGCCGATCATCATGCCCGCCAGGAACACCGTGAGGATGGCGTACTGCAACAGGTTGATCAGGCCCACGCCGTCACCGCCGAACACGCAGTTGATCATCATCTGCGCCAGCGGCACCAGCCCGCCCAGCGGCGTCAGCGAATCATGCATGGCATTGACCGAGCCCGTGGTCGCGGCCGTGGTCGTGGCCACGAACAGCGCCGTGTCGGCAATGCCGAAGCGCAGCTCCTTGCCCTCCATGTTGCCGCCCGGCTGCGCCGCGCCGGCCTGCTGGTCGGCGCCCGCGGCCGTGAGCAGCGGATTGCCGGCCTGCTCGGCCGTGAACGCCAGCGCGAGAAAGCCCGCGAACATCACCAGGCAGGCGCCGAACAGCACCCAGCCCTGGCGCCGGCGCAGCAGCATGGAGCCGAAGGCATAGGTCAGCGCCGACGGGATCAGCAGCATGGACAGGATATGGATCGCATTGGTCAGCGGCGTCGGATTCTCGAACGGATGGGCCGCGTTCATGCCGAAGAAGCCCCCGCCGTTCGTGCCGATGTGCTTGATGCTCTCCAGGCTGGCCACGGGGCCCGTCAGGATCTGCTGGCGCGCGCCCTCCAGCGTCGTCGCCCAGGCCTGGCCGTCCAGCGTCTGCGGCACGCCCTGCCACACATAGACCAGGGCCACCACGAAGCTCAGCGGCAGCATCACGCGCCACAGCACGCGCACATAGTCCACCCAGTAGTTGCCCAGGTCCGAGGCGCTGGCGCGCGCCAGGCCGCGGATGAAGCCGGCAGCGGCCACCACGCCGGTGGTCGCGCCCGCGAACATCATGAAGGTGATGGCCACCATCTGCGTGGCGTTGGACAGGCTGTTCTCGCCCGAGTACGCCTGCCAGTTGGTATTGGTCACGAAGGACACGGCCGTGTTGAAGGCCAGGTCCGGCGACTGCGCCGCATTGCCCAGCGCGTTGAGCGGCATCCAGCCCTGCAGGCGCAGCAGCGCATAGCCCAGCAGCAGCATGGCGCCGTTGGACAGCAGCAGCGCCGCGCCGTAGCGCTGCCACCCCATGCGCTCGGACGCATCCACGCCCAGGGCGCGCAGGCTCAGCCGCTCCATCCAGGCGTGGTGCTCGCTCGTGAAGCAGCGCGCCAGCCATTGCCCCATGGGCACGGCCAGCGCCGTCATCACCAGCAGCATCAGCGCAAATTCCAGCCAGGGTAACCACATGGCAGTCTCCTTTGCGCAATCACACGCGGCCCAGCGCCGCCACGAAGGCCATCAGGCCCGCGAAGCAGCCCAGGCCCAGGGCGATGAAGATCAGGTCTTGCATGCCGGCCACCTCAGAACTGCTCGGGGCGCAGCAGCGCATAGCCCAGGTAGACGAAAACGGCCAGCGCGCCCAGGGCGCCCAGCCAGCCGGTGAGTTCGGAAAAGGTCATAGGGATCGCTCCCGCATCGGTGCCGCGTCGGCACCCGTTGTTTCGATGGACCTACTCTAGGGACACGCCCGTCAAGGGCGGGTTGAGATTGGCGGGCGGCGCATCAAGACGGCATCAAGAAGCGCATCGCGCCATGCGGGATGCTCTGCCCGCCGCGCACGGACCGGGCCGCGCGAAAGTAAAATGCCGGCCATTCGCGGCCTGTGCCTGACTGGCGCTGGCGGCCGCCCGCGACGGCGAACTCCGCCCTGCCACCTTTTCCCGGCTGCCCCGCCCAGCCTTTGCGCCCTCGAACAACTGTGTCATACGCCTCTGAAACCCGGCGCCGCCGGACCTTTGCCATCATTTCCCACCCGGACGCGGGCAAGACCACGCTGACCGAAAAGCTGCTGCTGTTCTCGGGCGCCATCCAGATCGCCGGCGCCGTCAAGGGCCGCAAGGCCAGCCGCCACGCCACGTCGGACTGGATGGAAATCGAAAAGCAGCGCGGCATCTCGGTGGCCAGCTCGGTCATGCAGATGAGCTACCGCGACCACGTGGTCAACCTGCTGGACACCCCCGGCCACAAGGACTTCTCGGAAGACACCTACCGCGTGCTCACGGCCGTGGACTCGGCGCTGATGGTCATCGACGCCGCCAACGGCGTGGAATCGCA